>NC_017542.1:115000-752500 GCF_000237325.1 Paenibacillus polymyxa M1
TGTCCGAATGGGGAAACCCGGCTGTCTTCATCGACAGTCACTACTCACTGAATTCATAGGTGAGTGAGAGGCAGACCAGGGGAACTGAAACATCTAAGTACCCTGAGGAAGAGAAAACAATAGTGATTCCGTCAGTAGCGGCGAGCGAACGCGGATTAGCCCAAACCAAGGAGCTTGCTTCTTGGGGTTGTGGGACGTCTCACATGGAGTTACAAAGGAACCGGTTAGATGAAGAGGTCTGGAAAGGCCCGCCAGAGAAGGTAAAAGCCCTGTAGTTCAAAACTTGTTCCCTCCGAGACGGATCCCGAGTAGTGCGGGGCACGTGAAACCCCGTATGAATCCGGCAGGACCATCTGCCAAGGCTAAATACTCCCTGGCGACCGATAGTGAAGCAGTACCGTGAGGGAAAGGTGAAAAGCACCCCGGAAGGGGAGTGAAATAGATCCTGAAACCGTGTGCTTACAAGAAGTCAGAGCCCGATCTATGGGTGATGGCGTGCCTTTTGTAGAATGAACCGGCGAGTTACGTTCCCGTGCAAGGTTAAGGTGAAGAGCTGAAGCCGCAGCGAAAGCGAGTCTGAATAGGGCGAATGAGTACGTGGACGTAGACCCGAAACCGGGTGATCTACCCCTGTCCAGGGTGAAGGTGCGGTAACACGCACTGGAGGCCCGAACCCACGCATGTTGAAAAATGCGGGGATGAGGTGGGGGTAGCGGAGAAATTCCAATCGAACCCGGAGATAGCTGGTTCTCCCCGAAATAGCTTTAGGGCTAGCCTCGGAAAAAAGAATCGTGGAGGTAGAGCACTGATTGGGTGCGGGGCCCGCAAGGGTTACCAAGCTCAGTCAAACTCCGAATGCCATAGATTTAGTTCCGGGAGTCAGACAGTGAGTGCTAAGATCCATTGTCGAAAGGGAAACAGCCCAGACCATCAGCTAAGGTCCCCAAGTGTGTGTTAAGTGGGAAAGGATGTGGAGTTGCACAGACAACCAGGATGTTGGCTTAGAAGCAGCCACCATTGAAAGAGTGCGTAATAGCTCACTGGTCGAGTGACTCTGCGCCGAAAATGTAACGGGGCTAAACACACCACCGAAGCTATGGCTTGATGCTTTGCATCAGGGGTAGGGGAGCGTTGAATGCGGGTTGAAGGTGTACCGGAAGGAGCGCTGGACTGCATTCAAGTGAGAATGCCGGTATGAGTAACGAAAAGATCTGTGAGAATCAGATCCGCCGAAAGCCTAAGGGTTCCTGAGGAAGGTTCGTCCGCTCAGGGTAAGTCGGGACCTAAGGCGAGGCCGATAGGCGTAGTCGAAGGACAACAGGTAGAAATTCCTGTACCACCGTAATCCGTTGTGAGCAATGGGGTGACGCAGTAGGGTAGTGACGCGGACTGATGGATGTCCGTCTAAGCAGTGAGGCTGATGTGTAGGCAAATCCGCACATCGTTAAGGCTGGGCTGTGATGGGGAGCGAAAATTAGAGTAGCGAAGGTCATGATCTCAGACTGCCAAGAAAAGCCTCTAGCCAGGAGAAGGTGCCCGTACCGCAAACCGACACAGGTAGGCGAGAAGAGAATTCTAAGGCGCGCGGAAGAACTCTCGTTAAGGAACTCGGCAAAATGACCCCGTAACTTCGGGAGAAGGGGTGCCTCGGTAGGGTGAATAGCCCGAGGGGGCCGCAGTGAAAAGGCCCAAGCGACTGTTTAGCAAAAACACAGGTCTGTGCGAAGCCGCAAGGCGAAGTATACGGGCTGACGCCTGCCCGGTGCTGGAAGGTTAAGGGGAGTGGTAAGCCTTCGGGCGAAGCTATGAACCGAAGCCCCAGTAAACGGCGGCCGTAACTATAACGGTCCTAAGGTAGCGAAATTCCTTGTCAGGTAAATTCTGACCCGCACGAATGGCGTAACGACTTGGGCGCTGTCTCAACGAGAGATCCGGTGAAATTTTAATACCTGTGAAGATGCAGGTTACCCGCGACAAGACGGAAAGACCCCATGGAGCTTTACTGCAGCTTGATATTGAATTTGGGTACGATCTGTACAGGATAGGTGGGAGCCGTAGAATCTTGAGCGCCAGCTTGAGAGGAGGCATCCTTGGGATACCACCCTGATCGTATCTAGGTTCTAACTTGGTACCGTGATCCGGTACGAGGACAGTGTCAGGTGGGCAGTTTGACTGGGGCGGTCGCCTCCTAAAGAGTAACGGAGGCGCCCCAAGGTTCCCTCAGAATGGTTGGAAATCATTCGAAGAGTGCAAAGGCAGAAGGGAGCTTGACTGCGAGACCTACAAGTCGAGCAGGGACGAAAGTCGGGCTTAGTGATCCGGTGGTACCGCATGGAAGGGCCATCGCTCAACGGATAAAAGCTACCCTGGGGATAACAGGCTTATCTCCCCCAAGAGTCCACATCGACGGGGAGGTTTGGCACCTCGATGTCGGCTCATCGCATCCTGGGGCTGAAGTAGGTCCCAAGGGTTGGGCTGTTCGCCCATTAAAGCGGTACGCGAGCTGGGTTCAGAACGTCGTGAGACAGTTCGGTCCCTATCTGTCGTGGGCGTAGGAAATTTGAGAGGAGCTGTCCTTAGTACGAGAGGACCGGGATGGACGTACCGCTGGTGTACCAGTTGTTCCGCCAGGAGCACCGCTGGGTAGCTATGTACGGAAGGGATAAGCGCTGAAAGCATCTAAGCGTGAAGCCCCCCTCAAGATGAGATTTCCCAGTATGTAAGACCCCTTGAAGACGACGAGGTAGATAGGTTGGGGGTGGAAGTGCAGTAATGCATGGAGCTGACCAATACTAATCGGTCGAGGGCTTATCCTAAGATAAGACGCAAGGAAGTTTCGGATCCAGTTTTCAGGGTGTAACCTTGAAGTTAGAATTTGCGAGGCAAATTCATGTTTGGTGGCGATAGCGGAGGGGTTCCACACGTACCCATCCCGAACACGACCGTTAAGCCCTCCAGCGCCGATGGTACTTGGACCGCAGGGTCCTGGGAGAGTAGGACGTTGCCAAGCAACAAGTAAAAAGGACCATGATCTTATTGAGATCATGGTCCTTTTTTGCATGTAGTTGAAATTACTTATATTCTTACTTCTCTGTTGCTTACTCAAAGTAAAATATACTTTTGTAAGTAGGTAGTTATCCTTAAAACCGTTTGTTTATAATGGTTGTCCTTCGTAGGAGTACAGTTGTTTGTACAGGGGAATACTACGGGTTAGGGCTGTTGATGAAGGCTTGACACCCCTATACCGCTTTGCTAAGATTGCAATAATATATTTTCAGAGAGCCTTGATTTGTCCATGTCGGACAGACAACAAGACCAATACAGACTAAACATTTTGAAGGAGGATCATCTTGGTGTGGGAAGATAAATTCGGTAAGGAAGGCCTTACCTTTGACGATGTTTTGTTAGTACCTCGTAAGTCGGTGGTACTGCCCAAAGAAGTAAGCGTAGCGACTCGTTTGAGTGATAACGTGAAGCTGAACATTCCTTTGATGAGTGCTGGTATGGATACTGTTACTGAGGCAGTGTTGGCAATTGCGATGGCTCGTGAGGGCGGTATCGGTGTAATTCATAAAAATATGTCGATTGAGCAGCAAGCGGTAGAGGTAGATCGGGTTAAACGCTCAGAGAGCGGTGTTATCACCAACCCATTCTCATTGACTCCGGATCACTTGGTGTCCGATGCTGAGGCTGTTATGGGTAAATACCGTATTTCAGGTGTGCCTGTTGTAAACGAAGAGAACAAACTGGTGGGTATTATTACTAACCGTGATCTTCGCTTTATTCACAATTTTGATCTTAAAATTAGTGAAGTCATGACAAAGGAAGAATTGGTAACTGCACCAGTAGGCACGACTTTACAGGAAGCGGAAGTCATTTTGCAAAAGCATAAAATTGAAAAGCTTCCTCTGGTCGATGAAGGGAACTACCTCAAAGGTCTGATCACCATCAAAGATATTGAGAAAGCTATTCAGTTTCCGAACGCAGCGAAGGATGCACAAGGGCGTCTTCTGGTCGGTGCGGCTGTCGGCATTTCCAAGGATACGTTTGAACGGACTGAAGCACTTGTAAAAGCTGGTGTGGATTTGATTGTTGTGGATTCCGCTCATGGTCATCATATTAACATTATTGAAGCAGTCCGCGAGTTGCGTAAAACTTATCCTGATCTGACGATTGTAGCAGGTAATGTAGCTACGGGTGACGGAACGCGTGAATTGATTGAAGCAGGAGCATCGGTCGTTAAGGTTGGTATTGGCCCAGGCTCTATCTGTACAACACGCGTAATTGCAGGGATTGGTGTTCCGCAAATAACAGCTATTTATGATTGTGCAACAGTAGCACGTGAATATAATATTCCGATTATTGCAGATGGAGGTATTAAATACTCCGGTGAAATTACAAAGGCCATTGCGGCAGGGGCTTCTGCAGTAATGCTGGGAAGTCTTTTTGCAGGTACGGAAGAGAGCCCAGGCGAATCGGAAATTTATCAAGGACGTCGCTTCAAAGTATATCGTGGTATGGGCTCTATGGCTGCGATGAAGCAAGGTAGTAAAGATCGTTATTTCCAAGATGACGACAAGAAATTGGTACCGGAAGGCATTGAGGGACGCGTTGCTTATAAAGGACCACTTTCCGACACTGTTCACCAGCTTTTGGGCGGTCTTCGCTCCGGTATGGGGTATTGTGGTACTGCTAATATTGAAGAGCTTCGTAACGATACAAGCTTTATCCGTATTACAGGTGCAGGTCTGCGCGAAAGCCATCCGCATGATGTGCAGATTACGAAAGAAGCGCCAAACTACTCTCTATAAAATTCAGCTGTATTTGACTTGACGACAGGCAGAGCGCATTTCGCTCTGCCTGTCTTTTTTTAGAGATACCCCTGTGATAGAATAGACAAGTGTCCGCCTTCTCATGAGGTTATTGATGAATTAGGACACATAGGTATTTTGGATGATTCCTACCAGTTAAGAAGATTCGAGCAGTAGAATGCTTATGACAAGCTATATCTTAGGAAACGAAATGACATTAAATTGTATAACACTAAAACATTAATTCTTTGGCCAAGTAAAGGCTGTAACCACCGTCTCGTTATACATAGCGGATCGGGTTGAGGTACGAGAGGAGTTTGTATTCATTTGAAAGCGAACAATTTTAAAAAGAATAATAAACGCAGCATGATTAAAAAGAGTGTGACTGCAGTCATGGTGCTTAATATGATGTATATGTCGGCCTTGCCAGTTGTAGGCAATTTCGATTCAAGCGTGGCTACTTTTGCTGCTGGAGCGGCAACAGAGGCAACGAATATCACGGGAACAGGTTCCATTAACCCCCCTAGTCTGGCACTTCGTTCGGCCATTTTGATTGAGCCTTCCACTGGGCAGGTTTTGCTCTCTATGAATCCAGATGAGCCGCTTCCGCCAGCCAGTATGACCAAAATGATGACAGAGTACCTCGTAGCGGAGCAGGTTAAGCAAGGAAAACTTAAGTGGACGGATAAGGTTACGGTTAACGAGAATGCTTCTAAGAGTATCGGATCACGTATTTTTTTGGCTCAAGGGGATCAACATACGGTAGAAGAGCTTTATATTGCCATGGCAGTAGGTTCTGCCAATGATGCCACAGTAGCTCTTGCTGAACGCGTATCTGGAACCGAGCAGGATTTTGTAAAACTAATGAATGAAACAGCTCAGAGAATGGGTATGAAAAATACGTATTTTATCAACTCGACTGGCTTGGACCGTAAGGATATGCCTACAGGATTTCAACCGGACACTGACCGGGAAACTGTGATGACTGCGAGAGACGCAGCTACTCTGGCAGGTTACATCATTAAGGACCATCCGGATTATACACGGTTTACCACAATTCAATCGTACAAATTCCGTCCAACCGACAAAGCACCGATTATTAACTATAACTGGATGCTAGAAGCAAACAAAAATATTACTAACTTTAGAAAATTTGCTTATCCTGGCTTGGACGGTATGAAAACGGGCCATACGAGCAATGCTGGAAACTGTTTTACAGGTACGGCTGAGCGTAATGGAATGCGTCTCATTAGTGTAGTTATGGGAGCAGATTCAGAGCCTCATCGTTTTACAGAGACGGCTAAAGTACTGAACTATGGCTTTGATAACTTTGAAGTGAAGCAGGTTGTTGCTCCAAAGACGGTGGTTAAGGGCGTTGAGAATGTGCCTGTAACCAAAGGTACGGAAACAGAAGTGCCGATTGTCACAAAAGATGCAGTAAGTTTTATCGTACCTAAGGGTGCAAGCAATCCTAAGGTAACCTTTACAACGAACATAACACCAGCAAGCTCTCTCGTGGCACCTTTGAAACAAGGGGCTAAAGTCGGTACGATTACGTACACATACAAAACGGATGGCGTGGATAAAGGCCAGACGAAAACTGTTGATTTGGTTACAACTACGGCAGTAGAAGAGGGCGGTTGGTTCCGAATGCTTTTCCGGGCAATTGGTGATTTCTTCGGCGATTTGTTCCAGGGAATTAAGAATCTCTTCTAAAGATGAAATGCTAATCGACCTAACGTGTCCTGCATTACTTATTTTGTAACTTGAAATGATTGTGTATTTGGTGTTCGTACGGTAAAATCTTAAGTTAGAATCTAAACGTAACCCTTACAGGAGGCAACGACATGGAAACGGGAACTTCGCGTGTAAAAAGAGGTATGGCAGAGATGCAAAAAGGTGGCGTAATCATGGATGTCATGAACGCTGAACAGGCTAAAATTGCAGAGGCAGCAGGCGCTACAGCCGTAATGGCTCTTGAACGAGTGCCTTCGGATATCCGTGCAGCTGGTGGGGTTGCTCGTATGGCTGACCCTACGATTGTGGAAGAGGTTATGAAGGTTGTTTCTATTCCTGTTATGGCTAAGGCTCGTATTGGTCACTTTGTTGAGGCAAAGGTACTCGAATCTCTCGGTGTTGACTATCTCGATGAGAGTGAAGTATTGACACCTGCAGATGAGGTGTTCCATATCGATAAGCGGGAGTTCACTGTTCCATTTGTTTGTGGAGCCAAGGATCTAGGGGAAGCATTGCGTCGTATCGGTGAAGGCGCATCTATGATCCGTACAAAGGGTGAGCCGGGAACTGGAAATATTGTTGAGGCTGTTCGTCACATGCGGTTTATTAATGGTCAAATTCGCAAGGTGCAAAACCTGTCGAAGGACGAGCTGTATGCAGAAGCGAAAAACCTCGGAGTTGCTTATGAACTGCTGTTGGAAGTGCATGAGCTTGGTAAGCTACCAGTGGTCAACTTTGCAGCAGGCGGTGTAGCAACACCTGCGGATGCTGCGTTGATGATGCATTTAGGCGCTGATGGTGTCTTTGTAGGCTCTGGTATCTTCAAGTCGGACAGCCCTGAGAAATTTGCACGGGCAATTGTGGAAGCGACCACTCATTACACAGATTACAAGCTGATTGCAGAAGTGTCCAAGAATTTGGGAACACCTATGAAAGGCATTGAAATTTCCAAACTGGCATCGCATGAGCGCATGCAGGATCGTGGTTGGTAAGAAAGAAGGGGCCGGCATGAAAATAGGAGTATTGTCACTGCAAGGCGCTGTGGCTGAGCATATACGAAGCGTTGAACGTGCAGGTGCTGAAGGTATAGCAGTGAAGAAGATCGAACAGCTCGATGAGCTGTCCGGTCTTATCATTCCCGGTGGTGAGAGCACAACTATCGGCAAGCTAATGCGCAAGTATGATTTTATAGAGGCTATACGTCAATTTTCCAATCAAGGCAAGCCTGTATTTGGCACTTGCGCGGGATTGATTGTATTGGCCAAAACGATTCAAGGACAGGAAGAAGCACATTTGGGACTAATGGATATTACAGTATCGCGTAATGCTTTTGGTCGCCAACGGGAAAGCTTTGAAACAGACTTGAACATTAAAGGGATTGAGGAGCCGGTTCGTGCGGTGTTTATACGCGCGCCTTTAATACAATCTGTCGGAATGGGAGTAGATGTGCTGTCTGAGTATAACGGCGAGATTGTGGCAGCCCGTCAGGGTCATTTGCTGGCTTCATCCTTCCATCCGGAATTAACAGACGATTTCCGGTTACATCAGTATTTTGTGGATATGGTCCGCGGATAGCGGAAAGTCAGGTTTGTAGTGTAGGAGGGATCACCTGTGTTAGATATAAAGATTTTGCGTAATGAGCTTGGTCGGGTTGAGAAAGCTTTACAGAACAGAGGTAAATCTCTGGATCTGATTAATGGTTTTACAGATCTGGATGTAAGCCGTCGTGAGTTGCTTCAGGAAAGTGAAGGACTCAAAAATCGTCGGAATGTCGTATCTGGTGAAGTAGCCAAGTTGAAGAAGAATAAGGAAAATGCGGATGATCTTATTGCTGAAATGCGCCAGGTCTCCGATCGTATTAAAGAATTGGATGAGCAAGTGCGTGAACTGGAAGTTCAGATCGACGAACTGGTGATGTCGATTCCTAATATCCCCAATGAGACTGTGCCTGTAGGTGCTTCTGAAGAGGACAATGTGGAAATTCGTCGCTGGTCAGAGCCGCGCGAGTTTTCTTTTACACCCAAAGCACATTGGGAGTTGGCTCAGGATCTAGATATTCTTGATTTTGAGGCTGCAGCTAAGGTGACAGGTTCTCGCTTTACGTTCTATAAGGGACTGGGAGCGCGTTTGGAACGTGCGCTAATTAACTTTATGATGGATCTGCACAGCAGTGAGCATGGTTATGAAGAAATGCTACCTCCATACATTGTAAATCGGGACAGTCTGTACGGAACGGGTCAGCTTCCAAAGTTTGAAGAAGATTTGTTTAAATTGCGTGATACTGAGTATTATCTCATTCCTACGGCCGAAGTTCCGGTAACGAACTACCACCGTGAAGAGATTATGAATGCAGATCAGCTTCCTAAATATTATGTGGCATACAGCTCTTGCTTTCGCTCAGAGGCAGGATCTGCAGGACGTGATACACGTGGCTTGATTCGTCAGCATCAGTTCAATAAGGTGGAAATGCTTAAGCTGGTTCATCCGGATACCTCTTATGAAGAATTAGAGAAAATGACGAATAACGCTGAGCGTGTTTTGCAGCTGCTCGGACTTCCATATCGGGTGCTGGCACTTTGCACAGGGGATATGGGGTTTACGTCTGCCAAAACGTACGATCTGGAAGTATGGTTGCCTGAGAGCGGCATGTACCGTGAGATTTCTTCCTGTTCCAACACAGAAGACTTCCAAGCACGTCGTGCAAACATCCGGTTTCGTCCAGATGCGAAGGCAAAGCCTGAATTTGTACATACGCTGAACGGTTCAGGATTGGCTGTAGGGCGGACTGTAGCTGCTATTTTGGAGAACTATCAGCAAGAGGACGGAAGCATTGTGATTCCCGAAGTGCTGCGTTCATATATGCGAGGCATTGAGGTTATAACTCCTAAACAGTAAGCCTTGCATTCTTAAAAATTCTGTGGTAAAATAATTTTGTTGCGCCTGAGTTGTTTGATAGAGGGAAGCAGCTTTATCCATTTACCACCTGGAGAGGTACCGAAGCGGTCATAACGGGGCGGTCTTGAAAACCGTTAGAGTGCAAGCTCACATGGGTTCGAATCCCATCCTCTCCGCCATATTCTAAATAAAACCAAGCCATTCAAATACGATAGCTGGTACATTAGGTTCTATATGCTAATGATCAGGAATCGTGAAGAATGGCTTTTTTGTTGTATAAAAAGCCTGTTTTTTTCACACGTTATCAGATGTGGAGGTGCTGGCATGAATCGAGAAATGACAGTAGATCAGCAAAAGCTGGTAGAGGCCTGGCAGGAACAACTGCCGATTCTTTTGAATTCAGGGGATAAAACACAGGTACAGGCAGATGAAGCCGATAACCGGGCTATACGAATCCATATCGAGGTAGAAGGCCGACAAATGTACTCCTTTGATTTTGCGTGTACGTATGTAGATTCCCGGGAAGTACAAGTTAGCTTAGTCGATGTAGAGCGCGACGGGCGGTCTGTGGATGAACGAACAGATATCATTCAACAGCTGGTGTCCGATTATACTCGGCACATTCACCAATGTGCCCAAACATTACAGTCATTAACGCACTCGTAGTCATGAAGGAATGAGGAGGAAGGCGACATGACAAAGGCCAAAAATGGAATGGATAAAAACCTGTCCAACATTGTCGATGATTTGGAGCAACGTCCAGTAAATAGTCATCAGGCACAGCAAGTGCAGCAGGATCGTAATGATCGTCGTCATCAGGATTCACTGAATCACGATAAAACGGAAGATCTGACCCATCTATAGTCCTATTTTAAATGGTAATAAACGGATTTGTTGATGTACCAATAATTTAGACTTAGAATGGAGGATGCGTAAATGGGCAAGCCTAGAGCTGTTCCTGTTCCCGAGGCCCAGGATTCTGGCGGAAGTAATGAAAAGCGTGAGCGTAGTCATCAACAAGAGCCCCTATCCGGTTCCAAGAAGGTGAAACAGCGGAATCACGTCGATCACCACAACAGACAAGGTTCATAAGCAGTCAGACTTTACTCCTAAAAATATTACAAAGTATAGTACACCCTGGTTAAAGAGCCAGGGTGTCTTTGTGCTTATTGTAAGAAAATTTTCCAATAAGTGTTTCGCCGTTTGTGAATATGAGTTAAAATAGAAGGTGTGTATTTTTTTATAGCATAAAAAAAGGGGTTAATTTGAGAGGAGAGAATCTACACAATGAGTAAAAAATTATCCGTCTTGGTCCTCACTATGGTGTTGCTTATGACGGTAGCGCTGGTAGGTTGTAGCAAGAAGTTAGAACCGAAGGAAGCTGTTACGACCGGTACAGCAAATGCTATGAAGCTGAATTCCTATGAATCCAAAAGTCAATTTACCGTTAAGGAACTGACAATTACCTCTGCCTCTGTTCCAGCTGAGCAAAGTGCAATGGTAACTAGCATGCTGAAAAATGCTGATATTACAATGGATGGTGTATACCAAAAAGAGCCTTTCCAATCTGAAATGACGCTGGGCATTCATTTGAAAGGTGATCTTTCTACCAGCTTTACGATTCCAATGGTAATGACTAAAGATAAATTGTACGTTAAAATTCCTAATATTCCATTTTACCCGCTTCCACAGGATGTTGTAGGTAAATTCCTACTCATTGATCCACAAGAACTGGCTAAACAATCAGGACAAGAGTTTAACCCTGCAACTATGGATCAGGAAAAATCGCAGAAATTTGCGAACGAAGTGATTGCTGCGATTATGAATGAGTATGATCAAGCTACGTATTTCTTTGATATTGATCCTAAAGATGCTAAATTGCCGCAAGGCGTTGAAGCTAAACAAGTGGTTCAATTTAAAATCACGAACGACAATGTGAAGCAAGCGACTAATACATTTATTACTAAGGCGCTTCCTAAGGTCCTAGATATTATGTCTAAAGACGAATATGCTAGCATGCTTCAAGTGAAGAAGGAAGAACTGGCTGAAGCGAAGAAAGAACTGCAATCCAACACCAGCGAAGTCAGCAAAAAGCTGGATGAGTTGAAGAACTATTTGACAGTGAAACAGTTTGACATTAACACTGCTCTGAACAAGGATAACGTTCCTGTGTATCAAGATCTGAATGCGAACGTGGAAGTGAATGATCCTTCTACGAAAGACAATGTGAAATTGTCTGTAACAGGCTACTCGCAATACAGCAAAATCAATGAAAAAGCAGCATTTAAAGTGGGTATTCCAACAGCTGATCAAGTCCTGACTATTGAACAGCTACAACAAAAAATGCAAACTGTATCTCCTTAATTAGGAGGTAACATGATTACAAACATCATTCCTTCGAATGTGATGTAAGAAAACCGCTCGGCGTAGGCCGGGCGGTTTTTTTTGTTTATGAATAAGTTATCCTCCGTGCGGTTATTGAGATTCGTCACACGTGATCCTCAGCTAGAATTCCGAACATCTGATGATCCTGCCATTCGCCCTGAATCTGTACCAGCTTGCGAGCAATACCTTCTGGCTGAAAGCCACACTTCTGTAATACGCGTTGTGAGCGATCATTATGGAGAAGGGTGCCTGCTTGGAGGCGATGTAGAGATAAGGCACGGAAGGCATACTGTATGATCAATTTTAAGGCAGCCGTCATATGCCCTTTTCCCTGCTCATGTTGATCCATCATATAGCCGACATCGGCGAATTGTCCAACTCCACGCACCAGATTGGAAATAGAGATATAACCTATCAGCCGTTCTTGTTTTAGGAGAAAGATACCAAACAAGTATCCTCGATCTTCTTCCGCTTGGCGCAATCTCTCACGGATGTAATCCTGCTGTTTCTCTAAAGTGAAAAATGAATCCTCATACAGCGGTTCATAGGGCGCATGAGAGTCCCTATTTCGAAGCCTAAGGGCGAGAAGAGCTTCTCCATCCTCCAAGCTTAGGGGACATAAAAAGATACCTTGAGGCGTATTATACAAGCTCATAGGCATGGGATGATCTCCTTTCATGAGGAATTAGCAGTGAGATGAAGAACTTTAGACTTTTCCTCCTCAGGATGGAGATGAAGGAGGAGACAATTTGGCAGCCGCTCTTTTTTGCCGGAGCTGCCGAAAAAAGTTTGTTAGCATGGAGGCACATTCCTCCTGAAGTACACCACTGGTTACTTCTGTACAATGATTGAACCGAGGCTCCTGCAATAAATTCATTAGCGTGCCTGCGCAGCCCGCCTTGGGATCTGTGGTGCCGTATATGAGATGGGGGACTCGTGATTGCACAATGGCTCCAGCGCACATCGGACACGGCTCCAAAGTGACATACAGCCTGCAATCCAGCAGGCGCCAAGCTCCCAAATGCTCACTGGCCTGCCGGATGGCAACCATCTCTGCGTGTGCAGTTGGGTCGGTGTCGGTCTCGCGCAAATTGTAGCCGCGACCGATGATTTCATTATCTTTTACAATGACAGCTCCGATGGGGACTTCACCCAACGCTTCTGCCTTGTACGCTTCCTGAATGGCTTCTCTCATCCAATAGGCGTGATCCATAATGGTCACTGGGAAAATGCTCCTTTCAAACGCGGAATTATCCAACGAACAAGTATTCCGTTGTTAACATGATGTGAATAAAATTGTGGATAACACCATACTTGTCCACAGGTTTATCCACAGTTTATAATAACATCTGTGTATTTGTGGACTATATGTGGATGATTATCTTAATACATTGTAGGTAAATGCTCGCCTATTGACAACATTGTTCACAGGATGTGTATTTATGTATATCCGGTAAATGTAAATGCTGGTATCCCAGGCACTATTACGGTATCATTGAGTTAGCAATTGCCAGTAATCGCCAGCATACGGCAAGAGGTGAGAAATCAGTGTGTCGATAAAAATCAGAATAACGATCATTTTGTCGGGGTCGGTCCTGTTTATCCTATTGTTAAACATCGCACTCAATTACTACACGACCCACGAAAATCTAAGAAGTGACAGTGAAACCAAAATGGTTCTGACGGCTAAAATCATCGGAGGAGCTATTGAACAAACCCGACATAGTTGGGAGGCTGTTGACAAGCAGCTCGGATATAATCTGTGGCTCTCTGCTACGTTGGCTGCCAATCAGCTTGATCCCGACATCCGAAATATCCAGCAGGAACAGCTACAACAGATAGCTACACTCCACAGGGATATTAATATCTCTTTGATGATCCGAGATGGACAGGGGTATAAGGTTGTCAAATCTTCGAATCCTAAAGAGCTAACGTCATCCGATCCATTAATGGGGTATTGGAAAAATGCAGTTGACCAATTATATGAGCATGGACAGGTGGCCATGGCGCATGGTCAGAATCTGGATCATTTTTGGACCAGTTCTTTTGATTACACAGATTCAGCCTCCTCACATATTAATAAATGGGGATTTTATTATGACCAAAAACGCAATTACTTAATTCGAGTATCCTTCCAGGATACTTCAGTCCAGGATTTTATACCTATCTTGAGTCCAGCTGAGATTGTGAAGCAGACTCAGCAAGTGGATTATCGCATTTTGGAGATAACAGGAATCAACCCTGCAACCTTTGGTGGCGCTACGATGGACAAGAACGGTAACGACCGAAAACACTATTACATGTACAACGAACCGATTCAATTCGGCACGTATCAACTAGCGAGAGTGCCTGAGGATCGTTTGGCCGTGTCAAGGGCGATCCTTTCGGGAGAGAGTATCGTACAAGATTGCTATATTAAAGGCGAACGAGTGCTTGTCAGTTACATACCTTTTTATCCGACAAACCGTGATGCCTATGTCATTCGTATTGTCATGAATTATGATACAATCGCTTCTGTTATATCTAAGCAATTGATTAGTTTAGTTGCTATTTCCATTGTTCTATTGGAGGTTGTGATCATTGGAAGCTATGTGCTCGCCAGCCTATTTGTCCGTCCGATTCAGTCGATTTTGGGAAAAGTGAACGAGATGGCTGACGGCCATTTTGATACACGGCTAGAAATTAAGGGCGGCCATGAGCTTGCACGGCTGGGTGAGCGCATCAATGCGATGGCCTACAATCTGGGGATGTATACGAGAAGACTTGAACAGATGTATGAAGAAAACCGTTCTGTAAAGGAGCATCTAGAATCGGTTATTAATCAGACGGCAGATGCGATTCATGTAACCGATCAGGAGGATCGTGTTATTCGGGTTAACCATGCCTTCGAAGCTTTGTACGGATGGACTAAGAAGGAATTGGTTGGCCGTAAGCTGGAGTTTGTACCTCCGCAGCAACAAGAGGAGTATGAATTTCAGAAGGAGAGCCTGCTTCAGGGAGAAAGCATCGTATCAAGTGAGACCCTACGAATGCGTAAGGATGGAAGTACAGTAGAGATTAGTATGAGTACGTCCCCTATTCTGGATGAACAAGGCGAAATCTTAGGCTTTATCTGTGTTTCGCGTGATATTACGGGGCGCAACCGGATGGAAGAACTGCTGCGTAGATCAGAGAAGCTGACAACCGTAGGGCAACTGGCGGCAGGCGTAGCGCATGAGATTCGTAACCCATTAACCACGCTACGTGGCTTCCTACAACTACAGCAGCAAAATCAAGTGTTGAATATGAAACACAACGATATTATGATGTCTGAGCTGGATCGCATCAATTTGATCGTTAGCGAGTTTTTAATACTGGCGAAGCCACAGGCAGTGCATTTTCAGAAAAAAGATGTTCGTTATATTGTGAGTGATGTTATTTCTTTACTGGATAGCCAGGCGCATCTGTTGGGTATTGTATTCAACCTTCAGGTCACGGACGAGCCTGCCTTGGTATATGCTGAAGAAAATCAGTTAAAACAGGTATTCATTAATTTACTTAAAAATAGCATGGAGGCTATGAGTAAAGGTGGCATCATCACAATTCATTTGTTCTTAGAGGGAGAAAGCGTTAAAATCTTCATACGGGACCAGGGAACGGGTATTCCCGCAGAAATGCTATCCAAGCTGGGAGAACCTTTTGTCACAAACAAAGAAACAGGTACAGGACTAGGGCTTATGGTCAGCCAGCGTATTATACAGAGCCATAAAGGCACACTGGATATTGAAAGCACAGAGGGAGAGGGAACAACCGCCCTCGTGCAGCTTCCGATCGCCAAGCCTGAGTAATGAGCTGGGGGCAGAAGGAAGTGTGTTCGTAGAAATGGAGGGTACACAGGTTGCGCATTAACAAATTTATCAGCGAAACTGGCTTTTGCTCGCGCCGGGAGGCGGACAAGCTGGTAGAGAGCGGCCGCGTGACGATTAACGGCGAAGTGGCCGTGCTGGGCAGTCAAGCGGAGGAAGGCGATGACGTCCGTGTGAACGGCAAGCCACTGCGCGATAAGTCCGATCACGTCTATATTGCATTGAACAAGCCAGTGGGCATTACAAGCACGACAGAGAGCCACATTAGAGGCAATATTGTCGATTTTGTGGGGCACCCGCAGCGGATATTTCCAATTGGACGCCTGGATAAGGATTCGGAAGGTCTCATTTTATTAACCAATGATGGGGACATTGTGAATAAGATCTTACGGGCAGAAGGCAAACATGAGAAAGAATATATCGTAACAGTGGATCGTCCGGTCACACCATCCTTTGTGCAGGGGATGTCCAGCGGTGTAAAGATACTCGGTCATCGAACGCTGCCCTGTGAAGTAACACGTGTATCTGAGTATGTATTCCGTATTATCCTGACAGAAGGGAAAAATCGTCAGATTCGACGTATGTGTGCTGCCTTCGGTTATGAAGTTAAGAAACTGCAGCGCCTGCGAATCATGAATATTCGTTTGGGATCCCTTCAGAAAGGCGCCTGGCGTGATTTAACAGAGGCTGAAAAGCTGGAACTGGGCCAGATGCTTGATTATACACTTAGCTAATGCCAGAGGCCTTCTTATAGCCTACAGCGCTTGTCCCTCGTATATGACAGGGCTAGAGAACAGAAATCCCTAAAGTAAAAGGCACCAGCTGCATAAAAAATGCGGCGGTGCCTTTGTTCATATAACATATTCATGATCAACCTTCATTCGAGCTTGAGGTAGGACTAATAACTTGTGTACCGTTCTGATATTTGCGAAGAACGGAAATTTCGACACGACGGTTTTTGGCGCGTCCTGCTCCAGTTTGATTGCCTGCCAATGGTCGATACTCGCCATATCCGATGGATACAAACTTGGTAGGATCGAGCTGCGGATTGAGCAACAAAATACGCAAGAAATTGAGCGAACGCTTGGCACTCAAATCAAAGTTGGACGGGAACTGACTATTGGAAATAGGTACATTGTCCGTATGACCTGATACGATAACGTCATAACCAGGAAACTGTTGGAGCATGCTGGAAATGGATTTGGCCAGCTTTCTCGCTTCTGGCTTTACTTCGGCCTGCCCGGATGAAAACAGGGCATTATCACTAATGGTGATCATCAGCTGGGATTGGTTCAGCTTGGTGTTCAGTAGGGTGGACAGGCCGTTATTTTGAATATACTGATCCATTTGCTTTTTAAGCTTCTTTAAATCTTCTTCTTCCCGCTGGGCGAGTTGCTTTTGCAGATCAGAGGTGGAAGTGGCTTTCGATTTTAAGGGTTGTGATACCTCTTCTTTATTTTTGCCCATATCCATGGATTGTGACGACGGATTCGCGGCTGAGTGATCCAGCACGCCAGTACCGCCACTAAAAGCTGAACTCAGGGATTGAGCCATAGTTTCAAATTTTTTGGCATCGAGCGAGCTCATACCGAATAAGACAATGAAAAGAGCCAACAGAAGGGTCATTAAGTCGGAATATGGCAACAGCCAGCTTTCGTCAGCATGCTCTTCATGCGGTTCATGTCTCTTTTTACTCACTGGAATCGCCATCCTTCTGGGTCATCGAAGCCCGTTCGGTTGGAGTTAGGAAGATTGCTAGCTTCTGGCTGATGGCAATCGTCGAGATACCAGATTGAATGGAAAGCAGACCTTCGACCATCATTAACTTAAGTTCCACTTCTTTCTTGGATAGCCGTTTCAGCTTGTTGGACATTGGATGCCATAGGACATAGCCTGTAAAAATACCGAGCAACGTTGCAATAAAAGCGGCTGCAATGGCATGGGACAGTTTTTCCATGTCACTAAGGTCGGCCAGAGCGGCGATCAGACCTACAACCGCACCAAGTACCCCGAGTGTTGGAGCGTACATACCGGCTTGGGAGAAAATCAGTGCGCCAGCGCGGTGTCTATCTTCGGTAGCGTTAATGTCTTCCATCAGAACATCGCGTACGAACTCCTGATCATTACCATCGATAATCATTCGCATACCGCCGCGCATAAAGGGATCGTCGATCTCTTCGACCTTGGATTCCAGCGCGAGCAGACCTTCACGACGGGTAATGGATGCCCATTCGGTAAATGTACCGATAAGCTCCTTGCGATCCAGCAATTTCTGCTGGGTGAAAATAATTTTAAACAGCTTTGGCACCCGTTTCATGTCATCCATCGGAAACGCCATGAATATACTTGCTGCTGTTCCGACGAAAATAATCATGTAAGCAGCGGGATTATTGACCAGATTGACGACTGGCGCGCCCTTCAGGATCATCCCGACGACCAGTGACAAAAGCCCGAGCACAAGTCCAATAATGGTTGTAATTTGCATGATACACCTCATCCATGAGAATAGATTTTGAATCCTTTCATGCCGCATGGGTCGTCCTTGCCCCAAGCGCGTCATTATGAGACGGATTATAGTATTTATCGACAAAACTCTCTTTTTTGTTAAGGGCGAATTTCCGGTATAATAAAGTGATTATGTATTGAATCGCTGAACCATTGGAGGAAATAGCATGGGAGTAAAGCATGGGCGCGAGTATGAACAAATTTTGAACGATTTGACAGAGGCTGTGGGACGCATCCCAGATAGCTATGAATTTTTTGAAATGGAAGCAGAAGATTGGGACAGGCTGGACCCGGTGGGGCGTCAGGAAGTCAATGAAGCTTTGGCAGAAGACCTATTTTATGCATTGGGTACGGAGCCCATAATCACTGTAGGCAGCGGCGTTGTGATTTATGAGCCGGAGCAGCACCGGATCTATGTACTCATCGGAGATGAGGAGCTGACGTCGGTCCCTTTGATTTGAAGGCCGTCTTATGGATTTATCAACGGGGCCGTGGTAATATGTACACCAATATATCGTAGTTTTGGCCGTATGTAAGCGGCTAAAAGGCTTCCGTATAAACGGGGAGGAGTTCGTAACATGCCTTTTACACAAGAAGAGATTGAAGCACATCTGGAGAAACTGGAGGGCTGGGAACTGGAGGAAGGACGTTGGATCGTTCGGAAATATAATTTTTCCAGTTTTATGAAGGGAATTGCATTCGTGGATGAAGTTGCCGCTATATCTGAGGCATTCAATCACCATCCATTTATTACGATTGATTACAAGACCGTGACTCTGCGTTTGACCTCTTGGGACGATGGCGGTATTATGGCCGTAGATATTAAGGAAGCCCAACAATATAATGAAGCTTTTGAAAAAATGCGCAGCAGTCATTGATTTTATAATGATCTGTTGTATATATTAAGAGCGCCTTCGCTACACAACATCGCGGTTGTATAGCGAAGGCGCTCTTATTTATAGAACCCGGTTCTGTTGTTCAGGACGATATACCATACAATAGAACGGTTTTCTGCCATCTGGAGTCTGACGTTCATAGGTATCCGTCAGCTCAAATCCAGCTGCCTTGTAGGCTCGTATAGCCCGCTGATTCCAGGTGAGAACCTCTAGGTCAATTTCATTCTGTGGATGACGTCGTCTGGCTTCCTCGGCAATGGCCCGGACAAAATCGGAGCCTGTGCCATGTCCGCATCTTTCGGGATGCATTCCAAGACCCAGCCGGGTCACACCGACCATAGGAAAATATTGAGCAAATCCCGTCAGCTCATTCTCTTCGTTCAGTACGGCAACATATTGCTCTTGGCGAAGCGTGGGACTTCCAAATTCGACTTCAAGTGCCTTCATTTGTTCCCAGGGAAGCCAGCCGTATATGTTGTAGGGGGGATCATAGCGCCACTCACAGATTTCAGCCGCTTGATGCTCGTCCATCGGTACGATCCGGTAGTTGGATATTGAGGCGGGCACTTTTTCATTCCTCCTTATGCAGGTACTTCAATCATTAACCACAGATTGTAGACAAGTTGTAGGAGAATGGCAAGCGTGTTTATTTCGTACCTAAGTCGGGTATACATTCAATAAGAAGGATTTACTGCTCATATGCTCCCCCAGCGGTGGCGGTAAAACCGACGATGTTCGCTAAAACTGAAACCTTTTGAGGTGTCAGTTCGTCAGTAATGATAATAATTACTGATGTAGTGGACATAAAAAACCGCAATTCGATTCCGGCCAGAATCAAATTGCGGCTAGAGTTAGCTTGCTGTGCGGTAGTTATTCTACGTTGTCGTCATCAGGAATATCTGAAGCTACAGAATGGTAAGCGTCTGTGCTCATAATTCTTTTTGCACCGACATAACGGTTAGCGTAATAATTTTCGTTCAGTGAGCTAACTACTACACCACGTGAAGTCGAGGAGTGGGCGAATTTCCCTTCACCTACGAAGATACCTACATGGGAAACGCCTCTTCCTGTGGTGTTGAAGAACACCAGGTCGCCTGGTCTCATTTCATCGCGGGATACAGAAGCTCCCATTTTGAATTGTGATCCAGATTGATGCGGCAGTTTAATTCCCAGTTTGTTGAATACATACATTGTGAAGCCGGAGCAATCGAATCCCTCGAGTGTAGTACCTCCGCTTCTATAGTTCGTTCCTTTGGCATCTTGGATGACCTGGTCCATCTTAGAGTCTGCAAATGCACTGCTGCCACCGAATGTAAAAGATGTAAAGGCAATGGCGAGACCCATGGCTGCGATCGTTAGCTTCTTCTTCAAAAAAAATATACCCCTTCCAATGCCTGCGAGGTTAGCTTAAGGATTCGGTAGAAGGTTCCCCTATGACCACTCTGTTGCGAGATCAATTCACCCAAACTGGTTCCCCCGCTTCCTAGGTGCCAGGAATTAGGCTTAACTTAAGATGTGCACCTTGGAGAGCAGTATTCACGACAACGATGTTTTTAAGATAAAGGTTACAATAAAGATTACAAAGTTGTTACTATCAGTTCACTGCGATTATTGTAACAAAGACAGCAGGCTTTGGCAAATGTTTCATCGCAAAAAGTTACAAAAAAAATCTGTTCCTAACGCCCTAGGAACAGATTCTGTTAACAGTATTCAGTTATGTGCCGTTTGCACGGGAAAGAAAAAAGTTTTTTCGACAGCTAAAAATGCAGGAGAAAGCATAAAGAGAGGGATTAGCCTCTGCTGGAGATATCGATGTGCCATAGACGATACTGCGAACTGATATGCCACAGCCTGACCAGACTGGTAACAAAATGATACGATTGCTGGAGAATTAGCGCCAACATACCAGTCCAAATTATCGCTACGGTGCCAAATAGACCGAAGACCAGCAGCACACAAGCACCAAGCAAGAGAGATACGCTTACAGCCGGAAGAAGCTGGCGAAAGAAGGCGAGCAGGGACGATAGTATGGCGTGACCACTGACCGAGCCCAGTTGCATATACAGGATGCACTGCCGAATGAACCAACCGTAAGCCACCCACCCAATGGCATAGGGCAACAAATGCAACAGGTAAGAGGAAGATTGCAGCGTTCCTGCTACAATAGGATAGAGTCTCGGTACCACCCAGAAGGCGGGAAGCAGCAGCAAACCCAACTCGATGATGTAATACAACAGAGATGACATACCGTGACGTTTCATCCCCTTGAAGAAGGACAGGCTTTGCGGTTCAGACGCATCGGTATACAGGCTTTGATATATGCCAGCTCTAATGAAGGGAGTGATTAGGACGCGCAATACGGTCGCCCCTAATAGTATCCATAAATACACATGTACTTCCTGGCTGTCCATCAAGGCGATCTGCCCCTCCATCCAAAACAAGGTCTTTCCCAGCTCGTTTTGGCTCTGACCAGGATAACGCAGCAGCAGCGGGACAACGGCCGACTGTACCAGCCGATAGAGAAATACTCCCCACAGCAGACGATACAAAAATAAAATGATAACGATATAAAAGCGTATGCGCACTAGCGCCCAGCCTTCTTTTAAAACAGTCCGCATCTATAGACACCTCACCATGACAGACTTCCAAGCAGTGTCTCCAACAGCTTGGTTACACTCACACTCCAACGGGTTTGTTGCTTTTCGTCCAATTCAGCCTTCAGGCTATTATTAATATGCTTGTTCTCCAGTGCAATAGTGTATAGAGGATCAACGGTCACATAGGACACGGGAGAGGTGCTTTTGAGTCGGAAAGATGTACTTTTGCCCGTACCGTCCCATGCCTTAAATATTGTGGTGCCATCCTTGAAGGTAAATTGAACAGGGATCTTGGGATAATCCGCTCCTTTTTTGCTAAGCGTCACGATTGCTTCATATCCATTCTCCAACTTGCGGTTCGTGATGCGATCGACAGAAAAGTCCGCCATCTGGCCGTCATATACATATTGTTCAAAATAGTGGCTCCATGAGCGTCCAGTCACCCTTTCCACGACACGCTGAAAATCCTGTGAGGTCGGATGCTTGAATCGGTAGGTCTGGACATAGGTTCGCATAATTCGGTCCATTTTTTTCGTACCCACCTGACGTTCAATGCCTCGTAGTACCAGCTTGCCTCGTGAGTAGGCATTTTGTGCATACTCAGCCGACGATCCGTACTTCCAGGATTCGCGGTTTAGGGGCTGTGGAGAAGCTACCTGTCCGGATTGTAATGGCAAGTTGGGGATAAGCCCATATTCTTGCTCCATGAGCCGTTCTTCTGCATAGGAGGTGAAGCCTTCATCCAGCCAGGGCTCCTCAAATTCATTATTGGCTACCATTCCGTAGAAATATTGATGCCCAATCTCATGAACCAGCGTCCGTTCCAGATTATAGCCGGGATTCAGTTGGTCCGCAGCTGCGGCCGTGATGAGTGTCGGATATTCCATGCCGCCGGCTCCACTGCCTGTTTTGGGTGGAACGACGATAGATAGAGTGGAATATGGATAAGGCCCGTACCATTTGCTGTAGTACGAAAGGGCGGCCTTGGCTGCGCTCATGTAACGTCCTTTGAGTTCCTTATGGGAAGGGTCTAGATAGAGCTTGATTTTGACACCAGGAACTTCAGTAGAAGAAAAGGGTTCTTCTACGGCTACAAAGTTGGGTGAAGCAGACCAGGCAAAATCGTGTACATCATCGGCATAAAATTGATATATTTTCTGGCCGTTCTGTCGTACTGCACCACGGGTGGGAAACCCGGTCGCTGCTACGATGTGTGTTTCAGGCACCCGAATTCGTATACTGTAAATTCCAAAATCGGCATAGAACTCGGAGTTGCCATGATACTGATGGAGGTTCCAGCCCTCGTCGGCGCGTCCACGTTGTCCTGCAGTCTCATAGACGCTGAGCTTTGGAAACCACTGTCCAGCCATTACAAAATCATCTGTCGCACCCATACGAGCAAAAATGCCAGGCAGTTTGACTTCAAACTTCATATATAGTGTGATTTCTTCGCCACCTCGTACTGGCTTGGGCAGACGTACCTTCATGAGCGAACGGTCACTTGCGTTACCGTCATCTGGTTGTACATATTGAGTACGGTGCATGAGAGATAAACCATCTTCTGTTTTTAGTTCGGTCAGCGTCATGGAGCCAAAGCCGTCCTTGGGCATGGTGTCTCCGCGCAGCTTTCCCCCGGATTCTTTCATAAAGGTGGTTTCCATGGAAGAGAAGGCATTCGGGTATAGATGAAGATACAGATCATTCACAGTTTTTTTGCCCGGATGTTTCCAGGTCAGAGTCTCAGTGCCTCGCAAAACCCGTCCTTTTTCCAGAGATACATCAATGTGATACTCCACCACCCGTTTGCTGAGAATTTCCGAAGCGGGCTGTGGAGGGTTCTTAGGCAGGTCGGGCATGATGTTGGCCCCTAGAGGCTTGCCCATATCTGGCGCAAGCGCAGACTCAGACTCGGAGCCGTATAGTGGTTTGCCTGCAGACTGAGGGGCGGATTGCGATTGGGGTTGCCAGGCAAACCATAACGTCCCTGCGAGGAGTCCGAGGGCTAGTGAAGACAATAAAACGATTTTGGCGCGTGCTGGGGTCATACAATGGATACCTCCCGTTGACAAGCATCTACAGCATGTATATGTTTGCTTTCGGGAGATTATTAGTTAAAATATTTATAGTGTAGAATGAGTGTGAAGACGGAAATTGGAGGCCTAGTGACGCATGAGTGAAAATCAGCCGGACGGCAAAAAGCAGATTGCACTGAATATTGTCAGTGGCAAGAGTAAACATAAGGGCTTCGGCGCAGGCTCAATCGATCTGAACAGCATGTCCCCGGTCATCATTGACCGAGGAGAGGCGAAAATTGATATCGGTGCCATGCATGCCAAAAGTAAAGTAGAACGTGGAATCAAGTTCTCTACGAATAAAGAAGACGTACCGAACGGACGCCAGGTATGGCTGGTATGGGTAGCTGTGGACCGTACGCCTGAAGGACGTATGTACGGTGGCGCGACGGCCTGCGAGATGCTGATTGACGACGAAGCCAAACGCGGCTGGAAAATTCTTGCCGATCATGTTAACCGTATGGATTATGCACTCAAGCGCCGTTTCATGCTGGATGATCTCGGCAGTGAAGATAAAGCAGCGCTCAAAAGCCTGCTAATTTCGCATAACGAGGAATGGTGGGACGCTTCGCCTGAGGAATTGAAGCAGGCGCTGGAAGGGTAAGCCTAGCGTTAACAGTGTACACAACTGCTTAAAGAGCAGTCGGCAGTAAGGTTCAGAAGTAGACCGATACCTTGGTTGGGGTCGGTCTACTTCTTTTTCATGTAAGTTATGAACATCATCGCCTTGACATCATGGAAAGGCATTCACTATAATTCAAATAGAAATCGGTTTCACTCCGGTTTTTATTTAATGAATTCGTGGAACCGGTTCCTAAAAGGATATAGTTTTTTTCCTATCGCTGTTTATGAATGTAATCTCTAAATAAGGTGGCATCGTTATGTTTAAATGGTTGAAAAAGAAGGCGGCTCCCCGTATTGAAGAATTCGACATGGTAGCGCCAATTAAAGGAAAAGTGGTTTCTCTAGAAGAGGTTCCAGATCCTGCGTTCTCTACAAAAGCTATGGGGGATGGCATCGCTATTCATCCATCTGAGGGTAGGGTCACCGCTCCTTTCGCGGGAAAAGTTGCCCATGTCATGGAGAAAAGCAAACACGCTCTGATTATTGAACATGAATCTGGCGTACAAGTTTTGATACATGTCGGGATTAATACCGTCTCTCTCAAAGGGCAGGGGTTTAACCCTCATGTCAAAGTAGGAGATAGCATTAAAGCTGGACAATTATTGATGGAGTTTGACCTGGACGCGATTCAACAGGGTGGATTACCTGTAATTACTCCAGTAATCGTTCCAGACGGGCAAGAGATGATCAGTCATGTGGAGATATTAGAAAGCTCATCTGCTACTTCAGATGTACCTGTATTAAGGGTTCATTTAAAAGCCTAGCTTTCATTCAGAAAAGACTAACCAGGAATTCCTGGTTAGTCTTTTCTTTAGATGATTCACTGACTGGTCAAGGGACTGGTATGAACATGTGAACAAAAGCTAGGATTCACATATTTCAGATATCCGCTGATTACAATTGCCTTCGTATAGCCCTCCATGAAAACAAATCACTTTTTTAATATCATATGGCAGCAGGTTTTTAAGAGATTCTTTGGCGATATTGAAATCACAGCAGTATTGCGGGTCTGGAGCCAGTAATTTGCCGCTTACTACACGTAGAGCATCTCCTGCAATCAGGGTTTGACTGAATTTATGATAGAAACTTAGGTGTCCTGGTGTATGACCAGCAGTATCTATAACTAAGATCCCCCCACAGAAGGGCAATTCCTCTCCGGCAACGATGGTGGAGTTTACAATAGCCTTTGGGGGATTTTCAAGTGTACGCCGGAATGCATATCTCCACTCTACTGGAACGGATTCAGGCATGGAGCTTACAGCTTGATCTATTGCTTCTGGGGTTAGCTTAATAAGCTGTTTTTCTCCCTGTATATAAGGCTTTTCGATAGAACTGGCTAATACTTGAACTAGGGAGGAAGAAGCCCGGATTATATCTGCTAAACTGCCAATATGGTCAAGATCCTGGTGTGTTATTAATATGGAGGTAAGTTTATGGATTGCTAATCCGGTATCTAGAATAGCTTCATTTAAAAGTGAGAGTTGCCCTGGGTAAGCTGTATCAACTAAAATCATGTTGTCTTCGTCCCACATTAAGGTGGGGTGAATGCTCTCTATACTTCCCATGATATTAGCAGAAACCTGGAGCATGTGTATTCCTTTGTCTAATTGCATCGAATCCCTCCCATAAGAGTTGATGTAATACAAAGGAATCTTATCACGTAATCCAAATATGTAAACCTATATCATAACATAAAAATAATTATTTGTAAATATATAGAATACTACATTTGTGTGACGGTTAGGAGCGATGACGTGAAGAAAATTTATTTTGTTAGACATGCCCAAGCAACTGGACAGGAACCAGATGCCCGACTCACCGATGAAGGTAAACGACAAGCTGAGCAGTTGGCTGATTTTATGGAGAATGTAGGTGTGGAATATATTGTGTCCAGTCCATGGAAACGGGCCGTGCGAACCATTCAGCCCTTGGCTGAGCGTAGACATTTGCAGGTATATACTGATCTACGTCTTCAGGAACGTGTACTATGCCGTGATCATCTGGATCATTGGCTGGACGTGCTGGAACAGACATATCTGGACGAGGACTTGAAGCTGGAAGGAGGAGAATCATCCCGTGAAGCAGCAGATCGAGGAATCCAGCTTGTTCAGGAGCTTATAGAGCGGGCGGAAAAAACGGTTATCATTGTAACTCATGGAGCTTTACTCTCTCTTCTCATTCGACATTACGATCCGCAGTTTGGTTTTGAGGAGTGGAAAAAACTATCCAATCCCGACGTGTATTTGCTAGAACTGAATGAAGCAGAAGCCAAGATTCACAGAGTGTGGAATATAGATTGAAATAAGTAGGATAGGTTCACTATAAGTACAGAATGGTTTCAAAAGGGGAGACGTGTATTGAATACAAATCGTTTTGTAGAATTAGAAAAGGCATTGTTTCAGGCTTGGTCTTTGGAGTCTAGCTCTAAATGGACAGCTAATAATCCTGCAGCCGGACAATGTGGAGTCACAGCGCTTGTCGTTCAGGACAGGCTTGGTGGTGATATTTTGAAGACCTGGCTGGATAGCGGCTGGCATTATTACAACCGAATCGGTGAGGACATTATAGATTTTACAAAGTCGCAATTTTTAAGCCTTCCACAGTATCAGCATGTACACTCTAACCGGGAAGAAGCATTTTCAGACACCAATGCAGAGCAGTATGCAGCCTTAAGCCGGAGACTAGAAGAATCTCTTAACGAAAAGGTATAAGTGTATTTAAGATGTATCCATAGCCAAATAGTTTTTAGGGAGTAAGGAGGGAGTGCAATTAATAAATATTTAGCAGTTGCGGTGATCCTTCTTGCGATTGTGTGTGGATTGCTACTGAATACTTCTAAACAAAACCCAATAATATTGGATCAACAGGAATCAACCCCACAAAGTAAAAAGTATTCAGGCGAGAAGTATGTATCGAAATATAGTTATAAAAAAGTTAATGATCCAAAGGCTGCATTGATGACATCCAATATTCTTCATGCTACATCGCTAGAAGAGGAGACTGTTGCTCAGTTTAGAGGAGCGCTAATTACTTTATTCGGACAGCCTCAAAGGACATCGCAGAATTTCGAAGAGGCATATGGGTACATAATTAAGGCAACAAATTCGACTGGACAAAGCTGGATATTGACTGCATACGAAGGACCGGGCGGTCCGGCTATAGGAGGGGACACCGAGAAAGATTCTATAGAAGAAGTCGCGCAGGACTTGTTGAATCTAATTGAGGCCACAAAGCCCGCAGATTTCGAAGATGTGGGTTATTATGAGGATACTGGATCTACTATTCGTTATGGATGCAAGGCACAAGTCTGTTTTTATCAGGAAAGCACTACAGAGCAGCATGCGACGGATGAGTAGAATGACGGAGTAAACAGTAAAATTCAGAAGTAGATCGGTACCTTGTCGAGGGCGGTCTACTTCTTTTTTCATATAGGTAAGCAATGTTGCTTTAGGGTAAAATCTAATTTATCCAATGGCTGGGAAAGCTTAGAGAAGGGGGCAGTTTGGTTTTGCTATTGCCTTTAGCCGAATTTAACTGCGCTTGTGTAAGAAAGATACTTCCTTCCAGATTAGCCCCACTTAAGTCAGCATCTCTAAAATCTGCACCGATAAGGTCAGTCATACTCAAATCAGCCTCACGTAGGTCAGCAGCAATCAGTAGAACGCCTCTCAGGTTGGCACCTCCCAGATTCACGCCTCTTAAATTAGCCCCGATAAGGTCTCTATTCTTGATTTTTTTACTGAGTTTATGGTTCTCCATGTTTTTCTTGAATTTTTCTCGCACTAACTCACTTGTTTGTACAAGTAAATCATTGACTAACGCCCTATGGGTGGGTACATGAAGATCTATAAGGGATTTTGGATCTTGATCTGTAAGCTGCTCGGTTTTTTCCATCGCTTTATGTAACTCGGTATAAATGGAGTGAGTTTCTTTTAAGCTAAGGGCTTCGTTTAGGTAATACAGCATTTCATGAAGCTGTTGCATGATGGGAAATAGATTGAACATTTCATCAGCTATTGCCGGGTTGTCTCGCCAGCTTTTTCCGTTGTATACAACTTGGGATATTTTTTGACCTGCCCCAAAGCAATCATATACTGTACAGCCTCGCAAGCCGTTATTTCTTAGGTTCTTATGAATGTCGCAGCGATAATCCGCATTTAGGTGTTGACAGGGAGTTCCTCCATCCTTGTTAAAGGCAAAATCAGCAGATTTGGCATAAGGCAAGGCGACACAGCATAAACCAAAACATTTTTCACAATCGGCGGTATACAATAAACACACATCCTTTTATTAGCACCTACTACATGTAATAGTACCAAAAAAAGATGAAGGAGTGTATTGCTAAGTAAAATAGTCGGTTACTCTTTTGCCAAATTTAATTGCCATGAAACACCGTACTTGTCTTCGACCCAGCCAAATTGTTGGCTTACGGGCGAGGCTTCAAGGGGCATTAAAACTCGGCCTTCCTGAGATAGCTGACCAAACACACGATGGATTTCTTCTTCCGAATCACAAGTGACGAATAGCGATAGGGCTGGGGTAAAAGGGTGTTTGTCCTGATGGTTATAGTCTATGGCCATAAAGGTTTGCCCTTTGAGGTTGAATACGGCATGTAACACGGTCCCATCTTCCTGATGAAAAATACTCATGATACCAGACGGCTTAAATACAGAGGTATAATATTGCATGGCTTCCTCTGCTTGACCGGGAAACATGAAGAAAGTTGTGATTTTTGAACTAGAATCCTGCATCAGATCAGCTCCCTTGAGTGGATTATAGATGATAACATTTTTTCTCTTTTATAATAGAAATATTCACGATTAGAGAAGTACTTCATAAAGAAAGATAGGCATAACTGAGAAAGGGGAAAACCGGATGATAGACGCGACAGCAAGGATTATTGATATGTTGGGCTCAGGCAATAAAGTGGATGCCAGCATCATTTCTGCCTATACGGATGTAGTTGCCCAATATGGAACCGTGAAGGATGCCTGGGAGTTATATAGGCTTTTTGTAGAAGATCCTCATCATTATATTAGGGGGCTGCTTCTTCAGCCGATCATGAGATGCGGAGATGTTGCTTTGGCGCAGGATATGTACGAGCGTTATGTTCGAAATCAGACATCCTCGGAACATATACCTGATGGTGTGCTGCATGTGTTAGGTTATTTGGGTTATGTGGAAGCTGCGGCTGATCTCGTCGCATGGGTGAACGGGCCATATGGGGCAGCATCTGTGGATGCTTGTTTGGGGCTCGTACATCTTCCATGCGAATCGTTCCGTGAACGACTGGCGACTGAATTGGAACAAGCAGTGGATCAGCATCTGTTTGATGAATTCTTACCCCTACTAAGCTTTAAATGTACTACTGAAGATATGATTCCACGATTGGTGCATTGGGGAGAGCGACATGCTTCCGTAGACTGTAATGCAGGAATTATTGCTGGAATTGCTTTGTTTGGAGAAGAGCAGAAGGATACAATTCGGTCTATTTTGTGGAATCCGCTTTGGGAGGCTCATGGAACAGCTACGGGAAGTTGTGTGTGGTCTTATATTGCTATGCAGCATGTAGGGTTGACCTTTAGAGAGCTTATTCAGGATATAAAAAGCTACGATGCATCCAAAGCAGGTGTACAGGACTTGGAGTACCGTTTGGAAGTGTTGTATGAAATGTTGGAACTGAAGCTCAGCTATAGAGTTCAACCGATCCGGTTCGCTCGCCGTAACGAGGAATCATTTGCTCAAATCTATAGCGATTTGTTTAGCTGGTCCACGGAGCATAAGGATGACTCTATTATAGGCTGGATGAACGACAATTTAGGGTATAAGCACCGGCTGCTGAAACAGTATGATGAGCTCAGGAAACGAGTCGAGATTAAAATGGTGCATGAAATTGAGCTGGAGCATGTCCAGACGGGGAGTTAATCGGGGCGAGATATAAGAAATTTTGGTATAAAAGGACGAAATGACGGAGTTTGGCGGCGATATGGGGATTCGCCCAGTCCACGGGCTGATGTCCCGCATAGGATACATCAGCCTAGAACACAAGGAGTGAAACACATGTCTTTACTGCCACAAGTTCCTTTCGGAACGCAACCGGGTACTCCGGGTCCATTCACACCGTCGGGTCCTTCAATTCCACAATTTCCTGATATACAGGATTCGTTCCCGTCTCCGGTAGGTCCGCCACCAGGCCCAGGCCCCTTTTCGCCACAGCCGTTCTCCCCGCCACCGCAAGGGCCGTTCGGTCCGCAAGGTGGGCAGCAAGCTCAAGCACCAACTTCCCCACCACCGCAATTTACGCCACCGAAACCGCTAGTTTCGGCCTATGCGGTTGACCCTGGAGCCATTTTCGGTTGTTTGTACCGCAACACGTTTGTATGGCTGACGAACGGAGAGCGCTTCTGGATGTACCCTGTCTTTGTAGGCAGAACATCCGTAGCAGGTTTTCGGTGGAGTGGCCGCTTTTGGTTTTACTATGGTGTAGACACCAACCGTATTGAGTCATTTAGCTGTTTTTGGTAATAGCGCAGCTTTAGGAAAGAACGGGGCTTAACTGTGTAATGGCTGATGGCACTGGCAAAGAGCTAAAATGGGCGAATAAGATAATTGAAGTAAAGATAAAAAAGACTGGGAGAGCGCATCATGGCGTTTTCCAGTCTTTTTTTGCTATTACTCCATCCACCATCGCTTAAAATTGCCCCACCAGGATTTTTTTTCGGCCTGTCGTTCCGCTTGGTCAGTAGGTGTCGATGCCTGTGGGTTATTCTGCCCCGATAGGGTCTCTTTCGGCTCGGTACCGCTAACGAATACCTCCAGCCGCTTGTCGGGACTGTCCGGCGCAGCCAGCTTGCCGCTAGCCGGATCAATATAGGCGCTGACTACGCCGTCAGGGATCGGGAATATTTTGGGCGGCACATTCTCCAGCGCTTTTTCCGTATATTGTGCGAAAATTGGTGCCGCCCGCCGGGCATCCTGCGTGCTGATGGCCTTGCCCTTGTCATATCCGACCCAAACAGCGGTGGATAGCTCCGGGGTGAAGCCGACCATCCACGCGTCCGTATTGGTCGTGCCGCTTTTGCCGGCAACCGGGCGCTTGATCAACTTCGCGACCCGATTGCCGGTGCCGCCTTCTTCGAACACGCCTTCCATGAGGCGTGTGAGGACATAGGCAGAGGCGGGCTTTACCACCTGCACGGGTGCGGCTTGCGGCGCTTCGTACAGTGATCGTCCGGCCGCATCGGTGATGCGCAGCACCGCCACCGGAGCTACCTTTTGCCCGCCACTGCTGATGACCGAGAAGGCCGAGGCCATCTCAAACGGGCTGACGGGCGACACGCCCAACGCCAGCGAAGGCACGGGCTTGAGCTCGCTCGTAATGCCCATTTTGCTGGCGAGGTCCATGACCTTATCCGCTCCTACCTGCAGAATGGTGCTGACGGCATAAATATTATCAGATGCCGCAATGGCGCGCCGCAGATCTATTTCACCCAAATATTTATCTCCAAAATTTTTGGGCTTATAAGTTTTGCGGTTGTTGTCGTAGTGGAACAACGTCGGTCGGCTTTCGAATTTGGACGTACTCGTCAATTGGCCGGAATCCAGCGCGCTGAGATACATAATCGGCTTGAAAGACGAGCCTGGCTGCCGGGTTGTGGCCAGTGCATGGTTGTATTGATTCCCGACATAGTTCGTTCCGCCGACCATGGCCTTGACATGTCCATTGCGCGGGTCCATGGAGATTAGTGCAGTTTCCAGTCCGTTGCTGTTCTTCATGCCCTCATTGACAGCCGCCTCGGCTGCCTGCTGCATGTGCATGTCCAGCGTCGTATAAATGCTCAGCCCGCCATGCTCAAGCACCGCTTCGCTAATCCCAAATTGATGAGTCGCTAGCTGGCGAACATAATCGCGAAACCAGGGAGCAGCTTCCACTGTCCGACGCTGGCTCTCGGGCCGCAGGGCCAGTATTTCCTCATAGGCTTTGCTGGCTTCAGCCGGTGTAATTTTACCGATGAGTGCCATAGAGTCCAGTACAATTTTCTGCCGATCCTTTGCGTTTTTCATATGATTATATGGTGAATAGTAGGTCGGACCTTTCGGAATACCTGCCAATAGGGCGCTTTCAGCCAAGTCCAGATCCTTTGCGGATTTACCGAAATACATCTGCGAGGCCGCCTCAATGCCATAGGCGCCATGACCATAGTAAATTTCATTTAAATACATTTGCAGCAGCTCATCCTTGGAATACTTCATTTCAAGCTGTGCAGTATAGATGGCTTCCTTGGCCTTGCGCGTCCATGTTTTCTCGTGAGATAAGTACAGATTGCGCGCAAGCTGCTGAGTCAGTGTGCTGGCCCCTTGCGACATATCCCATCGGGTCAAATTAACGATTACTGCCCGGCCCAGACCTTTGAAATCAAAGCCAAAATGATCGTAAAACTTCCGGTCTTCCACAGCCAGTGTAGCTGCTATTAAATCGGGCGAAATGTGATCAAGCTGGACAGGAATAGATTCCTTTCCTCCGGCAGAGAAGGTAGCAATGACTTGCCCCTGACTATCGAGCAGACGTGAATTCCGGTCTGTATCGGCGAGCGGAAGGCTGGTTGTGTACAAATAGGCGAGCAGAATGCAGGCGGCGATGACCGTCAGAATCGTGAGAGACATCAGGCCTTGAAAGCATCGAACCCAAAGCGGTTTACGCTTGGAGGATCGCCCGGTAGTATCGGTCATCATGCCACCTCCTTCCATAGTTGATGTTCTCAGTATAGTCAATCCGAAAGTGTCTATTCATCAGATGCATATACGTATCTATTTTAAACAAGATTAAGCCCTAAAAATGCTTTTACAGTCCATTCGGGTATCGCTTATAATGCAAAAAGTGTGAAATTCAAGTGTGTTTGGTACAATAAATATAGCAAACTCGGCGTTTGCGTGTTGCAGTTATAAGGAAAGTCCATGTTTATGCTACCGGATTGCCGGACACATACTTTGATCAGAAAGAAGGTTGGAATGATGGATTTGTGGTTTACGGAGAAGCAGACTCCCTCTTTCGGCATTACAGCAAAAATCAAACAAACCTACGTCTCTGAGAAAACAGATTTTCAGGATCTGGCAATGATCGAGACGGAGGAATTCGGCAATATGCTTGTTCTGGACGGCATGGTGATGACAACGGTTAAGGATGAATTTGTATATCACGAAATGGTAGCACATCCGGCTTTGAATACACATCCGAATCCGAAAAAGGTTTTGGTTGTGGGCGGCGGGGATGGCGGCGTTATCCGTGAGGTCATCAAGCATCCTGAAGTGGAAAAGGCTGTATTGGTGGAGATTGACGGTAAAGTCATTGAATATTCTAAAAAATATTTACCTGAAATTGCTGGGAAGTTGGACGAGTCCAATGTGGAAGTACTGGTCAATGACGGCTACATGCATATTATCGAACACAAAAATGAATACGATGTGATTATGGTCGATTCGACGGAGCCGGTTGGTCCGGCAGCGCCGCTGTTCGAACGTGGGTTTTACCAAGGTATTTTTGAGGCGCTGAAGGAAGACGGCATTTTCGTGGCACAGACGGATAATCCTTGGTTCAAGGCTGACCTGATTCAGAAGGTCAACAAAGATGTAAAAGAGATTTTCCCGATTGTGCGTGTGTACGGTGCAAACATTCCAACCTATCCGAGCGGTCTTTGGACATTCACATTGGGCAGCAAGAAATATGACCCGCTCGAAGTGGACGAGAACCAAATTCCAGAGATGGATACCCGATATTACAGTCCACGTCTGCACAAAGCGGCATTTGTACTACCTAAATTTGTGGAAGATTTAACAAAGTAAACATTTTAAGAAGCGTCTTAGTGATCTTTATCGCCAGTATAGAGCGAAAAGAGCGCTATAGACGCTTTTTTTTGTGTTAAATCAGATTGTAGTAGGCATGAAAATATAGTGGACACTGAATTTCCTTTTAAGATAAAAGAAGGAAATTTAAGGGTATATGTAGAACATACAAAAAACCGGACATTTAACAGATTTGTAATCGACAGGGGAGGTTTGGTTATGGAAATACATAAATTGGCGATATACCAAAGAGGGGGGAACTTTTTTGATCAGACGCTCTTTTTATTACCTGTGGGGGTCTCAGACGATTTCCAACGCAGCAGATATCATCTACATGTTGAGTGTGGTGGTGTTGGTATTCAGTTCAAGTAATTCCTTAATGACGACTATTTTAATCCCGTTGTTTCGTTTGTCAGCTCAAGTGATTAGTGGGCTTGTTGCACCGATCGTGCTCGGTCGATTTCGGCTGACGCAGGTTCTGCTATTTTCCCAGTTTGGGCAGTTTATCATTTTTACGTTGCTGCTGCTTTATTTGTGGATCGTACCTGAGCAGAGGTCGTTTCTGTTTATTTTTGTGATGGTTTTTGGCATGTCTTTTTTGGATGGATGGACCAATCCTGCGCGTAATGCGCTTGTACCCCGTTTGGCCACTGGTGAGGGACTCATGCGGGCAAACGGTATGGTAGCGGTCAGTGATCAGGTGGTCAAGTGTGCAGGCTGGGCGTTGAGCGGAATGATTGTCGCTTGGCTGGGTTCCCTGAATACGCTTGCAATTGCCTCCTGTTGTTATCTCGTGGCTGTAACTGTCACGTCCTTCATTCGTGATCCGCTGGATCAAAAGGAATCAAACCCCGAATCTCCAGAGTCCTTAACAGATGCAGTAGAACCCGCAAAGGAAAAAGGCTCCCATTGGAAAGAGCTTGGGGAAGGATGGAAAATCATTTGGCATAACCGTCGTATTCGTTCTCTAATGATTGTCGACAGCGTGGACAGTATTGGGGGAGTCTCCTGGCTCGGCGTATTTATTTTGGCGTACGTCAGTCAAGTGCTGCATCGGGATGCGAGCTGGTGGGGCTTCATGAATGCGTCCTTTTTCTCCGGCACCATTTTGGGTGGATTAATTGTCGTTGGCTTGGTCAAGCGATTGCAAAAGAACAGCTTTTTGTACATGCTCGGGGCGTTGCTGGTGTATGTACTGATTACCATTGTATTTGCGCTGAATACCATTCCCGTGGCTGCGCTTGTTCTTTTTGCTGTGTCAGGCTTACCTGTTCAAATGGCAGGCATTATTCGCCGCACCTTGCTGCAAACCAGTGCACCGCCAGCCCAGCTGCCCAAAGTGATGGCGGGAATTGATGTGCTTACAAATCTTGCTTTCGGCCTGGCTTTATTATTTATGGGCTGGTATGCTGACCGATTTGGTATGGTGCAGGTGTATTTGCTGGCTGCGGCAATGACTACCATTGCTGTTCTGATCGGCTGGTGGTATCGACGTGCTTTTCAGGAAAATGAGCCCATTGACCAACCAACTGCTACAAGCGCTGGGATTTGAACCGAACTATCTCCGATAAGCCGATTATGTTGTATTTCGCTCGATTACATAAGTAATAGCCTCTCCCTGTGCCACAACCAAAAAGTCGGTTGCATAAGAGCAACCGACTTTTAAGGAGAACATGTTTGCGAATGAAGGTAACGATTTTTCCTAACTGCAATGTTAGGCCGTAGTGAACTGGCTGTTATAGAGCGAGGCATAATGGCCACCGCTTGCGAGCAGTCCTTCATGAGTACCACTTTCGACGACATCGCCGTTTTTCATGTATAGAATTAGATCTGCTTCGCGGATGGTTGATAGCCTGTGGGCGATGACAAAGCTGGTGCGTCCGTCGATCATTTTCATAAAAGCCTTTTGGATCCGGGCTTCTGTAAGGGTGTCTATACTGCTGGTTGCTTCATCCAGAATGAGCATAGGTGGATCGACGAGGATCACCCTTGCGATAGTGAGCAGCTGCCTTTGCCCTTGCGATAGGCTATCGCCCGATCCGCTGATGACCGTATCGTAACCATGAGGCAGGCGCTTGATAAAGCTATGCGCATTGGCAGCCGTCGCAGCCGCAATGACTTCTTCGTCCGTGGCCTCTGGCTTTCCGTAAGCGATATTGTCCCGGATCGTTCCGCTGAACAGCCATGTATCTTGAAGCACCATACCAAAGTTAGTACGTAGGCTGTCCCGGCTCATATCGTTGATATTCACTCCGTCGATGGAGATCGAACCGCTGTCCACATCGTAAAAGCGCATGAGCAGGTTAACGAGTGTTGTTTTGCCTGCTCCGGTCTGTCCGACAATAGCTACGCGAGTGCCTGGCTTGACCTCCAAACTAAAGTTCGTAATGAGTGTTCGTTCCGGATTATAGGAAAATTTCACATGATCAAACAGAATTGTACCTTTACTGCGCTCCGGCTGCACGGCGTTCGACTTTTCCGGTTGCTCCGGCGGTGAATCCAAAATAGCAAATATACGCTGAGCAGAAGCTGTAGCGGCCTGAAACTGAGTCAGCACACCTGTAATTTCATTAAAGGGCTTGGCGAACAAATTGGTGTAAATGAGAAAACTCGATAAACCGCCTACCGAAATCCCGCCCAAAATGATCGAAATACAGCCAATCATAGCGGTGACGGAGAAAGTCATGTTGTTGACCAATCGAGTGGAAGGGTTGGACAAAGATCCATAAAACTGCGATTTCACTCCGGCTTGATATAATTGTTCGTTTCGGGCGGAAAATTCCTCAAGCGAGCGGTTTTCATAGTGAAAGGCAGTAACTACCCGCTGTCCGCCGATCATTTCCTCCACATAACCGTTCAAGCTTCCCAAAATTTTGGCCTGTTCACGGAACATGCGTTGCGATTTTGTAGTAATGAACCGTGCAACGACATATGTGATTGGGGCAGACACCAATACCACCAACGTCATCACTGGGCTGATATACAACATAAGTACAATCGAACCAATAATGGTAATCAACCCGGTGATCAAGGTGGAGAAGCCCTGCAACAATCCATCGGACACGGCATCCATATCGTTCACAAAACGGCTAATGCTATCTCCTTGCGGATGATTGTCATGAAAGCTTAACGGAAGGATATTAAAATGATCGAATAACTCCCGCCGCATATCATTTACAGTCTGAAAAGCAATGCGGTTCGTCAAATATGTGAGCAACCAGCTAAATAGACTGCCTACAACATATACAACGCCTAGTCCATATAGAATCTGTGCAATACCTCTAAAGTCTACCGCTCCCTGATTTACCATATGGTCGATAGCCCGGCCAATCATATAGGGTCCGACCAGACTGGCAAGCACGCTAAGAATAGCACTGATGATGACCCAAAATGTTGTTGTTTTATATTGACCGACATAGGTTAACAATCTTCTCCAGGTTTCCTTGCCACTCATTGGTCCACCTCCTGCGTTGAGAGCTGAGAGCGATTAATTTCCTGATATACCTCCGAGTTGCTCATCAACTGATCATGTGTGCCGATTCCGACAATCCGGCCTTCATCAAATACAATGATTTTATCGGCATGCTGTACACTGCTTACTCGTTGCGAGACCAGCAAGACAGTCATGCGGGTGCTATTTTCCCGTAGCGATTTCCGGAGGGCGGCGTCAGTTGCAAAATCAAGTGCGCTTGAGGAATCGTCCAAAATCAGAATTTCCGGATTGCCTACAATAGCTCTGGCAATGGTAAGTCGCTGCTTCTGGCCGCCTGATAGATTAAGTCCTCCTCGGGTGATCGGGGCATCGAATTTTTTCGGCAAGTTGGAAATAAACTCATCCGCTTGCGCGATGGCTGCGGCCCGGGCGACCTCCTCATCGGTGGCATGTTCATGTCCCCAACGGATATTATCCGCTATCGTCCCAGTGAACAGCAGTGCTTTCTGTGGAACAATCCCGATTTTCTGCCGCAATTGCTCCAGCTTATAATGCCGTACGTCGATGCCATCGACCTGTACACAACCTTCTACTGCATCATAGAAGCGGGGAATCAGATTCACGAAGGTAGATTTTCCCGAGCCTGTTCCTCCTATGATTCCAACCGTTTTACCGGGATAAATGTCTACAACTACATCGCTAAGTGCCAGTTGTCCTGTCTTATTGTAGCCAAAGGAGACATGATCAAAGGAGATAGCTGGTACAGAGCCGGTCTTACTCGTTCTTTCCTGGTCTAATGATACAGGATTGGCAGTATCGGAAATCGAAGCTTCGGTGTCCAGAACCTCCTGAATTCTCGCTGCTGAAGTGGCCGCCTTGGTGAACAGAATAATGAGATTCGTCACCACAATCAGGGCCAGTAAAATCTGCGTAATGTAATTAATAAATGCAATAATCTCTCCTTGTGTAAGAGATCCATATTGGATATGGATACCGCCGATCCACAGAATGGCGATAATAGCTCCGTTGACCACCAGTAAGGTGGCTGGGCTAAGTAGAGCAGAAATCCGGCCGACACGAATAGCGGTTTGGGTGAGATCATCTGAGGCGGCATTGAACTTTACTCGTTCAGCTCCTCTTTTGGCAAATGCACGTATAACCCGTACACCTGTGAGATTCTCGCTTAGCACCAGAGCGATTTTATCGAGCTTTTTCTGGTATAGCCGGTACAGCGGAGAAGCCTTCGTAATGACCACATACAGGATCAAAGCCAGAACGGGTGTTGCCGCCAACAGCACCAAAGCAAGGCGGAAGTCCAGAATCATGGACATGATGATCGCCCCGATACAAATAAAAGGAGCACGAATAACCAGACGAATCAACATTGCTACAGCCGTTTGCAGCTGATTGACATCATTCGTAATTCGGTTGATGAGAGAGGGCGTACCAAATTTATCGAGATCTGCATAAGAAAACGATGAAATATGCTTAAACATAGTATTGCGCAGTGTGGTTCCGAATCCTTGGGAAGCACGGGCTGCGTAAAACTGACACACGAGAGAACTGCCAAAGCCCAGTATAGTCATGAGCAACATCAAAAGACCCATTTGCCAAACATAATGGGTGTCTCCCTTACCGACGCCATGATTAATCATTAAAGCCACCATAGTAGGCAGCAACAATTCCAGAATGGCCTCAATTAGTTTAAACAGAGGCCCAAGAATTGTTTCCTTTTTATAAGGTTTCAAAAAAACAGCAAATTTCAGCAAATAAACCATCACCTAACCTAAATATTGTATAAAGTTTCCTATTATAATTGCATATCTGAATATGATTATGGCATATCCCCAACCATATGAATAATATTTAATATATATTAGAGATATAGGTTTTACATATATCAGAACCGGAGGTTCATGATGGAATTGAGACATCTCAAGTATTTTTTAGCGATTGCAGATGCTGGACAGATTACAGCGGCAGCCAAAAAACTGCAAATCGCACAGCCTCCCTTAAGTCAACAGCTTATGCAGCTGGAGGAAGAGCTTGGTGTAAAGCTTGTGAATCGAGGCTCACGAAGCATTCAATTGACAGAGGCCGGAATCATTTTACGGAACAGGGCCAAGCAGATTTTGGAGCTGACGGATGCTACGACAAGGGAAATAAACGATTTTGCCATGGGGATGAAGGGGACGCTCACCATTGGGACGGTTTCTTCCTCTGGAGCGACCCTGATGAAAGACAGGCTTTCCGAATTTCATAAAACCTATGCGGGTGTAAAATTTGAAATACATGAGGGAAATACCTTCAGGATTCTCGATCTTTTGAACAAAGGAATTGTAGAGGTCGGTATCGTCAGAACCCCTTTTAATACCGCCGGTTTAGGGTGTAGATATGCGTCCACTGAGCCGATGGTAGCAGTGATGACGGAAGAATATGATTGGAATCCCGAACAGAAGACCATTTCATTGGCTGAGTTGAAGAACAGACCACTCATTATATATCGCCGTTTTGAGCAATTGATTCACGATACCTGTATGAAGCATGGCTTTGAGCCCAATATCTTTTGCAAAAATGACGATGCCCGCACTACGCTTCATTGGGCCAACGAAGGGCTGGGTATTGGCATGATTTCGCGCTCCGCTTTATCTTTAGGCAGCAATAATCATTTAATCGTTAAGGAAATTAGTTGTGAAGAATTGCACACTCGTGTGGCGGCTGTCTGGTTGAAGGATAAATACATGTCTTCATTGGCTTCCCGGTTCATTGAAAGTTTTAGCCAGGCATCCAGTGCTGCTGACCTACAGTAGTTGAATTTTTTAAGTGTGAAAGCATCTTTTTGTAAAAACTCATTTGAATTGCAATCGGGAACTGGATATAGTAGTACAGTAGGATAGCGATAGAATGGAGTTTGAACACATGCCACACAATGCAAAGGTTCGAATCCGTCTTCATAGTCATCATGACGGAGAAGATGTGGTACAGGAGCTTCCTGGAGAAGCAATCGTTCGCGGGAAGCATCTATATATAAGGTACGAAGAGCCGCAAGAGAGTCCTGAGGGCGGTACGACACGGAACACAGTCAAGATCGGACCAGATGAGCTAAAGCTGATTCGTCACGGTGAGGTACAATCGGAGCAGTCGTTCGCGCTGGGACGCAGGTTGCCTGGATTTTACCGCTCGCCTTATTTAAACCTGAACATGTCTGCGCATACGCAGAAGCTCGATATTCGGATGGATGGATTCACCGGACATGTGAGCTGGACCTATGATCTGTACGTATTTGAGGATTTCTCGGGGCATTTTGCCATTAGTTTGCATATACAGGAGGAGCAACAATCATGACAAGCAATCCACTGGAACTTATTAATCAAAAGGTGACCTCAGCAATCGAGGCAGCGGTGCTGGCTGCCGGAATCGTGAGCCGTGAAGAGCTGCCGACCATTACACTGGAGGTGCCTAAGGACAAGTCACACGGTGACTTAGCTACCAACGTAGCAATGCAGCTCACTCGCATTGCGAAGAAGAATCCGCGTCAAATCGCTGAAGATTTGATCGCAAATATGGACTTAGCTTCCGCTTCTATTGAAAGTGCGGAAATCGCCGGACCGGGCTTTATTAACTTTCGCCTGAACAAGAGCTACCTTTATGCAGTGATTGGACAAGTACAGGAGCAAGGCGCGGATTACGGACGTGTACAGGTAGGTGCAGGCAAAAAGGTACAGATCGAATTTGTCAGCGCCAATCCGACGGGGAGTCTTCACTTGGGTCATGCACGTGGTGCAGCCGTAGGGGATGCGCTCTGTAACGTGCTTGATTTTGCAGGATATCAAGTCACTCGTGAATATTACATTAATGATGCGGGGAACCAGATTTACAATATGAGCCGTTCCATTGAAGCGCGTTATTTGCAGGAGCTGGGACAGCCTGCAGAGATGCCGGAGGACGGATACCATGGTGAGGACATCATTGGGTTTGCGAAGGAACTGGTGGCTGAGAAGGGCGATTCTCTGTTGTCCATGGAACCGGGAGATCGTGCCGCTTATTTCCGTGAATACGGTTTGGAAAAGGAACTGAATAAGATCAAGCGTGATCTGGAGCGGTTCCGTGTACCTTTTGATTCCTGGTTTAGTGAAACATCACTGTATGATAACGGTGAAGTGCTTAAAGCGCTGAATGAGCTGCGTGACCGTGAGGAAATTTATGATAAGGACGGAGCTACTTGGCTGAACACGACCAAGTATGGCGACGATAAAGACCGTGTATTGATCAAAAATGACGGCACTTATACGTACCTGACTCCGGATATCGCCTATCACCGCGACAAATATGCTCGTGGGTATGACACGATCATCAACATCTGGGGAGCGGATCACCACGGCTATATTCCACGAATGAAAGCGGCAATGGAAGCACTGGGCAATGACCCGGATAAGCTTAAAGTACTGATTGCCCAAATGGTCAGCTTGTTCCAAAACGGGGAAAAAGTAAAAATGTCCAAGCGTACTGGCAAGGCCGTAACGATGGAGGATCTGATGGAAGAAGTGGGCGTAGACGCGATCCGTTACTTCTTCACCATGCGTAGTATGGACTCACATCTGGATTTTGATATGGATTTGGCGATTTCCACTTCCAATGAGAATCCGGTATTCTACGTGCAATATGCACACGCACGTGCATGCAGCGTATATCGTCAAGCCGAAGAGCAGGGTATTGCTGTACTGCCATTGGCAGAAGTTGACTTGTCGAAGCTGACGGCTGAGCATGAATACGATCTGTTACGCAAAATTGGCGAGTTGCCAGAGGAAGTATCGGTGGCAGCTGCAAACTTTGCGCCGCATCGCATGATTCGCTATGTCTACGAGCTGGCATCCATGTTCCACAGCTACTATAAGGCAGAGCGTGTCATCACGGAGGATGCCGCTCAAACGCAAGCTCGCTTGGCCTTGTTTGGCGCGGTCCGCACGACCATTGCCAATGTACTGAAGCTGGTGGGTGTGTCTGCACCGGAACGTATGTAAGTAAAAAACTGCAACATAATGACCCTGTAGTCATATGTATAATAGTAAAAAGGAACCGTTCGTGCTGCCCTCTACAGGGAGGCCCGTTCGGTTCCTTTTTTAGGTTTGAGTACTTTTTAGGTTCGAGTGGCTTAATAGCGTTCCAGTACCAGATTCGTTTTCAGAGAATCGGCGGGAATCAGCCATCCTTTGGATTGTAGCAGGTTAATCAGCTTGGCGCGGTTGCTTGTGGCAGTATTGTAATCCGAAGTTTTGAAGGAGATTTCGATGATATTGTCGGTACCCGATCCGTTTGCGCTACGAATAGGCCATACTTCAACGTCAGTATCCAAGCCCTGAAAGCTGCCCTCATATTTGCTGACCTGTACAGGACCGCGTACTCTGGAGTTTGCCAAGGTATGTTTGCCCCAGTTGCTGCTTTTCCAGTTTTGCAGCTTGCCCGGAAGATTGTCCTGCAATTGTTTTAACGCCTGATCCGGGGAAGGCAGAGCTAATCCTTTGGAGGCGTTTGTTTTCTTGTCATTGGAAAAGCTTAATGTCTGCTTGCTGTATCCCCAATCCACCTCAGCCTCATAATTATCATCAGAGGCACTGAAACCTTCTTTATTCGCTTGAGTGAGTGCTGCATCAATATTCCCGTTTGTGATCGCATAGCGCTTTTTGTAGGTTAACTCATAGTTTTTTTTATCCTCTTTTTTGCGAAATCTAACGTTCCAGCCCTCGTCATTCAATTGCAAGGAGTCTGTATCAAAAAACTCGACGCTTAATCGTTGCGCATCTTCGCTAATTCCGAACTCATTTACGATGCCGCTTTTTAAAGAGCCATCCGCATTGAGGACCTGAGCTGTATCCAGCAGCAGCTTAACCTCATAGCTTGGCGTGGCATTGGCAGCCGCTTGTACGGGCTCTGCACCTTTCCATCCTGTTGCGAGCAGTACTGCACTCAGAGTTACTACTGACATGAATTTAGTGATACGCAGGCTTGTTTTCATTTCATCCTCTCCTGTTCGTCCGAATAGGTTACACGCTTCACTTTACGGGTATTTTGTCAGTCGTATGTCAAGACAAGAGGGTACTCCGGTTAAAAAATGCCATAATTTTTATATGACAGCTAAGATTTAATCTTGGTTCCATCATAAATATTCAGTGAATCTGTGGATCAGCGCAGAGCGATGACGATCTCTGTTGCTGACCATATAAATGTGCCTTTCAACAGGCTGTCCCGGAATAGGCCTTACAACCAGTAAACCCCGTTCAACCTCTGATTGAACAGCAATACGAGAGACAAAGGAGATGTGTTCTCCCAGCATAACCGCCTGCTTGATGGCCTCCAGTGAATCCAATTCCAGATAGGATGGAAGCCGGCGCCTCCCGCGCTCTAGCCATTTGTCAGTCGCGTGGCGTGTGCTGGAATCCTTTCCATGCAATACAAAAGAGGAAGAAGCGATACGCTCGGATGTCAAATCGGTTTCGCTAGCGAGCGGATGAGTGGGTGAGCAGATGAGCACCAGTTCATCTTCCCCCAAGGATTCTGAGAGTAACGTGGGGGATTGAAACGGCTCTGCCGAAATAATGCCAAGGTCAATTTCGTGGCGAGCAAGCATGTCCTTGATCACGGGCGCTGTTTTCACGGATAAGGAGATGTGAATGCCCGGATGCTCGCGGGCAAACCGATGCAGCACGGCAGGAAGCAGATAGGTAGCAGGTACATAGCTTGCGCCAATACGTATGCTGCCTCGTTGGAGTGTATCGAACTCACGGACAACCCGCTCGGCCTCAGCCGCAAGTGCATTAATCTTGGTGGCATAGTGCAGTAGGGCATTTCCGGCATCCGTCAGGATGATTTTGCCCATACGTGTGTCAAACAGCTTTACTCCGAATTCACGCTCCAGATTTTTCATATGAAAAGTAACAGTAGGTTGCTTTAGGCCGAGAAGCTCGGCTACGGTGGTAATTTTATGGTGCTTGTTCAGCAGCTCTACAATATGTAACTTTAGAAGACTTAAGTTCACTTAGAATGCCTCGCTTTCAGTTTGATCGAACAATCATGCTATTCTTTGGGCAGCAGCATCAATCGCCTCTATATAGATTAAATCTATGAGTGTTAACACAATTCATTGAAATAATTAATTTTGTTTTAACTTTCCAATAACACAGGTTGCGAATTCAAGTTTTACACTGGGGTCAGTCATAAGAACAGGCAGGTAATGTGATGAATCAGGATCTATATATTCGCGGAGTAAGTAAAACCTTCAGCCAAACCACCGCGTTGCATGAGACGAATCTGATCGTACGACAGGGTAAATTCACCACATTGCTCGGACCGTCCGGCTGTGGGAAGACGACGCTCTTGCGCTTGATTGCTGGTCTGGAGACACCGGATATCGGCACAATCACGATGGGAGAGGAAATTCTCTTTTCAGCTAAACGCAAAAAGGATGTTCCCACACATCTCCGCCACTTTGGTATGGTCTTTCAAGATTTCGCGCTGTGGCCGCATATGACGGTGTTTGAAAATGTGGCCTTCGGCTTGCGAGCGAGCAAACGGGGGAAAAGGGCTGTTAACGCTCAAGGCAAGGAACTGCGGGCAGTGGTGCTGGAAGCGCTCGATAAGGTGAGGTTGTCAGGGCTGGAGGATCGTTACCCTCATCAACTATCCGGTGGTCAGCAGCAGCGGGTTGCTTTTGCAAGAGCAGTTGCTATCCGGCCTCGACTGGTTTTGTTCGACGAGCCGCTTAGTGCACTGGATGCCGTACTACGGGAGGAGATGCGCATTGAGATGATATCGCTTGTGCGCGATTTGGGGCTAACCGCCCTATACGTCACCCATGATCAGATCGAGGCCATGTCCATGTCTGATGAAGTGGTGGTTATGAAAAGTGGACATATTTTGCAGACCGGAACACCAGAGGTGATCTATAGTCGCCCAGCTCATCCAGAGGTGGCAAGGTTTATCGGTAAATCCAACTGGATCGAGTTGGAACGGACACTATTCCGACCTGAACATGTCCGATGGGAACAGGAGCAAGCGGATCAGCACACTTTTACAGTAGAGATCCTGCATGTCAGCTATGTTGGCGATCGCTATGAAATCCGTCTACTAGCCGAAAACGGTGAGCAATGGACTGCGTATCACTCCACCCGCTTGCCCATAGGCGAACAAATGCATATTTGGGTATCACCGCAATACATCCACCAACTTGAAACATAGGGAAAAGGGGTTATATAAGATGATGAATAGGCGTGTTTTTCGTACAGGATGGAAAAAAGGGGCTATGCTTGCTTTAACATTGACTTTTGGACTGGCTGTGGCAGGCTGCGGAACGGCTACGACATCGAAGGATGGGGCACAAGCAGATGGAACAGCAAAACCAGCGGGAGCAGCGGCGTCCACCGATCAGAGGCTGGTTGTTTACAGCGCAGGCCCGGATGGACTGGCGAAAAAGCTGGTAGCGGGGTATGAGGCGCAGAGCGGGGTTAAGGTAGAGTTATTCCAGGGAACGACAGGTAAGATTTTAGCCCGCATGGAAGCGGAGAAAACGAATCCGGTAGCGGACGTGGTTGTGCTAGCATCACTTCCGTCTGTGCAAGGCTTGAAAAAGGAAGGACTCACGCTCCCCTATCCAGATGCCAAAAATGCGGACAAGCTAAACCCAGACTGGTCCGATAAGGAGGGCAACTATTTTAGCACCAGTGCTTCTGCTCTAGGTATTGCATATAACACAAAGTTAGTGAAGACACGACCTACTTCATGGGCCGATTTAGCGAAGCCTGAGTACAAGGATCAGGTTAACATCCCCGACCCATCGCTGTCCGGCTCAGCGTTGGATTTTATGACAGGCTATCTGAGCGCCAAGGGCGATGGAGGCTGGACGTTGTTTGAGCAGTACAAGGCAAACGGTGTGGCCATGGCCGGTGCCAATCAGGAAGCGCTAGATCCAGTGATTACGGGGGCTAAAGGTGTAGTCGTCGCTGCGGTCGATTACATGACCTACAAGGCTAAAGCCAAAGGTGAGCCGATTGACATCGTTTATCCGACAGAGGGAACGGTTATTAGTCCGCGTCCTGCCGCAATCCTCAAGTCCACACAGCATGAACAAAATGCCAAAGCGTTCATTGACTATCTGTTGTCGGACGAGGCACAAAAACTAGTAGCAGATGCTTCCCTACTCCCTGGACGCACGGATATCAAAGCTGACAAGCGTGCCAACCTGGACGAGATCCCGTTGTTGAAAACCAATTGGGAATGGATGGGTGAGCACGGATCAGACGTGACGGAAAAGTTCACGCAAATGTTCAAATAAGCCGATGGGAGGTTTGTCTGTTAAACACATCAGGGGATGGTCCCTGACACTTGCTCTGATCGCGCTTCTTTTCCTAATTTTGCTGCCATTGCTGCAAATCTTCATCCAAAGTGTGTATGTTGAAGGAAAATTTCAATGGGCAGCGCCTTTTCGAACGTTAGCTGCTTCTCAATTTGCAGGAGTGCTATTCAGCTCAATTTGGCTAGGCATCTGCGTAATTGCAGGAACGACTGCCCTTGCACTTCCGCTAGCCTGGATCATGTCCAACACCCGACTTGCACACTGGCGCTGGTTGGATGTCGTGCTGCTGATTCCGTTTATGACTCCGCCCTATATCGGGTCCATGGGATGGATTCTGTTTATGCAAAAAAACGGGTATCTGGAACAGTTGTTCCCGGACCTGCACTTCTTAACGGCTTCCTTCTTCAGCCTTGGTGGCATGGTGATGATCATGAGCCTGCATCTGTTTCCATTCCTGTACCTGCTGCTGCGCGGGGCGCTGGTAAGGATTGGCGGCAGCCTGGAAGAGGCAGGTGCGGTCATGGGCGGGGGATTTCTGTACAGGTTCCGTCGAATCATTTTACCTTTGCTGTTATCGGCATACGGAATGGGTGCACTGCTCATTTTCGTTAAAACGATTGCTGAGTTTGGCACACCCGCTACCTTTGGGCGCCGTATCGGGTATGAGGTCATGACTTCTGAAATTCACAAATATATTTCCAGCTGGCCCATTGATTTTGGCAAAGCAACATCAATGGCTTCGGTGTTGTTAACGGCCTGCCTGCTTATGTGGTATGTGCAATCGGTGATCAATCGAAAGTTCACATACAGGCTGGTAGGGGGTAAAGGTTCGCGACCTTCCCGTCTTCGTGTATCCAGCTGGACTACAGCACTGAGTGTCGCATTCATCCTATTGCTGCTCATCGCAGCTATTGGTATCCCTTATTTTTCAATTATCGCGGCCTCCTCTATGAAGCTGCGGGGAATCGGACTGGCATGGAACAATCTTACACTCGACTATTACAAGGAACTGCTGTCGTGGGGCTCAGAAAGCATGGAAGCGCTACTGAACAGTGTATTTCTCTCTTTGGGTGCATCGACGATTGCTGTGGTGCTGGGCACCTGGTTTGCGCTGGTTATCGGTGGATCACGCACGAAGATCCAACGGACAGTTGATGCATTCAGCTTGCTTCCGAATACAGTGCCGGGAATTGTTATGGTGGTGGGTCTGATTTTGTGGTGGAACTCGCCGTGGATGCCGATTCCGTTGTATAACACATACGGCATGGTTATTCTGACGTATGTAATTTTGTTTGTCCCTTATACAGTTCAGTATGTTAAAAGCGCTTTTACACAGGTGGATCATACTCTTTTTCAGGCGGGACAAGTATTTGGCGGGCGACCGTCTTACATATTCCGCCGGATTGTATTGCCGCTGATTGTACCGGGGATGCTCGCTGGTTGGATGATGACCTTTACCATTGCTTCACGGGAGCTGGTAGGATCATTGCTGATTTTACCGCCGTCCGTCCAGACGTCTGCAACCTATATATTTGCCCAGTTTGAGCAGGGACAGGTGTCGCTTGGCATGGCGATGGCTGTTATATCGGTTGGATTGACCACACTGCTACTAATCTTAATGGAAAGCTTAAACTCGCGAAGAAAGTGGAAATGATGATGACCAAGCTTAGGATTTGGGGCGGAGCGGGCGAACATGGCCGCTCCTGTTATGTTTTTGAAGGAAAGCAGCATCGTATCATGCTGGATTGTGGCGTAAAAAAGGAAGGAATCGGGCAATATCCGATTTTTCCGCCACAGAAGGTGAAGGAGCTAACTACTGTTTTGCTGTCTCATGCACATGAGGATCATTCCATGGCGCTCCCCTTACTGTACAAGTATGGATACCGGGGAGAGGTTTGGACGACCAAGGCCACCGCTGAGCAGCTGGGCTCCTATTTTCGCTCCTGGCAGACTTATGTTGAATCGAGAGGTGGTGAATTGCCTTACAGTGAACAGGATATCCAATCCATTACCTATCGCTATCTAGAAGATGGAGCGCCTTCAGGAGTGTGGTGTGAAGCTTGTCCGGGTGTGAGAATGATGTGGGGACGCAGTGGACATTTGGCTGGTGCAGTGTGGTATATCATAGAAATGGAAGGGAAGCGGTTGTTCTTTTCTGGAGACTATAGCCGTGAGTCTGAGCTGCTTGCTGCCGATGCACCGGACTTGTGTATGGGGGAGGGGATAAATGACCTTCCTGAATGCAAGCCACAGTCCTATCTAGTGGACATATCTATCATGGACAATGCCTATGGCATGGATATAGACCCGCAGCCTGTTAAGCTGGAGCGGCTGAGGGTCGAGATGGAGCAGATATTATGGTCTGGCGGTCATGTGTTGTTGCCAGTGCCTGCCTTTGGCAGAGGACAGGAGTTGATCGTATGGGCCAGTGAGCAATTCCCCGAACAAGCAATAATTGTAGAGCCTGACCTGTGGCACGGATTGAAACAGTTAAATCGCTGGAGAGAGTGGCTTCGGCCGGGAGCTTCCACGCGAATAAAACATGTGTTAAACAGTGACAGGGTGTTCGTGCCTCGTGATGCTGCGGAACGAATAAGTCTGCTAGAACGGAACACGGCCACTATTATTGTAACAAGGGACGGCATGATGGATTCCCCGCAGGCACGTTGGTATTATCAATATCTGTCGGATAACCGCCATATGCTGAATGATATGGACAGCGGAGAAAACATTAGGAACAGTGTGATATTGACCGGTCATGCTTCCAATGGTTCTTTTGGAAAGCATCTGTTGGAACGTGCGGACTCCAATGACATCTGTATAGCTCGGCATTTGACTTACAAGGTGCATCAGGGATTATCGGATGTGAGGCAAATGTTGAAGGATCTGCCTAGCAAACAGGCTGTACTCGTTCATGCACCAAAACCGCAGACCGACCTTGTACGAGATGTGTTGATAAGAGAAGAAAATAATGCACATGGAGGTCCTGCCAGAGAAGTTCATTCTGTGGAGCCAGGTTCAACGATAGAGGTCTAGCATCATCAGATCGTGGTTCACTTTGTGCCCTCCTGCATCAATCGGAAGGCATCCACTTCTCCAAGCTTGGTGGAGATGGAACTGCGTCCGGCGCTTTTACGAAGGCGTAGCGGTGTGGCGGTGCGTTTAAGCAGTGCTTTAATTTCTCCAGGCTCCAGCTCCGGTTTCAGTGAAAGGAGAAGTGCGATGCTCCCGGTCACATGGGAAGTAGCCATAGAGGTGCCGCTCATTTCATGATGCTTTCCATGAATCCAGGAGGATCTGATCTTCTCACCAGGTGCATACACGTCTACGAATTGCCCCCGATTGCTGAAAGGAGCGATACGTCTGTATTTGTCGGTAGCTCCGACTGAAATCGTCTGGGAATAGCGGGCTGGATAGTCAATACTTCGACGCTTGCCCTCATTTCCCGAGGAAGCTACGATTACAATGCCGTTATGATATGCTTTATTCACCATATCAAGTAGTGCCTTGCTGCGCGACTTCATGCCAAAGCTCATATTAATAATATCGACACGATTTAATACGCACCAGTCGATACCGAGAATGATGTCAGAGACATAGGCGGCTCCATTATGATCAAATGCTTTTACAGGATGAATTAAAGCCCGTGGTGCTACGCCAACCATACCTTCATCATAGTTGGATGCCGCGATGGTTCCAGCAATATGGGTACCGTGGCCATTGTCGTCATAGGGTAGCATGGTCCGGTTCAACAAATTGATACCTCTGGCGAGGGAATGGCGAAGATCAGGATGATGAAAATCCGCTCCTGTGTCGATCACACCGATTCTGACCCGATTCCCTGTCGAGGAAGGCCAAGCCTTGTATGCACGTACCTGTTTAACTCCCCATGGCATGGAAAGGTTTTTCTCTGCTTTCGGCATATAAGCCGTTTCTGCGTGAACCTTTATGCGGGTATCTTCTTCAACGGTAACACCGTGGTGATATTTGCCCAGCCTGTCTCCCCCTGAAAGCGGAGCGATGAGAGCACGGATTAGCCTAGCCGGTTGTACTTGCCGTAATCCCACAAGCTCAGGTTTCAGCTTCCTGAGATAGGACAGACATTCCCGGTATTGGTGAGGCTTATCGAATGTGATAATCTGTTTGTTCCGTCCACTGCCGGACGGCTCCGAAATACCCTCATGCAAACGCTGCAAAAAATCCGGATAGTCCATTTGAGACGGTCCCCCTCCGATGAGCCATGCTGAGGTATTGTATGAGCAAGCGTCAGCTACGGCATGGGAAACTTGCCCCTTTTTTATGGAAATAGGCCTGCTTGTCGTGTCAAAGTAGCTGTGGACACATACGATACATGGAGGGCATAAGCTCTTGTGCAACAACTTTGGGAGGCCTCTCCCGGAGCGGGTACAGTCGGAGGCGGGGGGAACCCCGTCTTTTTACGTGTGCCGTCTTGTGCAGAGGGATATTCTTGGAAATTATGACGATACCCATGTTTAACTTGCAATTTGCTTCCAAATAGGTTTTACTTAGTTTTGATAATGGATATGTTAGTATTGCATGTATCGTGTATGCTCTGAAACATGTTCTTGTGAATTACGTGTGAGAGGAAGTGTCCCTAGGTGAGTACACCACTCAACTTGAAGATTGACCCGGAGAAAGTCCACGAGACTCCAATGGTGGATTTGGCATTTATGGTATTGAAAGCAGCCAATACTCCATATTATTACCGTGACCTGATGAATGAAGTCGCCAAATTGCGCGGCTTGTCCGACGAAGAAATTAATGACGTTATTGCTCAGCTATATACTGAAATCAACATTGACGGGCGTTTTGCCTGTGTCGGTACGAATTTGTGGGGCTTGAAACGTTGGTATCCGGTAGATAAATCCGAAGATGCCCTGACAGGCGCCAAGCGTCCTCGTATTATTAACGATGAAGACGATGACGATGAAGATGACTATCATGAGGAAGAAGAAACATACAACTCCGATGACGACTTCGATGCAGATAGCGAAGACGAGGATGGCGAAGACGAGCTGTTCGACGGAGAAGATGACGATGATAGTGACGATGACGTAGTTATTGACGATGAAGACCTCAGTGATGAGGAAGATACAGATGATGAAAATGATGATGAGTCGATCGAAGACGACGACGATTCACTTCGTTAGGAACAGGTTGAAAGGGGAGATACGCTCTCCCCTTTTTCATGACCGTTTTCTTGAAAACCCTGCTGATTTATAGCTTTCAGATAGATTTATTCCAATCTGGTTCAATGGACAAATTAACACAGATAACTTCCTTGACAGCGGATTGGACACGGGGTAAACTATTGCTTGGGCTTATGATTGATTCACTTATATGTTTGCTTTTTGTATAAAAGTGCCCCGTACTACGGGAGTGCTTTTTTGTTTTTTATAGGGGTGTTTTCACTCATGAAAGAGGGCTAAGGGCGGCGGATTGGAAAATATAACCGCTGCCTTCTTCATGGATGATAATCCGTGCAAACGGGTTACGATAACATCATAATGTCGCCTGAATTTTTGCATCTTATCTAGGAGGGTTTTGAACAGTGACGAAGTATATTTTTGTGACAGGCGGGGTTGTGTCTTCCTTGGGCAAAGGGATTACGGCAGCTTCACTGGGGAGGCTTTTGAAGAACAGGGGACTGAAGGTAACGATTCAAAAATTTGATCCTTACCTGAATGTCGATCCGGGTACTATGAGCCCTTACCAGCACGGTGAAGTGTTTGTAACGGATGATGGTGCGGAAACGGATCTTGACTTGGGACACTATGAGCGCTTTATTGATATTAATCTGTCCAAGAACAGCAATGTCACAACAGGCAAGGTATATTCCAGCGTAATCAGCAAAGAGCGTCGCGGAGAATATTTGGGCGGTACAGTACAGGTTATCCCTCATATTACGAACGAAATCAAGGAGCGCGTGTACCGTGCAGGCCGTGAAGCGGGTTCGGATGTCATTATTACGGAAATCGGCGGTACTGTAGGCGATATTGAAAGCTTGCCATTTTTGGAAGCCATTCGTCAGCTCAAAAGTGAAGTTGGGCGCGAGAATGTGATGTACATTCACGTAACGCTCATTCCTTATATTAAAGCTGCTGGTGAGGTTAAAACCAAACCAACTCAGCACAGTGTAAAAGAACTGCGCAGTATCGGCATTCAACCGAATGTTATTGTTTGCCGTACAGAGCATGAATTGTCCTCCGACATGAAGGCTAAAATTGCATTGTTCTGCGATATTGATGCGAATGCAGTGGTAGAATGCCGCGATGCTTCGACTCTCTACGAGGTTCCGTTGAACCTGCGTGAAGAAGGTTTGGACGAAATCGTAGTTAACCACCTGAAGCTGACAACACCTGCACCAGATATGACCGAATGGGAAGGGTTAGTTGATCGAATCAGCAAGTTGGACAAAACGGTTGAAATTGCTATTGTTGGTAAATATGTTGCGTTACATGATGCGTACTTAAGTGTTGTGGAGTCACTTTCCCACGCTGGATTTGATGCAAATGCGGACGTGAAAATCCGTTGGGTGAACGCTGAAGAAGTAACGGACGAGAACGTAGCTGACATGCTGGGCGGCATTGGCGGTATTCTCGTACCGGGTGGCTTCGGCGATCGCGGAATTGAAGGTAAAATCAGCACCATTCGTTATGCACGGGAGCAAAAAATTCCGTTTTTCGGTATTTGCCTGGGTATGCAGGTATCTGTTATTGAGGTTGCTCGTTCCCTGGCTGGTCTTGAAGGAGCCAACAGCTCGGAAATTAACCCGGCTACCGATTATCCTGTCATTGACTTGCTTCCTGACCAAAAAGACATCGAAGATTTGGGCGGTACCATGCGTCTTGGCTTGTATCCATGTAAACTGGTGGAAGGTTCCCTGGCATCGGCTTGCTACAACGACGAGCTGGTATACGAGAGACATCGTCATCGGTACGAATTCAATAACGAATATCGTGAAGTTATTGAAAAAGCAGGCCTTCGTATTTCTGGTACTTCACCGGATGGACGTTTGGTGGAAATTGTGGAGCTTCCTGAGCATCCATGGTTCCTGGCGGTACAATTCCATCCAGAATTTACTTCCCGTCCGAATCGTCCACAGCCTTTGTTCCGTGAATTTGTAAAGGCGGCATTGCAGCTTCAAGGTTAATGCTTCAGCTTGAAAGACCTCCTTTGGGAGGTCTTTTTTTATCCCATGCTTCCTGATTATGAAAGAATATTCCACAATTATGTATATGAGAAGGATTTTCTTTTTGCAGGAGCGAATATAGTTTTAGGTATGGGACGGATATTGTACGTCATCGGACGCTGTTATGGCAATAGCTGCATGATCCTCGTTTTAAGATCTTAGGAGGTTAAAACATTGGAAAAGAAAAAAGTATTAATCGTCGATGACCAGAATGGAATACGGATTTTACTGATGGAAGTGTTCGGAAGTGAGGGTTATGAGACCTTTCAGGCAGCGAACGGGAAAATTGCTCTTGAGATTGTTGAGAAGGAACCACCTGATCTGGTTCTGCTCGATATGAAAATTCCAGGTATGGACGGACTCGAAATTCTGAAGCACCTAAAAAGCATGAATCCCGATATCAAGGTTATTATGATGACAGCGTATGGAGAACTGGACATGATTAAAGAGGCGACGGAGCTAGGTGCACTTATGCATTTTACCAAGCCCTTTGATATTGATGAAATGCGGATCGCCGTGAACAAACAACTCAGAGGTGACTAGGTAAGCCATTTTGGTTGAGAACTCTGTTAACAAAACAGGGTTTTTTGTTTGTGATTATGGGAAATACTGAAAGTAAATCCTCTCCTTATACAATTCTATGGAAAAACGGCGTCCTGGGCGTGATTTTTGTATGTGTTGATATGCAAAAGCTTGTTTAGTATTTAACATGGGTTGTGGTATAATAAGCCCGTATGTGATGTCGGCTAAAAATATAGACAAACCCAAACACCTTTAGGAGGACTGTAACCATGCCATTGGTATCTATGAAAGACATGTTGAACAAAGCACTCGAAGGAAAGTATGCAGTAGGTCAATTCAATATTAATAACCTAGAGTGGACTCAAGCTATCTTGGGCGCTGCTGAAGAAGAAAAATCCCCAGTAATCTTGGGTGTTTCTGAAGGCGCAGCACGTCACATGGGCGGATTCTACACTGTTGTTAAAATGGTAGAAGGTCTTATTCATGACATGAAAATTACGGTTCCAGTTGCAATTCACTTGGACCACGGTTCTAGCTTTGACAAATGTAAAGAAGCGATCGACGCTGGTTTCACATCCGTTATGATTGACGATTCCCACAGCCCAATCGAGAAAAATATTGAAACAACGAAGAAAGTTGTTGAATATGCACATTCCAAAGGCGTTTCCGTTGAAGCTGAAGTTGGAATGGTTGGCGGTCAAGAAGATGATGTTGTAGGTGACGTAATGTACGCTAAGCTGGACGATTGTGTACGTATCGTTAAAGAAACAGGCATCGACACACTGGCTCCTGCACTGGGTTCTGTTCATGGACCATACAAAGGTGAGCCAAACCTGGGCTTTAAAGAAATGGAAGAAATTCGCAATGCCGTGAAACTGCCACTCGTTCTTCATGGCGGAACAGGTATCCCTACACATGACATCCAAAAATCCATTTCTCTGGGTACTTCCAAAATCAACGTAAACACTGAAAACCAAATCGCATTTGCGAAAGTGGTTCGTGAAGTGCTTGCTGCAAAACCAGATGCTTACGATCCACGTACATTCATCCAACCAGGTCGTGAAGCGATCAAACAAACCGTTATCGGTAAAATCCGTGAGTTCGGTTCCAACAACAAAGCGTAATAATGTTCCAACTAGTCATGCGACTGCATAGACTGAATGCATTTTTTTCATTGTAGCTGTATTTATGCTGCACAAAACATTTAAATCTGTACAGTTGAATAGTTTGGTATGGAAAGCACACCGCTTAGCCGGTGTCTTTCCATTTTAACCACTTAAAAAGTTGAAAATTTATGGTTTCAGTTCATTGTTTGACCGACTGCAAAACACGTAGGGGGACCCTCAAGCTTATGGAAAAATTGATGATCACCGGTGGACGGCCGCTTCAGGGTACAGTTTCCATCAGCGGTGCCAAAAACAGTGCCATCGCCTTGATTCCCGCAGCCATTCTGGCAGAGTCGGAAGTCATTTTGGATAATTTGCCGCTGCTCAGTGATGTGGCGGTGTATTCCGAGATATTGGAGGAGCTTGGCGCAAAGGTTGCCTGGGAAGGTAGCCAGATGAAGATAGACCCTTCCTCCATTAAATCCATTCCTATGCCGAATGGACCTGTTAAGAAATTACGAGCCTCTTATTATATGATGGGGGCCATGCTGGGCAGATTCAAGGAAGCGATCATCGGTTTGCCAGGAGGATGTAATTTTGAACCCCGGCCCATTGATCAGCATATCAAAGGTTTTGAGGCGCTGGGTGCCACGGTTACGAACGAGCACGGCGCTATTCATTTGCACGCCAAAGAACTGCGCGGCACCAAGATTTATTTGGATGTCAGCAGCGTAGGAGCAACCATTAATATTATGCTGGCGGCCGCACGTGCCAAAGGCGCCACAACTATCGAAAATGCGGCTAAAGAGCCTGAGATTATAGATGTAGCAACTCTGTTAAACTCCATGGGGGCGATTATTAAAGGCGCTGGAACGGAGACGATTCGTATTGAAGGTGTGTCGGAGCTGCATGGCTGCCGTCATTCCATCATACCTGACCGTATACAAGCAGGCACATATATGATTGCTGCTGCGGCAACCCGTGGAAATGTATTGATTGACAATGTAATCCCCAAACATATGGAGGCTCTCACTGCCAAAATGCAGGAAATGGGCATCGGCATCGAGGAATATGATGAAAGTATTCGCGTACTGGGTGCACCTTCCTATGGGCATGTCGACGTTAAAGCCTTGGTATACCCCGGCTTCCCCACGGATTTACAATCTCCCATGACCAGCTTGCTAACCCAGGCTCAGGGTGTCAGTGTGTTGAGCGATTTTGTGTACAGCAATCGTTTTAAGCACGTCCCTGAACTGGTGCGAATGGGGGCTAAAATTCGCGTAGAGGGTCGGTCTGCCATTATTGAGGGTGGTCAACTGAATGCGGCTAAAGTGAAGGCTGCAGATCTGCGCGCTGGAGCGGCCCTTGTCATTGCTGGACTTACAGTAAGCGAAGGGGTAACCGAGGTGGCAGGTGTCGAGTATATTGACCGTGGTTATGATCATCTCGTTTCCAACCTGCGTCTTTTGGGCGCAGATGTGTGGCGGCAGACTGAGTAATTAAACCATGTCTGTCCTTTGTATGAACTCGTCGTAACCAAAGCGATAAAACAGGTAACACCTATGCAGTCGCTGCTTGATATAAGATTTGGTTCATACCTAACAATCTTTTATCAAAAAACCGAAATAATTCGGTATAATCCAGGCAGTTGGCTGCATAACTTTATTTGTTTTGGTTAAAATTATGTTGATGGTGTTTATGATATCATTGTCTATCATTTAGATGTATGAATGGACTTAATAATTGAATAGGTGGTTATTATATGGATCTGCAAATTTCCGATCTGGAAGAAATGAAGCTGACCGACCTGTACAAGCTGGCCAAGCAATACCAGATCCCGTACTACGGAACGCTCAAGAAGAAAGAATTAATTTTCGCCATCCTGCGCGCACAAGCTGAGAAGAGTGGATTAATGTTTATGCAGGGTGTTCTGGAAATACTTCCTGAAGGTTACGGCTTTCTGAGGCCGATCAATTATCTCCCGAGTACCGAAGATATTTACATCTCTGCTTCACAAATCCGCAAGTTTGACTTGAGAACAGGCGATCTTGTTTCCGGTAAGTGCCGAACGCCAAAAGAAAATGAACGGTATTTTGGATTGCTTCAAGTTAACGCCGTCAATGGAAGAAGTCCTGAGCAAGCTGCTGAGCGGCTACATTTTCCTGCACTGACTCCACTGTATCCGCAAACCAAATTAGTCCTTGAAACTTCCCCCAACCATTTGTCTACGAGAATTATGGATGTACTGGCCCCTGTCGGACTTGGACAGCGCGGACTTATTGTGGCACCTCCCAAAGCTGGGAAGACGCTTCTCCTCAAAGAAATTGCCAATAGCATTTCTACCAACAATCCCGAGATTGAGCTATTTGTCTTGTTGATTGATGAACGCCCTGAAGAAGTGACGGACATGCAGCGTTCTGTCAAAGGTGAAGTTGTGGCCTCTACATTTGATGAACTTCCTGAAAATCACATCAAAGTGGCAGAACTGGTGTTGGAGCGTGCACTGCGTCTCGTAGAACATAAAAAGGATGTTGTCATCCTGTTGGATAGTATTACACGGTTGGCTCGTGCGTACAATCTCGTTATCCCTCCTTCTGGTCGTACTTTGAGTGGGGGTATTGATCCGGCAGCATTTCACCGTCCAAAACGCTTTTTTGGTGCAGCTCGGAATGTGGAGGAAGGCGGTAGCTTGACGATTCTTGCCACAGCGCTGATTGATACAGGATCTCGTATGGACGATATCATTTATGAAGAGTTCAAAGGCACAGGTAACATGGAGCTGCATTTGGACCGCAAACTGGCAGAACGTCGTATCTTTCCTGCGATTGATATTCGTCGTTCCGGTACACGTCGTGAGGAAGTACTGTTGAAAAAGGAAGAATTAGATACGATCTGGGCTATTCGTAAAAATATGACGGAAAGCCATGACTTTGTGGAAGGCTTCCTCAAAAAGCTGCGTAACAGCAAAACTAACGCTGAGTTTTTAGCTTCGTTTGATTTGACAGCACCTTCTTCCAGCGGTTCGCAAGGTAGCTCTGGTGGTCAACAACGAAGAACTACGCGTTCTACCACAGCGTCGGTTCCCGCCACAACCAATTAAACCCAATTCATGTATTTTATCTGTTCTGTAAGTAGACAGCCATTACCATTCTTTTGGTTAATGGTGCGCTTAATGGAACGAAAGGAGCTCCATAATGTATTTGGTGTATGCCGACGAAAAAGGCAATGTATATGATCATGCTTCTTTGTATGGGCTTGCCCGTAGTGCAGACATGATTGTTGAAATCATGGAGGATGAGCTTATTCCGTTGCCGGAAGGAGCCACACTGGTAAGCCTGCCCAGCACCCGCCCGGTCGGTATGAACCCTGAAACAGGGGAAATGGTCTCTCTTCCGGGAGATGTGCAGGCAGTAGGGGCTTTGTTACCGCAAGGTTTTACACGCCTGTGTCTGCCGGGATATGTGAAGACAGATAAGGATTATAAACTCCCCTTGTTCGGTTATTCGGCCGTTGTCTGGAAAGATGGGGCATTTTATGTAACAGCAGAGCAGAGTGACAGTCCTTCCAAATGGAATCCCGAAAACTGCGACCGCAATCAAGTTAAATTGGGAGTTCAGCGAATGACAGAACAGTATCCCGAAAATAGGCTGTACCAGCATTTGTCTAACTGTGCGCTGGGGTACGAATGTCTTACTTCTTCGAATACGTTCCTGAATCGCTGGGAAGGGGGAGTTCCGGTATCTTATTCTTGTAATGCGGGTTGCTTTGGCTGTATATCTGAACAGCCGGATGACAGTGGTTTTGTATCTCCGCAGACAAGAATGAACTTCCGTCCCCGCGTGGAAGAGATTGTAGAAGTTATGTTGGAACATTTGAAGACACCTGAGTCTATCATCAGTTTTGGGCAAGGTTGTGAAGGTGAGCCCTCCACTCAAGCCAAACTGATTATTGATGCGATCAAAGAAGTACGTTCCGTTACAGATATGGGGTATATTAATATCAACACGAATGCGGGACTGAATGATCATATCCGGGGAATTGTGGATGCGGGTCTTGATCTTATGCGAGTAAGTACAATTAGTGCATTGGACGACCATTACAATGCGTATTACAAGCCGCGCGGATACACGCTGGCTAATGTGGAAAAGTCACTCCGTTATGCGTCAGAGAAGGGAGTGTATACGTCCATCAACTATTTGATTTTTCCGGGTGTAACAGACCGGGAGGAAGAAATTGAGGCAATGATTGAATTTGCCAAACGCACTAAGCTCAAGCTGATTCAAATGCGTAATCTGAATATTGATCCTGAAAGCTATCTGGAATTGATTCCACCGGCTCAAGGGGAGATACTTGGTATGAAGCAAATGCTTGAGATTTATCGTGAGGAACTGCCGGATGTGGTTATCGGTTCTTACACTCATGTGCCGCCGCAAGGGCTGGCACGTCCCAAATTTGCCAGAACCTAAACGGTCGGAAGATATTTAAGACACACTGATCTTACACTGTTTTGTGTACTAAAAAGATGTTGAAACACTTATATTCAAGTGCTATAATTTGAACATGTGTTCATACAACTCTGGGCTGATAGGACGTTCAGGGCGGAAAGAGGTGAAAGTTAATGCAACAGGCTATTCAACCGAAGTATAACGTAACTAATGTTACTTGCGCTTGCGGGAATACGTTTGAAACTGGTTCTGTAAAAGAATCTCTGCGTGTAGAGATTTGCTCCGCTTGCCATCCGTTCTTCACAGGTAAGCAGAAGTTTATTGATGCTGGTGGACGTGTGGATCGTTTCAAGAAGAAATACGGTATTTAATAAGTTGCCGCAAGAGATAAAGTTATTAGAGCCTTCTGCAATTGCAGGAGGCTCTTTTTGTCGTTATTTGCTATTTGCATTTTGTGCAACCATGCGATATACTTATTTTCACCGTGCTAGATGGGGAGGTAGCGGTGCCCTGTAACTCGCAATCCGCTATAGCGAGGTTGAATTCCTGTTAGAGGTGTTGTTGATGTGAGGCTGGTCCCTGCGCACAATGTTGACGGTTGGGTCCTCCGCAATGAGTACTTGTGAACCTGGTCAGGTCCGGAAGGAAGCAGCCATAAGCAAGCCCACTCTTGTGCCGGAGGGTTGCCTAGCCCGAGTTGTTGTTCAGGGTTGCCGCTCGGATCACAACGATCAATAACAGGTGCACGGTTTATATTAGTAATTAGAACATCTTGGCAATTATGCGAAGATGTTTTTTTGTGTTTATAAATTGAAATGTGTCTGGTTTAGATTCGGACGGGAGTATAGTATAATGAAGTGACCATAAATGGTCATGAAAGTGAATGGGAAAGAGGGAACGCGCATTGGAACATATAGCGTTGTACCGTGCTTGGCGGCCGCAGGCTTTCAAGGACATGGTAGGACAACAGCATATTATCCAGACATTGCAGAATGCCATCCGCGAAAATCGCACGTCCCATGCCTACCTGTTCAGTGGTCCGCGAGGAACGGGTAAGACCAGTGCGGCCAAAATTTTGGCCAAGGCAATCAACTGTGAGCATGGACCTGCGCCGGAACCTTGCAACGAATGCGAAGCCTGTAAACGGATCACGGCCGGAGCGGTCATGGATGTACAGGAGATTGACGCAGCCTCCAACCGGGGCGTTGAAGAGATTCGTGATTTGCGCGATAAAGTCAAATATGCGCCCACAGAAGTGCGGCACAAGGTTTATATCATTGATGAAGTGCACATGCTGACGACGGAAGCGTTCAATGCGCTGCTCAAGACGCTGGAAGAGCCGCCGCCACACGTAATGTTTATATTGGCTACGACAGAGCCGCATCGGATTCCCGCGACAATTATTTCGCGTTGCCAGCGTTTTGACTTCCGGCGAGTATCGCTGGAGGAGCAGACAGAGCGGCTTGACCTGATATGCCAACAGGAGAACATCCAAGCTGATTTGGATGCACTGCAATATATTGCACGTCTTTCAGATGGCGGGATGCGAGATGCGGTTAGTGTTTTGGATCAGATATCCTCGTTTACTGATGGCCGGGTTACGTATCAGCAGGTGCTGGATATGACGGGTGGGATCGCATCCGAGCAATTCGGTAAATTGGCCTTGGCATTACTGAAAGAAGATGTAGGCACAGTGCTCCAATTGATCGAGAACTTTATGCAGGAAGGGAAAAGTGCAGATAAGTGTATGGAGAATCTTCTGTACTATTTCCGAGACCTGCTAATGATCAAGATGGTGCCGCAGGCGACCAAAATGACGGAGCGAGTGCTGAATCCGGAGCAGTTTAGGGAAGTGGCGGATGCTTTTACCAAGGAGCAGCTCTTTGCAATGATTGACACCCTTAATCGTTATCAGGGCGAGATGAAATATGCGGTTCAGCCCCAAACTTTATTTGAGGTAGCTCTATTGAAGTTATGCAGCATTCCGGGGGAAGCAGGAACTGCTGCTCAGCCGACTGCACAGCGCTCTGGTGCTGTAGCTGGCCAGGAAGATGTGGCTATGTTAAAGCGCCAGCTTGCTGAGCTGGAAAAGAAGCTGGAACGTGCAATGCAAGGTGGCTTGGCTGTTGGGGCGGGTCAGGAGACACCGTCAGGCGGCCGTCAGGCTTCTGGTGGTCGTGCCCCTGCTCCACGTCTTTCAGCGCCGGCTAAACTCCCGTCTCAGTTGGATCGCTATATTGCTGAGAAGTCAAGCGAAGCATTCGCAGCGGTGGGGCGTAAGTGGAGCCAGATTTTGCAAGGGGTAAAAGAGGCGAAAGTTACGGTTCATGCTTGGTTTATGGATGGTGAGCCGGTTTCTGTGTTAGAGGACAGTGTACTGGTCGCGTTTAAGAACAACATTCATCGTGAAACTACCGAAAAACCTGCCAATAAGCAGGTCATCGAGAAGGTTTTACATGAGCAGTTGGGGCATCCTTATCGTTTGGTAACGATGATGCAAAAGGATTGGAATGCTGCGATTGAAGGAGTTTCTGACCAACCTGCCGAAGAATTGCAACTGGAGCCGGAGCATGATGCGCCGGGAAAGTCCAAGGAGCCCTGGATTGATGAAGCGATTCAGCTTTTCGGGGAAGATCTGGTAGTCATTAAAGAATAATCAAATGTAGATGTATACTTCATTAAAGGAGATGATTGAAATGAACAATATGAACCAAATGATGAAGCAAGTGAAAAAAATGCAGGAACAAATGCTGAAAGCCCAAGAGGAGCTTGGTGGGAAAGTAATTGAAGGTTCTTCTGGTGGCGGTGTGGTAACTGTAGAGGTAAGTGGACATAAAAAAGTATTGTCTATCACAATCAAACCGGAAGCTGTAGATCCTGATGATGTAGAAATGCTGCAAGATCTCGTACTCACTGCAGTCAATGATGCTTTGTCCAAAGCGGATGAACTGGCTAATGATGATATGGGTAAATTTACAGGTGGTATGAAAATTCCGGGCTTGTTCTAGTCTGCTCATAAAGGAGAAATACGCTATTGCATTATCCCGAGCCGATTGCAAAGCTGATTGATGCTTTTACGCGCCTGCCGGGAGTAGGCCCCAAAACAGCTGCCCGGTTGGCTTTTCACGTACTGAAAATGAAGGAAGATGATGTGATTGATTTTGCCAAAGCGCTGGTCAATGTAAAACGCAATCTTCACTTTTGTTCAGTCTGCGGTAACATTACAGATACGGACCCTTGTAGGATCTGTCAGGATAAGACGAGGGATGCTTCCGTCATTTGTGTTGTTCAGGATGCTAAGGATTTGGTCGCTATGGAGCGTACCAAGGAGTTTGAGGGTTTGTACCATGTACTTCACGGGGCAATCTCTCCGATGGAGGGAATTGGCCCTGAGGATATCAAACTCAAGGAGTTGCTGACCAGGCTAAGTGATGAACGTGTCAAGGAGTTGATCCTGGCTACGAATCCGAACATTGAGGGAGAGGCCACGGCTATGTACATTTCGCGGCTAGTGCGTCCTTTTGAAATCAAGGTTACTCGTATTGCTCACGGTTTGCCCGTGGGCGGGGATTTGGAGTATGCCGACGAGGTCACCCTGTCCAAAGCGCTAGAAGGCCGCAGAGAGCTTAATTAGTAGGTGTAGTTATACGTTATAATTTATGAGTCTGAAATGTCCTTGGGACATCCTTGACTCGCTTAGGGAGCCGTTATGGCTCCTTTTTTATTTGCAGTAATAGATGCCTTTATAGACGTTCCCAGTTCTAAGTTTGTCCTCTACTCAATAAGTATGAATAAGGTGGTCTTGCAGACTGTACACATAATTCAGCTTGTGAGGAGGATGAATGAATGTGGGAACGGATGAAACAAAATTTCCGTCGTCAGGAGAATGGAAAATCAGAAGCGGAGTATCGCCAGGAATTGTTTGCTCAGATTCGAGCTTCGCATGCGGAATGGTTAAGAGCGCATCGTTTATTTCATGAAGCTACGGGTAAGGATGAAATCGACTACGCCATTTTTGTTCTGCAAGCTGCGGAACGTAAATATCAAATACATTTAAAAAGCGCAAAGCAACAAGGGTTACATCGTTTTCACCTGCCAGCAGATGAACCGGGGTATGCCAATGATACTGACCGGGTTCACAAACGGAGAGCGGAATGAGAGGGGTAGTCTGGCTTGTTTTGATTGCTTGTGCCGGAATACTGATGTATCTAATCCTCAAAAAACATCTGGGGATCGGTTGGTTTGTAGTATTCGGAGCGCATATGGCTCTGGCAGCTATTGCACTGTATGTTATCAATTATTCAGGATGGATTACACAGGTGTACATTCCGATTAACCCAGTGACGATGGGGGCAGTAACGATATTAGGCTTGCCAGGCATTGCGCTTTTACTGGGATTGAAAATAATATTGTTCGGACAGGCTGTGTGAAACGTTATTGTAGGGAAGGGAGAGTATGCAAAAAAAGTGGGTATTGGTGAGCCCAATGCGGTATTGTTTTATTTTTTAAATTATAGTTGACGACGAATTCAAAAATGTGATACATTAATTCTCGGCCTTTAAAGCCCGGGAATTTTTTTGTGTGAGCAATGCTTAAATGAAATTGAAAAATAATTTAAAAAAGTGTTGACTTAAATCCCGAGTGTGTGTTATATTAATTAAGTCGCCGCTGAGATGCGGTGATGAAGCAAAGTAAGACATAATGAAGGTTTGATCTTTGAAAACTGAACAACGAGTGAGTAAATTGATTTTGTTCGCAAAATCAACAATGAGATATTTTATCTCGTCAGTTTCAAAATGAGCTAATCGCTCTTTCGATAAACCAACTTCGGTTGGTCTTTAATGGAGAGTTTGATCCTGGCTCAGGACGAACGCTGGCGGCGTGCCTAATACATGCAAGTCGAGCGGGGTTATTTAGAAGCTTGCTTCTAAATAATCTAGCGGCGGACGGGTGAGTAACACGTAGGCAACCTGCCCACAAGACAGGGATAACTACCGGAAACGGTAGCTAATACCCGATACATCCTTTTCCTGCATGGGAGAAGGAGGAAAGGCGGAGCAATCTGTCACTTGTGGATGGGCCTGCGGTGCATTAGCTAGTTGGTGGGGTAATGGCCTACCAAGGCGACGATGCGTAGCCGACCTGAGAGGGTGATCGGCCACACTGGGACTGAGACACGGCCCAGACTCCTACGGGAGGCAGCAGTAGGGAATCTTCCGCAATGGGCGAAAGCCTGACGGAGCAACGCCGCGTGAGTGATGAAGGTTTTCGGATCGTAAAGCTCTGTTGCCAGGGAAGAACGTCTTGTAGAGTAACTGCTACAAGAGTGACGGTACCTGAGAAGAAAGCCCCGGCTAACTACGTGCCAGCAGCCGCGGTAATACGTAGGGGGCAAGCGTTGTCCGGAATTATTGGGCGTAAAGCGCGCGCAGGCGGCTCTTTAAGTCTGGTGTTTAATCCCGAGGCTCAACTTCGGGTCGCACTGGAAACTGGAGAGCTTGAGTGCAGAAGAGGAGAGTGGAATTCCACGTGTAGCGGTGAAATGCGTAGAGATGTGGAGGAACACCAGTGGCGAAGGCGACTCTCTGGGCTGTAACTGACGCTGAGGCGCGAAAGCGTGGGGAGCAAACAGGATTAGATACCCTGGTAGTCCACGCCGTAAACGATGAATGCTAGGTGTTAGGGGTTTCGATACCCTTGGTGCCGAAGTTAACACATTAAGCATTCCGCCTGGGGAGTACGGTCGCAAGACTGAAACTCAAAGGAATTGACGGGGACCCGCACAAGCAGTGGAGTATGTGGTTTAATTCGAAGCAACGCGAAGAACCTTACCAGGTCTTGACATCCCTCTGACCGCTGTAGAGATATGGCTTTCCTTCGGGACAGAGGAGACAGGTGGTGCATGGTTGTCGTCAGCTCGTGTCGTGAGATGTTGGGTTAAGTCCCGCAACGAGCGCAACCCTTATGCTTAGTTGCCAGCAGGTCAAGCTGGGCACTCTAAGCAGACTGCCGGTGACAAACCGGAGGAAGGTGGGGATAACGTCAAATCATCATGCCCCTTATGACCTGGGCTACACACGTACTACAATGGCCGGTACAACGGGAAGCGAAGCCGCGAGGTGGAGCCAATCCTAGAAAAGCCGGTCTCAGTTCGGATTGTAGGCTGCAACTCGCCTACATGAAGTCGGAATTGCTAGTAATCGCGGATCAGCATGCCGCGGTGAATACGTTCCCGGGTCTTGTACACACCGCCCGTCACACCACGAGAGTTTACAACACCCGAAGTCGGTGAGGTAACCGCAAGGGGCCAGCCGCCGAAGGTGGGGTAGATGATTGGGGTGAAGTCGTAACAAGGTAGCCGTATCGGAAGGTGCGGCTGGATCACCTCCTTTCTATGGAGAATCGTTTCCTGCGATGGAAACATTCAAATATGAAGCGTAAGCTTCAAACTCAGGTTTAGGCCTGTTACTCACTCGTTGCTCAGTTTTGAGAGCTTAAACTCTCAAGCGTTTGGTGGCGATAGCGGAGGGGTTCCACACGTACCCATCCCGAACACGACCGTTAAGCCCTCCAGCGCCGATGGTACTTGGACCGTAGGGTCCTGGGAGAGTAGGACGCCGCCAAGCGCAACCACTAAAGAAAAACTTTTTTTGGTGGTTTATTATGGGCCCTTAGCTCAGCTGGTTAGAGCGCACCCCTGATAAGGGTGAGGTCGGTGGTTCGAGTCCACTAGGGCCCACCATAAATTTTATATTTTCTTTTGGGGCCATAGCTCAGCTGGGAGAGCGCCTGCCTTGCACGCAGGAGGTCAGCGGTTCGATCCCGCTTGGCTCCACCAAAAGATTTATTATTGCACCTTGAAAACTGGATACCGAAACGAAATTGCGTTTTAGAATATTCCTTTAAGCTGATCTTGTGTAAACAAGTGAAATAAAGGTAGCATATCGTATTTACAATGTAGATACTAGGTTAAGCTACAAAGAGCACACGGAGGATGCCTAGGCGCCAGGAGCCGACGAAGGACGTGGCGAACAACGATAAGGCCTCGGGGAGCTGTAAGCAAGCTTTGATCCGGGGATGTCCGAATGGGGAAACCCGGCTGTCTTCATCGACAGTCACTACTCACTGAATTCATAGGTGAGTGAGAGGCAGACCAGGGGAACTGAAACATCTAAGTACCCTGAGGAAGAGAAAACAATAGTGATTCCGTCAGTAGCGGCGAGCGAACGCGGATTAGCCCAAACCAAGGAGCTTGCTCCTTGGGGTTGTGGGACGTCTCACATGGAGTTACAAAGGAACCGGTTAGATGAAGAGGTCTGGAAAGGCCCGCCAGAGAAGGTAAAAGCCCTGTAGTTCAAAACTTGTTCCCTCCGAGACGGATCCCGAGTAGTGCGGGGCACGTGAAACCCCGTATGAATCCGGCAGGACCATCTGCCAAGGCTAAATACTCCCTGGCGACCGATAGTGAAGCAGTACCGTGAGGGAAAGGTGAAAAGCACCCCGGAAGGGGAGTGAAATAGATCCTGAAACCGTGTGCTTACAAGAAGTCAGAGCCCGATCTATGGGTGATGGCGTGCCTTTTGTAGAATGAACCGGCGAGTTACGTTCCCGTGCAAGGTTAAGGTGAAGAGCTGAAGCCGCAGCGAAAGCGAGTCTGAATAGGGCGACTGAGTACGTGGACGTAGACCCGAAACCGGGTGATCTACCCCTGTCCAGGGTGAAGGTGCGGTAACACGCACTGGAGGCCCGAACCCACGCATGTTGAAAAATGCGGGGATGAGGTGGGGGTAGCGGAGAAATTCCAATCGAACCCGGAGATAGCTGGTTCTCCCCGAAATAGCTTTAGGGCTAGCCTCGGAAAGAAGAATCGTGGAGGTAGAGCACTGATTGGGTGCGGGGCCCGCAAGGGTTACCAAGCTCAGTCAAACTCCGAATGCCATAGATTTAGTTCCGGGAGTCAGACAGTGAGTGCTAAGATCCATTGTCGAAAGGGAAACAGCCCAGACCATCAGCTAAGGTCCCCAAGTGTGTGTTAAGTGGGAAAGGATGTGGAGTTGCACAGACAACCAGGATGTTGGCTTAGAAGCAGCCACCATTGAAAGAGTGCGTAATAGCTCACTGGTCGAGTGACTCTGCGCCGAAAATGTAACGGGGCTAAACACACCACCGAAGCTATGGCTTGATGCTTTGCATCAGGGGTAGGGGAGCGTTGAATGCGGGTTGAAGGTGTACCGGAAGGAGCGCTGGACTGCATTCAAGTGAGAATGCCGGTATGAGTAACGAAAAGATCTGTGAGAATCAGATCCGCCGAAAGCCTAAGGGTTCCTGAGGAAGGTTCGTCCGCTCAGGGTAAGTCGGGACCTAAGGCGAGGCCGATAGGCGTAGTCGAAGGACAACAGGTCGAAATTCCTGTACCACCGTAATCCGTTATGAGCGATGGGGTGACGCAGTAGGGTAGTGACGCGGACTGATGGATGTCCGTCTAAGCAGTGAGGCTGATGTGTAGGCAAATCCGCACATCGTTAAGGCTGGGCTGTGATGGGGAGCGAAAATTGGAGTAGCGAAGGTCATGATCTCAGACTGCCAAGAAAAGCCTCTAGCCAGGAGAAGGTGCCCGTACCGCAAACCGACACAGGTAGGCGAGAAGAGAATTCTAAGGCGCGCGGAAGAACTCTCGTTAAGGAACTCGGCAAAATGACCCCGTAACTTCGGGAGAAGGGGTGCCTCGGTAGGGTGAATAGCCCGAGGGGGCCGCAGTGAAAAGGCCCAAGCGACTGTTTAGCAAAAACACAGGTCTGTGCGAAGCCGCAAGGCGAAGTATACGGGCTGACGCCTGCCCGGTGCTGGAAGGTTAAGGGGAGTGGTAAGCCTTCGGGCGAAGCTATGAACCGAAGCCCCAGTAAACGGCGGCCGTAACTATAACGGTCCTAAGGTAGCGAAATTCCTTGTCAGGTAAATTCTGACCCGCACGAATGGCGTAACGACTTGGGCGCTGTCTCAACGAGAGATCCGGTGAAATTTTAATACCTGTGAAGATGCAGGTTACCCGCGACAAGACGGAAAGACCCCATGGAGCTTTACTGCAGCTTGATATTGAATTTGGGTACGATCTGTACAGGATAGGTGGGAGCCGTAGAACTTTGAGCGCCAGCTTGAAGGGAGGCATCCTTGGGATACCACCCTGATCGTATCTAGGTTCTAACTTGGTACCGTGATCCGGTACGAGGACAGTGTCAGGTGGGCAGTTTGACTGGGGCGGTCGCCTCCTAAAGAGTAACGGAGGCGCCCCAAGGTTCCCTCAGAATGGTTGGAAATCATTCGAAGAGTGCAAAGGCAGAAGGGAGCTTGACTGCGAGACCTACAAGTCGAGCAGGGACGAAAGTCGGGCTTAGTGATCCGGTGGTACCGCATGGAAGGGCCATCGCTCAACGGATAAAAGCTACCCTGGGGATAACAGGCTTATCTCCCCCAAGAGTCCACATCGACGGGGAGGTTTGGCACCTCGATGTCGGCTCATCGCATCCTGGGGCTGAAGTAGGTCCCAAGGGTTGGGCTGTTCGCCCATTAAAGCGGTACGCGAGCTGGGTTCAGAACGTCGTGAGACAGTTCGGTCCCTATCTGTCGTGGGCGTAGGAAATTTGAGAGGAGCTGTCCTTAGTACGAGAGGACCGGGATGGACGTACCGCTGGTGTACCAGTTGTTCCGCCAGGAGCACCGCTGGGTAGCTATGTACGGAAGGGATAAGCGCTGAAAGCATCTAAGCGTGAAGCCCCCCTCAAGATGAGATTTCCCAGTATGTAAGACCCCTTGAAGACGACGAGGTAGATAGGTTGGGGGTGGAAGTGCAGTAATGCATGGAGCTGACCAATACTAATCGGTCGAGGGCTTATCCTAAGATAAGACGCAAGGAAGTTTCGGATCCAGTTTTCAGGGTGTAACACCTTGGAATTACGCTTGATATTCAAATTCACTTTGCTGATAATCTGAATATCTTGTAGAATTTCACTAAGCGAGTCCATTCATATGGAGAGATACCCAAGTGGCTATAAGGGGACCCTCTGCTAAGGGGTTAGACTGCGAAAGTGGTGCGAGGGTTCGAATCCCTCTCTCTCCGCCATTTAGGACAAGCTAGTGAATTATGTTATGGCGGTGTAGCTCAGCTGGCTAGAGCGTACGGTTCATACCCGTGAGGTCGGGGGTTCGATCCCCTCCGCCGCTACCATACATACCCAGGAGGCTTAGCTCAGCTGGGAGAGCATCTGCCTTACAAGCAGAGGGTCGGGGGTTCGATCCCCTCAGCCTCCACCATTGTGCCGGTGTAGCTCAACTGGTAGAGCAACTGACTTGTAATCAGTAGGTTGGGGGTTCAAGTCCTCTCGCCGGCACCATTTTTTTTGAAAAATATAGGGAACTGTGGTGTAGAGGCCTAACATGCCTGCCTGTCACGCAGGAGATCGCGGGTTCGAATCCCGTCAGTTCCGCCATTTTTCAGTTTAATATTTTCACCGTACTAAAGTGGGAAGGGGTATCCCTCCGCACTTTATTTTTTTGCAATGGATATGGCTCGGTAGCTCAGTCGGTAGAGCAGAGGACTGAAAATCCTCGTGTCGGCGGTTCGATTCCGTCCCGAGCCACCTTTATATGGAGGATTAGCGAAGTGGCCAAACGCATCAGACTGTAAATCTGCTCCCTTACGGGTTCGGTGGTTCGAATCCATCATCCTCCACCAGTTTTATGAGCCATTAGCTCAGTTGGTAGAGCACCTGACTTTTAATCAGGGTGTCGAAGGTTCGAGTCCTTCATGGCTCATCAGAAGTCATCAACTATAAGTTGATGGCTTTTTTTGTGTTGTTTTAAGTTATGTTTTTATATAGCTTTTTGTTTTAAGGTATCGACAGGTTATAATAAGTTCATTATGTTCGCTTAGTGTTTATCTATATTCTAAAAAAAGTGAAGTGGTGATCGCGTGACTTTGGATACAGAGTGGATTCAGCAACAGCTTCAGAATATAATTCAAGCGCCTTTTACCATAGTGCCTTGGTGCCCAGAAATGATGGCAGAAGGAGAATCAACCGATTCAGTCATACCGGATAGATCATTTGTTAGTGAAAATAAATTATATTTTCCGTTTCGTGCATCGGTAGGTGAACTGGCTGCTTTTGCGGTAGAGGCCAGATACTTGTCGGATCGAGAACGGAAGTTGATAGAAGCGCTACTGGGGAACATGGAACAAGTTTGGCACAATGGTCCAAGCTTGTCGGTCAACCGGGCTTATAGCGAGGAAGAGCGGATGAATCATTTTGGACAATGGCTCATACAGCAGGCTGCCAACCTAAGCAGTAAAGAAGAGGTTCCTGCTGAATTAGAACTTCGTGATCCGCTATCAGCGTGTATGGTGCCGTTTTTGCTAAATGGTGAGGGAACACAGGATGGGGCTATTACCTATACGCAGCTTCATCGATTGTTAGCGAGCTATTTTGGAGGGGATGTGCTGCTTACTCCATTAGACGAACAATCTTGGCTGATTCTGGCTAGAAAGGAGCTTTTATTAGGAGCCGACGATGAACGGGATAAAGATACTGAGACCAGGGAGACAGATTTTGCGGAACCGCTGGAGGAGGTACTTACGGCTTTTAGCTTGGGGTTATATGAACTTATCGCGAATGAATGGGTCGGTGTATTCCATTTGGCGATTTCCAAGCCCTCGATCCCTTTGCAAAGTCTTCCCCACGAGCTGAATTTATTATGGGAGACAATCCATCTTGGCAAGCTTTTTCATGTAACAGAGCACATCCACCTTTCATGGGAGCATCATTTGGAGAGACTGTTAAATCGCATTCCCAAGGAGCAGCGTGTACTATTTTTGGAGCAAGTAATGAAGTCATCTGTCATACTGGAAGACTCAGAAACGATGGCTACATTGGATATCTTTTTTCAACTGGATTGTAATGTGAGTGAAACAGCCAAGCGTCTGTATGTTCACCGAAACACGTTGATTTACCGTTTGGACAAGATTAAACAGGAGACCGGATTGGACGTGAGGACGTTTAATGATGCGGTTTTGGTCAAACTATATCTACTATTGTACAAAGTGACAAAAAGGAAATAGCATTTTTGTGCAGTTTGCGAATAGTCATACTTTGGGTACTAGGGTAAGATACAAGTAGAAAATGTATTCGATTTCAAAACTTGACCTTGGGGAGGCAAAAGCTATGGCTGGCGTACGTTTAGAGCATATTTTTAAGAAATATCCAGGTGCAGAAAAAGCTACGGTTGTTGATGTCAATTTGGACATTCAAGATAAAGAATTTCTCGTATTGGTTGGTCCTTCTGGTTGCGGGAAATCTACTACACTTCGTATGATTGCTGGTTTGGAGGAAATTTCAGACGGTAAATTGTACATTGGTGATCGTGTTGTGAACGATGTGGCTCCAAAAGACCGCGATATCGCGATGGTATTCCAATCCTATGCCTTGTATCCGCATATGAACGTATACCAAAATATGGCCTTTGGTCTGAAGCTCCGCAAGGTTAAAAAGGAAGAAATTGATAAACGTGTACGTGAAGCGGCTAAAATCCTTGATATTGAGCATCTGCTGGATCGCAAGCCGAAAGCGTTATCAGGCGGTCAGCGTCAGCGTGTTGCCTTGGGACGTGCGATTGTACGTGACCCACAAGTCTTCTTGATGGATGAACCGCTGTCCAACTTGGATGCCAAGTTGCGTGGTCAGATGCGTGCGGAAATCACGAAGTTGGCTAAGCGTCTGGAAACGACCGTTATCTATGTAACACATGACCAGGTTGAAGCCATGACGATGGGTGATCGGATTGTAGTTATGAAGGATGGTATCATTCAACAAGCTGCTTCCCCGGATGAACTGTACAACCGTCCAGTGAATCTGTTCGTAGCTGGTTTTATCGGCTCTCCTACGATGAACTTTATCTCGGGTAAGCTGGTTGAAAAAGAAGGTGCGCTGCATTTCGCAGCACCAGGTCTGGATCTGTTTGTACCTGAAGGTAAGGGACAGATTTTGAAAGCGAAAGGCTACATTGGCAAAGAAGTGATCTTGGGCATTCGTCCTGAGGATATTCATGAAGAGCCTGTATTCTTAGAGGCTTCTCCGAACACGATCTTTACATCCACTGTGGATGTAACGGAAAACCTCGGTCATGAAATGCTGTTGTACCTAAGTGGTGCCGGAAACGATACGATTATTGCCCGTGTAGACGGACGTTCCAATACTCGTGATGGTGTCAAAGCGAAGTTGGCTGTTGATATGAACAAAGTTCATATTTTTGATAAGGAATCGGAATTGAGCATTCTGGTTGGCGAATAAGATTAGCCTCTGGAAGAGAGTCGCAGTTTTCCCCAAGCGGAGAACTGCGACTCTTTTGTATATGATATCCGATACTAGCTTTGGCATTGCATTCAATGGAAAATTCCGATACGATGGGTGTACAATGGTGCAGGTTTAGATTCAGACAAGGTTCGTTGGCATAAGTCCTAGATTGGTGGGGCTTGGAGGTCCAACTGTCGGGATAGGGATAGCCTGGAATCCTATTGTTAAATCAAGTCAAGTGTGGACTCATTCAGGATAGACTGTGTGGGCTTGTATGGTTAATAGAATAATGCTACATAAATCAAATGGCGTATAGAATCCGGTTTTTGCAGATGAAGGAGAGAATACAATGGCTAAACAGGTAAAGGTATCCGAGCTTGTACAGCAGTTTCAAATGGAGGTTATTTCCGGTGAAAAAGGTCTGCGCAGACTGATCACCGTGGACGATTTGAATCGCCCAGGCCTGGAGATGGCCGGGTATTTTGAATATCATACACAGGAGCGGGTACAGCTTTTGGGAAGGTCTGAGCTGGCTTTTCTGGGTATGCTGCCTCCTGAGGAGCGACGGGATCGGATGGAGCGTTTGTGTACAGAGCTGACTCCATGTATTATTATCACACGTGGCCTGGAGGTACCGGCCGAGTTAGTGGAGGCAAGCGCAGAGCGAGATATTCCTGTACTGCGAACCAATATGGCGACGACGATTTTATCAAGCCGGATCACAGGTTTTCTGGAAAGAAAGCTGGCACCTACGGCGACTATTCATGGTGTACTGTGTGACGTGTATGGCGTGGGAATGCTTATCACTGGCAGTAGTGGAATTGGTAAGAGTGAAACAGCACTGGAACTTGTTAAACGTGGGCATCGCTTGGTAGCAGATGATGCGGTAGAAATCCGGCAAACGTCCGACTTTCAGTTGCATGGAACAGCACCTGAACTAATTCGTCACCTGCTTGAAATTCGTGGCGTGGGCATTATTAATGTGATGACACTGTTTGGTGCTGGTGCAGTTCGTAATAATAAGCGGATTACATTGGTTGTCCGTCTGGAGGCATGGCAACAGGACAAGCAGTATGACCGTCTCGGTCTCGATGAAGAAACCACACGCATTATTGATACAGATGTTCCACTCGTTACGATTCCAGTACGTCCGGGCCGAAATCTGGCTGTTATTATCGAGGTAGCGGCCATGAACTATCGGTTGAAACAAATGGGCGTTAATGCAGCTCTGCAATTTACAAACAAGCTGACTGCGACGATTTCTGAAGATATGGAAGAGATGGATTAAGGTTCGTTCGGTTGCAAGGAAGAACAAGGAGTGAGAGAAACATATGTCAACGGCAACATTACTGCTGAATCCGATTGCTTTTTCAATCGGGGCAATCAAGGTCCATTGGTATGGGCTTATTTTGGGGCTGGCGGCACTTGTGGGTTTATATCTCGCCATCCGTGAGGGAAAAAGATTCGGTATTCCGCAGGAATTCTTTATGGATATGCTGCTTCTGGGTGTTCCATCGGCCATTATTGGAGCGCGTATTTATTATGTAGCCTTCAAATGGGAAGACTACCGAGATAATCTATGGGATGTCTTTAAAATTTGGAACGGCGGTATCGCGATATATGGTGCCTTGATTGGTGCCATTATATGTGCGGTTATTTATTTCCGCTATAAAGGGTATAACTTCTGGCGTATCGCTGATATTTGTGCGCCGGGTCTATTAATCGGTCAAGCGATTGGACGCTGGGGTAATTTTGTCAATCAAGAGGCTTACGGTGGACCAACGGAAGAGACTTTTTTGCGCAATCAGCTACATCTACCGGACTTCATTGTGAATCAGATGAACGTTAACGGGGTGTTTCATCACCCTACGTTCCTGTACGAATCGCTGTGGAGTATTGTAGGCGTGATTTTGCTGCTTGTGATTCGCCGGATGAAATTTGTACGTGCGGGTGAAATGTTTGCATTTTACTTCATTTGGTACTCTATTGGTCGCTTTTTCATCGAGCGGGTGCGGACGGACAGCTTAGCCTTTCAGGGACCGGACTGGTTGGCTTCCTTTGTGAATGCTCTGTGGTCCCCTATGGTATGGCTAGGGTTTGAACCGGGGTACTTGGATCCGAATTACGGTAACGTACGGATCTCACAGTTGCTTGCTATTTTCATCATTGTAGCTGCTGTGATTTTCATCTTGGTTCGTCGTCGGAAGGGCTCAGCCGTTGCGAGATATAGCGACCCGATTGTCTCCAGCAAGACAGGGATTGATCAGGTACCTGATGTGACGCCAGAACAGGTGTCCCGTCCTGGACAGGATGCGGTTTCTCCAACTGCCACGGTGGATAAGCTATCTAAGGAAGACACGGATGAGGACAAGAAGGAGCATCTATGATAAATACGATTTTGTTTGATTTAGACGGTACCATTATGGATACGAATGAGTTGATTATCAGCACATTTTTACACATTTTGAACCATCCAGATGCTGATCCGCTAACGCGGGAGCATATTATTCCTCATATGGGGGGAACACTGGACGATCAACTCCGTACTTTTACGGGATTAACGGATGTATCTGGGCTAATCAAAGACTACCGTGCTTATAATCAAATTCATCATGATCAAATGGTGAAGCCATTTCCACATGTTATTGAGGTTATTCAGGAGCTGCGCGCACGAGGAATTAAGCTAGGGGTTGTAACAACTAAAATACGACCATCCACGATGCGTGTACTTAACCTGTTTGATCTGACTTCGTCTATGGATTACATTGTGACGGTAGACGATGTGGAACATCCGAAGCCTCACGCGGAGCCAGTGCTTAAGGCCTTGGCAGGTCTGAATGCTGAAGCGGAACATACGTTGATGGTTGGAGATAGCTCCTTTGATATTTTGTCAGCTCAGGCGGCAGGTGTGAAATCTGCGGGAGTGGCCTGGTCGCTCAAGGGTGAGGAAACTCTGCGCGGATATGGACCAGACTACATGCTATATGATATGAGGGATTTGCTGAAGCTGGAGCTTCAAGGTGTCAATGTATCGTGAGAAAGGTGAACCGCTATCCTGTAGAAGGTCCCAATGCGTTGTGGCAAATTTATCGGACGGTGAGCCCTTGGAAAGGCGTTAAGAACTTTATTTTTATACAGATTGCCCGGTATTGTCCTGTGCTTTCTCTGAAAAATGTTATCTACCGCAGAATGCTGGGGATGAAGGTTGGGCAACATGCCGCCTTCGGTCTGATGGTGATGGTGGATGTTTTTTTTCCAGAGCATATTACGATCGGGAACAATTCGGTTATTGGATATAACACGACCATACTGGCTCATGAATACCTTATACAGGAGTATCGCATCGGTAAAGTGGTGATCGGGGATCGTGTGCTGATCGGCGCGAATACAACCATATTGCCGGGTGTTACCATCGGTGACGGAGCTGTGGTAGCGGCCGGAGCGGTTGTGCATAAAGATGTACCGGCAGGTGCATTTGTAGGCGGTAATCCGTTGCGTGATTTAAGACGCTCTGGTGTGGATGAAAAGTAAATAGCACGATAAGAAAGGCCCCTTATGTATTAAGGGGTCTTTCTTGTGCTGTTTTTCTGTATAATAAGTGGGGTAATGCATATTGGTTATGTTTAAAAATTGATAATAGTTATTTTTGCAAGGCGATATGGGAGCGTGTTGATTTGGTCAAAAAAGAACGTATACCAGAGCTTGATATTTACCGAGGAATATTAATTGCGGCCGTCATTACTATTCATGCAACTTCAATGGCATTGATTGATGCGCGTCATTCTCTATTGTTTTACCCCTTTTTATTTTTAAATATGTTTAGCAGCTTTGCAGTGCCTGTATTTATTTTTGTGAGCGGTTTTGTTTTATTTTACAATTATGTTGATCGGCCACTTCGTGGAAAGAGTATGCTTTTGTTTTTTCGAAAAAGACTGATGTTTATTGTGTTACCCTACGTTTTATTTTCTCTTATGTACTATTTGACCTTGGTGACACGTGGGTTGATGCCGCTTAGTGATCTTCCGCTCGTGCTGCTAACGGGAAAGGCGTATACGCATTTGTATTATGTCATTATTATCATCCAATTTTATTTGGTCTTTCCGCTACTGTTGTGGGGAGTGCAGCGTTTACGTCATTGGATATCGAGTCCACGGAGAGCAGCTTTTGTCATTTTGGCAGTAGGGTTGGTCATTCAATGGGGGTTTGTACTGCTGAACAAATATGTTTGGCAAGAGGAGAGAGGAAGCCTTGCGATTACGTATATCAGTTACTTTGCCTTGGGTGCCGCTGTAGCGATTGGATATGAAGGGTTTAAAAAGTGGCTTTTTCCAGTCCCAGGTACGGTAATGGGTCGCGGCCAGTTGATCAGCTGGTGGGCCCTGTGGGCGGCTTGGTTATTACTCGGGATCGTTTATGTACAAATATGGTTTATAGCCTACCGCAAAGCCATTTATGCGGACTCGCTGGTCTATGAACTGCTACATAATGCATATGCTCTCGTATCTGCATTGGTGCTGTTTCAGTTATCGGTTTTATTATATCGTCATACTAGTGATAGACTGCGAATGTTCATCAGTTGGCTGGGAGCATGTTCTTTCGGTATATATTTACTTCATCCGGCGCTATTACGAGTGTATCGCAAACTGGATTTGCATGGTACACCGATAGAATATGTCTTCTCTGTTGCTGGCGGATGGGTGTTGGCGCTGTTTGGATCATGGCTGATTGTGACGTTGTTTTTTCGATATGTACCATTTTCATGGATCGGTTTGGGCACAGTTCCGAAGTTTCCATCCCAGAGTAAAGATGAACAGGCAAACTGCTAAATATTTTGACTTAGACTGTTGGCTTAAGGCTGACAGTCTTTTTTTAGGATTCATGCATTTTGCATTGGATAAAATATGGAGAGGGACAGCGATTGTCTAAGCTGTAAAAATGGGCTGCTTCGTTTGGTTGACGTTCATAAGTAGGGCATGATAATATATCGAATATACTTTAGTTTGTTAGCACTTTACCATGATAAAGATATTGAAATCATGAGGTGATAGAGATGTCTAAACCAAAAGGATTCGAGATTCCTATAGGGGTTCGGGATTACCTTCCACGTGCAGTGTCGAAGCTGCGGGCCATTGAACTGAATGTACTCGCTTGTATGGAACGTTGGGGTTACCGTCAGATTATGACGCCTACGATGGAATACTACGATACGGTAGGAGTAGCTAGCTCTACTTCTGATCGGAAGCTGTTTAAATTGCTCAACAACCGAGGGACTACGTTGGTACTTCGTTCTGATATGACTGCTCCAATTGCACGGGTGGTATCTTCGTTGCTAAAGGAAGAGGAAGTACCGCTTCGCCTTTCCTATCACGCCAATGTATTTCGAGCGATTGAGGAAGAGGCAGGAAGAGAGGCAGAGTTTTTTCAAACAGGCGTGGAGCTGGTAGGGGATGACTCGCCTGAGGCTGATGCAGAAGTGGTAGCATTGGCCATTGCATCATTGCAGGCAGCGGGTGTTACCTCTTTTAAAATTGCCATGGGACATGTGGGATTCCTGAACGGGTTATTTGAGGAGATCATTCCAGGTCGCCAGGCTGAACAGCAGGCGCTAAAAGAACTGTTGCTCAATCGTGATGTAGTGGGCTACCGAACGGCGATTGAAGCTTTAGGTTTGGCGCCCGAGCATCGCGATAAGCTGGAGGCCATTCTTCGGCTGCGTGGCGGGAAGGAAATTTGCGAACAGGCTACTCGCCTTAGTGTGGAGCAGCAGACGCTTCAAACCATTGCACATTTGTGCGAGGTGTGGGAAGTCCTGGAGGCGTACGGCGTATCTGAGCATGTGTTAATTGACCTTACCATGATCGGGGATTTTTCATATTATACAGGAATGACTTTTGAGGGCTATGCAGCGGAAATCGGGTTCCCGGTATGCAACGGAGGTCGTTATGACAATCTGCTTCAGCAGTTTGGGCGATCTGTACCAGCAACGGGATTCGCATTGAAGACGAACCGAATCGTCGATGGTGTGGATGGTATTGCAATTGAGACGAAGCTTCCTGTACTTATTCGTTATGACGAGCAGGAACGTCGAGAGGCGTTATCTGCAGCGGCACAGCTACGTGCAGAGGGGCTTAATGTGGTGACAGGACTCACGGGGGGGCCGGAAGATCGACGTCGTGAGCAGCAGGATCTGTACGCAGAGGTATACAGCTATACAGCTGAAGGAAGACAGCCAGTACAAAGGAGGGAATTGCCATGACGGAAACATTGAAGGTAGCCATGCCGAAGGGACGGATTTATAAGCAGGCTTCCAAGTTGTTTCGCCAGGCAGGGGTTCCAATTCCACTGGATGTGGACGAAACCCGCAAGCTGGTCATTCCATTGCCTGAACTGGGGATGGAATTTATTATGGCGAAGCCCGTGGATGTTCCTACGTATGTGGAGTACGGTGCAGCTGACATCGGCATTGTAGGTAAGGATGTTTTGCTGGAAGAAAACAAGGATGTATATGAGCTGCTGGATCTGGGGATTGCCCGTTGCCGGATGTCGGTGATTGCTTTACCCGATTGGCAACCAGGTATTCGTCAGCGGGTCGCAACCAAATATCCAAATGTGGCTTCCCAGTATTTTCGGGAGCAAGGTCAGCAGGTGGAGGTCATTAAGCTGAATGGTTCCATCGAGCTGGCGCCGTTAATTGGTCTGGCAGATCGCATTGTAGATATGGTGGAGACGGGGCAGACCTTGCGGGAGAACGGATTGGTTGAGCAGATTAGCATACTGGATATTACCAGTCGTTTGATTGCCAACCGGGTCAGTTACCGGATGAAAAATGGTCCGATTCAGGCATTGTGTGATCGATTGCATCAGGTGATTCCAACTGAAGTAGTACCGAAGGGTTAAAGGAACGGAGCAACGGTTAAGGAGCATTCTGCAAGCAAGCAGCAGGTAAGGGGGAATGAGCAAATGAAGATCGTAGCAGCCCGTGATTTCAATCTCCAACGAGAGGTAGATTACGGAACACCTGAGCAAAACGAGGCTGTGCGTACGATTATTCAATCGGTACGCCAAGAGGGAGATGAGGCTGTCCTGCGGTATACAGAAATGTTTGACGGTGTATCGCTGACAGCGGAGCAGCTTCGTGTGACAGATGGAGAATTAAAGTTGGCCTATGATAAGGTAGAGCCTTCATTTATACAGGCGATTCGAGAAGCGGCCGCTCATATTCGCGCTTTTCATACCAAGCAAAAGCGTAACTCATGGATAGATTTACAATCAGATGGTAGCTTGCTCGGTCAAATCATCCGACCATTGAAACGTGTAGGCGTGTATGTTCCAGGTGGTAAAGCTGCCTATCCTTCCTCGGTATTGATGAATGTTATTCCAGCTCAAGTGGCTGGAGTACCGGAGATCGTCATGGTGACACCCCCGGCGACAGGCGGCAAGGCAGGGATCGACCCCTATACACTGGTAGCTGCGGCAGAGGCTGGTGTAACGGAAATATACAGGGTTGGCGGAGCGCAGGCTATTGCCTCTCTTGCATACGGGACACATAGTATTGAACCGGTTGATAAAATTTGCGGTCCCGGCAACATTTATGTAGCGCTGGCGAAGCGAGAGGTATACGGTGCAGTGGATATCGACAGTATTGCGGGACCGAGTGAAATTGTCGTATTGGCAGACGACACGGCGAATCCCTCTTATGTAGCGGCCGACCTACTTTCACAGGCGGAACATGACGAAATGGCCTCAGCCATTCTGGTTACGCCTTCGCAACGCTTGGCCGAAGAAGTATCAGCCGAGGTACAGCGCCAATTGGCGGAGTTGCCGCGCAGAGATATCGCTGCTGCATCGGTGGAGGCATACGGAGCCATCATTGTCGTTGACAATTTGGAAGAGGGCATCCGTATTGTCAACCGGCTTGCGCCAGAGCATTTGGAGATCATGACGGAGCAGCCGATGGAGCATATGGGGCAGATTGAAAATGCGGGAGCTATTTTTCTGGGAGCGTACAGCTCAGAGCCGGTAGGCGATTATTTTGCCGGACCTAATCACATCATTCCGACGAATGGAACAGCACGCTTTTCTTCGCCAGTGGATATTGATGATTTTATCAAGAAGTCGAGTATGATCTATTACAGCAAGGAAGCACTGCTGCGCAATGGAGAGACCATTATGCAGCTTGCCCGGCATGAAGGGCTGGAAGGCCACGCACGGGCGATACAAGTTCGATTGGACAATGAGAAGAAGGCGGTGGATGGCGATGGGGAACGAAAATAACAAAGCAGAGCGTACAGGCAGTGTCAGCCGGAAAACGAACGAAACAGACATTCAGCTGTCATTTGCAGTAGACGGGACAGGGCAGGCCGAGATTGAAACGGATGTTCCTTTTCTGAATCACATGCTGGATTTGTTCACCAAGCACGGACAATTTGATCTGAATGTACAGGCCAGAGGGGATGTGGACATTGACGATCATCATACCGTCGAGGACATTGGTATCTGTCTGGGGCAAACCTTGCTGGAAGCATTGGGTGATAAAAAAGGTATCAAGCGCTATGCCAGCGTCTTTGTACCGATGGATGAGGCACTCGCGCAGGTTGTTATTGATCTGAGCAATCGACCTCATTTTGAGTATCGCGCAGAGTACCCGTCTCAGCAGGTAGGCAGCTTCTCGACAGAGCTGGTGCATGAATTTCTATGGAAATTTGCATTGGAGGCTCGCATGACGCTGCACGTCATTGTTCACTACGGGCAAAATACCCACCATATGATTGAGGCGGTGTTCAAAGCGCTGGGGCGTGCTTTGGATGAGGCGACCTCCATTGATCCGCGCGTGACAGGAGTGCCTTCAACGAAGGGAGTGCTGTAGTCCATGTCCATTGCCATTGTGGATTACGGCAGAGGGAATCTGCATAGTGTGAGCAGAGCGGTTGAGCGCCTTGGCTATGAGGCTGTAGTGACAGGAGATGCTCAAGTGATTCGTACCTCTAGCGGTGTAATTTTGCCGGGGGTAGGGGCTTTCGGGGATGCGATGGAACATCTGCGTTCCAGCGGATTGGATCGGGTTATTCAGGAGGTTGCAAGTGCTGGACAACCGCTGCTCGGTGTTTGTTTGGGAATGCAGCTATTGTTCACTCGTGGTGAAGAATACGGCAGTCACGAAGGACTTAATATATTACCAGGCGAGGTCGTTCGGTTTGCTCCTGATCTGGGTGTTAAAGTGCCACATATGGGCTGGAATCGTCTGCATATCACCCAGCCAGAGCACCCGTTATTGCAGGGCTTGGAGGAAGGGCATGTGTATTTTGTGCATTCCTATCATGCAAAGCCGGAGATCGAAAGTGACCTGCTGGCAGTAACCGACTACGGTGGACCTGTAACGGCTATTGTTGGCAGAGGCCATGTATACGGTATGCAGTTCCATCCGGAGAAAAGCGGAGAAATGGGGATGCGTCTGCTTCGTCAGTTTTTGGAATTGGCGGAAGCGGAAAAGCGAGCATAACTACTTGAGCGTTTGTGTTAGTAGGCTCAAATTTGGGCGTTGATGGGTGTGAAGGTATATAGCTGTTGATTAGTTCATAAGGGGGTCATACTTTGTTCACGATATACCCGGCGATTGATATTCGCGATGGCAAATGTGTACGACTGGTACAAGGTGATTATAACCAGGAGACAATATACAACGAAAATCCGGTGGAAGTAGCACGAGAATGGGAGCGCTTGGGCGGCTCCTACATTCATTTGGTTGATTTGGACGGTGCCAAAGCAGGTCAACCGGTGAATGATGCGCTCATTGGACGGATTGCTTCTGCGGTGCAAGTACCTGTACAAGTGGGCGGTGGCTTACGTACGCTTGAGCATGTGGAGCGGCTGTTGTCGCTGGGCGTGAGCCGAGTGATTTTGGGCACGGCAGCTATTGAGGATCGTGCTTTTACGGAAGCGGTATTGGGTACCTACGGTGATCGGATCGCCATCGGTCTAGATGCGCGAAATGGCTATGTGGCTACGCGTGGATGGCTCGAAACCTCGGAGGTTCGAGCAGATGAATTGGCTGCTGAACTGGCCTCCAAGGGAGCTGAAACATTTATTTTCACAGACATTTCTCGCGACGGCATGATGCAGGGCCCGAATGTAGAGGCTATTGCAGCGCTTGCCAAAAGCAGTGGACGAACCGTGATTGCATCCGGCGGAGTCAGCAAGATGGATGATCTAATCACACTGAGCACCTATGCGAAAGAAGGCGTGGGCGGAGCTATTGTGGGTAAAGCATTGTATACAGGGAGCATTGATTTACAGGTTGCCGTACAAGCTGTAGCAAAGGCATAGGGGGAGTAGGCATGCTGGCTAAACGTATTATTCCCTGTCTGGATGTAAAGGATGGCAGGGTGGTTAAGGGCGTTAATTTTGTGAACTTGCGCGATGCAGGTGACCCGGTGGAGCTGGCTGCGCTTTATGACCAGGAAGGGGCGGACGAAATCGTATTTCTGGATATTTCCGCTTCGGTTGAAGGTCGTGCCACGATGGAAGAAGTAGTTCGCCAGACAGCCGGAGAAATTGCTATTCCTTTCACCGTAGGTGGCGGGATATCTCATGTCGATGATATGAAACGCATTTTGCGTGCCGGTGCTGATAAAATCGGCGTAAATACGGCGGCTGTCCGCAACCCTCAGCTGATCGCAGAAGGTGCGCGCAGCTTTGGTTCACAATGTATCGTTGTTGCCATCGATGCCAAGTACAATGAGGCGTGGGGCGAATGGGAAGTTTACACGCACGGAGGCCGCACGCCATCGGGTATTCGCGCCTTGGCCTGGGCCAAGGAAGCAGAGCAGCTGGGGGCCGGTGAGATTCTGCTGACCAGCATGAATGCAGACGGAACTAAGGATGGCTTTGACCTGCCGCTGACTTCCGCGGTTTCGGATATCGTAGGGATTCCAGTTATTGCTTCCGGCGGAGCAGGCAAACAGGAACATTTCTATGACGTGTTTACGTCAGGTAAGGCAGATGCTGGATTAGCAGCAACGATTTTTCACTATAAAGAAATCGGAATCCCTGAGCTGAAACGGGATTTGAAGCGCAGAGGAGTGGAGATACGATGAGCAACGAATTGAACCAACAGCTATCTCTGGAGCAGATACTGGATAATGTCCGCTGGAATGAGGCGGGGCTTGTCTCGGCAATTGTGCAGGATGATGCTACGCTTCAGGTATTGACGCTGGCCTATATGAACCGTGAGTCACTGAAACGGTCTTTGGAGTCAGGAGAGACCTGGTTCTGGTCTCGTTCCAGACAGGAGCTGTGGCACAAGGGGGCAACTTCAGGGAATACGCAGAAGATCTCCTCCATCCAGCTGGATTGTGACGGAGATGCTCTATTGGTGCGTGTCATTCCGAGCGGTCCGGCCTGTCATACAGGCGCAACGAGTTGCTTTTCTCGTGATATTTCCGTGCCAGGAACAGCTGTAACACCTGTGGCAGGAAAAGCAGGAGCTCAAGTGTCGGTAACTCGTACCGATGCTATTCCCATTGCTTCAGAAGGCCGCTTTGAGGTGCTTGCCCAATTGGAAGCAATTATTAAGGAACGCGAGGAGACACGTCCTGAGGGAGCCTATACGACCTATCTCTTTGACAAAGGCGTAGACAAAATCCTGAAAAAGGTTGGCGAAGAAGCCTCCGAGACCATCATTGCAGCCAAAAATAAAGATAATGAGGAGTTGCGCCTAGAGGTCAGCGACTTGATTTATCACCTGTTGGTGCTGTTGCAGGAGCGCAAGCTACCACTCGATGACGTGCTGGCTGAGCTGAATCGCCGTCATGAACGCCCTCGTCGTGATTAGGACGTGTGCTGCATTGTATGAAAGGGGAGGGCTGCATGAAAATTGACTATCATACGCATCATTCCCGCTGCGGGCATGCGATAGGAAGTCTGGAGGAGTATGTGCAGCAGGGGATCCGGCTGGGGCTGGATCAGCTCGGCTTATCCGATCATATGCCGCTGCTGCATGTAGAACCAGCCAACTATTATCCAGAAATGGCGATGCCTATGGATGAGCTGCCCCGATACGTGGAAGAATGCTTGGATCTGAAGGAGCGTTATAAGGGGCAAATTGATATTCGTGTTGGTTTGGAAGGCGACTATATCGAGGGCTGGGAACGCGAAATCGAAGATATCGTCCATGCATACCCATGGGATTATGTGATTGGTTCCGTCCACTTTCTCGGTGAGTGGGATGTCACCGACTTCCGTCAGGTTCACCATTGGGAAGGTAAAAATGTGCTAGAGGTGTACCGCACATATTATGATGCGGTTTCCAAGGCGGCCGCTACGGGGTTGTATGACATCATGGGTCATTTGGATGTCATTAAGCGCTTCGGCTATCATCCGAAACCAGAGGAAGAGGAGGAGCTGCGTGAATTGGAGCGCTCCGCACTCTCAGCCGTAGCCCGCAGCGGTCGGGCAATGGAACTCAATGCATCAGGGCTTTCCAAGCCCTGTGCCGAAATGTTTCCGAGTCGCCGCATGCTGGAGCAAGCTTTCACGCTAGGTATCCCGTTGACCATCGGCTCGGATGCCCATGATCCAGCGAAGCTGACTGAGCATCTGGAGAAGGCGCGTGCGCTTTTACATGAGGTTGGCTATCGCGAGCTTGCTGTATTTGAGCAACGTGAACGTTCGCAGGTTCCGCTGACGTTATAATAATATATTAAATGTTGTATCCAGTGACTAGCCGAACGCACCTTTCACACAGGGAAAATGCGCTCGGCTATTTAGCGTATTTTTGTATATGTATCTACCGGGGTACGAGCACGAAACCGTTTTTTGGAATAAGGCAGGATCGACTGTCAAGTCGTTTTGAAGTTGTGGTATACTGAAGGGTATGAACATGTCAGTTACTTTTAAAGGAGGTGCCTTGGTTATTTATGAAAGGGAAACATCTGCGAGTTTCGGAACCTAGCCCTAAGATTATTGCTTTGCGTTTCGACGCATCTTTCTTTTTTGAGAAAGCTGTGCGCTCGCTTGATCGCAATCATTATGACAAGGCATTGAAATATTTTCGCAAAGCCGTTGAATATGAACCGGATAATCCGGTGAATCATTGCAATATGGCGGGTATATTATCAGAGATGGGGGATTATGCAGGTTCGAATGAGATCCTGTCCTCTGTTCTGAGTGACGTAGACTCGTCGATGACAGAATGTTATTTCTATATGGCGAATAATTACGCTAATATGGAGCAGTTTGAAGAAGCGGAAAAAGCATTGGTCACGTACCTGGAGGAGGACGAAGAAGGCCAGTTTCTTGATGAAGCCGAGGAAATGATGGAGCTGCTCTATTATGAGCTGGACCGTCCGACGAAGCTGAACCGCATTAAGGCCCGGCAGGGAGTGGTTGAGCATGATCAGGCCCGTGTTCTGCTGGAGGAAGGGAAATTTGCTCAGGCAGCCCAACTGCTCAAGCAAATTTCTGAGGAGCAACCAGACATGTTCGCTGCGCGGAATAATCTGGCGCTAGCGTATTACTACATGGGATTGTTCCAAAATGCTAAGGCTACCATTATTCAAGTGTTGGAGGATGAGCCAGGTAATTTACACGCATTGTGCAACTTGGCGATTTTTTATCAGCACGAAGGCGGCGGTCCGGAATTGGATCGTCTGGTTCAAACCTTGGCGGTCACTATACCGTTTCAGGAGGAGCAGGTATTCAAGCTGGCGACCACTATGGGGATTCTCGGACGTCATGAGGAGGCCTACAGACATTTTCGTAGGTTGCTTCATGGCAATGGAGAGAACAATGCGGACGCTTCTTTGTACCATTACACAGCGGTAGCTGCCAGCAATACAGGAAGATATGCGGAAGCTCGGCGGTTATGGAGTCATTTGCAAAAGCAGGATGCTTCCTCGGAGGTTCCAAGATTTTTCCTGTCCAGATTGGAAGAGCTTCAGCAGGAAGGTACACCGCTGCAAGTGCTCAGCTATCACTATCATCTCCCGTTTGAAGAGCAATTCCGCATGTGGGAGAAGTTTGGTGCTGAGCAGGTGCCTGACAGTATGAAGAAGGACCCGCTAATCCGGTCATCTTTCTTTTGGGCCTTGCGCCACGGAGACCGGGCGACTCAGCTTCAGGTCATTCAGGCGTTAAGCCTGATCGGTGACGATGAGGTGCGTCAGGCGCTGGAGTCCTTCGTAGAAGACCCGGATCAGGAGAGTGAACTCAAACGCCGTGCTTTGCAAGTATTGCAAGAGCTGGCAGAGCAGGAAGTACAGAATACACACACGGAAACGGAGCATCCTGAGCGGTTGGAGGCTGAGAAAGATCCGTATACAACCGAAGGTGATATCTCTGCTTCGTCAGTTGATCCACAATGGCAGGCCGTGCTGGACAAGGTACTGACCGTCATGAGCAAATCATCCGATCCGGCCATGCAGCATGATTTGAGATCACTTTGGCAGGAGTATCTGGATCGGCTTGCTCCAGAAGTCCCGATGGTTCAGCATACTGAGGGATGGGCAGCTGCGCTGGAATATTTGACAGCCAAAATGCATCATCATTCAGTCACCTATCAGGAAGTAGCCGACCGCTATGGTATTTCCGTATCGACCGTAAGCCGCTACGCACGTCAAATTGACAGCGTGTGTGGTATCAAACAGAAGCTGAAGCAGCCGCTCTCCACGTTTAAAAAGCAGGTCTGAGACCTGCTCCAAACATCACTTAAAGGAGGCAACAAACGTATGTATAAATCCATAATTATTGGTACAGGTCCTGCAGGCTACACAGCCGCTATTTATTTGGCACGCGCCAACATGAATCCGCTGATCATTGAAGGAATGCAGCCCGGTGGGCAGCTTACCACAACGACTGAAATTGAAAATTTCCCGGGTTTTGAGCAAGGTATCCTCGGACCTGAGCTGATGGATAACATGCGCAAGCAGGCCGAACGTTTTGGCGCTGAGTTTACTTCCGGTTGGGTAGAGGAAGTCGATTTCAGCAAGCGCCCTTTTAAAGTGAAGGTAGAGGGTAAAGGTATCATTGAGGCGGAGTCGGTTATTATTGCTACAGGTGCGTCCGCCAAATACCTCGGCATTCCAGGTGAGCAGGACAATGTAGGTCGCGGAGTTAGCACATGCGCAACTTGCGACGGCTTCTTTTTCCGTGGGAAAAAGATTATCGTGGTCGGCGGTGGCGATTCAGCCATGGAGGAAGCGAGCTTCTTGACCCGTTTTGCTTCCAGTGTAACCTTGGTCCATCGTCGTGACGAATTGCGGGCATCTAAAATTATGCAAGACCGCGCACGCGAAAATGAAAAAGTACATTGGGCATTAAACCGGACTCCTCTGGAAGTTGTGACGGGAGAAACTGGCTTAAAGGGCCTGAAAGTACACAATAATGAGACCAACCAGGATGAGCTAATAGAGGCAGATGGCGTGTTCGTGGCGATTGGGCATACACCGAATACAGGCTTTCTGAACGGACAGATCCATACCGATGAACACGGCTATATCGAAGTGAAGCCAGGCACGACGGAAACGAATATCCCGGGTGTTTTTGCCTGTGGGGACGTTCAGGATAACCGTTATCGACAAGCCATTACGGCTGCGGGAACGGGCTGTATGGCGGCTATGGATTGCGAGAAGTATCTTGAAGGCAGCGCTGTCCACGACTGGAGCGAAACACTGGATCAATAAAGGGTGTCTATAATACACAAAGTGGCTAATGTGAGGGGCTAAGGGCCCTCTGTTAAGTCCCGTTGTTTGTTCAGGAAGAGAAAGCCTGGTGCATTTGCACAGGCTTTCTCCTTTTTATGATTATAGAATTGTTCAGCGGAGCTGAACAATTCTATAATCGCAAGGAAAATTTCCGTTAAGCGTGGTCTGGCTTCCTTGAAAGTACGTCAATAGACGTTTTTCTTATGGAGGCATGAGGTTAAAAGTTCAGCTAATCGTACATTTTTCAACAGGCAAGTGTCCTTGACCGTAACGGGGGCTTCAATTATAGTTGGAACGTAGGATTACTATTATGAGGCAGGAATTTTAAGCTATATTTCATACCAGATTTTTAAGTAAACATAAAAGGTGGCTTGGAACATGTCTGAAAGTATCTATGTAGGTGTCGATTTGGGCGGTACCGCGATTAAAGTCGGCATTTGTAATGAAAACGGACAGCTTTTGCACACATATGAGGGACCAACCGAAACCGATAAAGGTGTAGACGTTGTCATTGGTAATATCGAAAAATATGTGCGGCACATTGTTGAGGAATCTCCTTATGAGTGGGATCAACTAAAGGGTGTCGGTGCAGGCGTTGCAGGTTTTACGAATGTTCGTGATGGTATTATTGTCCTCGCTCCTAATATTGGCTTTCGTGACGTACCGATCCGTGCGCTCCTAGAGAACCGGATTGGCAAGCCTGTGAAAATAGACAATGATGCGAATGTTGCTGCGCTGGGTGAGGCTTGGGCTGGTGCAGGCAAAGGCATTGAGAACTGCGTATGTTATACCCTGGGAACAGGCGTAGGTGGCGGTATTATTATAAACGGTAAAATATATCAAGGTTCTTCGGGCATGGCTGGGGAAATTGGCCATATCAGCGTCGTGCCTGATCTGGAGGCTATTCAGTGTGGATGCGGCAAAATGGGTTGCTTGGAAACTGTATCTTCCGCAACAGGCATCATTCGTATGGCCAAGGATGCTGTGGAACGTGGCGACCGGACCTCTCTGGCGCTGGAAGATCACATTGCTGCTAAGGAAGTATTCGATGCTGCTAAAGCCGGGGATGAAGTCGCACTGCGTATCGTGAATCGGGCTGCCTTTTATTTGGGGAAATCGATGGCAGCTGTTGCCGCTGTGCTCAATCCAGAATTGTTTATTATAGGCGGCGGTGTTTCTAAAGCAGGCGACTTTTTGTTTGAAGAGATGCGTCGCGTATACGCCAAGCTGGCTCCTGAACCGCTTCAAAAAGGTGTATATATCGTACCAGCAGTGTTAGGCAATGACGCGGGTATCGTAGGGGCTGCAGGGTTGCTGCTACGCTCCTAATCCACAGGTTGAGGATAGGGGTACTGGCATAGAGCGAAGAAGCAGAAGGAGAGGGAAGTCCATATGACAGACAATCTAAAAAATGCTGCGCCGTGGGCAACGCTCATTATTATTACGGGGATGTCAGGCGCAGGGAAGACCATTGCGGTGCAGAGCCTTGAAGACTTGGGCTTCTTCTGCGTTGATAATTTACCCCCTGTGCTGATTCCCAAATTTGCCGAGTTGATTGAGCAGTCTAACGGTAAAATAGGCAAAGTGGCTCTTGTCATTGATTTACGCGGACGAGAATTTTTCACCGCCTTGTCGGAATCGCTTAATTATATTAAAGATCATTTTACGATTCATTGTGAAATTTTATTCTTGAATGCGAATGACGGTGTTCTCGTACAGCGGTACAAAGAAAGCCGTCGACGGCATCCGCTTGCTCCAGATGGTATGCCTTTGGATGGGATTCGTTTGGAGCGTAAGATGTTGGAGGAACTCAAAAGCTCCGCTACACAGGTTATTGATACAAGTACGATGAAGCCCGCAACCTTAAAGGCGAGGATTATTTCGAGATTTTCTCATCTGGAGAGCAGTATGCTGTCCGTGAATATTACTTCTTTTGGCTTCAAATATGGTATTCCCATTGATGCCGATCTTGTATTCGATGTGCGCTTCCTGCCTAATCCCCACTATGTGGACCAGCTACGTCCACACACGGGACAGGATAGCGATGTATATGATTATGTCATGAAGTGGCCGGAGACTCAGGCGTTCCTGACCAAGTTGCTGGATATGTTGCACTTTTTGATTCCGCAGTATCGCAAAGAAGGTAAAAGCCAGGTCATTATCGGTATTGGCTGTACTGGAGGTAAGCATCGTTCAGTTGCAATATCGGAGTATTTAGGAAAAATGCTGGGTGCCAGCGAGACAGAATCCGTTTCTGTTTCGCATCGGGATGCTGATCGGGACCGGCATTAATGAGGTGAAATCATGAAAGAGACCGGATCACAACGGGAGCGCCCACGTATTGTTGTTATGGGCGGCGGAACCGGCTTGTCCGTCATGCTGCGGGGCTTGAAGCAAAAGCCGCTGGATATTACGGCTATTGTTACAGTCGCTGACGATGGCGGAAGCTCCGGGATATTGCGCAGTGAGCTGCAGATGCCCCCTCCAGGGGATATCCGCAATGTGCTGACTGCCTTGGCTGACGTGGAACCAGTAATGTCAGATATGCTAAAATACCGTTTTGGTGCTGGATCAGGGTTGTCAGGCCATAGCTTGGGGAATTTGATCTTAGCAGCGATGACTGATATATCGGGGGATTTTGTAACGGCGGTGCGTGAGCTTAGCCGTGTATTTGCTGTCCGAGGGCGTGTACTACCGGCGGCTGAGGAAGGCGTTGTGCTCAGCGCCGAGATGGAGGATGGCACGGTGATCACCGGGGAGTCCAAAATCCCAGAAGCGGGCGGACGAATCAAACGTGTTTTTCTTGAACCGACTCACGTGGAGCCGTTGCCTGAGGCTGTGGAAGCCATTAATGAAGCCGATGCGATTCTAATTGGTCCCGGCAGTCTATATACCAGCATTTTACCGAATTTGCTTGTACCGAAACTTGCTGAGGCTGTGGTGAAATCAGATGCTATCAAAATATTTGTCTGCAACGTGATGACCCAGCCGGGGGAAACCGATGGCTATACAGTGGGAGATCACCTGCAAGCGATCTATGAGCATGTAGGGCATCATCTGTTCGACTATGTCATTGTAAATAACGGAGAAATTCCACCCCAAGTACAGGAGATGTATGCCGAGCAGGGAGCTAAGCCTGTTCAAGTAGACATGGGCGAGCTGGCTGATCGAGGATATAAAGTAGTGGCAGATACGTTAGTTCTGTTCCGCACGTATTTACGGCATGACGCCGACAAACTGAGCCAGCATATTTACCAATTGGTACAAAACTGGATGTTAAGAAGGAGGTGAGTCCCTTGTCCTTTGCGGCACAAACGAAAAAAGAGCTTACGATGATTGAAAGCCAGCCCTGCTGTGAAAAAGCGGAACTGTCTGCGCTCATACGTATGCTCGGATCCGTACAACTGTCGAATAAAAGGGTGATATTGGACGTGTCCACAGAAAATGCCGCGATTGCAAGGCGGATTTACTCCTTGATCAAAAAGCATTTTCAACTTCACATCGAACTGCTTGTACGGAAAAAAATGCGCTTGAAAAAAAATAATGTGTATATTGTCCGCATTCCTAATGGTGTACAAGAGCTGCTAAAGGAGCTTTATATTGTCTCAGAAGGTTTCTTGTTCACTGACGGGATTAATCGGGATATCATTCGGAAAAACTGTTGTAAGCGGGCTTATCTGCGGGGTGCCTTTATGGCAGGTGGCTCTGTGAATAATCCAGAGGGATCGTCTTACCACCTTGAAATTTCTTCGATGTATGAGGAGCATTGTCAGGCGCTAGTTGATCTCGCTAATGAGTTTCATCTCAATGCCCGCTGTATTGAGCGAAAAAAAGGCTTTATCCTTTACATCAAGGAAGGCGAGAAGATCATTGAGCTGCTCAGTATCATTGGGGCGCACCAAGCCTTGTTCAAATTTGAAGATGTACGTATCATGCGCGATATGCGCAATTCCGTAAACCGTATTGTTAATTGCGAAACAGCTAATTTGAACAAGACGATCGGAGCTGCTGTCCGGCAAATTGAGAATATTAAGTTGCTGGAGAGGGAAGTTGGTTTGGAGACCTTGCCAGATAAACTGCGTGAAGTGGCAGAAATTCGGCTCGCTCATCCCGATTTGAATTTAAAAGAAGTCGGGGAAATGCTCAAAGGGGTCGTGAGTAAATCGGGTGTAAATCATCGACTTCGCAAAATTGATGAGATGGCTGACAAAATCAGGGGGGAAAACGGCCTGATTCCGTAAAAGAGGGTCTGTGGGGCTTTTAGAACCGGTTTTTTTAGTTTTTTTTCTAGTGTCTGTCCCGGGTTAATGTTATAATGTGATAAATAAAATGGAGTAAATAGCGTCCAGATTTATTTGATGAGGGGGTAAGCTGACATGTCAAAACATCCAGTAGTCGTACGCTTGAAAACAGGACTGCACGCCAGACCTGCTGCGTTGTTCGTACAGGAAGCGAATAAATATTCATCTGAAATTTTTGTGGAAAAAGAAGACAAAAAGGTTAATGCCAAGAGCATCATGGGTATTATGAGCCTCGCCATCAGTACAGGTACTGAAATCAATATTAGTGCTGAAGGTGCGGACGCCGAACAGGCTGTAAACGCTTTAGTAAGTCTGGTTAGTAAGGTAGAGCTGGAAAATCAATAAACGAACATTTGCTTTGTGATATGATGTATGCTCTTAGTGAAAGCCCCCTCGGGGGCTTTTTTTTGTATCCAGAAAAAGCATTCAACCAGCCCCGCCATTAAGCTATTTATGTATATTTATTTGAATATAGCGACCGCGTTAAGTCCAAGCTACAAATAATTAAAACCCCTGGGTAATGCTCTGTTTCGGAAATTTATACCGCTTGACTGCAACCTTTTCCCGTTTTTTCCGTCTGGAAAGTACAAACATTTTCAAGAAAGAGGCTGACTACAATGAGAGTTTGGACAAAAACAGTAAGCACAGCAATTCTTGCAGGAGCATTATTAGCTGGAGGAGTAGCAGGAGGGCTGTGGACGGGAGCTGATCGCGCTTATGCAGCAACGGCGACGACGGCGAATGGTGTAATTAACGTGAGTGGAAGTGGTGAAATAATGGCTAAGCCAGATATCGCTTATCTCTCTATTGGTGTGCAATCGGAAGGAAACACCGCTGCTGCAGCTCAAAAAGCCAATGCTGCGAAAATAAACAAGGTTACACAGCTGTTAAAAGAAAAATGGAGCATTAGTGCAGACGATATTCAGACAAGCCAGTTCTCTGTACAGCCTAACTATACCTATAACGAGAAAGAAGGACAGAAGCTCAAAGGCTACATGGCCAACCATACACTTTCAGTGAAATATCGCAATTTGGATAAAATTGGTCAACTGTTGGATGAGGCTACAAATTCCGGTGCAAACAACGTAGATAATATACAGTTTTCCGTAGAGAATCCTTCCGCTTATGAGGAAGCAGCAATTGCAAAGGCGTTGGATAATGCTCAATCCAAAGCAAGTGCCGTAGCAAAATCAGCTAAACGCGGTTTAGGAGCTCTGGTGAATGTGACAGTAGATGGCGGGGAAGCTCAGGTTTACACACAACGTGAGAATGCCATGTCCAAAGCGCTCATGGATATGAGTGGCGGAACAGAGATACAGTCGGGTCAAGTAACGGTGAAAGTCCAAGTGTCTGCCCAATATGAGATGAACTAGTATAGACCATTAAGCGGAGCCGCAAGCGCCTGCAACATTGCAGGATGACTTGTTGGCTTCTTTTGTCTATTGAAACCGTTTTGTAATGAGTCTGTCATAGCTAATGGCTGTTAGGTGTACAGATTGAAATCAAGGAGTGTACAGATTGTAAACTACATACAATAGGGTATAGATATAATAAGAAAAGTGATCAAAACACATAGATTATACAGATTTGCAATAGGAGGAATACTTACGATGAACAAACATACAAAAAAATGGGGCTCAGCATTGCTGGCAGCGGGAATTTTAGCAGGGGTTGCGGTTATTCCCGTTTCCTATATTGGGGCAGCATCGACCAAACAGCAGCAAGCGACAACACAGCAACCAGGGATCGCCATCCAATGGAATGGTAAAACGTTGGCCGCTAAAGGTATTCAAGTGAACGGGAACACCATGATTCCAGTGGCAGCACTGCGTGACAGCTTGGGAATTCCGGTGAGCTATGACACCAAAGAAGGGACATATACAGTGGGGAGTGGGTACAACAAGCTCTATATCGTGGTCTCCTCCTCGGATGCCTATGTCAATGTGAACGGAATCAACACGCGCAGCATGGATGCCAAAATGATCGCCGGGAAGCTGTACATTCCTATGAGTCTGCTGAAAGACTATCTGGGTATCGATGCTCAGTGGAATGCAGCTCAGAAAACCGTAACATTGAGTAAAAGCCAGCTAAATCCAATCACAATTGCATCTCAGACGCTTCCAGCTTCGAGCAATGCAAAGGTATCTTATAAGATTAAGTATCCACAAATCAGCGGCAGCCAGCTGAATCCTGAGGCTCAACAGACCATTAATAATGTGCTAAAAAAGCATGCAGAGACAGTATTGGCAGCAGGCAAAAAGATGGTGGCAGAGGGAGAGGTTACAGCAGAAAGACCGTATGATTTCGAGAATGATTTTGCAATTGCCTATAACAAGGACGGTATTCTAAGTGTGATTATGCAGGACTACTCGTATACAGGTGGCGCACATGGCATGACGGCGCGTAAAGGATACACGTTCTCGCTCGCTGATGGCAAGCTGCTGCAATTGTCTGACGTATTGAAGGCAAATCCGAACTATAAAAAGTTTTTGAATGCTGATTTGAAGAAAAAAATTGATGCGCTCCAGGCTGGCGAAGGTTTTGAAAAATTTAAAGAGTTGGCCGCAGATCAGAATTTTTATGTGACCAACAGTGGAGTAACCATCGTGTTTGATTTGTATGATTATGCTCCATACGCGTATGGAATTCCGGAGTTTACTTACTCGTTCGCTCAACTGCTGCCTCAGGGCGGAAAGCCTTTTGCGGGACAAAATCAATAATTTGGATGACCTATATTTTAAAAAAATAGCAAATCAAAAAGGCTGCCTACTGGATACGAATATCCGAGGCAGCCTTTTTGATTTACCAGCTATCCGAGGTAAATAAGTTTTCTTATACACCTTCTGGAGAGGAGCTAGTTAACACTTTATCAATAATACCGTATTCTTTGGCATCATCAGCGGACATGAAATAGTCACGGTCTGTGTCTTTTTCGATGCGTTCCAGTGGTTGACCTGTGCGATCTGCGAGAATGCGGTTCAATTTGTCACGCATTTTCAGAATGCGACGGGCGCGAATTTCGATATCCGTTGCCTGTCCTTGTGCACCACCCAGTGGTTGGTGAATCATAATTTCACTGTTTGGTAAGGCAAAACGTTTGCCTTTGGCACCTGCATTCAGCAAGAAAGCACCCATGGAAGCAGCCATACCTACACAAATGGTAGATACGTCAGGTTTAATGTATTGCATCGTATCGAAAATGGCCATACCAGCTGTGATGGAACCGCCAGGACTGTTAATATACAAGTGAATGTCTTTTTCAGGATCTTCAGCAGCCAAAAACAGCATTTGTGCAATAATTGAGTTGGCTACAACGTCATTGACGTCCGAGCCCAACAAAATAATGCGATCCTTCAACAGTCTGGAATAAATGTCATAGGCGCGTTCGCCGCGGTTACTTTGTTCTACTACCATAGGAACATAGCTCACGTCAAAAAACCTCCCTTAAATATCGTTAGTGGATTTGGTGGATATGCCGATTACACATCCCTATTTATAAACTGTTACCGTATTAACCACATGATAAACAATTTCAAACAAAAAGTCAAAGAAAGTCAAACTATTGATTGAAAAAAGAGCGCTCAGCGCTCTTTTTGGTTAAAAACATTATATGGAACATTTAGCCGATCATATAAAACGACGCGCCCGCGAGGAATCGAACCTCGATCTCAGGCTCCGGAGGCCTACGTCATATCCGTTGGACCACGGGCGCACAGATGAACATTACAAGCAACTAACTAATTAATTGGAAACAAAGATGATTATATGATATACGGCATTGAATTGCAAGCTTTTATTACGTGCGCATATTCACATAAAAAGTTGAGAAATATAGGTTCAGATAGACTTGCATGTGAAGCAAATATTGGGTAAGATATACGTGGGACTTAAAAAGTTATCCCGGGACATTTTAAGACCAGTTAGAGATATAGCATAGAGACAGAACTTAGAAGTGTGCGGGAGTGGAAAGCATGCGAAAGATATTAGAAATACAGAAGCAGCTTCTGCCCGACCTCATGGATGTTTTGAAAAAAAGGTACACGATCCTGCATCAGATTATGCTGTCCGAAGTTATTGGACGCAGAACACTGGCAGCTTCACTGGATATGACCGAGCGCGTACTGCGCGCTGAGACTGATCTCCTTAAAGCGCAAGGGCTAATTGAGATTGAGAGTGTGGGCATGAAGGTGAGCAAAGCAGGACTGGATCTGCTGGAACAGCTGGAGCCGATTGCGAACAACTTGTTCGGCCTGTCCCAATTGGAGGATCAGATTCGTCAAGCCTACGGTTTGAGGAAGGTGGTTGTCGTTCCAGGGGATTCGGATGCTTCACCGTTAGCGAAGCAGGAACTGGGCCGTGCTGGCGCAAAGGCGCTGCTGAGTGTTATGGATGACGAGGACGTGGTCGCTGTAACAGGTGGCACGACGATTGCAGATGTGGCGGAACAACTGACATTACCTGCTAACGGCCCGCTTAAAGGCGGATGGTTTGTACCGGCACGCGGGGGTTTGGGAGAGAGCATGGAAATGCAGGCAAATACAATTGCCTCCACGATGGCTCGCAAGGTCGGCGCTCAATACCGTCTGCTCCATGTACCGGATTTGCTCAGCAATCATGCTTACAACTCCTTGCTTGAGGATACGAATATTCAGGATATATTGAGCCTGATTCGAGAAAGTCGTATTATCATTCACGGGATAGGCAACGCCATAGCAATGGCCCACAGACGCAAGCTTGACCCTGAAACCTTCGCCCAGATCAGCAATGAGGGCGCGGTCGCCGAATCGTTTGGTTATTATTTTAACGAAGACGGCGTCGTTGTTCACAGAATGCTGACGCTTGGACTCCGTTTGGAGGACATCAGGCGCACGGAGACGGTGTTAGGTGTGGCTGGAGGCAAGAGCAAGGCGGCTGCTATTCATGCGGTATTGCGTTTCGGACAGGAAGACATTCTTGTCACCGACGAAGGCGCTGCTGCCGAGATTGTAAGCCGTTATTTAAGAGATTGATAAGGTTTTTTAATTGTGTTGTCTTGACGGGCTTTCGGGTCTGTCTTGAATATATAAAACTAAACTAAACGAACTTTGGGAGGAACTCACTCATGACAGTTAAAGTTGGTATTAACGGTTTCGGACGTATTGGACGCCTTGCTTTCCGCCGTATTCAAGACGTAGAAGGTATTGAAGTAGTAGCAATTAACGACTTGACAGATTCCAAAATGCTGGCACATCTGTTGAAATATGATACAACACAAGGTACTTTCCAAGGGGAAGTAGAAGTACATGACGGTTTCTTCAAAGTAAACGGTAAAGAAGTTAAAGTTTTGGCTAACCGTAACCCTGAAGAATTGCCTTGGGGAGACCTGGGTGTAGACATCGTTCTGGAATGCACAGGTTTCTTCACAACTAAAGAAGCTGCTGAGAAACATTTGAAAGGCGGCGCTAAAAAGGTTGTTATCTCCGCTCCAGCTACTGGCGACATGAAAACTGTCGTTTACAACGTAAACCATGAAATTCTGGACGGATCTGAAACTGTAATTTCCGGTGCTTCTTGCACAACTAACTGCCTGGCTCCTATGGCTAAAACATTGCAAGACAAATTTGGTATCGTTGAAGGCTTGATGACTACAATTCACGCTTACACTGGCGACCAAAACACTTTGGATGCTCCACATGCTAAAGGTGACTTCCGTCGTGCTCGCGCAGCAGCTGAAAACATCATCCCTAACACTACTGGTGCTGCTAAAGCAATCGGTCTGGTTATCCCTGAGCTGAAAGGTAAATTGGATGGCGCAGCTCAACGTGTTCCAGTACCAACAGGTTCCCTGACTGAGCTGGTAACAGTTCTGGAGAAAAACGTAACTGCTGAAGAAATCAACGCAGCGATGAAAGAAGCTTCCGATCCTGAAACTTACGGATACACTGAAGATCAAATCGTTTCTTCTGACATCAAAGGTCTGACTTTCGGATCCCTGTTTGATGCAACTCAAACTAAAGTTCTGACTGTTGGCGACAAACAACTGGTTAAAACTGTAGCTTGGTACGACAACGAAATGTCCTACACTGCACAATTGATCCGTACTTTGGAATACTTCGCTAAATTGGCTAAATAAGAATTTCCTTATCGAGCAACATCATAGAGCGGAAACAGGTGTTATTGTTTCCGCTCTTTATATATCAAAATGTGCCTTAAATTCCTGTTTCGTAAAATTATAAGGGTGCGGAGGAATATGGAGATGAACAAAAAGAGCGTACGTGATATAGAACTGAATGGAAAACGGGTGTTTGTTCGTGTAGATTTTAACGTTCCGGTTGAAGATGGTAAAATTACAGATGACAAGCGTATTCGCGAAACCTTGCCAACCATTAACTACCTGATTGAAAAAGGTGCAAAAGTTATTTTGGCGAGTCACTTTGGACGTCCAAAGGGTCAAGTCGTTGAATCCATGCGTCTGACTGCTGCTGGTGTACGTTTGTCCGAACTGCTGAAAAAGCCAGTTGTTAAAGTGGACGAAGCAGTTGGTGAAGCTGTTAAAGCGAAAGTGGCTGAACTGCAAAACGGCGATGTGCTATTGCTTGAAAATGTACGCTTCTACCCAGGAGAAGAGAAAAATGATCCTGAACTGGCTAAGCAATTTGCTGAACTGGCTGACATTTTCGTGAATGATGCTTTTGGTGCAGCACACCGTGCTCATGCTTCTACAGAAGGTATCGCGCATTTCCTTCCGGCTGTTTCCGGCTTGCTGATGGAAAAAGAGTTGTCTGTTATTGGTAAAGCTTTGTCGAATCCAGATCGTCCTTTTACAGCCATTATTGGTGGTTCCAAAGTAAAAGACAAAATCGACGTAATCGACAACCTGCTGAACATTGCAGATAACGTAATTATTGGCGGCGGTTTGACTTATACATTCTTCAAAGCTCAAGGTCATGAAGTGGGTCAATCTTTGCTGGATGAATCCAAACTGGACGTAGCTCTTGGATTTATTGAAAAAGCGAAGAAGCTTGGCAAAAACTTCTACCTTCCTGTGGATATCGTTATCTCTGACGATTTCAGTGCTACAGCGAACACAAACATCGTGGATATCGACGGCATTCCTGCAGATTGGGAAGGCGTGGATATCGGACCGAAAACTCGTAAAATCTATGCAGATGTTATCAAGAACTCCAAATTGGTTGTTTGGAATGGACCAATGGGTGTATTTGAAATCGAGCCTTTCGCTGGCGGTACTCGTGAAGTAGCAGAAGCATGCGCCACAACAGATGCATACACCATCATTGGTGGCGGTGACTCTGCGGCTGCAGCTGAAAAATTCCACTTGGCTGACAAAATGGATCACATTTCCACTGGTGGCGGCGCATCCCTGGAATTCATGGAAGGCAAAGCACTTCCGGGTGTTGTTGCACTTAACGATAAATAATCAAACGCATTACGCTTAATAAAGGCTTTAGGGCACCTAATAGTTAGGAGTTGAAACCATTGAGAACACCGATTATCGCGGGTAACTGGAAGATGTTCAAAACCGTACCAGAAGCTAAAACCTTCATCGAAGAGATCAAAGGTAAAGCAGAGGTTGCAGGAGTGGAGAGCGTTATATGTGCTCCATTTACAAATCTTCCTGCTCTGGTTGAAGCAGTAAAAGGCACATCTATTAAAATCGGCGCACAAAACCTGCACTTTGCAGAAGATGGCGCATTTACAGGTGAAATCAGCGGCGGAATGCTTAAAGATCTGGGCGTAGACTACGTTGTGATCGGACACTCCGAGCGTCGTGAGTATTTCAACGAAACAGACGAAACGGTGAACAAAAAGGTTCATGCAGCATTCCGTCATGGCCTGACACCAATTGTATGTGTAGGCGAAAAGCTGGAAGACCGTGAAGCAGGTCAAACCAAAGAAGTTGTAAAAGTGCAAACTGTAGCAGCTTTTGCTGGTCTGGCTAAAGATCAAGCAGCACAAGTCGTAGTTGCTTATGAGCCAATCTGGGCCATCGGAACAGGCAAATCCTCTACTTCGCAGGATGCGAATGAAGTGATTTCCTACATCCGTAGTCTGATTAAAGAGCTGTATGATGAAAATACAGCAAGTGCTGTACGTATTCAGTACGGTGGTAGTGTAAAACCTGAAAATGTTACTGAGTACCTGGGTCAAAGCGATATCGACGGCGCGCTCGTGGGCGGTGCCAGTCTTCAACCGGCGTCGTACATCGCGCTTGTTGAGGGGGCGAAGTAAGATGACAGCACCAAAACCGGTAGCTTTAATTATTATGGACGGATTCGGACTGCGTGACACTGTGGAAGGCAATGCGGTTGCACAGGCCAACAAACCGAATTACGACCGGTATTTAAAACAGTATCCACATACCACGTTGACGGCTTCTGGTGAAGCGGTGGGTCTGCCGGAAGGACAAATGGGTAACTCCGAAGTAGGTCACTTGAACATCGGCGCAGGTCGAATTGTATATCAAGATTTGACTCGTATTTCGAAGTCCATCCGTGAAGGCGAGTTCTTCGACAATGAAACATTGGTTAAAGCCGTGCAACATGCGAAGAAGAACAACACTAAACTTCACCTGTACGGACTTCTGTCCGACGGTGGTGTGCATAGCCATATCAGCCATCTGTTCGCTATGCTGGATCTGGCTAAAAAAGAAGGATTAACTGAAGTGTACATTCATGCTTTCATGGATGGACGTGACGTTATGCCTGATAGCGGCGTAGGCTTTATGCAACAACTGGTCGCTAAAATTCAGGAAGTGGGCATTGGCCAAATTGCAACCGTACAAGGGCGCTATTATGCAATGGACCGCGACAAACGTTGGGAACGTGTTGAGAAGTCTTACCGTGCAATCGTATACGGTGAAGGTCCTCAATACACCGATCCACTCGAAGCATTGAAGGAATCGTATGAAAAGTCAGTGTTCGATGAATTCGTGGAACCAACTGTTATTGTGAAGGCTGATGGAAGCCCTGTAGGGCTGGTCGAAAGCAATGACTCTGTCGTATTCCTGAATTTCCGTCCTGACCGTGCGATTCAATTGTCTCAAGTATTTACCAATGAAGATTTCCGTGGTTTTGACCGTGGGCCAAAATGGCCTAAGGATCTGCACTTTGTTTGCCTGACCTTGTTCAGTGAAACGGTTGGAGGCTTTGTTGCCTATGAACCGAAAAACCTAGACAACACGTTTGGCGAGGTGCTGGTACAAAACAACAAAAAGCAATTGCGTATTGCTGAGACAGAAAAGTATCCGCACGTTACTTTCTTTTTCAGTGGCGGACGCGATGTGGAGCTTCCTGGCGAAACTCGTATTTTGATCAATTCGCCTAAAGTGGCTACATATGATCTGCAGCCTGAAATGAGTGCGTATGAAGTAGCGGATGCTGCTGTTAAGGAAATCGAAGCTGACAAGCATGATGCGATTATCCTGAACTTTGCCAATCCGGATATGGTTGGACACTCCGGTATGCTGGAACCAACAATTAAGGCAGTAGAGACGACGGATGAATGTGTTGGACGTGTTGTAGATGCAGTTAAAGCCAAAGGTGGCGTGGTAATTATCATCGCTGACCATGGTAACGCGGATATGGAAATTGATGAGCAGGGACGTCCGTTCACAGCTCACACAACGAATCCGGTTCCGTTCATTTTGACTGACGAAAATATCGTTCTGCGTGAGCATGGAATTCTGGCTGACGTAGCTCCAACGCTTCTGGATTTGATGCAACTTCCGCAACCTGCGGAAATGACAGGAAAATCTATGATTGCATCCCGCAAGTAAGCTTGATTTAATAAGTATAGGCTTGACCAATAAATTATGAATTACAAAGGAGATTAAGTACAAATGACTATTATTTCTGACGTGTACGCTCGCGAAGTCCTCGACTCCCGTGGTAACCCTACGGTTGAAGTTGAAGTATATCTGGAATCCGGTGCGATTGGTCGCGCTATCGTTCCTTCTGGTGCATCCACAGGCGCTCACGAAGCTGTAGAGCTTCGCGATAACGACAAATCCCGTTACCTGGGTAAAGGCGTTCTGCAAGCTGTTAAAAACGTGAACGAAATTATTGCTCCTGAAGTAATCGGCTTGGATGCTGTGAACCAAGTAGAAATCGATACATTGATGATCAAATTGGACGGTACTCCAAACAAAGGTAAACTGGGTGCGAATGCAATTCTGGCTGTATCCATGGCTGTAGCTCGCGCTGCTGCTGAAGCTCTGGGCTTGCCACTGTACACTTACCTGGGCGGATTCAACGCTAAACAATTGCCAGTACCAATGATGAACATCGTTAACGGTGGTGCTCATGCCGACAACAACGTTGACGTACAAGAATTCATGGTTCTGCCTGTAGGCGCTCCTACATTCAAAGAAGCTCTGCGTGTTGGCGCAGAAATCTTCCACAACCTGAAATCCGTACTGAATTCCAAAGGCTTGAACACAGCTGTTGGTGATGAAGGTGGTTTTGCTCCTAACTTCAAATCCAACGAAGAAGCTCTGTCCACTATTATCGAAGCGATCGAAAAAGCTGGTTACAAACCAGGCGTTGACGTATTCCTCGGTATGGACGTTGCTTCCACTGAGTTCTTCAAAGATGGAAAATACACTTTGGAAGGCGAAGGCAAATCCTTCACTTCTGCTGAGTTCGTTGACCTGCTTGCTTCTTGGGTTGATAAATACCCAATCATCACTATTGAAGATGGTTGCTCCGAAGATGACTGGGAAGGTTGGAAATTGCTCACTGAAAAACTGGGCAACAAAATCCAATTGGTTGGTGACGACCTGTTCGTAACTAACACAGAGCGTCTGGCTAAAGGTATCGATGAAAACATCGGTAACTCTATCCTGATCAAAGTAAACCAAATCGGTACGCTGACTGAAACATTCGATGCTATCGAATTGGCTAAACGTGCAGGATACACAGCTGTAATCTCTCACCGTTCCGGTGAATCCGAAGACAGCACAATCGCCGATATCGCTGTTGCAACAAATGCAGGCCAAATCAAAACTGGTGCTCCTTCCCGTACTGACCGTATTGCGAAGTACAACCAATTGCTCCGCATTGAGGATCAACTGGGTGAACTGGCTCAATACCACGGCCTGAAATCTTTCTACAACCTGAAGAAATAATATTGCTAAAAATGCTGGTGGCGCCTCGGGTCTATGATTTATCATAGGGTCAGACGCTCGACGCTTTTGCGCATGAATAAAACAGATCTGCTTGCGATATGCAAGCAGGTCTTTTTTTTTATAAATAATGCATATATGATCTACAGAAGCTTAATGGCTAAGTGTCTTGCTGTAGCTGTTGTTATCTACTGGAAGCTGTGGTAGAATGAAAATAGTGTTTTGCGTTAATTTCCGGCTATTTAAAGCATGATATGTGCATGTTTTCATAAAAGAGGCTGTGTTGTTTTGCAAAACAGATGTATAAGCTCAGGAGGTGGGATTTTTCATGGAAATCTTTTTGAAAGTGCTGCTCGTTGTGTTCTCGATTGCTGTTATTGCGGTTGTGTTACTGCAAAAGGGGAAAAGCGCAGGTTTGTCCGGTGCCATCTCTGGCGGTGCTGAGCATCTGTTCGGCAAGACCAAAGCTCGCGGTATGGATTTGATTTTACAACGCGTAACTGCTGTTTTGGGTGCATGTTTTATGATCGTTTCCGTTTTGGTTGCATTTTTTGCAAAATAAGATAAATATACACCTTAAGCCTTCGTTTCACGGGAAACGGGGGCTTTTTTGGATTTTGGACAGGCAGGGATGCCGTCGATTAAATTCGTGTATACTAGGGTATGAGTATATAAAGAGCCTTGTATCAGGAACAAGGAACATGCGGATTTATTACTGAAAATTAAAGGTCACCCGAGGTGGACAAAATTATGATAACAGAGCAACAACTACTTGATTTCATGCGCGAGACCGCATACAAGCCTATGACATACCAGGAGCTGGAGCAACATTTTGACATTAAGGATGCAGAAGAGTTTCGTGAATTTCTTAAGCTCTTGAACGCATTGGAGGAAGACGGGAAAATTCTGCTGACCCGCACGAACCGTTATGGTGTTCCAGAACGGATGGATTTGCAGCGCGGGCGTTTGCAGGCCCATGCCAAGGGCTTTGCTTTTTTGATTCCAGAGGACCGGGAGCACCCGGATGTATACATTCATGCTAACGACTTAAAGAGCGCGATGAATGGAGATACGGTACTGGTAAGAGTAACATCAAAGGGACCTGCGGGTGGCCGATTAGAAGGCGAAGTTGTGCGAATCGTGAAGCGCGCAGTGCTTCAGGTAGTCGGTGTGTTTCAGAGCCACGAAGCATACGGTTTTGTTTTGCCGGATGATAAACGTATTAACCGGGACATTTTCATTCCTAAGGACAGCTTTAACGGAGCTGTAAACGGACAAAAGGTTGTCGTGCGTATTGTGAGCTATCCGGAAGGACGTGCAGCGGCAGAAGGCGAAGTGCTGGAGGTGCTGGGTCATAAGGATGATCCGGGCGTTGACATCTTGTCCGTTATTCGCAAGCATCAGCTCCCGGAAGCTTTTCCGGATGAAGTGATGGCAGAAGCCGATCAGGCTCCTGATGCGATTACGGAAGAAGAGATTATACGTCAGGGACGGCGTGATTTGCGCGATAGAATCATTGTTACCATTGACGGTGAGGATGCCAAAGATCTCGATGATGCGGTTAATGTAGAGCGCTTGCCGAACGGGAACTACCGTCTGGGCGTTCATATTGCTGACGTAGGTTATTATGTGCGTGAGAACTCCAAGCTGGATCTAGAGGCATATAACCGCGGTTGTAGTGTGTATTTGGTTGACCGTGTCATTCCGATGCTTCCACATCGACTTTCAAACGGAATTTGTTCATTGAATCCTCAGGTGGATCGACTGACTTTATCCTGTGAGATGGAGTTCAATGAGCATATGAAGGTCGTAAAGCATGATATTTTTACCAGCGTGATTAAAACGAAGGAACGGATGACCTATACTAACGTTCGCAAAATCCTCGAAGAGGAAGATGCAGAACTGATGGAACGGTACAAGGACCTGGTTGATGTATTCCGTACGATGAAGGATTTAGCATTGAAGCTACGTGCGAATCGGATGCGCCGCGGTGCAGTTGATTTTGATTTTGATGAGGCCAAAGTGATTGTAGATGATGAAGGCAAAGCTGTCGATATTGTGAAGAGGGATCGTACGATAGCCGAACAAATAATCGAAGAGTTTATGCTGGCGGCCAATGAAACGGTAGCCGAACATTTTCACTGGCTCAAGGTACCGTTCTTGTACCGGATTCATGAGGACCCCGATCCAGAGAAGCTGCAAAACTTTATGGCTTTTGCAGCTAATTTTGGTCATCAGATCAAAGGTCGAGGAAATTCCATTCATCCGCGTGCACTCCAAACATTGTTAGAAGACATTCAGGGTACGAAGGAGCAAACGGTGCTTAGCACAATGATGCTGCGTTCGATGAAGCAGGCAAAATATGATGCGGAGTCTACAGGACATTTTGGACTGGCTGCGGAGTATTACTCTCATTTTACATCACCGATTCGTCGTTACCCTGACTTGGTAATTCACCGTGTCATTCGTGAGGTATTGGAGAATGGCGGGGCTTTGACAGATGAGCGTCAGGAATATTTGACTGCACGCATGCCAGATATTGCTCAGCAATCCTCCGAGCGTGAACGTGTGGCTGTGGATGCAGAGCGCGACACAGAACAGATGAAAAAGGCTGAATATATGCTGGATAAGGTCGGCGAGGAGTTCGAAGGGATCATCAGCAGTGTAACCAGCTTTGGGATGTTCATTGAGCTGGACAACACAGTCGAGGGCTTAACGCGTCTGAGTGCACTTACGGACGACTATTATCATTTTGACGAGCAGCATATGGCGTTAATCGGAGAACGCACCTCTAAGGTATTCCGCATTGGGGATGAGGTTAAGGTTCGTGTCGCGCGTGTGAATATGGAAGATTACACAATTGACTTTGAACTCGTCGATATGAAGCAACGGCAACGTCGTGAACGGACGGGAGGCTCGGGCCAGGGTGGAGATTTTGCACGTGGCGAGGGCCGTGCTAAAGGCAGAGGCCGAGAAGGACGTGACCGTAAGGGCGGTAAGGACAAGGCTGGTAGAGAGCGTAAAGGCGGGCGTGAGGCGGCTGGAAAGCCTAAAGAGGGCGGCAACGGAGGAATCAGCACCACAGGTCGCGCAGGTCGTGGTGGTGGAAACGGTGTCGGTACAGGCTCGCCAGGCAGCTTCGGCTTTGGTAGTGGCAAGGGCGGATACAATTCTCCAGCAACGGGTGCAAGCAAGCGACGGAAGAAGACGTCTGCCAGCGGGATATTCATTGGTGATGCAGCTACCCCAGGTAGTGATGCCAGACCAGGTGGTGAAGGCGCAGCACGTCGCAAGCGGAAAAAAAAGGGCGCTAACGGCGGGAATAGCACCGCTGGGTTTGTGCGGAAAAAGAAAAAGTAGGTTGATATAACTTACTGTTAGGAGATTGGGGCTTCCGAGAGCAGTGAATGAAGCTTACGGATGCTTAGGTATATGAGCGGTTTCTGTCTGTAGTAATGGATAGAAGCCGCTTGGTTTTAGTGTGCTATACGTGTAATGAGAAATGTAGAAGGCTTGACCTTTCTTGCTTTTACCCTCTGAAATTTGTTACAATATATTTCTAGGTAGCTCTTTGTAGCAGGAATTCTAGATTGAATCTAAGTTATTCATAAGGAGTGGTATTCATGGGTAAGAAGGCAGATGGGAAAGTGCTCGCCCAGAACAAAAAAGCTTCCCATGACTATTTTATTGAGGACACCTACGAGGCGGGCATGGTGTTAACGGGAACGGAAATTAAGTCTCTGCGGAATGGTCGCTCTAATATAAGCGATGCTTTTGCTACGATCCGTAATGGCGAAATTCATATTCACAATATGCATATTAGCCCTTTTGAACAAGGTAATCGTAACAATCCGACTGATCCGACGCGTACGCGTAAGTTGCTGCTGCATAAAGAGCAGATTCGTAAGCTTATTGGTCTCTCGAAACAGGAAGGCTACACCATCGTGCCGCTCAAAATTTATGTTCGCAACGGTTATGCCAAACTGCTGCTTGGACTGGGTAGAGGTAAAAAGCAGTATGACAAGCGAGAAACAGCTGCCAAACGTGATGCACAGCGTGATATCCAACGTGCTCTGCGCGAGAAGCAAAAAATAGCGAGATAAGCAGTTTGCTTACTCTGTATGGTACAAATTACGTGGATAAGTTACTTGTTCCTGTAATGGTGCTATTTTATCGAGCTAGAATGGCTTCAATCCGTTTCGTTATGACATGTAATATGTTATACTAACGAAGTAGTAAGTTTTCAAAGATCTTGGATTTAACTTGATTCGAGTGTTGGATCTTAGGATTCAGCTTTTGATATTATGCACTTATGCTCCGGTATTTCCGGATTTATCCGTGGAGCCCTTTTATAATAAGGGGGCGTTTATGGATTCGACGGGGATAGTTCGAGCATGGGTAGCGGGTAGTGGGGACGCGTCCACTTCATCAACGCTAAAGCCTATTAAACGGCAAACAACAAAACAACTACGCTTTCGCAGCTTAATAACCTGTGAGCGTGCTCCTCTCCTGCATCGCCCATGTGCCGGATGTAGGGGCTAACCTATAGTGGGATACGCTGCCACATCTCCGCCTGGGGTGTGCTGAAGAAGACAATCAGGCTGACCCAACGTATAGCCGGTTACGGGGCGATACTCGGGTGACATCAAAACTGTGACTACACCCGTAGAAGCTTATGTGTCGTTATCTTCGGACAGGGGTTCGACTCCCCTCGCCTCCATTTAAAAAACCCGCTCATTGAGCGGGTTTTTGCTTTTTATGGAGTTAAAATGTAGACGAAATGTAGACATGAAATTATGAAGGATCAAATTGTACTAGAAGTTGTAGACATCATGTCTACAACTTGGTTTATAAATTTTATGCACTGCATATAACTGAATAGTATTGATTTTTCATTTGTATAAGTTGAATTTGAAGGGGAATAAAGCAGGTAGAAAGAATGCTTGGCAAGCAGTTTGAGATGGAATTATAGAAAAATAGCGACGGTACCGACGTTGGCGTAGAATGACGCTTTCGATGGTACCGTCAATTTTTTTAGGTTCAATGGGGGTGATTATTTGCCCTTAAAAAGAAAAAGAACATCTGGTGTGTACTCTACATGATAATTTGTTTTTTTAGATAAGATGGATTTAATTTGATCGGCAGTCTGTTCTTATTTATCCTCTTTTCCATATTAATTTCAGAAATACACATTGAAAATAACGCTTCGTATGGTTCTTTCTGTAAACATAATCCCTATTCTGTCCGATACATACATAAGATGGGTTATTGTTAAATATCCCCCCTTACTTTCGTATTTTGAAGTAAACTCTCACCTTTTTAAGAAGAAGGGACCACCTCTATGAACTATATGGACGAGCATATCCTAAGTCTCAAAAATAAGCTTAATCATGATGCAGCATCTAATAACGTAAATACGAACCTATCTCAAGCTGATGTACCTGGTCAGGACAACTCAGTTGCTGAACAAAACAGGGTGCTACGGATGGGTGATGAGCTGATCCCGTTGGAATGGAAAACGATTTTGGATGGACAAGTGGCGGTTAGCATCCCCAAACTTTTTAGCCTGATGCCGCTGGAGCAAGCTAAATTTAAATATCCTTCGGAACATCGCCCCCAGGTGATTTATACCTCTCTGGAAGGGACGGTGAATATCACCTTTAATTCGACAGAATCGGCTTTGGAGGTGGACGAGCTTCCCGAGTTTGTAGAACAAATGGCAGATGTACTGCGGTCTGTACAACCTGTTCGTAACTGGATCGGTACGGAAATGATCATGAATCCTTACGGGTTGTCCATCGGAATGATCCGTTTTGTAGCCGCAGGTGTGGATACGAATTTGTACAACGAAATGTTGCTGTTTGTCCATGAGGGACAGGTGACGATGGGTACGTTTAACTGTATGGAATCGGACATGGAAGCGTGGTTGCCTGTGGCAGAAAATACAGTGCAATCTCTCCATATTGTTCCGTCACCTTCGGATTCTACATTTGAGAAAGGTGTGGCTTTCCTATGAGCCTCGGTTACGATCAAATTCAAATCTATCCCTTCGAGCTGGTTGAGCTGGAACAGCTTACCCTCACGAAAAAAATCAACGAGCATACCCGGCTCTATTTTACAGGAATCATCCCCGAGGATATGCAGGACAGCTATGTGGAAACGACGGAAAAGAACACTGTCATCCAGGTGAGCCAGCGGAATGAGTCTGGTGAAAGTAAGCCGCTATTCAGCGGAATTGCGCTATCGGTCGAAGTGAAGGTCGTGCGGGACGTGTACTATCTGGAGGTGGAGGCGATATCCCATACCTACCGGATGGACATCCAACAGCGTACCCGTTCTTTTCAATATACGAAAATGACCATTCCTCAGATGCTGGAGCAGATCGGCAAGGACTACGAAGGGCTGGATGTGATTGATGGAGCGACAGGTGGAGAGCAAATCGGAAGGCTTGCCATCCAGTATCAGGAGACGGACTGGGCGTTCTTGAGACGTATGGCCTCCCGGTATCATACGAGCCTGATGCCTGTGGCTCGTTTTGACAGCCCTAAATTTTATTTTGGCATTGAGGATAGTCCTGCACAGGTGGTGCTGGATCATACTCGTTATACCGTGCGCAAGCAGATGCTGCCTTTCCGTTATTTTCAGGAAAATGAGCAGGCGAAGGTGACAGAAAATGACTTTATTTTCTATGAGGTAGAAACGGACGAGGTACTGGATTTGGGAGCTCAGATGACCTTTCAGGGACACAGCTTGTATGTAGTGGAAGCCTATACCGAAATGAGACAAGGGCTGCTGCGGCATCAATATGTGCTTGCCTCGTACAAAGGCTTACGGCAAAAAAGCTACTATCAGGAAAAGCTGGCGGGAGCCTCTTTAAGCGGTATGGTTGTGGACATCCGTCAGGACCAGGTGCGCATCCATCTGGATTGCGATGAGAAGCAGGATGTAGATAAGGCACACTGGTTCAACTATTCGACGGTGTATAGTGCTGGGGGGCATACTGGCTGGTATGTGATGCCGGAAAAAGGTGATCCGGTTTCACTCTATTTTCCGGGCAGTCGTGAAGAAGATGGGATAGCGGGGAGTGCGGTTCGACGTGCAGGCAGAGGGGGCGGACACAACAAGTTTTCCAATCCGCAGATGAAAATATGGCGAACACCCCATGGCAAGGAGATTCGTTTGGGGCCGGATGAGCTGGTCGTGACGGGTAAAGACGGCGCTATTTTTATCAAGCTGGACGACAAGGAAGGCATTCATATCGTAAGCAGCAAGCAGGTAAGTATCTCGGCGGGTGGCAACTTGAGTCTATCTGCTGGGAAAACGATGAGTCTGTCCGCAGGCAGTGAGTTGCGTATGGATTGCAACGGTAGTCATATTCAATTGAGCGGATCAGCGGATATGAAGGGCAGTGAAGTGAAGTCGAATTAGGCTGTAGTGCGGCAGCATGATGATATGACATATGAAGAGCTTCAACTAGTGGAGGAATGCAAATGGAGAAGCCTATAGATGAGCTAAACCCGCAGCAGCAAGTCATCCTAAATCAAGCATGGTTCCTGATCCGCAGAGACTGGGCGCTGAAGTTCAAAGCGAAGCAAGGTCAGCGGATTCAAGCCTGTGTCGAGGAGTTTCGGGGATATTGCCGGGACATTCGGCAAGAGCAGCTTCAAGGAAGAAAAGGAAAGATCGGTTATATCACGTACTCCATGCTACGTACCACATGGTTGGAGGAGCGGCCTACCTACCTGGTGGAGGCAGCGAACGCTTTATGGGTACTTGATCCTGAACCGATTCGATTCGAATGGGATACAAGCTGGACATATTCCTATTGGACCGATTTGCAGCAAAAATTACGAAGGGAGGTAGAGAAGCAGCATGTTTCTCTACCGGAGCTTGAATGGGAGCAGGTCATGCTGGAGGCAGCGGTACATATTCATGTGCTCGTTGTGAATATGATGCGTTTGGCGATAAAAAAGGCGATGTGCTTACCGGAGTTTCAGGAGCTGGATCGGGAAGAAACATTTGAGATCCGTGTGGGGGAATATATGGACCACACTATATCAGTGTATAAAGAAGATCGCAGAGCGTTAGAGGCGAGCGAAATCCGGTCGTGGCTGGAGGAACAAGAAGAGCATGCCTATAGCTATCAGGCGTTGGAGAAAATCCAGCTTTCGGACGGAGATTATAGTCAGTTGGATTTCCGCTATACGGCTTTTCGCCAAATCGAGATGGAACATAGTCGCTTGCATGGCTGTGTCTTGGTTGGAACGATGTGGGAGGAAAGTCAACTCGATGGAATCGACTTAACGTACAGCTTGCTTCATGGAGCCGATTTTAGTGGATGCTCGATGAAAGGGGCTATATTAGATGCCGTTATGGGGAACGCCGGATATGGATCAGATGCTGCTTTAGATTGGGAGCCATTAGGTTTTGCTGGCGTAGATTTCACAAGGGCGAGTTTGCAGGGGGCCCGTTTTCAAGACGCACAGCTGCGAGAAGCCGTATTTCAAGATGCGTCACTACAAAGAGCGTTCTTGAACGGGGCGGATCTAACGGATGCCTGCTTTGCTGGAGCGGATGTGTCAGGTGCTTCCTTTAAAGGGGCTTGTTTGATTGGAGCTGATTTTACGGGCGCCAATGTACAAGGAGCCATGTTTACCGATGCACAGCGTAGAGGAGCTATTGGATTGGAGTGGGCAATCCTTGAGGCTTCCCTTTCACACAAAGAGCCGTCTGCGTCTGTACAGGCGAGGGATGCCGCTGGTAAAAGGGAGTGGCTGCATTGAGATATTTTCGACTGATGGTAGACGAGCGGGTAAAACATCGGGTAGAACCTGCTGCGCTGTCTCCCTTGCAAGTAGAAGACATCCTGACAGGAGCCCAGGGACAGCAGGATGATCCTCTGTTTCTTGCTGTATATACCGATCCACGAACGGTGTACCCGGATTTTTTGGAATATCCTCTGCCGCTAGTGTCGGATCGGATGAAAGCATTATTAGAGAAATATATGCCGGGACTGGAGTGGAGAGCGGCCATCCTTACCGATTTTCAGCAGGCCAGGCAGGAGGTGTACTGGGTGCTTCGTCCGCCGAAGATGGATCGTTTGTCCGCACAAACGGAATGGTATCCCAATGAGACGTTGAAGCGTTTGATACTGAGACAGGGGGAGATGGAGTCGCCTGTTTTTCGAATTGTGGGACTGATCGAACCCCATATCTATATCCATTTGGCGGTGGCGGAAAGTCTGCTGCGGCGATCATTTACAGGCATTCGAGTACAACGAATCGAGATGGAGCACTAAGGGGGATGGAGCAAGGTGGGAGAAGCCCAAGTGAAACCGGGAACGGGTGCGAAAAAGAGCTATGTCGTGGCAGGAGCAATTTTAAGCTGTAGTTATGGCACTCAGCCTACCCGTTTGAAACGACCTTTTAGCCATGGGGTCTACGTTAAAAACAAAGCGCAAATGAACATTGGAGATTATGTACCGGGTGTGAACATCCAGTCTTTTGGGAACTGCTCCAGTCCATTAAATCCGGCTGTGCAGGCCAGTGAGATGGTGGACATCTATGGCGTGAAGAAGGCCCCGTGTATTCCGGTCCTGACCATGCCGTGGCTGAACGGGAAAAGTGACGTGAAGATCGAGGGGCAGCCCGCCTTGACACAGAACTGTACCCATCAGTGTCTGTATTGTGGTCATATCCAAATTGAAAATGATGGGCAGGAGCTGGATTAAGGGTCTGTTTCAAAGCCGCTAGGTTTGGAAACGACCTCGCGGCTTTAAGCCGCCCGAAAGGAGACATGAACTCACTTGAGTGTATTACAAAACGGAATCGGGTATGAAAGCCTGCGTTTTTACGGTTCCTTTCAGCCTCAACATATAGAGAAGCTTCAAATTACAAGAGCCATCAACGATCATGCATATTTGATGGTGAGCGGCATGCTGTCGGAAGAACAGGGAGCCGTATGTATTGGACAGAACATGGAGGATGAACCGATCGTCATCCTCCAATTGGATGAGCAGGGACAATCGCTAAGACGATTATTCCATGGCATCGTTACACGTCTATCGGTGCATTGCACTCGGGGCGTGTATACCTTTGAACTGGAAGCCGCCTCGCATTCGTATCAGATGGATATCAAGCTGAAAAAGCGATCCTATCAAGATATTCACCGCACCTATGATGACCTGGTCACAGCGATGGTTCGAAAATACCAGTATGGAGATGCCATTGATACCGTCACGAACTATGCCAAACTGGACACTTTTGTTTTACAATATGAGGAGACGGATTGGGCATTTTTAAAGCGCCTCGCCTCCCGCTTTGGATCGGTGCTGGTGCCGGAGGTAACGGCTGCGTCGCCCAAAGTTTTTTTCGGGATGCCGGAAGGCAAACCGTACAAGGTGGAACGGGATGTATTTTACCGGGTACGGAAAACGTTTCATGAGCTAGATGAGGGAAAGCCAGGAGAACGCGCAGGTTCGTATGTGACTTATGTGATCGAAAGTTTGCTTTATGTGGCGCTAGGGGATCTCATAACGTTACCAATTGGATCAGGAAAAGAGTTGGTCGTCGTTCGGGCAGTGACACGGTTAGAGGATGGCTTGTTGCTCACTCGTTACGATCTCCAGGCCGAACAGGATATCCGCTATGCCCGTTATGAAAACGATCAAGCTACGGGAATTACACTTACGGGTAGTGTGTTAAAGGTACAGCAAGACTTTATACAGCTCCAGTTGGATATCGACCCTAAACAAGACCTGGCTAAAGCATGTTGGTTCCCTGTGGCGACTCGCTATGTAGCGGAAGAACACAGTGGATGGTATGATATGCCAGAGATTGGGGAGCGGGTGGAGCTTTACTTGCCGACGAGCCGGGAACATGAAGCCTACGTGGCGGATTCGCTGCGGCAGCATCGCTACACGATGGGTCAGCCGGACGTCAAAGCATGGAGACATGCGCAAGGAAGCGGCGTGGATATGTCGAAGCAAGAACTGACCCTGTCCACTTCGGGAGCATTTTCGATTGCACTCCATGAAGGGAGTGGCATTACCGTCAGTAGTCCGGGAAATGTGCAGATTCAAGGCGGTCACGTGCAGCTGGATGCAGGGCAGGAGCTGTCACTTGAAGCAGGAAGTGCATTGTATCTTAAAGGCGGAGCCAGCAGCATGGTGCTGGATGGTGAAACGGATATCAAAGCCCCGGTGATTGATCAGGAGGGTACGGTGAAGGCTCCAGTGTTCGTTATGGATCTTCCTCCCGTGCCGGAACCGCCGCTGATGAATATTAAGGCATATGAAGCAGCACAATCCGCAGCCGCGAAGGCTTCATCCAACAGCACAGCAAAGCCCCCGACCGCGAAGATCACGAGCCCGACAGCTCAAAAAAAAGCTGATGCGTTGCTGGGTACGGTGTCCAAGCTGTTAGGCTCCATTCCGGTGGTGGGAGTAGTGGCAGGAGTTGCGATGGGAGCAGCATCGCTAATCGGACCTATGGGAATAGCAGCGGGTTCGATTCTGCTCGCAACCGCAGCTATTCCTGTTCGCAGCACAGGAACGAGTCGTGCTGGGGGTGGAGGTGCCAAAGGTGGTTTGCACCCGCTGAAATATTTAGCCAATTTGGCGTTGCAAGGACTCATTAGTCAATACGAGCATGAGCAAGCCAGGGATGCCTATTATAAAAAGTGGATACTAGGGAAGGTGTTTACGAGTGCACGTGAGTTAGGGTTACCCACCTCATTGGAGGATATAGTACCCTATATACGAAAGCTTGCAAATGAAGTGGGGGAAGCATACCAACAGATTCCTGCGGATTTAAGACAACGCTGGAAGGTGAATTCCGAAAATTACATGGCCCAACAGCTGGAGCCAAAAAAAGAAGAAAAAGAGCAGTCATGGTGGGATCTTATGGCGGAAGCCCAGTTCCAGAATTCGGAAAACGAAGCCATTATGGCGAAGCAGATGGCGAACGAGTTGGAGTATGCCGCAGATGTGAGTGGAGAAGTTGTATTAGGATCGGCATCAGCAGTTGTAACAGATTACTCGTATGGATTAATGAATAAGGAATACGCCTCAGATCATCCGAAGGCACGTAAAACAGGTGAAGTGATCGGACATGCCTTAACAACTGTAGCCGGAGCTGTAGAAACGGTTGGTGCTGTGGGGGAAGGATTCTTAGGTGGTTTGATAACGACTACGGGAGTAGGGGCACCCGTAGGTGTCCTTGCTATGGCACAATCTGCCTTTATGGGAGTACAAGGAACAACGGTAATGTATACCGGAGCATCTAATAGTGTTGAAAGTACTAAGGATCTTTATCGAATGTTTGAAAGCGAGGGGCCAAGTCCCAATAGATCAACGCCGTCTAAACCTTCTAGTTCGAAGTCAGGCAAGAGTGAAGGCACACCTTCTTCGCAGAAACCAAGTAAACCAAACGAAAAGCCGACTGGGACTAAGGGGACGGGTAATGTTAATCTAACAGAACCTTCTTTACCTAAAGGTGGAAAACCTAAAGGAAACTATACAAAAGGTGACTCACACGGTATTAAGAAAGAGAGTGAAACAGCCGATCTAATGGCAGATCAAGGATATGACATTGAGATGCTAGATGAAGTAAACGGTGGTAATGGATACGGAATAAAAGAGTCGTCAAATCCAGATTTCTTAATTGAAGGTAAGGTATTTGACTGTTATGCGCCAACAATAGAAACAAATGTAGATAACATTCTTAGAAACATAACAAAAAAGACTAAAACACAAGCAGAAAGAATAGTTCTAAATGTAGATCAGTTCCCTTCTGAAAAAGTCGCCGAAATTATTCAAGGGATTTTAAGAAAAGCAAATCCAAACGGTGATTTAAAGAACTTAAAAGAACTATCTATTGTGAAAGATGGGGAAATTACACGAGTATTTGGGGGATAGAAGTGAATGGATTATGAATTGTTTTTACTATCTAATGTAGGTATTAATTCATTAGGTGAGATGATGGAAAGATTTACAACTGAGTATGCGAACAAGAAGGCATCATTGAGTTGTAACGATGAGGAAATAGTTATTGGGTCTGAGCTATTTTCATTGGCTCTTGAAATTGAAGATATTTCTGATATCGCTTTTGTTAGAAATCATTATAACTTAGATGTAAATGTCTGCATCAGAATTCAATTATTTGGTAATACTTTTCATCAAGGACTAGAGCTTTTGTTTAAAATTATGGGAAGGCTTATAAGACATATTGATGGAAATCTATTATTTCTAGAAGATGGTTCAGCTCAGTTGCTTAGAATTGAGGATGGTCAGCTAATTGTCAATAACACTTTAGACCAGTATCAGACGAAATATTTAACCACAAGTCTACTTAGTCTACTTGACCGTCCTTACATTGAAAAAGAATTGTCAAACTAAGATGTAAATGTGAATCAATCTGTGGGGCTACCCAGTCCCGAATGAACCCATCATTCAATCAATAACACGTTTAACCCATGTAATACCCGTATAAAGATTTTGTCATTTCTTATGTACGCACATTAATGCTTGAATTTATAACCTAAATAATGTTATTACGTTACATTGAACAGATCAATTATGGTCAGATACCACCATGATTGATCTGTTTTTTGTTATCTTCGTTTTCTCTCAGTTTTTCAAATCTATAACGTCTGTAGCAGATTGTGCTTCATTAGGTGGTGATTGCAACTATTACGATGGATAGAACGACTACTGATAGTGAGAGGTTGGTTCAGCAAAGTAAAGAAATTTGTCCACAACTTAATTGAGTGTTGTAACGATAGTTATCTTGTAAAACAACAATCTGGTGACGACCAGTCAACATATCAGGTAAGGAACGTTTTAGGCTAGCCGCCTTGCCCTCTAATATAGTCCGAAATTCGTTAAAAAATTCCGGTTGGGGGCTGAAAATGGAAGGAGTACAAGTTTCAATTGACCGTATTGTAGTAGAGTTTACAGACGTGTATTGGGATTTTTTTAATCCTTTTCGGTTACGTCTATGTGAGCATTTAAACGTTAATCTTCACTTGAAGGAGAAGGGATTTAAGTATCATTTACATGTAAGAGATGGTGGGCACTACCTGCATATCTCATATCAATTGACCTTCGTTCCAAAGTCAAGAAAGAACACGCTAAGAATCGAGTGTCACCCTGATAGCCTTGTTCATTTCTATTCTTGGCTTAAGCCATTAAAGGACAATGCCACAGCCGTATTGTTTGTTCGCTGTGATATAGGATGGCCTTATGGTAGATGTGACTTGTCTATAGCAACAAGGTCGAATGTATATATTGAATTAAATAGTTCTAATTTCATACCTGTCAAAGAATATATGCTCAACACAAAAAAATACGGATGGAGTAGGGGGTTCACTTAATATTAATGTCGGAAGAAGACTTTTAGTATAAACCTGTTTACAACCCTAACAGAAAGATCATACAATACAACCAACAAATCAAACACTTAAAAACTTAGCAAACTCGCTTGTAAACTTGTAAAGACCTATTCCAACTTAAACCATAAGTTGGAATAGGTCTGTTTCATATTGCTGAAATTAATAAATCAGCCTTGATCATGATTCGCTGTCAGCCAATTTTTCTTGGGTAAGATTTAGCCTTCCGCTCCTGGGCTTTTGAGCAAGCCCTGGGCTCCATCGCTATGCATAGTGCCTTGGATGCAACAAGCACCAGCGAGTACGATACAACGTAGAATACGAGCAGATTTATAATCAAATTTGGTAAGATACCCAGGAAAGGGAGGGCCTAGTTTTGGATGTCAATGACTTTGCCATCAAGAAAGGCCACAACCTATAACACCGGCATCCACAGCATGAGAGGCGAGACTAGGATGTTAGGCTGATTGTAAAGAACTGATTGTGAGGTTGCTCCCATTTTAAGCATGCAAGTTAAAAAGGCATTGTCTTTAGTTCTTCCATGCACTTGTCCTTTTTATATCCCATGTTTTCAAGAATCTTGTATTCTGCGATTTTACGAAGTCCACCTACATATCTACACAATACCATCTCCTCACGATATGACACACTGACATTTAGTAGGCACTCTTTGATAATTTTCAGCTTAGTGACTGCATCATTATCATTTATGCAACCTACATAATTCCATGTTGCACTGGTGATATTACTTTCTTTAAATGCCATTCTATATGGTTCATTTCGGTACCTCTCATCTTTATCTAGGATTTTAGCTAGAATCCTGTCAGCTAAAATTGACTCTTCAATCAACATCGTTCTAGCAGGTCTTTCCTCCCAATGATGTGTTCCTACACCTAACCCACGATCTGTTCTGACACTAGTTGTCAGTTTTTTATGCACATACTTGATGATAATCTGCTGCCATTCTTCTGGATGATCAGCAGCCGTAAAAGATGAAAAGTAATTATCCAAAATACTGCTTTCTCTAGAGTATGCACAATCCAGATCGTTGCGGAGTCTGTAATTGTCTTTTGTCATAACTCTATCATGTTGTTCCGCAATTACCTGCTCGACAGAATATTCCTTTTCATCTGCACCAAGTCCATGTACAGGAATATTCCTCATAATATTCAGGGCAAATTCTTCTGCTTTACCTCCCAGTTTTGAAACTATTTTTTTGAACTCATTATCTTTGCTGCTTTCATCCTCTGGTTTGAATGCTTCCAGCAATTTTCCTTTTATATCTTCAAGAAAAAGTTCTTCCGGAAGAGTAATTCTGTCACGACTCATTGTCGGAAAAAGGATGCAGTGACTTGCTGGATCTAAAACATCTAATTCTGTAGAAATAATGTTTCCTTTAAAATCCTTAAACAACTCACTGAACGCAGCCATATCTTTACGTATTGATAATCGCTCGTCTTCATATTCCTGTTTTGTAAAGAGGATTGCTTCTTTCTTATACAAAAAGACAGCTTTGCTGGTTGCAACATCTGCTTTAATTTCTGTAACAATTTTCCGTAGCGTCTGTGATTCATCGCTATTTTCTGGTTTTAATAAGAATAAATAAATATCAGATTTAGCAATTTTGGATGCCTCTACATTACCAGAGACGCCTGGTGTATCCACAATCTCGATGCTCCCAAGACCACACTCTCTAAGAATCTCTTTACAAAAAGTACTCGGTCTTTGAAAAGTATCAATATATGTGTTACTGTTTTTTCGATTCGGATAACGATCTTCTACTGCTCTAATTTCCCTAATGACACCTTCAATTTCAACCATCTTTTCGATATTATCCTGCCAATATGGTTGATCAACGAGAGACGATACTCTCTCCCTTAATTTCTTCAACTCGTCATCATTATCATCTGCTAGATAGATACTATTGAAATCTGTATGGAATACATAATACTCCAATGTTATATACTCGGAGATTTTAATATAGATCGGGCAGGCAGTTTTATCAGCACTATTTCCACAAAATAGTTTAACAAAGCCTGTTCTATCAGAAACAAATCTTGAAATTAAGAACGACTTTCCACCACGTGCTCGTCCTATTATTGCCATGCGCTTTGAGGATATGTTACCTGTTGAAATCACGTCATATCCATCATCGAATTTCTTCCGAAGATATGTAACGATATCCTCCGCTTTCCATATAGGTCCAGCAGACGTTTCGGTAAAAGGATCGGGGAAATTTGAATCACGAGTTCTCCAATTTGAAACGTTGCTGTTGCTAGTCCCACATAATTTTGCTACATCGCTTAATGCTAACAAATCCTTTTCAATAATCACGACAATGTCCTCCTGTTAACTTTGTTCACTGAATTGTGAACGATGTTCACGATCTCGTGAACGTAATATACAAAAAGCGATGGTAAATGTCAATCCTAAAGGGGAGTGGTTCAAGTATTAAACGACGCACTTAAAACAACTTAATTATGATGCTAATGTTGCAAACAAGTTATAGACCACCGATAGGAGTACGCTTAACTACTCCTATCGGTGGTCTATATAATATATTTTTAATTTTCTATTTCCCCCGTTCGTTATTCCAAATCAGAGTATGCAGTTGTGGAAGTACCCTAGCAGTTTGCAATTCTGGATCATTAATAACTAAGTTAAATAACCATTCTAATTTGTTTAATAACTGTCCAGCAATACACTCACTGCGTGTAACCTCAGCATTCCCTACTTGAAGATATAAAGGAATGTCAGGAAATAAAACTTGGATTTTTTTTGCAAAAAGATAATCAGTTTCATCGAAGATAACTACTTTTAAAGATACTTTCGAATGTTGGAGGTTCGCAAAGATAAATCGGAGAACTTTCCAATCTGTAGTCATCAAAGAACTAGGAGGTTTAGGGCTAATGGTTAATATGTCAACATCATTAAACCAATCCTTCCATATACTCCCTTGAGTCTCCACAATAATTTTTTTTGATCTTTTGTGAAGTTCAGAAATAAGGTCATACAGAGGTTCGTTATAGAGGGCAGGATTACCACCTGATATTGTGACATATGTACAGCCATCTAAACCAATTGAATTCAGTTTATCAATGATTTCTAAACTGGTTAAACGTTGTATACTTGATTTGCTCGAGCCATCCCATGTAAACGCTGAATCACACCAAGAGCATTTGTAATCACATCCATATAAACGAACGAACATTGTCTTCAGTCCAATAACAGAACCCTCTCCTTGAATAGTCGGTCCAAAAAGCTCAATTACTGGAAGTTTACTCATAATCACAAACTCCACTTTGTACATAAAAAGGTCCTTTATGATCTATATCTGAAGCAAAGACTTCTACCCAACTAGTAGGTGTTTCCCAAAGTTTTATGGACCATACTGGAAGGTTGGCTTTAATAAGTTCAAAACAAATGTATTTAGACATATTCTCTGCGGTCGTACGACATCCAACGATACAAATCTTTGACCCAGTAGACTCTAGTGTTTGGAGAACAGGTTCATTCCCTGCTGCTAGGAAAGCATGGTCAAATTTATCTATAATAACTTCGTTAACAATTTTTTTGAGATCGCTAAAATCCATAACGAATCCTTCGTTGGACACATCTTCAGGACCATAGGCTTTACCTCGAATGACAACTTCTAGTTTATACGTATGTCCATGTACATTTGCACATTTTCCATTGTGACCTATAAGTTGATGGGCAGCATCAAATTGAAAGATCTTGCAAACGCTGACTTCATTTTTCACAAAGTGTTGCCCCTTTCTTGAAGATATTGTTCTAATCCTGCTCTGCGTAAAAGACATGCTGGACATTCACCGCATCCGTCTCCAATAATTCCATTGTAGCAAGTTAATGTCTTCGTTCTTACAAAATCAAGATGTCCTAACTGATCGGCTAATTCCCAGGTTTGTTTTTTATTTAGCCACATTAGCGGCGTGTGAATTACAAAATTGTAGTCCATTGAAAGGTTTAATGTGACATTGAGGGACTTAACAAAAACATCTCTACAATCCGGGTAGCCACTAAAATCGGTTTGACATACACCTGTAATAATATGATAGTAACCTAATTGCTTAGCTAAAATGGCTGCAAAGGAAAGGAATAACATATTGCGGCCATCTACAAATGTGTTTGGAAGTGCGCCTTCGCTACCTGCTTCTATTTCAATATCTTCTCTAGTAAGGGCATTCGGTGCTAATTGGTTGAGCAAGTTAAGATCTAGAACATGATGCTTCACATTGAGTTCTTTTGCAATTTCAGAAGCACATTCCAATTCTAACTTATGACGTTGGCCGTATTGAAAAGAGACGGTTTGAACTTCATCATATTCTTTTAGTGCCCAGAGTAGACAGGTAGTACTATCTTGCCCTCCACTAAATACAACAAGTGCTTTTTTATTCATGAGATATATATTCTCCTTTGTCGATGAATCATGAGTAGTATGCTTCATAACAAGTATATCATTATAAAATTAGCGATCACGCTTAGTCTTTTGGAACTATTGTTAATTAACAGGAAACCTTTGGAATGAATTCTTCGTTGTTAGATCCGTCACAAACCAATAAAGTATCTTTTCGCCCCCTCGTTGGCCATGCCAGTAAGGGAAGGGGGGTAGCTGATTTCAAAATCCTATTATATAATAGTGAAATACTGAAAAAATTGAGAAAAGGTGAACGAATGAAATACCTAGTTATTCTACTATACTTAACGGCTATTGTTACAGCCAATGTCGTAACAGCAGGAACAAATCCTATTCAACTTGGAATATTTATTATTCCAGCAGGATCCTTTATTATTGGGGCAACCTTTATCCTTAGAGATTTTGTTCAAATTTATGTGGGGAGAAGAACTGTATATATTCTTATTATCATGGCAATGATTTTGTCTGGGGTAACTTCGTATTTACTTGGTGATGGACTTTGGATTACATTTGCATCTGTTTTGACTTTTTTAGTATCAGAGACCACTGATACAGAAATTTATACTCGTTTAAAGTTTCCGTTCTATCTGCGTGTAATGTATAGCGGCATTGTTGGGGGCTTTTTAGATAGTATTATTTTTGTAGTGGTAGGGCTGTCACCGCTTGGAGCAAACTTTATTCCATGGAATGCAGTTATATATGCGATTTTAGGCCAGATTATTGTTAAAACCGTTGTTCAGTTGCTTGCATCGGGTGTAATTCGTCTCGCCTTAAATAAGAGATTAGAGCGATTTAACTGAGAGCAAAGCCATTTTAAATACAAAGAAATATATGTTACTATTGCAGGGGAACAAACATTTGTATATTAGGGATACGGAGGACATATGGAAAAACGCATATTAGTAGTGACCTCATGTACGGGTGAGAAAGTCAGCAAGCCTGAGAATCAATTGTTATTTGAAGATTTTCAGGATGCAAACAGATTACATCAGAGAGAATCCGAATTATCCCCGTATAGAACAACAGCCAAGGATATGTACACAGGTAGTCAACATCTGGCATTGATGGAAGGCATTAATCTTTACCGAGAGTACGGCGGAAAAATTGATGTTAATATAATTTCTGCAGGGTATGGATTGTTAAGTGAGAATGAAGAGATCGTTCCTTACGAAGTGACGTTTAACAATATGAATTCCCAAACTATAAAGAATTGGTCAAAAAGACAAAGAATTACCGAAACACTGCAAGAAAGAATTCGCGAATACGATCTAGTGTTCTTTCTCCTTGGTGATAAGTATCTACAGTCTGTTGAATGGCCGCTGAGTATTAGTAGTCAGCAAAGACTTTTCTTTTTTGCAGGGAATTCAAGTAGAACCAGAGTTATGGTTGAAGAAAATTATCATCTTCTTTCTATAGGGGAGGATGAGGCCAAAGTATTTAGATTCGGGCTCATTGGTATTAAGGGATTTCTTTTTGCCCAACTGTTAAAACAAGCATCTGCTGTGGGCCACCATAAAATCTGGGAAGATCTTTATTTAAACCCGGCTAAAGTACGTGATTATGTTATGGAATCTTTTGCAAGCAAAGATAAGCAACTTACTCTATCTGATTTTTCTGAAAAAGAAAATAGAGTTGACTCACTTAAAGCATCTAATCTCTTAAATTTTTATAGTGAGTTATTCCCAGTACCAGATTCTTTAATTGCTATAAACTATAAAGCGGAACTTAACTTCTTTTTGCCAGAGAATGATGATCGAGTTGATCCTAACTATGACTTTATAAATGATGTCTCTCATAAAGACCGGAATCCATTGCTACACGATGTGTATTCTCACCAGATTTATGGAACTCCTCAATATGATGGCTTGTTGGTATCTAAAGTTAACATTGATAATGCTACTAAACAAAAAGTTCAACTCATAAAAGAAATGGGTGGCATTCACAAGTTTCTCCATCTGCCAGAGGACTTTCCAATCATGGGGGATTGCGGAGCATTTAGTTATATTAGCAACGAAGTTCCGCCGTATACTACGAAGCAAATTATCGACTATTATGATGAATTGGGAATCAATTATGGTGTTTCGGTTGATCACTTGGTCGTTGGCCCGTTTAAGAAGGACTTGGACACAAGGCAGTTTAGATATGAGTTAACACTGAAAAGGGCCGAGGAATTTATTGTGGAATACCGTAAAGGGACACATAAGTTTCATCCGATTGGAATTATTCAAGGATGGGATCCCCAGTCATTTAAAGAAGCGGCATTGCACCTAATCAATTTAGGCTATGACTATATTGCGATTGGTGGACTCGCAAGGGAACAATCGGGAAAAATATATGAGATTTTAAGAGAAATTTCACCCATTATTCCAAATGAAAAATTCCGTTTGCACTTGTTTGGTGTTGCGCGTGATATCCGCACGATGAGATCTTTTCATAAACTTGGAGTTACTTCATTCGACTCGAGTTCTCCATTGCGACGTGCTTGGCTAGGTACAGGACATAACTATCATGCTTTGAGTGGAAAACACTATACAGCTATTCGAATTCCAGAAGCTAAAGAAACATCCGGTAGAGTGAAAAAGATGGTTCAAGAAGGAAAGGGAGAGTTCCTTCAGTACAAAGAACTTGAACAGAGTGCTCTAAAGGCATTGAGAGCATTTAGTAATGGAGAATTGGGATTGGAAGAAGCCCTGTCAGCGATACTACGATATGATGAACTGCTAGGGGAGAAGCGTGAAGTCCATGAAGATCTCTACCGTGAGGTGCTCGCTGAACGTCCATGGGAGACATGTGGATGCGAAATATGTAAGACAATTGGTATCGACACAATAGTGTTTCGTGGGAATAATCGAAATAGAAGAAGAGGTTTCCATAACACGCATGTGTATCATGAGCAAGTCAAAGCACTTAGGAAATCTTTAGATATACCTCATGGTTAAATTTATAAGGTTTGACGACTTTAAGATATAGTAATGCTGCGTAAGTTGCCCTAGTGTGATACACTAGGGCATATTTGCTTTGGGGGAATTCTAATGCAATTTTCAATTGATGAAGTGCGCAGGTTAAATAGGAACAATGATACAGTTTTTTTTAGCGTTAATACATTACATAAACTTAGATTATGGAATTTTCCTGTTATAAATACAGCAACCTTTAACCAGAATGTTGTTACGGTAAGTTACGAAGAAATGATAAGCCAAACCACAGATAGAATACAGGTATCCAATCCGGTGTTCCTCTACCCTCTACCAGAAGGTGAGGAAGGGGATGAATACGTAACACTCTTTGTTTCGTCAAAGCATTATTTAGCAGAATATTGTGAGAAAGTAACGCTATCTTATGATTTTATCAATCGAATAGTCGAGAGAAAAGATAAACTCAGTAGTAACTCTACCAAGTTACTTACTCTTCATTCGTTTCAAGGTATCTTGAAGATGTTTAACGACGTCAAAATTAAAAATGAAGAATGGCCTAATTACTGTAGTGACTTCATCCAATATTTAAAATGTCTGATTAAAGAGTATCCGTTTCTTGGCTACCTGCCTATCGCGGAGCGAAAAGATTTCAGAGAAAAATCTGTTGCAGATATGAGTTTTGCCTGGGAGTTTTATATTAAATTTTTCGTAGATGAATGGAGTTCCAAAGATTATGTAGTCAAGATACCAAACTTATCTAAACCATTTCATCATATGAGTTGGACGGGAGATTTTTTTCAACGCGATAACCCTTTTTGGCAATCGTATCTAAGTGTGAATGGGAAATTTCGATTTCATCGCGCTGTTCGTGAATCTATATATCAAATTTGGAAAGAATGGATAGAGTGAGCCTTAATAAGGCTCACTTTTTTTATTATTTAGTGGTAGCTGGGATAAAGGAAATATGCTAAAATTCATTTATCACGTAAAGTCACGTAAAAAAAGAAAGGAGAGATATCTTGCAATTCTATGTTGGATGGTCTCATAGCGATGCTATATTTACAGATTATTATCCGGATTGCTCTATTCTCGTAAGCGCTGTGCCCGATAACAAAGGGACTATAGGAAGGTTTAAGACAAAACCAAAAAAATTAATACTGGACTGTGGGTCGGTCTATTATGTAAAACAAGAAACTCGCCCCTCACTGAAAGATATATTTCAGATACAAATATCTTTTCTTGAGAGTTGTGATCCTTACGAGGCTTACATGGTTCACTTTGATGAGCCGATGCTCAACAAAACATCACTATCGGAACGATATATGGCTATGGAAAAAACATTGTTTAATGCTTACGAATACATGAATCTTTTTAATTCTAAGAATTTTCCTAGACATGTAGTACCAATGGGGGTAATCCAGGGCTACGATCGGGCAAGTATAGAATTTTCTGCAAAAGAGTTATCTCGAATCGGTTATAGATCATTTGGTATCGGTTCTTTGTTGTCACAAAATCAAAATAAACAAATTGAAATGATTAACTATGCAGCAGATATAGTTGGGTCATCTAACCTTCATGTCTTTGGAGTAACAGGGGTTCCTCAGATGCAAGCTATGATTAATATTGGGGTGAAATCTTTTGATTCTACGAGGCCAACAATGGCAGCGGCTTTCTTTCAGGTGTTTTATAGCAGACCATTTAAAACCTTTTTTTTGTCCAAGTCACACGCAAAATTAAGTAGTCCACGACTCAGTGAACCGCTTCCTTGTAATTGCCCTGTATGCCAAATTAATGCCTATGATCTCTTTATTCCTTCGCCAAGGAAACACATGAGACTGAGATCAATACATAATTATTATCATCTCTCTATTGTAATTAATGACTTATTGAAAGAAAAGAACGGAGGCGAAGCATATGCTCTTCCAGATGTGTTATGGACCAGAAATTGAGTCAATCTATGAAACGATTAGAGAGCAAAGTGGCATTAAAATCAATACACTTCGAGAATATTATCAATATACAGAAGAAGGAGATATTACTTCCTTGATTGAGGGAGTTATAACCATACTTCTAGATCTCCACTTTATACGAAAAGAAGAAGGAGTACTATTTGCTGTTGAAGATAAGGAATGGAGTAACAAAGAGGTATTTAAACGGTTAAGCAAAATCTCATTATCACAGAATGAAGATGAAGAAAGCTTAAATTACATCTTCTCCTCCTTATACAATCAGGTTTTTGTAAAACAAGATAAGATGTTCGAAACTAACATTCATTATCATGTAAACAAAAATTTTACAAAAACAATGATTGGTCATGAGAAAATCAATGCTTGGAAACGGATGATGGAATCTTGGGGATTAGGGAGGCGGGTATACACAGGATTTTATGCATTACCTCATATTTCACTTTTACAGGAGATTGTAGAGGAGGTAGGCGAATGGGAGGGAGCACTTCATCTATTTTGTGAAGAGAAAATCCATCCTGTTCTACCATGCATCACTTCAGAGGGTATGATCTTTAGAGGTGCGATTTTTGGATTAATGGGGTTACAACATAAGTCACTCGAAATTAGCTACAAACAAGACCTGCCTTTTAAATCGTATGGACCTAATCAAGAGTGGAATTGGATTCAACTAAAAAAGAAGCAGGGGGATAACGATGATACCATGTCTAAATAAAGATGCGCTAAAGTTATTGGTAGGAACTGCAGATGAGAGGTATAACTATTCTCCCGATTACTTTCAAAAAACGCATTTTCCTCAAGTCATGCATAGATACCATGGAAATCAACTTCTTGAAGAAATAACTGAAAATGAACTATTTAAAAATTTATTAGAAGTGGATGCTGAAGGAAACCGTGTGTTTTTCTTATTTGGTTCTACTGGATCTGGTAAATCTGAGTTATTGTGTTGGATCAAAGATAAATGGCAACTACATGAGGTGAATCGACCTGTTGTCCGTATTTCTCGTACTGAGCTCAATCCCCAGGTTTTGATAAAGAAATGTTATGCTGCCATAGGTATTCCTTTAGGGATATCTATTGATGAAACCCGTTGGGATCTACTACTTAAGAAACCAATAACCTTAATAAATCAAATTGTGTGGTCAACGCTGTCAGAAATTCTTCCTACCGATGAAGAGATTGTTCCGACTGCATTATTAATAAGGCCTGTTATTGAAAAGAACGTAACAGAATTTATATTGCAAGTGCAGAATGGCCGAATAAAGAAACCATTGGAAGTGCTACATCAAAATCAATTTGATGACCTAATATCGAACACCACGCTTCAAATTCCCATAGATTATTCCTTATTAAGAAAAAAACTATCACAAAAACTAGATCAATTCTTATTTGAAGGTAAAGATATTGCTTCTCTTTTTAAGGAGTTGACAGAGCAAATAAAAAGAATGAATATACGTCCGTTGTTACTAATTGATGATCTTGTACAGTCAGTTAATATATATGCTACTGATTTGCTGGATCAGATAATTACCCTTGAGGAAGGAAAGTGGGATGTAGTCATTGGTCTTACACCAGGAGTTGTTCGAGACACAGATAAAGGATTCGATCTCACACAACGAATTCAAAATTTGGACACCATCACAGATAGAGTAAAAAAATTGTGGTTGTCTGATGAGTCAGGAAAGGATTTCTACAACTTAGATCGCTCTCAAGTGTCCAGTTACATGTCCAATTATTTAGTTCAGTTAAAAGCTTCTCAAGGGTTCGCCTGTGGTAATCAATGCCCTCATTATTGGGAGTGTAAAGGTTATAGTATATCGGAAGAAGAAGAGGTTGATGATGAAAAGATAGTACAAGAGGTAAATCTCTTGCCGTTTAATCGTCATTTGATCAGAAGAACATTTGATGCCATTCCGGTGGGTAAAGGTAAACTTAGATATATGATCCTTAATAGTAAAGAGATCATTCGTTTTTTTCAGAATGGAAAAAGGGAAAAGATATCCAGAGTGCTTCCTTTGGTAAAAAGGGAGAAGTTCTCCGATCATCCTGAGCTTTTTATAAAGACGTATGCTGAATGGTACGTTCCTGAGGAAAAGGATGAATGTCTTATTCCCCAAAAAATATTACGCTATTTTGGATATCTTGATGAAGAAGTGAAAGTTAGCCTGAACACTCTTGAAACTAAGAGTGAAATTAATTCTGTTCTGATGACGAAAGGAGATCCACAACAACCCAATGTAGTTAAATCTAGCGTTAGAGATTGGGTTGAAGGTAAGAAAGTCAATCCAGAACTTCTTGACTCTGTAAGGTTGGGAGTTTCGTCTCTCATTCATGAAGTAGTAAAAGGTGTAAATATGTCACTACCGTCCACTCCAAGAATGACATCTACCATCCAAAGGAGAAGTGTAGTGAACCGAACTCGCTATCCTATTACATTAGATTCAAAGGGGACAGGAATTAGAAGTATAGTCGTCAAGCGAGGGTTTGCTGCGCTCCAGATTTCAAATTTTCAATCGTTAAAGTACTCGGAAAAAGCTAGAGTTTTTCAACAAATTGCAAATGAATATGAGACCGCAAGATGGATATATAATTCGGAAGACATAAAACGTAGTTGGCATTGTGAATTAGAGAAAGGCTTGGGAATGTCCATTGATTCTTTTGTTTATCTTTTGAAAAATTGGGCTGAAACATGTCTTGAAATTGGAAATGCCCGATGGTCATCAGAGGTACAAAAACAGTTCCATTTAACTCAGGATGTGTTAAATCTTATTGAGGAGAGTTATAAGGATTGGCATTTGTTGCGAGATAACTTGATTAGGTTTCCCAAATCTAATGGTAAAAGAGAATTGGCCTTTGAATTCGATCTTTGGTTGGAGAGTTATCAACCTGTCAAGGAGCTAGAACAATACCAGATTGGAGAAGAGTCACTCTATGTTTTTCTTCTACGATTGAAAAATAATTATTTAACGTATCTTGGTTTATTAGATAAGTACCTAAAACAAAAAATTCAAACGGCAAAAGGCATGCTTCCCTTTTTATTAGGGTCGAGAAATAAAAAATACTTGTTACATGCAGAAAGAATTAGGGGGTTTGATGTAACAACAACATATACGCTTCAAGACTACTTAAATTATTCGGAATTTGAAGAAAGTCTTGAGCAAGAGGGAATTATGAACAGATTTTCAGTCAATGCATCTCTATATAGAGATGTAATGGATTTGTCTAAGCAATTCGAATCAGTATGCTTAGAGGTTGAGAAACAAATGGGTGAGTTCAATAAAATATTAAGCGAGGATTGGAGTAATGATCGTCCTGATTGGTCAAAGCTTTCTATAGAAAAAGAAGAGTTAATCAAGACTATAGATGATCTAAGTATGCTGATACACTGTTTATCCATTTCTCGAAATGCTTGGACACAAGTCCTACGTTCCAACCATGTAATAGACGACGTAAAGTTAGTAAAAGCGATATGGGCCAGGTTAGTGCAAACTGCAAAACAGTTAGTAAGACGGAAGGGAGCCAATCTAGACATTCAGAATAATATTGTTGAATGGCAGAGTATTGATTTTTATGAACTGAAAACTCGTTTGGAAGTGATGGACATACGAGAATTTGAACAACAGAATGTGATCAAGCATCTAAAAAATGATCTTGGATGTGAAGGTGTGAAGAGCTTAGATGACTTGATAATGAAAATTGAACTTAATGACGATTTACGCCCATCTGTTAAGAGACATTTGAAATTATTATTAGAACAGGGCTCTACTACGCTTCCGCCTATGCAATGGAAGCGATTGTTGGATGAATTAAAAATGAGATTTCCAGCCCTCTTTGAGGTAGTTGAGATACGCTTGGTTGCTTCAGGATGTAAATAAGATTTTGAAGAAGCTTAGAGGTGTTAGCCTCTAAGCTTTTTTTTGTAGGAGCAGATATTCCATGTTATGACATAAATCGTTTGGAAAAGACATACTAGTTCCTCCTAATTTCTTTTTCCAAAGTAGTTCATATATGGTACGATATCTCTATACAATAGTGATATAGTTTTAATTTTCCATTCTTAAGGAGGACTTTATGCTTACTCTATTCACATATAGTAATCAGAGACCAGCAGAATCACAAGTTAGAGACCTTATTATAAAGGGTCGTAGTTATACATATTTAACTGCCACCATGGCTATTGCTATTCAACGGGAAAAAGATGGTCTCATACCTGCGGAGCAAGTTTTCCAAGACGATGAAGGTAAAGACCGTAAAAAGGCACTATTTGCAGATGTACTAAGGGAGTGGACAAAGCGTGAGTATTTGTTAGCACCGCGTGGCGAAGCCAAAACAATGTTATTCCGGGCTATGGATGAAGTTTCTAAAGATGACATAAGCCTGCGCAATTTATTACGCCATGATTTTATGTCTTGGAGTCGCTTATTGTATGATCTAGCTGCACAGGGGATCGATTTACGTATTGAGGAACTTTCAAAAATAAAGAAGGACCAACTTGTTAATCCAAAGATAGAAGACTATCTGAAAGAGATTCAAAAAACATTTTATGATAATTTGAGAAGAGAAAATAAAAAAATATTTGAGCAAGCTATTCGAGAGTATCTTAAGAACAACCAAATTACTACGGATATAGTTATAATGGAAGGTTTTACATTTTTGACAGATTTACAAAAGTGGTTTATAGAGCAGTGTGAGAAGCAAGGAAAAGAAGTATTCTTCTTAGCACCCTATAATGATAATCAAAAGCAAGCTTATCAGATTATTAGAAACACATATGACTTTATTTGGGCTGGTCGTAGTTCAATTAAAACGAGTGAATTAAGCACCAAAGAGGATATCGAATATATCCAAAAAAAACTATTCTCTGATAGTGAAACTCAGATTTTCCCTAAACAAGTTGAGAATGTTTCTCTGAGACAGTTTGTAAATCGAGATCGCGAGCTCCAGGGATGCCTTGAACAAATAGAGAAATGGTTTAGTGAAGGTCTGTATCAACCTGAAGAAATTGTAATTGTTACTCGTAGGGCAAAAGAATTTAATGATCGTTTTCAAGACTATCTTTCCATGAATCCCTTAGAATTTACAGATCAAGATGGGAATAAACATTTAGTAACTCTGCCAATCAATCCGAGATTACTGTTGTTAACACCTGTTGGGAGATTTATTTTAAATCTCTATCAATTATGGCATGAAGAAGGTTTTTTACTTGAATCGAATGAATTCGAATCTATTATAGCATCTGGATGGCTGGGTGCATCAATTCAAGACTCGACATCTTTATTTAGAGCGGCAAAAAATCAGTATTTTACTGCATGCAAAACGAAAGAGGAATGGATTGAAAAACTAGAGCAATTGGAAAGATATAGCGAAGAGACAGATGATGTACGTCTTCCAACTAAATTAATAGATTCTGAAACAGTTAGGAACTGGATTAAGGTTGTAAAGATGTTGGAATCTGTTTGTTTCAGATTATTTTCGAACAAAAAATCCCCAGTAGCAGAGCATATCGAAAAGTTACAAGAGCAATTAAATGAAATGCTCCCCGAAGATATTCGGAAATCAGAGAAAGAGGTTCTGGAGAAAATTAGGGAGGTGTTTGATGAATTAAGTAATTATTATTCTATTGATCTTACAACAACTGAATTTGGGGATGCTCTTCATGCTATAACTCGGGGAGAAAGCGACAATGAAGATGAAGAGGAGCAAGAAAAATCAAATGTAACAAGTCATAATCTGCGTATTGTTATACCAGAGACATTAGATGGAATGCAGTTTAAGGCTGTGATATATGTAGGATGCGACAATGTTCATGCACCTGTTCTATACCCTGAACCATGGCCATTTTATGGGGATGGAAGAAGAGAGCATTTGTACAAAGAGAGATATATGTTTTTGACTGTAGTTAAATCTGTGCAAGAAAATCTTGTGATTAGCTATGCCCAAAAGGATGGAGACCATTCCTTTCAACCAAGTACATATTTCCAAGAAATTGAGAGAATACTTGGAGCTAATAGAGAAAAGAGGGCTCTTCTCGATACACTTGATGTAAGTAAAGCACCTGAAGATATAAAGCAATCAAAAGCACGTTCGGCTAAAAGGAAAGAGTATAGTTTGAGTGAAATAGCTCATTATGGTCTGTGTCCACTCAGATATAGACTCGAGATGCTACATCCAGAAGTACGAATGTATCGTAATGGGTGGCAACTTGAGATTTACGCGCAAGGAGTATGGCTTAATCGCATTTTTAGTCTAATTGAAAGAAATAAAGAAGAAAAACCTTATTCTCTACCTACTTCCCAGTTTCTAATGAAATATATGCAATCATCGAAAGAGGGAATGTTAAAGTTATTTCCGGCCTTTGGTTCAATAACTTGGCATTCAATAGAGAACCAAGTTAAGAATCAAATATTATATTTCGAAGATGTGACTAAGCATTATTTTAAAGGTGTTAAAAAAGGAAAAAAGGAATCTTTTCGTGTGATGTTATCTGGGACGAATGAAGAGAGGACAGTAAAAATTAATCTTGATGTTCCATTCATAGCTGACAGAACAAAAATACAATCACCACTCATAAATTACCTCCAGACAGAAGAATGGCTGTTACCAGGAAGCATTAAAGATGAAAAGGGTGGCAATGGGACGGTAGAAGATATAGATATTGAAGGAGTCAGTTTATTTCCTACACAAAAAAGAGCTGTTGATTGGTGGAGAGATACCATTAATTCTTACTATATGGTAGAAGTTGAGAAAAAGAGTGGATCTAACTGGTATACCAACAAATTAGAGAAGCATTATTCAGGTGTAAGAGAAAAAATAGTACATTGGATAAATAACATTGAGAGTAGTAATTTCCCGAAAAATACTGGGGATCACTGCAAATCATGTCCTGTCAGGTTAGAATGTTTAGGTATAACTGTAGCAAAGGAGGATTTCACTGAATGAGTATTCTAAGAGGTGGTATTTCTGTATCAGAAGAACAAGCCGCTATAGTCGACAGTGTTAGAGATACTGAAAAAATTACAATTGTCTCAGCAGGAGCTGGATCAGGTAAAACGCGTACAATGGTAGCTACTGTTTTACAATTAATAGATGATGGAGAAGTAAATATAGATGATTTTGCTTTGATTACATTTACAAATAAAGCATCAGATGAGATGCGTGAAAGGCTCGAAAACGGGGTGTATGATAGAGTTAAGGAAGCAGAGAAAAATAATGACTTTACTCAACGTACAAGATGGATTGAACAGAAGGAACGAATTGCTTCCACATTTATTGGAACAATTCATAAATTTTGTACAATGTTACTTCTTAATTTTGGATACACAGAGCATATTGCTCATGAATCCCAAATATTAATGGCTAAACATTACTTTAAAACGGCTTTGAAGAAGACTATGAGCGAAGCACTGGATAATCCTGATACCAAGTGTCTTTTTGACATAGAAAAAGTAGAATGGGCTACACATGAAATGGCTAATAAAATTGAAAAGTGGTACGAAGAGATCCGAAGCAGGGGCTATTCGGTTAAAGATATGGTAGAAAATACGTTTGCTCAAGATGAAAAGGATGATAATCAAAATTATCGTAATGCTATTGCTCACATATTGAATATGTTAGAAAGCAATTATCAAGAAGTAAAGAATAGTGTGAACGGTATGGACACAAATGACTTGCTTCATAAAAGTGCCACCCTTATTGAGCATCATAGGGATCAAATAACTCCATTAGTTGCTTCCCGATTCCAATACTTATTTGTTGATGAGTTTCAGGATACAGATGAACTACAAATGCGGATCATACAGGAGTTATCACCAAAATTGCAGCATGTACTCGTTGTTGGTGATCGTAAACAAGCTATTTATGCATTTAGAGGATCAGACCATCGAGTGTTAGAAAAGATAGCTAATGATAATAAAAAGCCTCTGCTTTCTCTTAGTGCCTCTAGGCGCCCAACTATGCCATTATTTCAAGCTCAAACGTCTCTATTTACACATATGGGAGAGCGCTATAATTTTTTGTTAGACAAATCCACTCAGGCAGATGATGCTCATAATCCTACAGATTCATTAGTACCCTTTCAGTATGAACACATCAATGTGTATAGTGAACGTACACTACCGATAGCTCAACGCTTAGTGGAAAAAATAAATGAGTTCATTGGTCAACAAATTGATGATAGATCTGAGGGATTGCGTCAAATTGAGTATAGAGATATTTGTGTTTTGTTCCGATCAAATTATCAACTATCTCAATACGCGTCACTAATGCCAGAAAGTATTCCTATTCAAACGGATTTTGGGGGCGGTTTCTTTCGTAAACCTGAAATCATATCTTGTTATTATATGTTACAGGCTATAATTAAGTATCCTGATGATGTCTCCCTTGATCTTGCACTTGGAACGCCTTTTCTCCCTTTTAAAGCTTCAAGTTCTATTTATCGTAGCACTGGTGAAAATTTGGTGCTTTGTGATTGGTTCGAAAATGAAGAGGATTGCCAAGAGTGGTACGAAGGGATCCAAAAAATACGCAAACAGATGAAACTTGATTTAGTACCAAAGTTATTAACTGATATTTATGAATTTACTAAAGTGAGAGAGTCCTACGGTAAATTAGGCGACCTCCAAGCAGTGGCAAATCTTGAGAAGTTAGTTATGTGGTCACGAGATCTAATGAATACTGAAGCATTAACTTTACAGCAATTTTTTGATCGTTTTCAATCCGCTCTTTTATCAGGTATGGAGACAGACGAAGCCAGCACTGGTGAAGAGGAAATTAGGTCTAACAAAGTAAGGTTCTCTACCATACATTCGGCAAAAGGATTAGAATACCCAATCGTAATTATTCCAGACATCGGGCGTCCGCTTCTAATGGAAGATAACATACCCGATTTCATACCACATCCTGAGTGGGGTATCGACCTTAAGTTGCCCGGTGAAGTAGGATCCTCTTCCAAGTACAATGAATGGATCGGCTCCTACAGAAGCAATTTTTTAGAGGAAGAAGCTCGAATATTCTATGTAGCGGTAACTAGAGCAGAACACGTTATATGTTTAATTGGGCATGGTAAAACGAAGGCAGGACAGATAGGAGATCAGAATTGGTCTTGGCAAGACGAAGTCTTGAGCGCAAGATCGGCACTTGAGCGGTTAGGTAGTAGTGTAGTGAAGATAAACTTGAACTAAATTAAAAAATGTTCTTTTGAGTGTTAGCAGCTATTAAATATGAACGCAATTTGTGTAGAAAAGGTATCTTATAGTTCTCTCTAGCCCAGCGAAAAATGAATGCCAGATCATATGGCCATTTTTCGTTGAGTTAGAAGGAGTTTTGAGTTAGAGTGTTAACTTTAACCTCTTTCGCTTTTCGAAATTTCATGTCGAATATCTATTCCATCTCCATGGCCTTTTCTTTAATTCAGCAATGTTCCTCTACTTTTCCCTTACAATTATTTAAGAATTTTCTTACTGATAACTAATTACATTTTATTCACCTCTCTACATTCTATTAATAGAATGTCCGACGTTAAAATATATAAAATAAGTGTATTATAAAATATAAACTAACAAACATGGGAATAAAGGATGGGCGGGCGGAGGAATAAATAGAGAAGCGAGAGCGACAGAGGGTTGCCGGGAGGCCAGATAAAGGGTATCCCGCCCGGAGGGGCGGCAACACCAGACAAGGACCTAAAAAAGGGGTTGATCGGAGCGAGAGAGGGAGCGCCAGAGGACAGATAGAAGAGAAGTAGAGAAAGCAAGGGGAAAGAGAAGGGCCCCGAAGAGGGGACCAACCCGGTAGGGGGATGACCCCCTACATTATAGTCTGATATTAATGGGAGGCTAATCATATGGAAATCGAACTTATTTAGAAAACATCGAAAGGTAGGATTTATTATAAAGACTCAGGAAACCATTCGTGTATCTAAAGTAATTGAAATGACAAAAAGAGATTATGATAATATCTATGAATTTAGGAACATCATAATACCTTGTATTTAAGAGATATATAAGACATTGCCTATTAATATACATATATTTAATCCATAATTTTATTACTTCATTCATTACATAAAGAAGAAAAGGAAAGAGGCATTATACATTATTCAGAGTCTGGAGAACGTTATGGTATTATGATTACGAATTCCATGGATTGATTTAAATCTAATGGACCAATATGTAGTACATATGACCTTCAGTACCACTCTAAGAAACAACTAGAAATAAGATGATCTAATACACTTAAATGTGTATTAGATCTTTTTTATGTAATCGTATATTCATATAAAAGAGTTATATATTATTTACCTGTATACTCCCAATAACACTTAACGCATGAAGGAGCAAATGAATCATATGGAAATTACGTTAAAGCAGGTTTCCAGAGAATATACAGTTTATGGTGGTACGATTAAGGATGAAAAAATTTATTATTCGTATATGGTACGAGTAGAAGGAGGAGATGTCTCTCAAGCAGTGATTATGGAAATGGTTAATGGTCTACCGTTGGCAGTTACCGAAAAAACATTTAAGGAAATCGTATCACGAATAGAACAACGCATCCGTCAAAACGAGAGTCTGTAAGTTTGCCTCTAGATCATATATCATAAAACACCCACCAAGAGAAATAAACTAGCTTAGTGTGAGAGTATATGTGTTGGGCTGATTATGATTCTGTAAGGTTGTATTGGAAAAGAGAAGTAACGTGCAGGTAGGAAATGAACTTAACATAAATTTTTACATGTTATTCTATTTAGTTGACGATTTAACTATGATGAAACCCAAAGATAACAATAGTTTTAGACGTTTGAAGGATAAATAAAAAAATAATGGAAACCTTTGTGAATGGATAAGTAATATCCATATCATATACACAAAAAACCCATTATTTTTTTATTTAGTAATGTTTGGATGTAAGGTATCATGAATACATATGAAGCTTGACAAAAATCATTAATTGTAGCTAAACGTTGTTTTTTTGTATGTTCCGAGACCATGAAGCCATCCCCAAACTGGAAATTTGTACCCATTAGTTTTAAAAGAGCAAAATAACCTGATCATTATAATAGGGAATCCTTTAGGGAATTATTGTTGCTTAGGAAATAGTATACATCCAGTTTGAACGCAGGGAAATAGCAGAGGTTCGAGAACAAGTTTTGAAACTTGTCTCAATTGACCTACTTTGTGTTGATGAATAACCATCACTTACAATGAGCAAATAAGACTAAGATTTGCACGATAAACAGCAACGTTTATTATATTAGGGAATCCTAATCTTTTGAATATATATTATTCATTTATATAATGTATATTTTAGGAGGCTCTAAAAATGTATAGTGAAAAGCTCAGAACTCTAATTTCAACCTTTATGAATAAGCGAGCGGAAGACGACTTAATAGAAGAGTTATTAATTCAATTCCCGACGTTAACACAGCTAATGAATGCTACGGAACAGCAACTAATATCCATAAAAGGCATCAAGCATAGTAAAGCGAAGAAAATTATGACCTTACTCCAACTAGCCAATACTCTCACACTGCCAGAATCTAATCCCTATTTTATCAGTCATCCTAGGGATGTATATAATTTGTTAGAGCCGGAATTCAGATTTTCAACCAAGGAGCATTTCATATGCCTTCTGTTAAATACCAAAAATCGAGTAATCCATAAAGAGATCGTTTCAATTGGTTCATTAAACGCCACAGTGATCCATCCCAGAGAAGTTTTCGGCGCAGCAATACGACATTGTAGCGCGTCCATTGTATGTGTTCATAATCATCCTAGTGGGGACCCAAAGCCTTCTGAACAAGATATTATGGCAACCAAACGATTAGCCAAGGCAGGGGACATTATAGGGATAGATGTTTTGGATCATGTCATTATTGGTGAGAGTACATTTTATAGTATAAAAGAACACGGACATTTTTAAATGGCGTATGAGTATACTTAAACCTTATCTTTGAAAGCCCCCAGCTTATCAATATGCGAAAACATCAATTCTATCATTTCTAAAGCCATTTGCTGTTCTTCCAGAGAACGGCTTATAATTGTTTGTTTGATTTTGTTAATTAAAGCCTCATCTTTCACCTCAACTGCTTCTGAAAGCAAGTAATCCACAGTAGACCCTAATTCATTTGCAAGCTTTACAAGTGTCTCTAATGAAAGACTACGTTCTCCTCGCTCTATTTGCCCAATATAGGCATGAGATAAATCAACTCGCTCCGCGAGCTTTTCCTGTGTCAGATTTAGTCGCTGGCGTTCTTGACGAATACGTGTACCTAAATCGGCGTAGTTCATTCCTGAATCCCCTCCACATTCAACAGTAGTTAATTCAAGAGGATTATTTAACTAACTATAAGCATTAAAATATTTACTGATTGTTTCAATTCGACTATACTGGATATCATTAGGACAAAAGACATGCTTCTAAAGGAGAGAATATGAAACAACCTGAATGGAGTAAATGGTAAGAAGAATTTATAAGTAGGCTATACGAGTCCAATAAATTCAAGAGAGGAATGATTTTTCATAATATGTATGAAGAAAAACATAATCGGGCTGGTGTCTTTGTAGTCTTCATTATCTTTATAACGCTAGCTTTACTAACAGGCTTTATTCATCCTTTAATAACAGCCTTTTTAATACCTATTATAATTTGGTCTACTCTTAAATTTGCTAAAGAAGAAAAGGCCAGAGTCTTACACCACAACATGGTAGTACAAATCCGAATCCCCCAAAAAGCGAAGTTTGTTACGTTTGTTGACGGTCACAGTTCCTTGGCCAGATCCATGAAGCACTTTGTTTGGTGTGATAACGCATTTCTATTTATATTTCCAGAAGAATACCCTAAAAGCTACTCCAAGAGCGATGTAAGTAAAATAGAATTGGTGCGGGTTCCGCTGGTTGATGTTGAATATTACACTACTCACGGAGACTTCTATACGGAAACAACAGTATCCGGCGGTGATGGGGGCGGAGTATCTGTTACAGGAGCAGTTGTGGGTAGCATGCTTGGCAGCGCTATGGGCGGTAAAACCATGGGAGCAGCGGGAGCGGTCATCGGGAGCAGGAAGAAGGTCAATGCTGTGAAATCCGAAACGATGCTACATGATACCAGGGTAACTATGTTATTTTACAATGATGCTGGGGAAACCCGGAGTTTGAAATTTAGATATGAGGACTACGATACATTCTACAGATTGTTACCTGATAAAAGCTATGAAGCTCATGTATTTCGGCATATGAATGGAGCAATAACCAAGGAAAGTCATGAAACAATAGGCGAGAAATTAAAGATGTTGAAAAAGCTGGCTGATGAAGAGTTGATAAGCCCTCAAGAATTTGAAACATCCAAGAAAGCACTGTTGGATAAAATGTAGTCCGATCTCATCCGTTTAGGAAGGAGGTGAAATAAATTGCCAGATGAGTATTTAGAGCGAATTGGAAAAACTGCATTATCAGCAGGAGCAGCGCTTGGCAGTGGGGGAGCAGGGGCGGCTATCGGTACAGTGATTTTCCCTGGAGTAGGAACAGCAGTCGGATACTTAATCGGTATTGGCTCAGGAATTTTACTTGGAAATAGCTTAGGTAAAAAAATCGTTGATAAAAGGAGGTTACACAACAGATGGATAACAAATGGGAGCAAATGAAAAATGCGGCTAAGGATGCGGTTACCATGACTTTGGGTAATAAGTTCAATGTCATTCAAACCGCTAAAGAACTAAACGATAAATATACAGATAAAGGTTCAGGCAAAAAGGATACGTAAACGGGGATTTGAATTTGTTTAAGCATAGTGAGAAGGGAAAGAATAAAGTGAAAAGATACAGGTAGATCAGTCTGATTGCGTTGGTTATATTGCAGTTACATCGTCAAGTACAGTATTGGCTGAAAGCATCCAGAAGAGGATCATACTGAAAGTAGATGAGACAGGTATTTTTGTTGATGATGCGGAGTATTCGACTTTACGCCAGAAGTATACGCTACCCCAGTAATGGTAAATAGTCGTGTACTGCTTCCGATAGGTAATAAATATAAATCAAGCAGTTGAAGTAATGCGAGCGAACTTACTGTGGAACGTTAAATAAAATTAATGAGCAAAACTTCAAAAAATATAATATCCGCCGATAAAAGAAGGATAGAGAGTTTCTGCTAACATAGGTTAGTGGAGTCCCTATTGAGATTAGTATGAGTGTAACAAAAGGGAAGGAATCATACAATTGAAAAGGTTACTTATTACGGCTTTATTGGTTGTAGGTTTGATGAATTGGAATACGGATTCTATTTTTGCTGAAGAGGAAATAGATGCAATTGGAACGCAGATTATTTTGCAGGTTGCTAATCCCAACATTCTTGTTAATGGAGAAGAAAAACTGCTTGATTCTGCCACAGGTGCAGCGCCGATCTCCTACAAGGGTACAACATTTCTGCCAGTTAAAAATTTGGTTGAGTTGTTGGGAGGCTCTTTAGAATACAGCAAACTGGCTCAGAGATACCAAATTCAACTTGACGGAAAAACAGTTCAATTGCGTGCAGACAGTAAGCAAGCGACTGTTGATGGACAGGTTAGAATGCTAAGCATTGCTCCCGTTAATATTCGAGGTACATTGCTTGTTCCTTTGCGTGTGTTATCGGAACATCTTGATGTGAAAATGAAGTGGGATAAAGTCCAGCAAAGAGCGGTATTGTATCATGGGGGCATGGGAGAACGTTGGTACGAAGACAATTATACAAGCAAAGTTTCTAATAAATATGGCAGGTATTCGGATCAGTCCATAGGTTATAAAGTAAACTATCCATTGTCATGGGGTGATCCGTTAGTCATTCAAAAAAATAATGCAACTATTGAGACGATTTTCTATGAAAGCCCATTTGTAAAAATATCCTCCTACTCCGATCATATGTTATCCTCTTATTCTGAAAATGAAGGTTTGAAGTTGGAAGAAACTTATGAGCAGTATTTGGATAGACATGGGTTCCTAGATGGTGAAATCAAAGAAAAGCGTACTTTTGTTGATAAGGCCTATGATATCTTTATCGATGATGGTGAGAACTCTTATATCTATTTGGTAATATTTAAAGAAGATGAAGTAGGTGTCTTTTGCATTAAACTAAATCAAAATATGACATCGGAAGATTATAAAGCTACCAAAGAGTGGGGGAACCTGTTGAACAATACATTTGAAGCTGACTCTGCTGTGGGATAATAAATTTATTTGAAGGGACGTATGGCAATGAAAAAGACACTACTTTCGTTGTGCAGTTTGATAGTGCTCACAGTGTCATTCAATTTCACTACTGTTGTGACAGCTGCAAGCAACTACAATGGACATTGGGAAGATCATAACAGTGTTGGACAATACGGCATGGATCAGATGATGCTCGACATGAAAAGCAAAGGTAACCAAGTGACTGTTGAGGTTTCTAATGATTATTTTATTCCATTCGAAGACAGCAGAGAGAGCTTTAAAAATTCTGTCGGAAGAATGCGTAGCAGTGTGGTCAATGGAACCGTAGTTTTCAATCCCAAGGGACAAGCTTCTTTCAAATATAAAGATGAGTATAATAACGGTCAAATGAGTATTCAAATGCAAAATGACGGTGTGAAAATCACTTGGACAGGAAAAGAAGTTTCTGAATTTTCGTTTCCTCAAGGTACTTTTAAGCTGTACAAAAAAATAAATGTCGGAGCCGCAGAAATGGAAAAGCTGGGGACGTTCCTTAGCAACTTCACTGAACTGAATCTTGATGAATTTGATGCTAAGCGAGTTAATAATGCAGAGTTGATTCGCTTTGGTGTATGGCATAATTACATCAATAATTTTAATTCCAGAATCAGCATTTCGAACGGTAAATTATATATTTTGAAGACGCACGTGGAAGCTTCCATACAGAAATATTTCAATATCCAATTTCGTAATCATCACTCTGTTAACGGCTTTAAATTTAATGGTAAAGGATATATATTTGATGGTGCGGATGGAATGCCGGTATACTACGTTCGCGCTCAGGATGTATTTGATTTAGGACAAAATAAATTGAGAGTGAGAGGAGTTTTGTTTGATGCAGACAGTCCTTCGACGGAGATGGTAAGCGAAGTTGAAGCTGTGGTCAAAAAAGTGAAAGTGCAGAACAATATCAGCTACTCATTGGTTACTTTAAAGGTGAAACGGTGAGGATTTTCCCTTGCATTCAGTCGAAGCCAATGTAGCCGTTTTATAAGCTTTCTACAAGCCCGTTGGGCTTGTTTTTTTGTACAGGTTTCATATAAATAAATCTTTTTAAGGTGGTATTATAATGAAAGTTAAATATACAGTCGGACTTATTCTTTTGTTGTTGCTTTCTGCTTGCAACACTGAATCGGAGCAGGCGGTGAAGGATGTAACATCCAAAGTAGAAGATCAGGTCAGCAACGTGAGTGATAAGGATAATGAGCATGTATTGGCTGTGAAGAACGGCCATTTTAAAGCCTACGTGAATCAACCTATTGGGGAAACATTCTCAAAGTTCTTCAGTGATAATACATGGAAGTATTTCAAGGCGCAATCCGGAGAAGACATAGTCGAGTTTACTGGATATATGATGTACAGACATACGAAGGTTAAAGCACGCTTGCAATTTATTGTCGGGAAAGAAGACGAATTTGAAGCTTCTGCCTTGTCATTCAATGATGTTCCGCAAGACGAACTGATGAAGGCTAGTGTTTTGAAGACCGTTTTTGAAGAAAATGAGGTCGACGATGGCGGAAATACTGAAGGAAACAAAGCTCAAGCAACGGAAAAATCAACAGCCCATAAAAATGATCCGAGCAAAGAACAACCAAAAGCAGAGGATAAGAAGACGACGTCTCGTAAAGACATATTCTCTACATTTGACTATGATCAAAAAAAGAAACTCAATTTATTTTTTAGTAATTTAAGCGAAGCGTATATGGGGAATTTTAATATTAACGATTACGATAAAGAGGTTTTAATTGATTTTGCTGTTAAACACAATCAAATTAATTACGGCAAAAGAATTACCACGGTTGAAAACAATCAGCAGTTTACAGATAAATTGAATAGTAAGTATGTAGTACAAACGATCAAAAGGTTTTTTGATATTAGTGTAAAGCCGGAAAGTACATCAACATATCCGTTAGTCGGTAGCAGTTATCAGTGGGATACAGCGGATGGAGAGCAGTATATGGACTTTTCCCAAGTCGAGAATTTCTACGATAACGGGAATGGGACATATAAAGCTAAAATCCAAATTTACACATCGGACTTTGAAAGTCAAGGAGACAGCATTCTGTATGAACCCAAAGATCAGGCATGGGGTAATGATGTAGGCTTCGACACCCGTGGAGTTGCTGAAGCTATCGTGAAAAAGGCTAAAGTGGGAAGCAAGGATACTTATCAGGTTATAGATTACAGGGTGAGATATTAAACCATAAAATTAGATATTTATAGCTAAAAATTCAATTCCCCTCTGCCGATATGAAAAAGATACCAGTAAACAACGGCAGAGGGGAAATAGAAAATGAAATACATTCATTTAATGGACGAAGCACAAAGATTAAAGATTCTTAAGAAATTCAAGTTACCACTTGGTAAGCCACTTCAGGGTTACTCTCAGGAAGAAGCTGATGAGCTTACTGAAGATGATATTTTCGCGTTTGTATATAAACAATGTGAAAAGTATATCCCTGATAGATTAATTAGACTATTTGAAAATGTAGATGAGTTGGCAAGCTTTAAAAAGGGTGTAAAGGAACATCTGATAATGAATAGCTACATAGTCTCTAATATAAATATACTCACAGGGCCAGAAGAAAAAGACACTTCAAATACAAGGGGAATCGCTAGAATAGGAAAAGAAATTAAACGTTTAGGTAACGAATTGCTTCCTGATATGAACAACGGGAATTATGTAGCGCATATCGTGGAAGAAGAACTTGTAGGTGTATTACAAAGATATTTTGATCTTGAGCCATATAAGCGTGAAAGTTCAAAGGCCAAAGGAGGATTCAAAGACGATGTTAAAGTTCCTTACTTGGTTAAACCTTTTATTTATTTTGTAACTTGCATTAATAGTATCTATAAAAAATTAGAAAAAAAAGAATATAGCAGGGAATTATTTGGGGGAATAAGCGCCTTATTTGAGGAAATACTTAAAAGTTACACTGAAGAGCAACAGATTGTGAGCAGGTATCTGTTTGAAAGAGAGTATAGTGTCCGTTTAATAAACAGGATAAATGACAATGTAGAGTTACATGGGGACCAAGATATAAGAGAATTGAAAAAACTGTTTGGATTTTTTGCTGTACTGCCAAATGTAGATTCTAGGCTTGAGTATCTGGATGTAATAAACAAATCCCTACTAAATGGTTCTTTTACCAAAAGCAGTTCAGGAAAATACGGTGAGCATAGTTATAATGAAAAGATAGATAATCCCAGTATTTGGTTTGATGAAGTTCGTCTAATTATCTTGCAGTTTGCTTTAGTCACACTTCCGTTGATGGAGCTGTATCATTATGAATTAATATATCGCTACGAAAGAAGTCTCACTCTGACTTTACGCTCTGAGTATGACAAACAAGAAAATATATTTGAAACGATGAAGATTGTAGAAGGATATAAAAGTACTATAGATTCAGATGAGAGCTATTTATTAAAGAATTTTGTGAAACAATACCCATCTAAAAAAAGGGTTATAGATTCTGAGCTAGCTTATGATCTGGTTAAAAGGTTTCATGAGCTTGATAGTAATATGGATGATTTTATTGCGAAGATAGAGCAAGCCTTATTAAACACTGAAAAGTAAATTAAGTACTAATTCTAGACTGTCCTTTAAGGATAGTCTTTTTATTTTCTGCTATCACAATTTCTTCAGAATTGCAATATTTGTTTTTCTTGATTTTAAGTGATTTTTGTTTTGTTAGTTTGAAGGTAAGATTGCCCTTGTGAATGTTACTAAAACAAAAGGAGCTTGATGAAACATGAGTAATGATAATAATAACTATCAAATTAATGACTTTTTAAGAAATATGAGCAAAAAGGAAATCAAAGGAATAGCTGAAATAGTTCAAGGACAAACCAGTGTTAGTCTGTTGGTGCAAAGTGCTTCATTCTCACATTCTACTGTCGCTGGTATTAATATTAAGCCGTACATTTCAGTGGTATGCTCCATCATGGGAAATAAACGGACTTGTTTTGCAAGCTTAGGCACTAATAATCCTATTGCTATAGGTGAAGAGATAAGTAATAAGGATTTCGTTAGAGTGATTGTTGATTCTAAAGGGAAGGCGAACAAAAAGATATATCTTCACTTTAAGGAAAAAACCACAGAATACAGTAATGAGGATGAGGAAAATGATAACTGTTTACTGGTATATGTGGAAACAAAAAATTACGCTCATTTTTGCCTATATGAAGGATTTTTACCGAATAAGGTCACTGAATTATATGTTAAAGATGTGAAAGGAAAGCTGGCAATACGAACAGTAGCTTTATCTTTTCTGAAAAGAACATTCCCTGAATTGGAGACTAGCTATTTTTACGGGGAACGTAACTAATGCCGAACGATAAAAGGATTCGTATAAACCTGATGGATTCAAATGCATCAGTGGAATTATCTGAAGAACAAACCGATACTAACTATGAGTTTTTTGGGGAATATAGCGATTCAGTAACTTGTGAAGATATAGAAACACTACAGTACAGCGAAGATATTGATATCCTGACCTTGTGTACTGAAAAATTATCTTATGAGGACGAGATAGAACAGTTCGACGAGCATGATGACCATTCTACATTAAGAGAAGAGACAATCTTTTATGAAGTAGAAGAGATATCTAAGGCTGTAGAAGCAGAAAATGTCGAAAATTTCAAGGTGAAAGATAACAACACAAGGTTTTATAAAACATCATCAGATCGGGGCAATTTTGTCCCACGGGTTGAATGGTTGATGCTTAATTCGTTTGAAATGATCAGTTCTGCTGACGGGATTTCAATCTACCAAACTAAACAGGGTTATTACAAGCACCACTCTGATAGTGAACTGGCAGTCTTAATTCGAAAAAACCTGACAGAAGATCAAAATCGTGAAGTTAGTAGACGAAAAATGGACGAAGTTGCTTATCGTTTGAAGACTCATCCCGATTTGTGGAGAAAATTCAATGACTTAAATACAGATACAAATCTTATTAATTTCCGTGATGGAGTGCTAAACCTAAGAGAACGGAGGATGCTTCCACATGATCCAAAGTACTGCTTTACCAGCTTTATTGATGCAGATTGCAAAGTTATACCCCAACAAAATACGAACAATCGAGATTATTCATACTCAAGTGTTTTTGAATGTTTTCTAACAGACTGTACTGAAGGGGATAAAGCTAAACAGGCTTCTCTCCAGCAAATGGTAGGTTACATCATATCGAATCATTTTAATGCCAAAAAGATGTTTGTACTCATTGGTGAGCCGCATACAGGCAAAAGTGTGTGGTTGAGTTTGTTACAGATATTGATTGGTAAGGAGCATACAACTTCTATGACGCTCAAGCAACTAGGGGTTAACAGGTTTATGCAGACGCGTTTAGCTCACTCTAAACTTAATATATCACCCGAGATGAGTGACGATGGTGATTTAAAGGGAGTAGAGTTCATTAAGGCTGTTACTGGTGGAGATTTAATTACAGGCGACCGTAAAGGTGAAGCGGCAATCGACTTTTACGGCAGAACCAAACTGGTGGCAGCAGGGAACCATATGCCTAAGCTTGCCAAACATGATGGAACCACAGCCTTTATTGATAGACTGTTGTTTATTACCTTCAATAATTCGATACCAGAGAGACAACGTGACCGTTTTTTGCTGCAAAAACTTTTAGAAGAGCGAGATATTATCATAAAGTGGGCATTAGAGGGCTTGTATCAACTGATTGATAATAATTTTATATTTACGGAATGTAATGAAGCAATTCAGTTCAAGAAGAAGTACATGGCTGAGCTAGATAATGTAACAGAGTTTGTGAATGATATGTGTGTTGTGGAACCAGAAAATGATAAATCAAGGGTTCATAGAACAAGGTTGTATGACGCTTATATCATCTATTGTAAAGCAAATGGGTTGACTTCAGTGAAGAAGACGGAGTTCTGGCGTGAAATTGAGAAATTTAGAGTGCGAAGTGGAAAGATCAGAGTAGAAGGATCTACTCCATTAATGGGGTATAGAGGCATACGTCTACTTTCGCCAGATGAATACACTCATACATGAGTAAATGGTCATAAAAACAGGCTACATTGGCTACATTCTGAAATGATCTACCCATAAACCTTGTTGTAATGGGATTATGGAGACTCATTATCGGAGAAGGGTCCGGCTACAGAATAGCTACAAGAAAACTACACTCAGGTTTTTTAAAAGTTTCATTTATATATTATACACATGATGGAGGGACACAATGTCTAACACTGAAAAGCTTTGCTACACAGTTGCGGAATTGCACGATATTCTACCTTTAGGGATGAATTCTCTTTACAAGTTGGTGAACAGGGAGGACTTCCCCAAAATTAGGGTAGGCAAGAAAATCATCATACCTGCCAAAGGGCTTAAGCTGTGGCTGGAAAAACAAGTTCAATAACAGGGAGATTTACTGCAATAGAAAAGAAGCGGTATTTACTTACTTAATAGAGTGATTTTATGTGGGGGTTGGGGACGGATATTTGCAAAGTTGGGGAATGATTATGGACTTCGAATGATAATTAGTTAGTATATCTCCCTCCCCCGTCTCCTGTATGGAATCGAAATCTATTTTGCATGGTTTATAGTCAATAATATCTCTTAACAACGAGGTGTAGAACTTATGGCTGGGAGTATTAAGAAGATAGGCACTAAGTACAGGGTAACTTTTGAACTGGGCAAGGATTTAAACGGGAAACGATTGCGTGATTATGCTACCGTGAATTCCGAAGCGGAAGCCAAAAAGTTGCTCACCGAATTTGAGCATAACCAAAATCGAAATTTATTAGTGCAGTCAAATGCAATGAGCCTGATAGAATTTCTGAATCATTGGATGGACAACTATGTGAAGTACAATTGCGAAGAGACTACAACATACGGGTACAAAAATATTCTTTACAAGCATATCTCTCATTTTTTCGGTGGTATAGAGCTTCAAAAACTTCAGTCGGGGCATATCCAGCAATATTATAAGCATCTTATGGACGAGAAAAATCTATCGCCCAATACTGTTCATAAACACCATTCACTTATACGTAAAGCGTTGGACTACGGTCTGAAACAGCAACTTGTGTACAGAAATGTAGCGGATGCGGTAGAACTTCCTAAACGAAAAAGATATGAAGGTAAATCATACACAAAAGAACAGTTAATTGAACTTTTGAAAAAAGTTAAAAATACTAAATTGGAAATCCCTATTTATCTCGCTGTTTATTTGGGACTGAGACGTGAAGAAATTATTGGATTGAAATGGAAATATGTAGATTTTGAGAGCCGAACACTTCACATTTTTGAAGTCAGAACGAGTGCAGGGAAAGCGATTATAACTAAAGCGCCTAAAACAGAAAAAAGCAGACGATCCCTTCACATCAATGATGATCTATATAGCCTGCTTAAGATGCATAAGGTAAAACAAGAGGAACTCAAAAATATGTTAGGTTCTGCCTATGATAATGCCGGATATGTCTATTCCCATGATAATGGGAAGCCATATAGAGTTAACTCTGTTACAGAACAGTTCAAAACGTTCCTTGAAAAGCAACAGCTACCGAAGATAAGGTTGCACGACCTAAGGCATTCGTTTGCAAGCGTATTATACAACCAAGGTACGGATTTGAAAGCAATATCAGAAGCATTAGGGCATTCCGATATTGGAACAACAAATAAGATTTATACGCACCGTTTCGATAAGACACATAAAAATACTATAAATGCAATGAGTCAGGCTCTAAAAGGGGATTTTACATGAGGGAGTTAAAGCAGCAAACTAAAGCAAGAGCTTTCATGTATTTTGGATATCATATTTGTTATAATTGGGAGGAATGTAGCAGTATGAACCGTGAGGTGATACAAATGAAGCAAGTTGGAGATCAATCGCTGTTTTTACCGGAATTTCAAAGATTAATTGGATCGCAAAAATTTGATTTTATGGCTATAAATGAAGATGAAAATGAAATGGTGATTCGTTTGAGAAAACAAGATGGGTCAGAAAGAATACAGAAGAGGGAACGTTTGTTAAAGGCACTTGAACAGCCAGGTGGGGTATTAAAGCGTTATCCGGGTGCTTCTGAGGAGCTTCATGCGATTGCGAGACGTGATGAAGAGGATGATCGGGACGGTAGTCACTTTGAGTAGGTTTTTGCTTGATACAAATGTATGTATTTATTGTTTGGACGGAAATCCAAAAATCATTAACTACTTGGGTGATATCATCCGAAATCCCCATAATGAACTGATTTTATCCGTGATTACCGAAGCAGAGTTATTTTCATCCACAAAGGTATATAATAATCCGTCTTTAAAGGCTGAAATATCCTCATTTATTGATAGCACAGATGAGGTGAAGGAAATAACACGGGAAATTGCTTGTACCGCTGGAGAGATTAGAGCGTATTTCCACCAAAATCTTGGGAAAAAGATTAAACTGCCTGATGCACTAATTGCAGCCACTGCAATTCATTTGAAAGCAACCTTAGTCAGCAATAACGACAGGGATTTTACTGATGCGTTATCAAGGTATGAAACAGTGTATTATAATCCTGTTAAATAAAGAAAGTGGTTGCAGAATGACATCAAGTATTACTGGGGACAGGCTAAAACGTACAATATTTTGATCAAATATCCTGTCCGATTCTGTAGACCAGTTGTAGACAAGAGGTGTAAAACATCGTAATTTACGTTGGCTCTCTATAATAAAACATAATAAATTTAGTCTTATAATGCCTTGCTATATAAGGGTTTATAAGACTGAACGATATTATTTAATGTGTGATAGAAAGTCTGGGACAGGGGTTCGACTCCCCTCGCCTCCATTTAAAAAACCCGCTCATTGAGCGGGTTTTTGCTTTTTATTGAGTTAAAATTAGGCGAATTGTAGACATAAAATTATTAGGAGCCAAATTGTACTAGGACTTGTAGACATCATGTCTACAAACTTGTATTGTAATAAATTTATACTTTGGATGGGGTGGTGATCGGCGATTACGTATTGACATGGGCGCATGAGATGTAGAAGAAATGAAAAAGTAGGAAACCATAGCCCCAGCCAGCTGAACGTTCCTCTGTCGAATGTCCAGCCTAACATTTGTTTTAGGAGAAATGAAGTAACCGTAGCAGAATTACACAAGACACGCTTTTACTCTTCTAAAGGATATATGGGTATCTGGAAAAAGAGAAGCGAGACAATTGCATGTCTATTTGCTCTTGGATGAGAGTTGCGAGAGCGCTTTATTTTCCGTGAAGGTTAACGTTGACATGTTTTTCACTCCATCTCTACATGAGAATAGCGATGGTACTGACTTTGGCGTAGTATGACGCATTCGTGGGTACCATTGCTTTGTGGTGAGATTATACCGTGGAATCTGGAAGATAATTATTAAAAATATAGTACAAATGTGCTTATTATGAAATTTATTATTAAAATTTTTAATTTAAATATTAAATTTATTCCTTATTGTAGCGATAAAGTATATTGAAAGGAGGTGTCAGTAAGAATTCTACTGTTAATTCTGTATTTACATAAGGCATTCCCAAATGACGGAAATGTTGTGGGCAAATCCACTGAAACCGGTGCAGCAAGAGGAGCTGTAACTGGAGGTATTGCTGGCGCAGCCGCTGGTGGAGCAATAACGGGTGGTACACGTTATGGTATCGGTGTGGCTATTTGGGGTAAAGGTAACTAATTAAAGATGAATCAAAAAACCAATACTGGCTTACTTGAGTATTGGTTTTTTGATTTACAGTATAGAAAGGCAGGTGGACGAATATGAATATAGAATCTATTACTGTCTGTGAAGATACGACCTCAGATTTTAAACCAATTAATATAACGAATACTTTTTACCCTGAGCAGAGCGGGTCCGTTCAGGTATTAGTTCAGCTATCCGAAATTCATACGACAACAGATGTAAATTTCCAGTGGTATATTTCTGATGAGCCAGAGGTTCCTCTTGCTACTTATACATTCAGCTTAGAGAGAAAAAGTAAAAAGACTAGATATGCAGTGGGGGCGTTGGATTTAAGAGCACTACTACAATTAAAAGAATTTAACATTTTTCAAAAATGGTTTACTATTATTGAGGTAGAAGATAGTAAACGTCGGGTGGATTTTTTCTTGAAAAAAATGGGTTATGGTCCTAGTACTCTAAGTAACAATTTTGTCAACGTACCTAGAATTAATCTGAAAGGGTGAAGAGGACTAGTGTCCATTTTATTGCCAATAATTTATATAATAATTGATTTAATTATAGGATATTTGTTTGCGACAGTGTTTATCTGGATTTCCAATAAAGTGAACAAGACGGGGAAAATGAGCAGCTCCTTTAGAATGAAAGCAACTATTGCTATTGTTTGGACTATTCTGGGTGTGTTGATAAGATTAATTTATAAAAATTAAATACTCGCCAACTTTCAATAATGTGGAGTTTTTTTGGGTTGGAAAAAATTCATTTACAGGGTAAAAGGATCATCCTCTTTTGCACTCTGCATGAACAGAAGGCGTTGCTCCGGTGTAAGGAAAGGGTCTTCTAGCGCGATGTAATAAGGATCGGCTAACTCGTTCACCCAACGCAAGGCATCTGCAATTTCTCCGCCATGAAATACAGGGCTGTCTGACAGTGCTTCGTCCTCTTTTGCAATATCTACAATTCCGGTATCCTGGTCTATTGTCACACATAGATTCGTACCGTCCACGTATCTGTTTGTCCCATTCCGATGGGTTGTTCTGATGATCATACGCACAAAAAAGGCCTGTTCGGGATGGAGCACTTCATGCTCTTCCAAACAGGCGGGTAGAAGCTGTTTTTGATTGTGGGTGAACGGCCTAACCGCAAGCGCCATGATCCAAGTGTTTCCGTACGATTCAGGATTATTTACAACGTCCCCGTTGTATTCAATGACCTCTTTTAGCTTGTTCAGTATGTTTTCCTCATTTGCCTTTAAACTTCTGCTTGTTCTTTTAGCCACTGTTCGGCCTCCTTGTGGTGAATTCCGACTTGTGTGAACAGGGTGATGATATAGTCGTTGGTGTTCATGACGGCGATTTTGTAGATTTGGGTGTTGCCGAGGTCGTACAACTCGACGTATTCAGGGCAAATACCGAAAAGTCCGTCGTCTTCTCGTCTAAAACCTACGAGGGTAAGATCGTGTAGGTTATCCCCTGCTTCTAGTATGAAGATAGGACCGGAAGGCTGGAGGGAAAAATACGGATCATCTTGGTCATGGAATGAGTTGCGAAACTGAGTGAAGTATTCTTGGATGTGTTTTAAAAAAGAGGGGGAAAGCGAAGAGTGTTGCAGTGAGTCGATGTCTTGCTGGGTCTGTATAATACGCATAATGTAACCTCCTAAAAGAAAATAAGACCATCAATAGATGGCCTTTCAAAGTAATAATATCTATTTTATTTTATAATAAAGGCATTTTTGTGATATTTAACCAGGATTATTCCAAAAAGAGTGGTTTGAATCTAGAAAAAAGTTGAAGTAGGTTTTACTGTAAAATGCCATGAGAGAAAATGAGAATGTATATTAAGAGGTTATCTTAATTCAGCCTACCTTAAAATACAAATTAAACGAGCCTTCTCCCTCTATATAAGAGCTTGTATATTAAATTTAGTTAGCAATTGGTTTCATAGTTATAACACCAAAGTCAATTGCTTCTTCTAAAAATTTTCTAATCTCAGATTCAGTTATATCTAAATCAGACAAAATTTCTTTCAAAGATTGTTCCCCGTTTATTTTCCTTAAAACCCGTAACCACTGCCCGGCTTCATCTTCAGAAAGAGCGTATGTAAGATGGTTATCCACAACTAAATAGGCATGATTATCTTTTTGAATGTCATCTCGTTGCACCAAAAATACTTCTGGAGCAAATAAAGGAATGTCCTCTAATTTAATTGCTTCACGGCGTTTGGATAATTTCAAGTGAATTTCTTCTTCGTTTTTCTCCCAGTTTTCAATAGGATGGTTAGAAAGAATAATAAAATTGTCTGAGTCTTCATACTTAACATTCGTTTGCTCAACCATGTGCTGCAATAAACCCATATTTACTATACGGAGAAAATATTCCATATTAGTTACCTCTGGGTCTTGTGATAGCTGCTGAGCTATTGAGAAGAAAGCATCAGTATCGATAAAATCAGAAAATTTGGAGGAAGCCACTGCTTCTTCAAGTAATACGCTCTTCTGTTTTAATAAGAGATCCAGCATCATACGAAGTGTAAACCTTGCATCTTCACCATAAAAGAATGGTACTTTAGATCTCTTATATAATTCTGAGGGGAGTCGGTTTTGAATGCCTGATCGTAGTAATTTTTTATCCCAAAAAAGTCCCTTTCGCCTAGCGGACGGGATAGATAGAGCAAATTCAACAATTCGGTGATCGAGAAAGGGTACACGATTTTCAATACTATTACCCGCAGCTATTCTATCCTCAAGCCAACAATTATACATTTGGATATCTCTAAACTTCGTTAATATGTAGGCTTCCCAAGAACTTTCCCTACGAACCTCACTGCTCTTAGATAAAATAAATTTCTCTGAGAGTGGTGATTGCTCAAAGTGTTCTTCCCAGACAAAGAGTTTAGATGGTAAATTACTCATGTATCTTCCCATTTCTAGACGGTTAAGATTTTTTGTAAACCCTTCCCAATTATTCTCCCAAGCAGGAGCTAAAACACTACTGTAACCACCGTTAAATTCATCACTTCCCTGACCAGTTAAAATTACTTTTAGATCGGGGCAAACAGAGCGAGCATAGCGATGTAAATGGAATTTGTACAACTGCTCTGGACCACAAAGTGGTGATTCACATAACCATAACAATTTTCTCCAATGGTTTGGTTCGAAGTCATTCTCATCCCAATGAAATAAGACTTGATGATTTGGAAGTCCTAAGTACTTAGCAGTAATATGTGCATACTTAGCATCTTCATTCGTTAGGGTGCTCTGGCTTAACACTGAAAATGTATGGATATTTTGTCGCTCTGATGTTATTGCAGCAATGGACGCCGAATCGATCCCCCCGCTTAGGAATAATCCAATTTCAACATCACTTTGCAAACACTTTTGGACCGAATCTTCAAGTAAATTGGCATAATAATTAATAATTTCTTGATCGCTGAGTTCTGCAAATGATTGATTATTGTTCGCTAATAAATCCCAATAGCGAATTTGCTTCCAACTGCCCTTCTTAACGTCGACTTCTACTGCACATCCAGCTGGTAAATGCTCTATCCCTTCAAAAAATGAAGAAGGATCCGATAGATCAGTTGCGGTATAGCCACTCAACCATGGATCAGTTAAAGCTTTATTCCAATCAAGAGATCGTGGACAATCGGGATATTTCATCAATGATTTTATTTCCGAAGCAAATACCAATCTCTCACGGTTAGCAGTAAAAAATAATGGCTTGATCCCAAAACGGTCCCGTGCTATAAACATTTTTTGCTTCCGAGAATCCCAAAGAGCAAATGCATACATACCAATTAAATCTTGAAGTAGATCTATTCCTTTCTCTTCATACAAATGCAAGATAATTTCGCAATCTGAATTAGTTTTGTATTGATGCCTTGAAGATAATTTTGCTCTTAACTCCGTACTGTTATAAATCTCCCCATTAGCAATTAGCACAATTGTACCGTCCTCATTTGTAAGAGGTTGCTTTCCTCCATTAATATCTACAATTGAAAGCCTACGGAAAGCGAAACCCAAAGGTCCTTTTATAAAGAATTGTTCATCATCAGGTCCTCTATATGAAATTTCTTCGGCCATATTTTGCAATATAGTATCTACATTTTGGGATAAAGAGGTACCGTCTAATCTAACTACACCAGCAATTCCACACATAGTACAAATCCTCCATAATATTTTTTTGTAGATTAATACTAGGGATAGTACATTATCAGAGCTATTTCAGAGAGTCATGAGTTAACCACTTTCCATTTAAAATAAGAATTATATAATAGTGCCCTTTTTGCATATCAATGCTTGTTCTATTCCATTTTTATGAGAAATTTTTAGAGTTATCCCAAGACGATCTGCTTTGGAGCAAGCAAGTGACTGTACATATTTTACAATCTCTTCAGGTTCCATATCAAAATAGAAACAAGCTTCGGTTGGTTGATTTAACCACCATGAAGTACTTTGAACTTCATAATTACCATTTTCGTGGATAAAAACTTCGATATTTTCATATAATAGGCTACGTCCTATTACAAAATCTTGTAAAAACAACTTTGTGTTGCCCGATCCAAATTTCAATAAAGTTTCCTCATAATAACCACGCTCTTCAAAATGTCTGTGAATCCAATTCACTAAATCTTGATGTTGCATATGATGGTCGCGTGCGAGCGCGACCATCATTATAATATAATTAAATATTCCACTAGCACGCTCTTTAGCAAGATCATTATTATATTCAGGGACTAGTTGTCTCAATTCATCAATAGTAAGTTTTCGCATAATGAATACTCAGCACCTATTCAACTAGAATAATATTTTTTTCAATTAAACCTTGAACTAGTTCAACGGAATCACCTAATATCGTTTGGTAATCTACCTCATATTCTTTTACCATATCTTTGCATATTTCAGCTAAAGTACGTATTCCATCAATTCGTTCAAACAGATTTGTTGCTACCTCGTTTAGGGTAATTCCAGGTTCGATAATAGTACTTTTAAGGTAATTGCGAGTAGATATATCAGGATTTTTTCTTAAAATTGTATTTTCATTAAAGTTCATTAGATTATCCTCCTAAAAAATAGATTGTATGATAAACATCACTTTTTACAAGCTGTCAGTATCCAATTTTCGGTGTTAGCTTCCGCCTCGACCTCAGGAATATGCAGGTCCTCCAAAACTTCAATACAATCAGCAATATCTTCTTCATTGAACTTAAAAAGATTAAGTTCAAAATCTACTATACCAGCTTCATGTATCATCTCTTCAATTTTTGACATTGAATAGCTTTCCTCAAAGGCTTCACGAATAAAACGGAAATACTCTGGCTCAGGAATAGAACGCTTAAGTGCATTAAGTGTATCTTTATTATTAGGCAGCGTATCAATAATAATTAACAATCCATTTGGAGACAATACCCTGTAGCATTCTAACAACGCTCTTACAGGGTTTTCCCAATGATGTAAACAAGAGTATGAAACCACCAAATCCGCGTAATTATCCGGGTAGATTTGATTATGTACGTCAATTACATCAAAATGGACCGATTTAGAAAGACCACGTTCTTCAACCAGTCTCCGCGCCAAGTCATGCATTGCTGGATTAATGTCAACAGCATGTACATTCGCCTTTAAGCGTTCTGCAAGTTCAACCGTTAAGTATCCAGGCCCAGTGCCCATGTCAATAACCACTCCACCTTTTCGCTCGTATAAACGAGATATATGGGCACCTAAAAGTGGATAAAGATGAGGTTGATACTTTTTTATGAATTTATTATAGGTTTGGCACTCTTCAGCTGTAATCATAGTCTGGCCTCCTAAAGACATATAACGTGAGCGCAAAATACGCTCACGTTGAGTTTAGATAGGGTTAATTAATGTCCACCATCCATTGTCATACGACGCAATTCCAATGCACGAGGCTTTTTGTACACTTTTTTCATATTATTCACCTCCAAGAATATATTTCAGATTTAAAATTGCCGTAACCTCTTAATGTCCACCATCCATTGTCATACGACGCAATTCTAATGCACGAGGCTTTTTGTACACTTTTTTCATATTTTTCACCTCCTTTCTGGAAATTATAAAGATATCATAATTTCCAGGTAATTATAAACTCGATTTTGAAATTTATTCTAATATATACATTTATAATAATGTATTATTGCTTTTATCTTCTTCTATTTTACCTTTTTTAGTAAGTGGGAAACATTATAACGATAGAATTCATTTTTATTTTTTTGAATATATGTCATTTTCAGCTTTAATTTTTCCTTATACTGGTGATTATTATCATATACAATGATTTTTTTGTCAATATATAGTTTTTTCGATCTGAAAATTTCCGTTAAATTTATTAGTTTCAAAAAAATAGAATTATAAAGGTAATAAATTACTTTATTGACTATTCTAATTTTAGGAAGTATATTTGTCTCTGTAAACTATCCATAATTTGGGGAGGCTTAAGAAATGAGTACAATTGATAAAAAAGATACTGTTTTATCAAAAGTGTTAAATCCTTTTAGTTCTGATATTTTTATAAGAGAACATTGGGCTCCAAGCAAACATCTTGTTATCCATGGGAATGTTGAACGATTCCACCAACTCCCTGGGATAAGTAATGTCCAATCACTGGATAATATTATCGATTTGTATAAAGGTCCTGTGATGGTAGTGGGAAATGCAGTGATAGAAGAAACAGGAGGGATTGCAGATCGGTTCTTGGTAAGTACCGAGGAGGCAAAAGATTGGTATGAAAGAGGAGCAGCACTTGAATTTGATTTTTCAGACATGTTTCTTCCTCAACTACATAGTTGGATGGATAGTTTACGTAAGGAGCTTAGTTTACCAAGTGGTTCTGGTATAAAAGCAATTGTTTACGCAGCCAAAAATGGAGGAGGATTTAAAGCTCACTTCGATGCGTATACAAATTTCATATTTCACCTTCAAGGGACCAAAACATGGAAACTACTCGCTAACGAAAATGTGACGAACCCTATTCAGCATTATGACCTTGCGGAAAAGCCTTACATACCAGATGAACTAGCAACTTATTGGAAGGGAGAGCATCCACAAACAGATTTACCGGGAGCGGATATAGTTAACCTTTTGCCCGGATCATTTCTTTATCTCCCAAGAGGTATTTGGCATTCCACCAGTTCAACTGAAGAGACTCTATCTCTGAATATAACATTTTCACATCCAGCTTGGCTTGAATTGCTCCTTGCTGAAATTCGCTCACGCCTAACTCAACATGATACTTGGCGTGAACTTGCATGTGATATAAATCTACTTTCACCAGAAGAACAAGAAAGTCTAAAAAGTAAGCTAAATCAAGAATTAAATCAAGTGCTTCCGGGCTTTTCATCTATTAGTGCAGAAGATATTTTTAAAAGACATACTGAAGAGTTTGATATATATCATGTTACTCAAGCTGTGTTCCGACAATTGTTAGCTACCAGAGAATTATGATCAGTTGTTTCTAACAAAAAATTTATTGGGAGAACCTATGAACATATTTAGCATATTATCTGCACTTCGTGGATTAGCAATTGGTTTCTTTTCACCAATTTGGATTATACATTTAAACGATCAAGGATTTGATTTATTAGCAATCGGTATATTAGGGACAGTTTTCGAGGTAGCCAGATTATTGTTTGAAATTCCAACGGGGACTTTTGCTGATAATAATGGCGTTCGTCGATCCATAATGCTATCTTATATTTTCTCAATGGCCACATGGTTGATCTTTCCTTTTATTGGAATAACATGGGTTTGTGTTATAGCAATGATAATATGGGCACTAGCTGAAGCCCTTATTTCGGGTGCTTTTGAGACATGGATGAGCCAAGTAACTCCTAAGGAAGAATTTAGTAAAAGACTGATGAGGAATGCCCAAGTACTCATAGCAAGTATTATACTAACCAGCTTATTATCTGGGCACATTTATAAGTTTAATTCCATGTTGCCATTTATATTTGTTGCCTTAATATACGCAATTATGCTTGCTATTATTTTGATTTATTTAAAATCAGATCAGCAGATTATAAAGAATCAGAAAAAAAACACTCCTAAGGAATCGTTTATCGAAATAACAGGAAAAAGTTTTCAAATAGTATTTAAACATCGACGCATTTTGAATGTCGTACTGGCTGGCTTTTTTGCAGCTTTAAGTTATGATGTTATAATGCGATATTGGCAGCCCTACTTAATACAAATCGGTAATTCAAAAGAATTTCTTGGATACGTAATGGCAATCGCAGGCGTACTAGCTTTTATTCTATTGCATTTCACAGCTAAGGCTCATAAAATAATTGAAAAAAACACCCTATTATCTCTAATAATGGTTGAATCTATTAGTATTCTTATGATCTTTAGTACAGCATTTGGTTTAAAAGCTATTGGTCTAGTTGCTATCTCTTTTTTATTATCAGTGGAGGATATACGTAATCCAATAGTTAATGGCTACTTAAATAAATTTTTTCCTGATTCCTATAAAGCCACATTATTTTCTGTTAATTCGGTTACGGGTGCAGCTGGTGAAATTTTATCCGGAATTATCTTTGGGCTAATAGCAGTTAAATTTGGAATAATTGCAACATTTATTGTTGCAGCCATATTCCTAATACCATCTATTTTATTATATTACAATACAGCTCAAAATACGGATATAAATTACTCCGAAAAACGAGATAATATGACTTTTAAATCATAAAATATAACATTTTCAGAGGAAATAAAATCAGGCTACTGACATTCCAGTAGCCTATTTTAGACATAATACTTTGATGAAAATGACAATTTATAAAGTCATAAAATGGAGGGGAAATCTTGCGGATAATTAATATAAAAGAATTTGATAAAAAAATGATAACCAATTTTTTTATTTGTAATTGGGGAACTCCTCAAATGGTGATTTCTAGCGGGATCTATCAATGTGATGAGTTAGATGGATTTGCTATCTTAGATCATAAAGAAAAGATTATGGGATTAATCACTTATGTTATAAGCGATAATGAATGTGAAATCATTTCTTTAGATAGCAAAGATGAAAATAAAGGGATTGGTACTGCGTTATTGAATCAGGTAGAAGCAGTATCAAAAAAAAGCGGATGTTGCAAACTAAAAATAGTAACAACTAACGATAACCTGCATGCTTTTTTATTTTATCAAAAAAAGGGTTATCAAATTGCGAGAATTTTTCCAAACTCTGTTGAAAAAGCAAGGATTATAAAACCTGAAATCCCAAAAATATCAAATAATGGTATTCCAATTCGTGATGAAATCCTATTTGAGAAATGCATATTATGAATATTACAAGGACAATTTGAATTATTTAAAATTGTCTTGTGTAGTATTCATAAATTAGAGATGGTACGGACCTCGCAGAATGAAGCTTTCGCTGGTACCGTCTTTTTTTGTAATGCTACTCATGGTACCTGGATTCATATGTGCCTTTCTGGCTATATCACTAAGAATCATCTGGTTATCTTTTTATCAATGGGAACCGTACGCTTTCAGTTGACCAGTTGGATCGAATTACGGCTGCAATGGGTCATCCTGTCGGCCATTATTACGAACGATATGTGACTGAGTATCTAACGGAGGCCAATCCGAATTGGCGTCGAATGAGTCCTTTTATACATAATTGCGCGAAACTAAATAAACTGGACTGCATTCATGAAGTAGTCAATCTATTAATGGATAAACTGGGCTATTCGGAATCATTATTTGAACTTGCTGAAGAACTATTTAAAGAGGCCCTTCACGAGGCAGCAGCCATACTATATGAGAATGTAGCAGTTAGTGAAAAGAAGCAATATTCGGAGCAATTGGCGCTTTGTCAGTATCGCTTGTTTACAATTCGTATTGGGAACGAGCAGAGCCGAAACTTTGAGCCAGCATGTTATTTTCAACCTTATGTGAAGCGATTGGATGAAGTCGATCAACTTGATGCGTTGAAGGATTTAGCGAATGTGTATCGTTCTTTACGTGGGTGGGATAAGGTTGAGGAAAACGCTAAAAAAATGAAGATAAAAGCGGAAATTCAATACGCACTCAGTCATGAGGAGAAACGAAATCATAGAGAGCCTATAAAGAAGACAAGGAACCTATTATTTTGATATATCGCCTATGCGGATCTGTTGTGTGCAGCTTATTGCGAAGCCCGAAAAGATTATGAACGAGCATTGCAATATATATATGCTTATTTAAGCTGGGTCAAGGAAACAGATGCGGAAACTCAACACTGGATCAGCTTATTCCTACATTGGGCACAACGAAACACGTATGTTTACAAGCTTTTATCAGGAGATACTAGTGTAACTCAAGTATATGTGGATTACGTAAATGCCTCGTCAAATGAATCAGAAAAAGAACTGATTGCCAAGCTAATGAACATTATGATCGTAGCTAACCAGCATGGGATTAAAGTGGATGATATACTTCAGCGGTTTAAAACAGAAATTGATTCTTTCATGCACCAATCGTTTTCTACTGATATGTATACTCAGCAGGTTGTTCCAGAACAGTTAGCGCGTATGGAGTATGAACTAGCTTACTACTACTTGAATCAAGGCATGTACAGTGATGGTTTTTCCTGAGACTAAAGAAGAGTATTTCAATTTTATTGAAGAGGTGTGGTTGAGTAATGTTAAAAAAATCGGTTCTACTCGTCATCGCAACTAGCTTTTTGTTTATGTTGACTGTACCTACACAAAATTATATTCATGGTCCAAAAGTGCAACTTCAAGAAACAATTGGAAGGTATTAGGCAGACTAATGCATAAGAATGGAGTTTAATTTTGAAGTATATCTTTTAAATATAAGACTGCTGTTAAAATCAAAAAGTAAATAGCGAACGATATCGACTTTTGCGTAGTTTGACGCTTTTATCGGTATCGTCGCTTTTTTTGGTTGGAAAAGGGACAGTGGAAAGAGTTTTATAGTTTTACGGTGAGCGGTAATAATTTATATTTACGAAGAAAAATGCAGACTTCTTTATAACTATTTATTCCGGTTTTTACCCGTTTAAGAGCAACCATATTACCGTCGTCATACTATTGACTCTTAGTTATCACATCAATAATTTAACATAATATAACTTTTAGATATTATCCCGGTACTTAGAATAAATTGTGTACAAGCCTATTGCTGCTAATACAAGGATAATGTAAACAATAATTACGGGTAACCCGAAGGCTACTCCATTACCCAATGCAATACCTATTTTTCTCATTATTTTTCACCTCGTTTTTTATTGTTTATTCTTTTCAAATGGAAGATTAACGAACTGGTTAAACAGCGTTTTGGTCTGATCCGATTTTAAAAATTCAAGTATCATCTGGTGTTTTCCAAAAGCTAGCATAGCTAATATGAGATAGCGAATTAGTGTTACATTCCTGAAAGTGAAGCCACCTGGATAAAACCTATTAATCTGTTGTACTATTTCCTTTATAGCAGAGTTAACGGTGGGACTTTTGCTTACAGCCTCAATTTCATTCCAGTATTGCTGAATGCAATGGATGATTTCTAGAATGTTGTCATAGTCATTTTTTTCTGAACGTTGTATGGATTCTTTTATCGTTCGTAAGTTCAACCAGTCCAAGAACATATCGGCATCAGCAATAGTTTGAGTTGTAACATTTGGATTAGGTCTAGAGAAGAGCTTTAGCCCCTGACATGTCATACTACTACCTGCTGCTAACAGTTGTACAACACTGAGGATATTTCGGAAAGATTCCTTCTCTGCCTCCTGTTGTTGTTTCAATTCTTTAAGATCTTGATTTGAAGGCCGTCCTGGTTTTTTCTTGGGTACAGATTCTTCAATCATCTCATTCAAAATGTAATCTGCGAATTCTGGATCTTTAGTCTTGTTATTGACCTCGGTGAACTTATCCTCAATTTCAAGTGTAAAATTATAAACCGCATCCTTTAGCTTATGCCATGAAATATTGTACCCTCGCCAAAACAGTGTGAATATAATGTGTTTTTGATTTATCCCCTTCAAGCTTTGAATCTCCTTTAAAATGTCCAAGGACTCCTCAGTAAAGTGCGACAGAGTTCCTTTTGCTCGGCCTCTCCCTTTTGTATCAGAGCATATTAAACCTAAGTTAATATAGCGGTTTAACTTACTCTCTGTGATTGGTAGATTTTTTAATTGAGCTTTTGTAATTAATTCTTTTTTATCCATAGTCGACCTCCTTATAGCACAATATTAGATCCTAATTAATCTGAAAACTATAGCACTTCCATGCATAAATGTAAGTGGGATTTTCCATACAAGGAAGACGAAGGGGATGTAAATTTAAAAAGTAGAATTCCACTTTCGAGATTTGTGTGAAGTATAAAGTTTTATTTCCGTATTTTTCCAGAAGAAGGCGACGATTTCGACTTTGTCGTAGGGTGACGCTTTCGTCGGTATCGTCGCTAAACAATATTGATAGATATTGAATAGGTAATATAATTTACAATATTAAAACGGAAGGGATTGAACTAGCATGGCGAAAAATACTGGAAATGACTACAGAAAAGGAGCTGTAAGAGATAGATCTCAAACATACAATTCTAAAAATGACACGTTGGTTAAAAGGGATGCAAGTAACGAAAGATTCCTAGAATCGAAAAAATTGTTAGTAAGTTAAGGGACTATCAGGACACAAGAGTAACTCTGTGTCCTGATAGTCGTTTTTTACGTTAAAAAAATGATTATCAACGACAAAAAACGACACATTTTTCAATGGTTCAATAGTATCATTACTTTTGACTCATATTATAGTAATTATATTCAATAAAGCTTTAATTTATCTCATGAATGCAAGAGAGTATGGAGAAATATATTGGATATAGCTTAGAATAATTAAGGAGGACTATAGATGTCAGCTACTTGTGTATCTTTAATTAATATGAAAGGTGGAGTAGGTAAAACAACTCTTGCCTTTAACCTTGCGTGGTATGCGGCTTATAAACGTAGAATGAGAGTACTAGTAGTTGATTTAGACCCTCAAGCAAATGCCAGCCAATACTTAATGGGGGCAGAGGCATATAAAACATATTTAGATGAAAACCGACCTACAGTATTTCATATATTTGAACAATATACACCTTCTGGTTTTGACGGGAGTATGGGGCCTTCCAGTCTGGATGTTAGTACAGTTATTTACCCCGTTAAAAAGTGGAGTAACAGTAGTTTTATTCACTTGATTCCCTCGAGACTTGAGTTGTCATGGACATTAAAGAACCCGACAAATAAGGATCACTTACTTGCTCGTTTTTTGACTAATGTGCAAAATGATTATGATTTGATATTGATCGACTGTGCACCAACAGAATCAATTCTCACTACTGCTGTTTATCGTGCCAGTAGGTTCGTTGTCATCCCCATAAAGCCAGAATTCCTAGCTTCAATTGGATTACCTTTGTTAGTTCGTTCACTTGAAAGCTTCAAGCATTCTCTAGGTGATCAAGATATAGAAATTGCTGGTATAGTATTTAATGATACTGACCCGACATTAACTTATGAGGAGCACAATATCTCACGTTCTGAAGTAAGAAACTATGCCTCAAAGCAAGGCTGGCATGTCTTCGAAAATGAAGTTAGGCATTCAAATTCATATCCAAAAGGGGCAAGAAATAAAAAACCTATTTTTCTTACAGACTACGCTCGATCAAATGTCATAAATGAGTTTACTGCTTTTGGTCGAGAATTCCTTGAAAGGGTGGGATTCTAATTGAGTCTAAAACAAGAACTATTACTTGATTTGCTTCAATTAAAAGTTAAGTATACTGAGAAAGAGTTCAATGAAGTTTTCTCATTTTTACAAAACGAGAGAGTTGACCACTCGTTTGATGAAATTGTAAGGTTGTTGAATTTAATAGACATAAATAAAAAAACAACTAATCAACGAACAAAAAAGAAATTAAGCAATCTCGAAAAAGTTCATAATGCTGACCAAGATCATTACTTAAATTTAATTAATTTTAGAGATAAACTTCTAAATCGTAGTATAGCTGCCGAGACTAGGGAGCTTAATCGATTTTCTGCAGAAATCGGCATTCCTAGTTCTAAAGGTAGAAAAAGAGAACAGACTATCAAACTGATTATTGAATTTTTAGCAGGTTTGCGACCGGAAGAAGCAAACCATTTAATAGAAGAAGGGCTAATATTTGCCAATGAAACTAACAGTAAATTTGAATTATTAGCGGATGCCATACTACAAAGATCCCAAACAAACGAAATTAATAAAATTGAATAGACGCATGTTTTTCAAAACGGGTAGATTATTTCGGAAGAAAAGAATTCAAATAACTAATTGAAAATAGCTATATCCAAGATAGGAGAAAAAATAGCATGACGGAATCTAATAAAAGTGACGTAAAACCAAAGCTTAGAGATCTACCGTCGATCAAAGAAGCAGAACATCAAGCTAATAATCTAAAGATGGTAAAAGCAGCTATGCCAGTGTTATCTCCCTTTCTCAAAATGCTTGGGGTAGATTCGGAGCTAATAAAAAAACATTTCAAGAAACAGAGGATAGTTTGGGTAATATAAGCGATCTTGTAACTGTACCAGACAGGTTTAATGATATGTTTGCTGAACGTGGTTGGATATTGTATGACATGATGAGTCTTGCTACAGCTGAAGAAGCCGTAAAAAGAGCGGAGGATGGAGATATTGAGGGGGCGGAGCAGAAGCTCGTAGAATATTATGATGCAGAAACTACTAGGCTCCACTTGTCGATGATGCAAGCAATCAAGGCATTTCGCCCAAGATTGAGATTGGCTTATAGAGCCTTGACCGACTATGAAGAAGAACGATACCACGCTTGTATCCCAGTTGTCCTTGCTCTTTTAGACGGACTAGTTAATGATATTCATCAAAATAGAAAAGGATTTTTCGCTGAAGACATTGAATTTGAAGCATGGGATTCACTTGCCGCACACAGTAAAGGTCTTGGACAACTTGCAAGTATATTCCGTAAAGGAAGACGTTCAACGACTACCGATCCACTAACTCTACCATATCGAAATGGCATATTGCATGGAACGGATTTAGGATATGACAACAGGCTAGTTGCTGCCAAAACATGGGCGACTCTGTTCTCTCTCAGAGATTGGGCGCTAAAGGTTGAAAATGGTAAAGATAAACCACCAGTTGAAAAACCTAAAGAGAGTTTAAGAAAGGTGATGTCTAAGTATTCTGAAACGTTGAAGGAACATAATGAACTACAAAAATGGAAACCTCGTGAGATAATTCTTAATGATGAATTTGTTTTTCAAGAAGGCTCTCCAGAATTTGTTTTAAATGAATTTATGGAATTGTGGAAGAGGAAGAATTATGGGTATATGTCTAAACTTGTTCAGCTAAATAAAGTTGACGACAAACAAAAACCGAAAAAAGTAAAAGAGAAACTCGCAGATTGTCTTTTGAAGGATTTCAAATTTTTAAGCATCAATGATATTGCTGCTGCTACTGCAATTGAATTAAGTATGCAAATTGAAAAAAATAATATTATTACAGAATACCAATATGCGTATAGTCTGATAAACATAGACGAGGAAAATAAATTTGTTAGAAGGGGGAAGCCAGGATCAAAATGGAAAATTGAAAAATGGAATTACCAGTCAGCATTTTGAACATAAACGTTATGAATTTACTTCAGCATTTTCTAACTATTTATCTATAGTTTGTTGTTGGCTCAACTGAGTGAACATGGAAGCCCGCTGCCTTCCGTGGAATTTGGATGAGTTCGATAATTTTCGTTCGTTCTTCAGTGTGAGTCTGAGCAGACGACCTCCACCGTATTTGGATTTCAACAAGTCGATTTTTGCGGCATTAAAATAATGGATGGCATGATAGATGTGTTCACCTGAAACATGATAATGGTGATTTTCATTTTTAGGTCAGAAGCTAAAAAATCATAATGTTACGAACTTGCACCGGGTGGGCACTTTTTGGACAATTCGGACTAGACGATTTCCTTCTTTGCGGATCGAAATTCGAACAAAAACAGTCACGCTTCTTCATTTCAGAAAATGCACTTATTTAAAGGTTATCTTATATCCCCAATTGCAATATATGGAGGAAAATGAATGTATGCATTTATTTGAATTAGAACAATTAATAAGGAAAGATAAAAATAAATTTCTTAATCTAGTGAAAAAAACATATTCAAACTTAGGTTTAGAAGATACATTGCGGTTAATAAAAAAATCTGGAATTTGTATTAATCCTTATGGAACGGGCGAGCCCAAGGATAAAAAACTGTTTAATCAAGTTTTTGAATTTTTGCAGTCTAAGGAGCATGATTCCAAAAGTTTAAGTGATTTTTTAAATGAGATAAATATCCTTAATGCAATTTATAGAAGATTTGATCAAAAATATATGAAAAAAATCGAAAAATTAATTGATGCCGATATACACGTAAATTCATACTTAATAGCTCTAGAAATTAATCTGTCAGAGTTTCAATATCAATCTTTTTTTAACTTGATATCTGGTAGGATAAATGGTTTAAATCATAACTCTCAAGATATTTACGAAAATATTGTTCAGTCTAGTGGTTTGATTCTTAAATACTTTATGTATAAAAAATATAAATTTGGAGGGATTTCAAATAGAATAGATAAACAAGATGTTATCTCCGCCAGTGAGCATCTAACTAACTCATCAATTAGAGTTTATATGGATAATATTATGTATTTGTGGGATTATTTTGATGTTAATATTAGTGTATTAAATAAAGATAAAGTTTATATAAAAACAGTTGGAGACGATGCTCTAGGAAAGCATATTTCTCATTTAAGCTTTATGGATATTAGAAATGCTAAAATGAGCAGACAAGGATTAGAGCAGGCGATATTTAAGCCAAAATATAATATAACAAATAATTTACCGCCTGAGTATATCTCTTCAAAAGAAGAGTTAGCTTGCGAATTTATTGAAGAGTATTTTTCAACCAAAGATCTCAATATAGAGTTTAATGGAATATTATTATCTGAGTTAATTAGGGCCTATTCTTTAGTTTCTATTGAATGTGAAAAATTTTTGAAAAATAGAAAAAATATAGGATATGGGTTTAATGATGTGGCGCTAAATGAGGTTTGTATAGTTAAATCAAAAATTAAATGGATAAACAAGCTTACTGAAGTAGGCATTAGAAAAAGCAAAGCAGATGAGATATTGAAATTAATGACTTTTAATAACAGTTCTAACGATTTATTTGATTGCCCATTTATACAAATGGGCAACAACCTAGTTGTTTTACCATCAGCTTCAATTATGACTGATTCATCACGAGCTATTTTACTAAATTTAAATAGTAGGGAGATCAATATATCCAAAAAAGGAGATGAATTTGAAAGACTGATAAGAGAAGTAATAAGCAAGAGAGGTATCAGATGTATAAATTTACAAAAAAAAGATTACGAATGCGATGCTGTTTTTGCTCTTGGTAATGATTTGTTTTTTTTGGAAACAAAGCATTTAAATCATCCAACTTCATATAGAGAATATATGCGTCACTTAGATGATATTCGGGAAGCATCCAGTCAGTTAAATAGAATAGTAGAATTTTATACAACTGATGTGAATTTAGAGGAAATAAAAAGTAAATTAGATATTGAAACTGTGGACTCAATATCTAAACTAGTTGTTACTAATACTTCTCAAGGTCAAAAGTTAAAAATCGGAGATACCTATATAACGGATGATACCTGTTTTGTGGGTTATTTTGAACGACGGCCCCCTCAAATCGTAGCATTTCAAAAGGGAAGTATTGTAACAAGATCTTTGTTTTCTGAATACTTTATGGGCAATTTGAACAAGGAACAGTTCATGAATTTATTAGAAAAAAGCCCTTTAATTGAACAAAATAAAAGAAGAATAGGATACGCCATGTATGATTTCAGTGAACAAATTGGAGTTGAGTTCGAAGATTTTTCTGTAAAAGTTAATACAGTTGTGTACGAAGATTTTTTAACAGACGATGAACGAACTGAACTAAGTAATATTTACAAATAGCTACTAAGATGAATTGATTTAAAAACCCAAAAATGTTTATAATTTTATTAATTCGAGATAAATTAGTTGAAAAATAGTTGAGTTACGATGCCACCTCACCAAACAATCTCAACATTACTCGACGATGGATTGTGGATTTACCGTGCCAAGGCTCGCCTCCATTTAAAAAACCCGCTCATTGGTCATACCCCTGTCAAGTAGACAGAACTAAAAAGACATCTTTAAGCAGCAACCGTTTCTCGGTATTCAATCGGGGAACGGTTGTTTAATTTTTTCTGAAATCTATTTTCATTATAAAAAGAAATGTACTCCCGTACGTGTTGTTCTACCTCCGCTAGGGTTCCGGGTTTCGTTAAATAAATCTTCTCTGTTTTAAGATGGGAGAAGAAGGATTCTATACAGGCATTGTCTAGGCAATTTCCACGCCTTGAATGGCTCCCAAGCATGCCAAGCCGCTTAAGCTTGCGGTTAAACGGCTTGGAGGTATACTGAAAACCCTGGTCTGAATGGAGAATGACACCCTCCATGTTCACGTTCTTACTTAGAACGTCTAGCGTCTCGCTAACTAGAGCAAGGTCATTTCGTTCCGAAAGACGCCAAGCCACGATTTCATTGTTAAACAGATCTTGAATGACAGAGAGATATACAAACCGCTCTCCAGCTCGTATGTATGTAATATCGGTAACCAGCTTGGATAAAGGAGAATCTGCCTGAAATTGTCGATCTAATCGGTTGGCATTTACCACAGATGCCTGTTTGCCAAAAAAACGCCGCTTCTTTCGAATGACGGAACGGATCCCTAATTTCTTCATTAGGCGGTACACCTTTTTGTGATTGACCAAGATACCTTCTCTACGTAAAGCAACGGTCATCCGCAGATAACCAAAATAGGGATGGATCCGGTGGATCGACAACATATGCGATTCCAGAAGCTCTTCTTCTTGCTTACGCTGCTGGGTTGTTTGCTGAGTCTTTCTCCATTTATAATATCCTGCCCGAGAAACATGGGCTAATTCAAGTAACCATTTCAACGAATATCGTGTTCGCATTCCCTCAATAATTTCAAACCTCGCTTCTTTCCTCGTCACTCCTTGTGTAGATTTGGATACTGCTTTTTTAAATATTCAATCTCCGCCCGTAGATACGCCATCTCTTCTTCCATACTGGAAAATTTCGTTTTGGGTCGTCCCTGTCTTGTGGTCGTTGGCTGGAGGTTCTCCCCCGCTCGATATTTCGTCACCCAGCTTTGTACTTGGGATTTATTACGAATGTCTAAGTGTTTCGTCACTTCACGAATACTCATATGTTCTTCGTTCACCAACCGGATTGCCTCCATCTTTACATCTAAGGAGTATTGCTGGAATGATTGTCCCTTTTTAGCCATGAAAAATCCCCTCCGTTCAACAAGATTAAGTCCATCTTAACAGATGTCTTTTCTCTCTTGTCTACTAGAAGGGGATAATACCACATAGAGCGGGTTTTTGCTTTTTAGTAGGTTCGATTGCGGACCAAGTGTAACTTTAACTTTACAAACCCCCATTATCCAAACCACTTGATAAAATCACTTGTATTAAGGGAGCGGCCTCTCCAAGTCATAATACCTGCTTTCATTCTGAGCAAGGATGGATTCAATTCGATCCATAGTCCGTTCCGATCAATCCTCTTATCCATATTGATTTCAGAAATATACATTGAAAATAACGCATGCTATGGTTCTTTCTGTAAACAAAATATCTATTCTGGCCGATACATACATAAGATGGGTTATTGTTAAATATGCCCTTTTGCTTTTATATTTTGAATTAAATACTCATCTTTTTTAAGAAGAAGGGACTAACCCTATGAACTATATGGACGAGCATATTTTAAGTCTTAAAAATAAGCTTAATTATGATGTTGCATCTAATAACGTAAATACGAGTCTTTCCCAAACTGTTATTTCCGAACAGGATCACTCCGTTTCTGAGAAAAGTTTGGCGTTACGGTTAGGTGATGAGCTCATTCCGCTGGAATTAAGGGTGATTTTGGACGGACAAATGCAGGTAAGCGTGCCGAAATCTTTTAGTTTGATGCCACTGGAGCAGGCCAAATTTAAGTATCCTTCGGAATATCGTCCAGAGGCCATTTACACCTCAGAGGATGGGACGGTGAATATCACCTTTAGTCGGACAGAATCATTTTTGGCGGACGAGGAACTTCCTGATTTTGTGGAGCAAATGGCGGACACTTTGCGAGCTGTACAACCAATCCGTAATTGGCTGGGCACTCAAGTGATCGTGAATCATTCTGGTCTGTCCATTAGGTTGATCCGTTTTGTTGCTGCAGGCGTGGATACAAATTTGTACAACGAAATCCTGCTGTTCACCCATGCAGGACAGGTAATGATGGGAACGTTTAACTGTATGGAATCGGACATGGAGGCATGGCTGCCTGTAGCGGAAAATACAGTACATTCACTCCATGCAGTTTCATTGCTTTTACATCCTACGCTTGAGAAAGAGGCGAATCAAATATGAGTTTGGGCTACGATAATATCCAAATCCAGCCTTACGAGCTGGTTGAGCTGGAGCACCTTACCCTCGCGAAGAAAATCAACGAGCATACTCGGCTCTATTTTACAGGGATCATCCCGGAAGAAATGCAGGACAGCTATGTGGAAACGACGGAAAAGAACACGGTTATTGAGGTAAGCCATCGCAATGAATCGGGTGAAAGTAAGCCGCTATTCAGCGGAATTGCGCTATCGGTCGAAGTGAAGGTTGTGCGGGATGTGTACTATCTGGAGGTAGAGGCCATTTCCCATACTTATCGGATGGATATCCAGCAACGCACCCGTTCTTTTCAATATACCAAAATGACAATTCCTCAGATGCTGGAGCAGATTGGTAAGGATTATGAGGGGTTGGATGTGATTGATGGAGCGACCGGTGGAGAGCCTATCGGACGGATTGCCATCCAGTATCAGGAGACGGATTGGGCTTTTTTAAGACGCATGGCTTCCCGCTATCATACGAGCCTGATGCCTGTGTCGCGTTTTGATAGTCCCAAATTTTATTTTGGCATTGAAGACAGCTCTGCACAGGCCGTACTGGATCATACCCGTTATACGGTACGCAAGCAGATGCTGCCTTTCCGCTACTTTCAGGAAAATGAGCAGGCAAAGGTGAACGAAAATGATTTTATTTTTTATGAGGTGGAGACAGACGAGGTGCTGGATTTGGGCGCTCAGTTGACCTTTCAGGGACACAGTTTGTATGTCATGGAGGCTTATACGGAAATGAGACAGGGTCTGTTGCGGCATCAATATGTGCTTGCCTCGTATAAAGGCTTACGGCAGAAAGGCTACTATCAGGAAAAGCTGGCGGGCGCTTCATTAGGAGGGGTGGTCGTGGACGTGCGTCAGGATCAGGTACGTATCCATCTGGATTGCGACGAGAAGCAGGCGGTCGATCAGGCGCATTGGTTCAATTATTCGACGGTATATAGCGGCGGGGGACATACAGGCTGGTACGTAATGCCGGAAAAAGGGGACCCGGTTTCACTCTATTTTCCGGGCAGCCGTGAAGAGGATGGGGTAGCAGGCAGTGCAGTCCGACGTACAGACAGAGGAAGCGGGCATAACAAGCTATCAAATCCGCAGATGAAAATATGGCGAACGCCTCATGGAAAAGAAATTCGTTTGGGACCGGATGAACTGGTCGTGACGGGTAAAGATGGTGCTATTTTTATCAAGCTGGACGACAAGGAAGGTATTCATATTGTGAGCAATAAACAGGTAAGTATCTCGGCGGGTGGCAATCTGAGCTTGTCGGCAGGGAAAACGATGAGTTTGTCGGCGGGCAGCGAGCTGCGTATGGATTGCAATGGCAGTCATATTCAATTGAGTGGATCAGCGGACATGAAGGGCAGTGAAGTGAAGTCGAATTAGCCTATAGGGCAGCGGATGACTGGCGTCAGCCTGAAGATATGAATTTATGAAGAGCTTTAGGTGGTGGTTGAGTACAAATGAAAAAGTCTATTGATGAGTTAGAACCGCAATGGCGAGCTATATTGAATCAGGCGTGGTTTCTCATCAGCAGAGACTGGGCACTGAAGTTTAAGACGACGCAGGAGCAACGGATTCAGGCTTGTGTCGAAGAGTTTCGGGGCTATTGCCGGCACATTCGACAAGAGCAGCTTCAAGGAAAGGAAAGGATCGGCTATATCACATACTCTATGCTACGTACCACATGGCTGGAAGAACGGCCTGCTTATCTCGTAGAGGCTTCCGATGCTTTATGGATGCTTGATCCGCAGCCGATCCGATTGGAATGGGATACAAGCTGGGCATATTCCTATTGGACCGATTTGCAGCGACAATTGCGAGGGGAGGTAGAGAAGCAGCAAGTTTCTCTATCAGAGCTTGAATGGGAGCAGGTTATGTTGGAAGCAGCGGTACACATTCATGCGCTCGTTGTGAATGTGGTGCGCTCGGCAATGAAACAGGCGGTGTACTTATCGGAGTTTCAAGAGCTGGAGCGAGAAGAGACATTCGAGATTCGTGTCGGCGAATATTTGGATCATAGTGTATCGGTATATCGAGAAGATCGCAGAGCCATGGAGGCGAATGAGATTCGGTCGTGGTTGGAGGAAAAAGAGGAACATGCGTACAGCTATCAGGCGTTGACTCAAGTTCATTTGTCGGATGGGGATTTTAGCCTGTTGGATTTTCGTTATACAGCCTTTCGCCAAATCAGGTCGGAGCATAGCCGTCTACATGGCTGTGTTCTAGTAGGAACAGTGTGGCAGGAAAGTGAGTTAAATGGAATTGATTTGACATACAGTTTGCTTCATGGAGCCAATTTTAGCGGATGCTCGATGAAAGGGGCCATATTGGATGTCGTTATAGGGAACGCCAGATATGGATCAGATGCTTCACTGGATTGGGAGCCATTAGGTTTTGCTGGAGTAGATTTCACAGGTGCGAGCTTGCAAGGAGCCCGTTTTCATGATGCACAATTGCGGGGAGCCATTTTTCAAGAGGCGTTACTACAAAAAGCGTCCTTGGACGGGGCAGATCTAACCGATGCCTGCTTTGTTGGAGCAAATGTGACAGGTGCATCCTTTAAAGAGGCTTGTTTGATCGGAGCTAATTTTACAGGTGCCAATGTACAAGGAGTTATTTTTACCGATGAACAGCGTAGAGGAGCTATTGGTTTGGAGTGGTCTACGCAGGTGAGGGATGTTGGTAGCAAAGGGGAGTGGCTGCATTGAGATATTTTCGACTGATGATAGACGAGCGGGTAAAACATCGGGTGGAGCCTGCTGCGCTATCTCCTTTGCAAGTAGAAGAAATCCTGACGGAGGCTGAGGGAGAGCAACAGCAGGATGATCCGCTTTTTTTGGCTGTACATACCGATCCACGAACAGTGTACCCGGATTTCCTGGAATTTCCCCTACCCCTGGTGTCCGACCGGTTGAAAGTATTATTGGAGAAATATATGCCAGGACTGAAATGGAAAGCGGCCATCCTTACCGATTTCCAGCAGGCTAGACAGGAGGTATACTGGGTGCTTCGTCCGCCGCTGGTGGACTGTTTGTCCGCACAAACGGAATGGTACCCCAGCGGTACATTGAAGCATTTGATACTAAGACAGGGGGAGATAGAGCCCCCTGTTTTTCGGATTGAGGGACTGATTGAACCTCATATCTATATCCATTTGGCTGTGGCAGAGAGCCTGCTGCGCCGATCTTTTACAGGCATTCGAGTGCAAAGAGTCGAGATGGAAGCACTAAGGAGGATGGGGTAAGTGGAAGAAGCCCAAGTGAAACCGGGAACGGGCGCAAAAAAAAGCTATGTCGTGGCAGGAGCGATCTTAAGTTATAGTTATGGCACACAACCTACCCGTTTGAAAAGACCTTTTAGCCATGGCGTCTACGTAAAAAACAAAGCACAAATGAACATTGGAGATTACGTTCCAGGAGTGAACATTCAGTCTTTTGGAAATTGCTCCAGTCCTTTAAATCCGGCCGTGCAGGCCAGTGAGATGGTGGACATCTATGGCGTGAAAAAGGCTCCGTGTGTTCCAGTTCTGACCATGCCTTGGCTGAATGGGAAAAGTGATGTGAAGATCGAGGGACAGCCGGCCTTGACACAAAATTGTACCCATCAGTGTCTGTATTGTGGTCATATCCAAATTGAAAATGATGGACAGGAGCTGGACTAAGAGTCTGTTTCTCTAGTCCCTGCGAATGGTTTGAAAATATTAATATGGGGAGGGCATTGATATTATGGCAGGAGGACTCAATAAAAAATCAAAACGGGGTTGGTAAGACTATGGAGAAGCAAATGGATCAGTTATATCCTCAAATTGCAGAGCATATTTTAGATATGATACCTGAAGACAAATGGCATGAGATTTATTTGTATGCTGAAATATTAGATGGCTCTAGTAATGTATACTTTTATTTCAATGCTTCTGAGGACGGAGACAATATATATTCTCATGATATCTCTGATAAATACGGTGTAAGTGGGGAAGTTTATGATGACTTGCTATTAGGATTACAATCCAAATTTGAAAAGCTAAGAAAAATATTTATTGATAATGATCAGGAGGCGTGGACGAATTTAACCTTAGCACTGAAGTATCCTGGTAAATTAAATATTCAGTATAGCTATGAAGATATGATAACTTCAGAATTAACGTCAACCCAACGACAAATAATTTTTGAATATCAACATTTAGGGTTGTTGCCTATAAGTGAGAGAAATATACAATTTTTAGAGGGGTATTTAGATAATCAAGATAAGTCCCGGTAGAACCAAGCCCACTTTGACATAATCGTCATTGTGGTTTTTTATTAAGCTATAGCCTCGGGATGAAAGAGCGCTATATATTGGGAAGGAAGTAAGTAAAAAATGACGAAATGAAAAAATAAAACCATTCCAACTTCTAAACTAAAAAAAGGAGCCCTTTATAAAGTCTAAAGAAATATTTAAGGGATGGAACAAACAGGATCTTTGGAAGGGGACTTGCCTCCGTTGAGTATGCAATCATGTTTTCGCGGCTTCTTTTTTCATTCATCTTCAAAGGCAACTCAAGGATTCATTTTTTCCTCTCTTTAATAAAGTGTTGACAAGAACAATAAAATATTATATCTTTATATCAAGATAAATAAATTAAAGATAAAACAACAGCGAATTTTGAATAGGGAGGTATACACATGATTGCGATTTTAGAAAGAATTAACCAGTTGGCAAAAAAAGCAAAAGAAGTTGGGTTAACTGAAATTGAAAAAACGGAACAAATGGATCTTCGCAAAGAATACCTTCAAATCTTTCGAGGCTCTATCAAAAGCATACTTTTGAATGCTACGATTTATGATCCGAATGGAGATGATGTTACTCCTGAAAAATTAAGAAAAGAACAGGCTCAAATCGTTAAGCCATGAATTTAATTTTGTCTAATATCTCTAATTTAAAAATCTTTAAATAATAAATATAATATGGAGAGTGATTTTATGTTGGCGAGTGGATTGTTGTTAATACGTTTGGTGGTTGGATTGCTATTCGTGGGGCACGGGGCTCAGAAGCTTTTTGGCTGGTTTGGCGGCTATGGTCCAAAAGGTACCGGTGGTTGGATGGAATCAATCGGGATCAAGCCTGGGGTATTGATGGCTGTGGCCGCTGGATTGATGGAATTGCTGGGAGGGGCTCTATTTACTGTAGGACTGCTCACTCCACTAGCTGCACTTTTGATTACGATGGCGATGCTCGGAGCGATTGTCAAAGTGCATGGTCAAAACGGAATCTGGGCAACCGCTAATGGCTATGAATATCCACTGGTTCTTATTGCTGTCGTAATCGGGATTGCGTTGACAGGTGCAGGTTCATATTCCATTGATGCAATACTTCATTAATACATGAACTTAGATCATTAAAAATTGAACGATAATGGAAAATAAGGATTTCTACGATTTAAAGGAGGGTTTTATATGTCACTTCAAACGACAGGTATCCATCATATTACAGCTTTTGCCGGTAATCCGCAGGCTAATGTCGATTTCTATGCAGGTATTCTTGGACTTCGGTTAGTGAAGAAAACCATCAACTTCGATGCCCCCGAGGTTTACCACTTGTACTTTGGTAACGAGGCAGGGAGCCCAGGAACGATCATTACTTTTTTCCCTGCACCGGGAACTCCCAAAGGGCGAATCGGAGGCGGCCAGGTGGGTACAACCTCGTATGTGGTACCGCTAGGTTCGCTTGATTTTTGGCAGCATCGTTTGAAAAGCTTTGGTATTCAAGTTACGAAAACAAGCCGTTTTAATGAACAATACCTTCAATTCGAGGATAATGAGGGCCTACGTCTTGAGCTTGTTGAACGTGCAGAGGGAGCGAGCAGTACTTGGTCTTACGATGGCATTTCGGCTGATAAAGCAATCAAGGGGTTCGGAGGTGCAGTGCTATTTAGCGCCAACCCACAGAAAACGATGGATGCATTGGAGAGCATACTCGGATTTACGAAAATCGATGAAGACGCCGAATATGCTCGTTATCAGTCCGCTGGAGAAATCGGCAACATTGTGGATGTTCCGCTCGTCAAAATGGGCTTAGGCTTTGGTGGAGCAGGCACGGTACATCACATTGCATGGCGCGCAAAAGATTTCGAGCAACATGAAGAGTGGAGAAGCGCAGTTCAGCATTATGGCTATCAGCCAACTCCAATCATCGACCGCCAATATTTTAATGCAATATATTTCAGAGAAGCGGGCGGCATACTTTTTGAAATTGCTACAGATCCACCGGGATTTGCTAACGATGAACCTGCAGAATCTTTGGGGCAGAAATTAATGCTGCCAGAGTGGTATGAACCGCAGCGGGCTCAGATCGAGGCAAACCTGCATCCTATTGAAGTGAGAACATTAACAGATAAACAAAAGTAAACGAAATCAAACGAAATAGCTGCTGTTTTGCATCCAGATGAAGTCACGTAAATCCACAATCTCATTCGATTGTGGATTTTTCATTTGATAGGTTACCACCTGAAAATGAAATCCTCCGCAATTAACCTATATTTATGATTTGACTAATCTAATATACGACATTATCTATCCAGGACAGAATCTGCTTCCAGGTATGTGTCTCGTGTGCTACCGTCCTCTTGTTATTCCAACAGCTTTTCAGACTTTACCAGCATTTCTCGTAACACGTGGGCGACTCGGCTTTTCCGGTTCTCAGCTTTCTTTTTTATCGCTCGTAATGATTGCTGGTATGCTGGGGTATTGTTGTGATAATAAAACTGCTTGGCAGCAATGCGTAGTGTCCTTCTCAACAACATAGCCGATGAACGTGTTAACCTAGAACGGAGTCCCCTGCGCAACACGCGCAGCGTATTTTTGTAGGTCTCAAAATCCTCGGATGGAGGAATTAGAGCGAATAAATTTAACGAGGAGTCATTGAACCCGTAAGTTTCATACATAATTCTCAAATTTTCCGTATTTAAAACGTTACCTCTAAGATGGGTTGGATGTTCTTGATGATATCCGACCAACTCTTTGATGCAATAAAAAGGGATTTTTAAGCGATGCAGTCTATAGCCCAAGTCCCAGTCTTCGAGTCCGTACAGCACAAACCGTTCATTGAAACCTCCAATACGAATCAAGTGGTTGCGTCTGATGGCTACACAACGAGTTACTAGCATCATCCAGGGAGCTACGTCCGTTGAGGCAAATTGTTTTTGAGTACTGGGCGGAACCCTGGTGGGGCTAACGACTTTAGGCAATGCACCCGTTTGATGCAGGACATCATGAGGGGTGATGATCGGGATAATTTCATTCGCTGTTTCAAAGTCGGGATTCCATAAGCCTGATTGTGTAAGTATGCTCCGACAATGTTCTTTTTCTTCCACAGAAAAGTCAGGGTGATAATGGGTAAATGCATCGTCCCACGAGTGAGGAATGCCTGAAAGCACGGATTTGGGATACTTGCGGTGATAACGACTCACGGTTTTAATGAAATGAGGTAGCACCAAAAAGTCAGCGTCGCAGAAAATGATATATATCCCTTTTGCCTGGCGCAGTCCCAAATTTCGAACGGCAGATCGACCACGTTGTTCCGGGTGTGACACATAGATAAGAGGATAGGATGCTTTGAAGTCTTCAACCATTTCTTTCGTTCCATCTGTAGAGCCGTCATCAGCTACAATCACTTCGAATAGTTGCTTGGAATAGGTTTGCGCTTCAAATGAGGCGAGTGTGAGCAGCAGCTGCTGGGCTCGATTATAGGTTGGAATGATGACGCTGTAGCGGATAGCCAATGTGATCTCCCCCCACCATTTTTATTAGAACACGTTTGAACAAGATAAATAATAACAATGTATTCAAGGATTTTAGCCTGGTCTGGTCAAACACCCCTCAAGGTGCGAAACAGGCTTGGTCATATTGAGGATGTTAAGGTGGAGGTTCCGTAATTTTTGCTATTTTGCAGGTATTTTCAGTGGTGTGATGTATATGTCATGGCAGCATTACGCATAAGGATGTAAAGTAAAAGAGATACAAACAAACATGAGATGAAATGGACATGTTTATGGTAAACTATATGGAGTTATAGAAGACCTGAAAGAGGAGTACTATATGACACAATTTGTCTATAAGCAAATTATTGACGATCTTAAAATGAAAATTTTCGCTGGAAAGTTTGCAGATATGAGATTGCCAGATGAACGTAGTCTTAGTGAGACTTACCAGGTTAGTCGTAGTTCCATTAAACGCGCTCTGACTAAAATGGAGAGTGTCGGAATTATTTTCAAAAAACAAGGCTCCGGGACATTTATTAATCCCTTATACATAAGAAATGAATCTATCTTTAACTATGAAGGCTCTAATCTAGGAGTTACTGATAATTTTCAAATGCATGGCAAAAAGCCAAAAATCAAAGTATTGAGTTTCGAGGTCATTCCACCGACAGAAGAACTACAGCGCGATTTGTTCTTGGATACCCATGATTTTGTTTATAAAATCGTTCGCTTACGCCTGTTTGATGACGATCCCTTTATGATCGAAACGGGCTACATCCCCATTAAAATTGTCCAAGATTTAAATCAGACGATTATTGAGGGTTCCATTTTTAATTATTTGGAAGACTCGCGGAACCTGGCCGTCACCAAATCTTTTTTATCCATTTTTGCAGAACCGTCCCAAGAGAATGACCAAAAGCTACTACAATTGAAAGAAAATGAACCGGTAGGCATTATGGAGGGTGTTTTCTTTTTAGATAACGGCACGCCATTTGAATTTTCACATATGCGGTTTCATTACAAATATTTGAAATTTAATACCTTTGTATCGGTACACTAACGAAAAGACTGGAGAATTCTCCGGTCTTTTTTTTATGGTTTTGAAAAAGAATTAGAGTCTGCAAACCTTTCATTTATCACAAATTTTATTGGTTTATCTTTCTATATATTTTAATGTAAGAGCTTTTTTACTGTCTTTTTAATTTATATTTCATAGTATGTTCAAAATTTCACAAAATTGGACCGTATCACTTGTGAAAAAGGTTGAATTAATTTAGCGTAGCGTTATGATGTACATGTAGATGAAATTTCCGGAAATAAATTACAAACAAAATTACAAACCAAATTACTAGGGAGTGGACACCATGGCCTTAACACCCGTGTTAGCAGAATACTCATCTCAAACATATTTGAAAAAACTTGATGCATACTGGCGTGCAACCAACTACATTTCAGTAGGTCAGCTTTATTTAAAAGACAATCCTTTGTTGAGAGAACCTTTGAAAGATTCGGATGTAAAGGTGAAGCCTATTGGACACTGGGGCACGATTCCAGGCCAAAACTTTATTTATGCTCATCTTAATCGTGTTATTAATAAATATGATTTGAACATGCTTTACATTGAAGGTCCTGGTCACGGCGGTCAGGTTATGGTTTCAAATTCATATCTTGATGGAAGCTACACTGAAATCTATCCACAAATCACTCAAGATATCCCAGGCATGAAGAAACTGTTCAAACAATTTTCGTTCCCTGGCGGTATTGCTTCGCATGCTGCTCCTGAAACACCTGGATCTATCCATGAAGGTGGAGAGCTGGGCTATTCCCTTTCTCATGGTGTAGGTGCTATTTTAGATAATCCGAATCTGATTTCGGCTGTTGTTATTGGGGATGGTGAAGCTGAAACGGGACCATTAGCCGCTTCGTGGTTCTCTAACAGATTTATCAATCCAATCACGGATGGCGCAGTGCTGCCAATCTTACACTTGAATGGCTTCAAAATTAGTAACCCAACGATTATGTCTCGCCAATCGAAAGAAGAGTTAACTTCGTTCTTTAAAGGTTTAGGTTGGGAACCGTTTTTTGTTGAAGGTGAAGACCCTGATCACATGCATCCAGAAATGGCGAAAGTATTGGATACTGCCATCGAGAAGATCGAAGCTATCCAGAAGAATGCGCGTGAAAATAATGATCTTACTCGTCCGGCGTGGCCAGTACTTATCTTCCGTTCACCTAAAGGCTGGACGGGTCCAAAGGAATGGGACGGAGTGCCGAATACAAATTCGTTCCGTGCCCATCAGGTTCCAATTCCGGTTGATCAAAAAAATATGCAGCACGCACCTGCCTTATTAGAATGGCTGAATAGCTATAGACCAGAGGAATTGTTCGACGAAAACGGTCGTTTAAAAGCTGAGATTGCTGAAATTCTGCCTACAGGCGAGAAACGAATGGGAATGAACCCTGTTGCGAATGCGGGTAACCTTATTAAAGACTTGAAATTGCCAGATTTCCGTAATTATGCGCTGGATAACTCCACACCTGGTAAAGTGATTGCGCAAGATATGTCGGTTTTGGGCAAATACGTTAAAGATGTGGTTGTATTAAATGAAGAGAATCGCAATTTCAGAATCTTCGGACCTGATGAAACGATGTCTAACCGCTTGGCTCCTGTTTTTGAAGTAACCAAACGCCAATGGATGGATCAAATTATTGAGCCTAATGATGAATTCTTATCATCTTATGGTCGTGTCATTGATTCCCAATTGTCTGAACACCAAGCTGAAGGATTGCTGGAAGGTTATGTGTTAACAGGCCGTCATGGTTTCTTCGCAAGTTACGAAGCCTTCCTGCGTGTGGTTGACTCGATGATCACTCAACACTTCAAATGGTTGCGTAAAGCAACGGATCAAGGATGGCGTGCAGACATCCCATCATTGAATGTTGTAGCTACTTCAACGGTCTTCCAACAGGATCATAATGGGTATACACACCAAGATCCAGGTTTGTTAGGTCATTTGGCTGATAAGAAACCAGAATTTATTCGTGAGTATCTGCCAGCTGACGCCAACTCTCTGCTAGCTGTTTTTGACACTATTTTAAATGATCGTCAAAAGATCAATTTGGTTGTTTCGTCCAAACACCCACGCCCACAATGGTTTTCTGCTGATGAAGCGAAGGAATTGGTGGACAAAGGTTTGAAGATTATTGACTGGGCAAGTACAGATCAAGGTGGAGAGCCTGATATTGTTATCGCTTCTGCCGGTACAGAGCCAACGATTGAAAGCTTAGCTGCGATCTCGATCTTGCATAAAAAACTGCCTGATTTGAAGATTCGTTACATCAACGTAGTAGACTTACTGAAGCTGAGAAGCCAAAAGTTAGATCCTCGTGGATTATCTGACGCTGAGTTTGATCAATTTTTCACAAAGGACAAACCAGTTGTGTTCGCTTTCCATGGCTACGAAGGTCTGATCAAAGATCTGTTCTTTGATCGTCACAACCATAACCTGCATGTACATGGTTACCGTGAAAATGGCGATATTACGACACCATTTGATATGCGTGTATTGAATCAAATGGACCGTTTTGATTTAGTGAAGGAAGCTGTTCTAAACTTACCTGACGCTGGAAAGTACGCGAATATTGCGGATGAAATGGATGCAATGGTTAAGAAGCATCATCAATTCATTCGCGAAGAAGGCATTGACTTGCCAGAGGTAGAGAACTGGGTATGGGAAGGCCTGAAATAAAAAAAGTACAGTACATTTCAGCTTTGTGTTGGACAACCAAGCAGTCTAGCATGAAGTGAAATATATGATTTGGTAGCAGAATAGAAGTGCCTGACCCCCTTGATTTCAACGGGGATCAGGCATTTTTTGATGCAGCACACAGAGAATTTAATAGGGAAGTCACGAGCAAGTGGGTAATAAGTATATGGGGAACTGAATGGTTCGCTGCATTTTGTCTGAATATTGAAGAGGTGTTATGGTATAAGAGAATAGGAGAGGAGGCTGTTAATATGAACCATCCAATTCCGGAGAAGGTATTGAATGATGGCACTAAGGTGCCTGTCATTGGGTTTGGAACTGCTGGATTGAAGGGTGCAGATGGAGTAACAGCGATAGCTAGCGCGATTGATGCAGGTTACCGTCTGATTGACACAGCTTTCAACTATGAAAATGAGGGTGCTGTCGGAAAGCTGTCCGGCAGAGTTCTGTACCCAGAGAAGAATTGTTGATTTGCTCCAAACTACCGGGTCGTCGACATGCGTATCAGGAAGCCATTGTCACGATCGAAGAGTCATTATATAGAGGCGGTTTGGACTATTATGATCTGTATTTAATCCATTGGCCGAATCCCCAAATTGATCGTTATGTTGAAGCCTGGCAGGCGTTGATTGAGGCGAAGAAGCGGGGCTATATTCGTTCCATCGGGGTCTGCAATTTTCTGCCTGAGCATAATGAACGTTTGATTCGGGAAACAGGTATCGCGCCGAGCATCAATCAAGTTGAATTGCATCCATTGTTTAACCAGGAGCATCAGCGTGCAAAAGATGCTGAACAGGGCATTGTGACGGAATCGTGGAGCCCTTTGGGTCGCGGTCACAGCATGATGGAAAACGAAGAGATTGGGGAAATTGCTGCTGCTCATGACAAAACCGCGACACAAGCGATTTTACGGTGGCATATTCAACTAGGAGCGATCCCGATTCCCAAGGCCTCTTCTGTAAAACATCAGACGGAAAACCTGAATATTTTTGATTTTGAGTTGTCGCCTGAGGAAATGAACGTAATCTCGGCACTTAGCAGGGAAGATGGACGGCTATGGGGGCAGGACCCCAATTCCTATGAAGAGCTATAATCTATAAGAATGAATGAGAAGGGTTCAAAAATCTGTGGAAGATTTTTGAACCCTTCGCTTTTAGTAATAACCGAAAGCATGCGATAGGTCCGTATATAGCTATGATGAATGATGAACATTTTTAATCGGATTTGATGTATGATATGGGGGAATGTAGTCCTTTCGAAGGAGGTCATCATGGGGATTTTGTCAAGGTTTAGGGATATTATGAAGATGAATATCAACGCCTTAATGGATAAGGCGAGTGATCCGGAGAAGACGATTGATGATTATATGCAAAATCTAAATAGTGATCTAGGCAAGGTGAAAGCGGAAACGGCCTCAGTGCTGGCTGATGAGAAAAGGGCGAAAAGAGCACTGGATGAATGTAGAACTGAGATCAAAAAGCTCCAGCATTATGCAAGTAAGTCTGTGGAAGCTGGCAATGAAGAGGAAGCCCGAAAGTTTTTGGAGCGTAAAGGTTTGCAGGCGGAGAAATTGGAATCGTTACAGACATCCTATGACTTAGCTTCGGCAAACGCCGTACATATGAAACAAATGCAGGAGAAATTGGTGTCCGATATAGGGCAACTGGAGTTGCGGCGTGCCGAACTTAAAGGGAAGCTGGCGATCGCCAAAGCACAGCAAACCTTGAATTCTATGGGCGACCATGATTCTGTTTTCGAGGCCTTGGAAGAAAAGGTGAACAGGGCATATGATGAAGCGATGGCGATAGCCGAGCTCCGAACAGGAACGAAGGACGACCTGGATGCGTTATTCGCACAATATGAGAAGAGTACCAATCCAGAAGATGAGCTGGCTGCAATCAAGAAGAAAATCAATCCCAAAGAATCATAATAGTTTCTACATGAAGAGGTGAGCAGATGCCGGTTATCGAATACAAATGCCCCAACTGCGGCAGCGGCATGGTCTTTGACAGTGAGACAGGAATGTTATCTTGCCATAGCTGCGGAAGAGAGGACAACATCGATACGATTCCTGATCCTCTGACTAATCGTATTTTTTCAGAAGATGAAGCCCATGAGTATCATTGCAATAACTGTGGAGCAGTGATTATGACCGAAGTGGAGACGAGTGCAACGGTGTGCAGCTTTTGTGGTTCTGCCGTGGTGCTGGGTGATCGACTGACCGGAGAGCTAGCTCCGGCGCAAGTTATTCCTTTTTCGATCAGCAAGGAAGAAGCCATAGCTGCATTCAAAAAATGGTGCAAGAATGGCCGTCTGACACCGAACCGATTCATGATGGCCGACCGAATCAAGGGAATAACTGGTATGTATGTCCCCTTCTGGTTATATGAATTACATAATCATATTGAGGTTCAAGGTGAGGGTACCCAAGTGAGAACCTATACAAGCGGAGATTACGAATATACAGAAACGAAGCATTTTGATGTATATCGGAAAATCCGTTTAAATTATGTGAAGGTTCCGATTGATGCTGCGGAGAAAATGAATGACGAGCTGATGGATAAATTGGAGCCTTTTCCCTATGATCAGCTCAAGCCTTTTAAAACGCCATATCTAGCGGGTTATATTGCGGAAAAGTATAGTTATAACGAAGAAGAGCTTTTCCCGCGAGTAAAAGACAAAGTGAAGGAATATATTGATGCTTATATTCAGTCTACGGTGTCAGAGTATACGTTCGTGAGTTACACGGAAAAGCAAATTGATACTACATTAAAACAAGCGGATTATGTCCTGCTCCCGGTATGGGTCATACACTATGACTACAATCAATTGGAGCATACGTTTGCGATGAACGGTCAGACGGGCAAGGTAGTTGGTAAACCTCCGATTAGCAAGTTCAAAGTGACAGCTTGGTTTGCAGGCATTTTCGGCATAACTCTCTTTTCATTAAGGTTAATCACTTGGCTAATCATGGGAGGAGAATTCTATTGAAAAAATATAGAGCCATTGTGGCTGTTTTGTTGTTCTTTGCCGCTTTTCTAGCGGTTCCTATGGAAATGAAGGGCGAAGCAGCAACGACAGAAATGAAGCCATTGATTTTTGATGAGGCGGGGCTGCTTAATCAGGAAGAGTATGATGTGTTGAACACTATGGCTAACCAATACGGAGCCGAAAGAGAAACAGACATTATTGTTTATACGACCAACAACCCCGACAATATGGATGTTATGAAAATGACGCAGGATTTTTATGATGACCATGGCCCGGGGTATGACAGATCCCATGGGAATGCAGTCATTTTAACGATGGATATGAGGAATAGAGAGGTTTATTTAGCTGGCTTTTACAAAGCAGAACGGTATCTGGATGACGACAGGCTTACTAAAATCCGCCATGAGATTACCCCGGATCTGACGAACGGTAACTATGGGCTTGCATTTCAAAAGTATATTCTGGGCGCGCGCAAATATTTGGCAATCCGCCCAGGTGTGAATCCGGACAGCATATTTTTCAAAGGCTGGCTTCATTTGGCGGTTGCGCTAGGATTGGCGTCTATTATTGTAGGTAAGATGGTTTCGAGTTCCGGCGGTCGGGTTACGGTAAATCGGCAGACCTACGAGGATGCAAGCACGTCAGGGGTTCTGGCACATCAAGATCTGTACACTCACACAACGACAACGAAGCGGAAGATTGAGAAGAGCAGTAGCAGCAGCTCATCAGGTGGAGGAGGCGGAACCACCAGCGGCGGTCATTCGCATAGCGGCAGCAGAGGATCATTTTAATGGAAGGGATGGATACAGCACATGGGGTTCTTCAGGAATCAATTTGGAAATGTTGTTGAATGGGAAGAATTTAGGGATGATATGATTTTTTGGAAGTGGAGCAATCGTGAAATTAAAAAAGGCAGTAAATTGATTATTCGCTCCGGTCAGGACGCCATTTTTGTAAATAACGGCAAGATCGAGGGCATTTTTGAGAATGAAGGGTCATATAACATGGACTCGGATATTATTCCATTTCTATCGACATTAAAAGGATTTAAATTCGGCTTTAACAGTGGCATGCGGGTGGAGGTCTTATTCGTTAATACGAAGGAGTTTACGGTCAAATGGGGAACACAAAACCCGGTTTTGATCCCTACTCCCCAACTGCCAGGCGGGATGCCAATTCGTGCCAACGGCACATTTAATTTTAAAGTAAACGATTATGTCACGCTTATTGATAAGATTGCCGGGGTAAAGGACAGTTATCTTGTTGAGGATGTGAAAATACGGATTACTTCGGTGTTGGATCAGTTATTGATGAAGTGGATCAGCCGAGAAGGCAAGGATATGTTTAATCTACAGGCAAATGCTTCTGATATTTCGAAGGGCATTCAGGAAGATCTGGATATGCAAGTGATGGACAAAGGTATGACGATTACAGGGTTTCATGTGATGAGCTTCAATTATCCTCAAGAAATCCAGGATATGATTACAAAGACAGCTTCTCATGAAATGATCGGTAATCTACAAAAGTACCAACAAGTGACGATGACCGACGGTATTGCATCGGGGAATGTAAAAGGCGGCGGTGCTGCTTCGGATATGGCGAGTATGATGATGGGCATGAATATAGCGAATGAAATGATGAAAAACTTGAACCCAAGCCAGAAGTCCCCGGCTGAGACTCAGCCTGCATCCGATGCTCCCACTCCTTCTGGTGAAGGTAAAAGACCTAATTTTTGTCCGAATTGTGGCACAAAAAACGAGGGAGCTAACTTTTGTCCGAATTGTGGACAGAAATTGAACGGGTAGCCATAGCTAACCGCTGAACTGTTTCCTTTCAGGAAATTGCCGACTGGCTAAGTAATTCTATAAACCAAACAGCAGTTGTTGCAGAGTATTCTCTGTGATGACTGCTTTTTTAATGGAGATTGTTCAAGCATGTTCTTTATAAATCCGATTTATTGGATTGAAAAAGGTACACAGGATAAGGTACTATAGCTATATAGTACGTATTTATATTAACTAATTAGTTATTACATTAATAAACTATAGGTATAGGAGCCATAAAGATGACCAAATTCCAAGATCAAATCATTGCGCGGTACAAGTTTGATGATGCAGAGAATGTCGGCAAGGATAGCTCCGGACAAGGTAATGACGGGATTGCTTCAGGCACAGCAGCACCTACGATCTCCCATACTACCGGAAGAGCGGCTTTGGCACTTGAGGGAGGTCCCAACGGAACATCTTATATTCAGCTACCTTCTGATCTGTTTAAAGATGTAAGCGATAACACTGGTGTTACAGTGACGGCTTGGGTGAATTTCGGCAGATTCACGGATATGTGGGAACGTGTTTTTGACTTTGGTAAATCCCACACGGGTCCTTATATGTTTATGACACGGAATCTGCGTGGAACTCTTTTCACTGAGGCTGACTTATCCGTAGACCCAGGAAGAGGTTTTGTCAGAGATGAATGGATGCACATAGCCCTGTCTGTAATCGGCACGGAGGGGGGCACATTAAGTAGTGCGGGCCCGGTGGTATATGTCAATGGTGAAGTGGCAGCAGACGGTTCCATCAGCCAAACCTCCAGCGGCAACTATGCCAAGCTGCGCAAATGGTTCGAAACGTTTGCAGATTCGACCAACTATAGCAACAATTTTATCGGTCGTTCCCAACATGCAGCGGATGTTGACTTTGCTGGCTTGGTTTCGGATTTCCGAATTTATAAAGCAGGCTTGACGGCGGATGAAGTCATTGAGGTCATGTGCGATTCATTGACAGATGAGGAGATTGTGAAGCTTGCCCGCGATAAGTATTTATCATTTCCGACGACGATTATAACCAAAGACATATCTCTACCAACGGTTCTGATGGGTGGAAGAGTAGAAGTGACCTGGAAATCCAGCCAACCTAGCATACTCTCTGACAATGGACGGGTTCAGGCGATTACTTCCGCACAGGGGGTCACCGTTACGGCTCTCTTGACCAGAGGTTCAAGTCGGATTGAAGAAAGCTTTGAAGTATCCGTTCTCCCGGAACAACTGCCTCCGTACACGCTGACCATTCATGGAAATAAGGAAGTTGTGGATGTTAGCGAAGTGATGTACGGCTTATTCTATGAGGATATCAATAACGCCGCAGATGGCGGGATATATGCAGAACTTGTACAAAATCGCTCATTCGAATCCTTCGAGTTTGATACGTATTCCCATGCTTCGGGTGAATGTGGATGCTCTACAGGACGGAATCGCAATCCGCTGTTCGCCTGGTCTGGTGATACGGACAAGATGAATCCACAACATAGCGGTGGATTGAATGAGTTTTTGGGCGCAAAGGATAAGGATGTGAACTCTTATTATGTGACGGTAGCGGATGGGGCAACGATCCGGAACAAAGGCTTCTCCGATTCTAACCAGAATTGTGCCATGTCCATCCAAGAGGGTGCCAAGTATGAGTTCACCATCTGGGCAAAGGCCGATTCGACGGGGACCATCACACTGCAACTTCAAGACTCGAAGGAAAAGGACATCAGTGATTCGGTAACCGTACAGGTGGAGGGTGGCAGCACGTGGAAAAAATACGGTGTCGACTCCAAGCTGGTGCTGACAGGTACAGCTACGGTGCTGGGACAGCTGGCACTTACATTTGAAGGGGATATTTCCATTGATATGGTTTCCTTATTCCCACAAGATGTATGGGGAGCAGGAGAGGAAGAGCAGTCCCCGTCGGCACACGCCAACTATCAGGGTAATCCGAACTACCGATTGAGAAAAGATCTGGTGAACGCACTGGTTGGCATGCATCCGAAGTTTTTGCGTTTTCCAGGTGGTTGTATTTCCGAAGGATCGTTTATATGGGAAAATGTATACGACTGGAAGGAATCCATTGGGGATATCGAGCTGCGTAAGGAAAACTTTAATGTATGGGGCTATATGATGACCATGGGTCTTGGTTATATGGAATACTTCCAGTTGGCAGAAGACCTGAATGCAGCTCCACTTCCGGTTATGGCCTGTGGTGTGCTTTGCCAAGCCCGCTCGGATTATGCTCATCCGGCTGGAGGCGCACTAAGAGAATACTATATCAAGAATTTTACGGATCTGATCGACTTTGCGATCAGCGTTGATTTTGAACATAATGAATGGGCCGCCATGCGTAAAAAAATGGGTCATGAAGCACCGTTCGATCTGCGTTATCTGGGCGTGGGCAACGAAAACTGGGGTACAGAGTTCTTCGCCAACTTTGAGGTGTTCAAGACATCAATTGATGAGTACATGGAGAAAAATTATCCGGGATATGAACTGCATATCATCTCCACGGTTGGCGCTCAAGCAGACGACGATGCTTATCAGCAGGGCTGGAAGTTCCTGAGCGGTAATATGAAGGGCTCAGCCAAGGTTGCTTTTGCAGACGGTAACCAGGTGACGGAAGAGACTGTAACCTGGTATGAAAAGCAAAAAGACTATATGGACACCATTGCCGATGAACACTATTACCGTTCTAATGAGTATCTGTTGAATAATGTGGACCGCTATAATTACTACTATAGAGCTTATAACGCGGATGGCAGTGTCAACTGGAAAGAAACGTCGAAGGTTTTTGTTGGGGAATATGCCTCGACAGATAAAAATACATTGGCAGGCGCAGTAGCAGAAGCAGCAGTGATGACGGGCTTCGAAAATAATGCTGATGTCGTCCGGTTGGCTGCCTATGCGCCGCTGTTTAACAAAGTCCTGACGGACGGAACTTACAGATGGACACCGGATTGTATCTGGTTCGATGACGAAACCGTGTGGTTTACACCAAACTATTATGTGCAGCAAATGTATGCCCAATATTTGGGCGATAAAGTATTGGCCACTTCGTTCTCTACTTACAAAAATGGCAAGCCAATCGACCTCATTCCTCAGGGGGGAATCGAAATCGCGACAGGCAACGCCGAGGTTGTAGTTAAGCGTGTGACCGTTACCTCCAATAAGGACGGCAGTGTACTGCTGGATCAAGATTTTACTAAGGAATTGAATTCATTATGGAAAGTTATTCCTGGTTCCGTAGGATCTACGTTGGAGGAAGGCAAGGGGCTTGTCCTCAAAGCCCAAGATAGCGGTCTGAATGGCTTGTACATCTTGAACGACAGCTGGAACAACTACAAGGTAGAGGTGGTTGCTTCTCGCCTTTCCGGCACGGACGGTTTTTATGTGGGTATAGGCCTCACGGATATTACCACTGAGAAAAAGAACGTCATCGAATACGCGATTGGCTATGGCGGCAATGCTACCGGCGTGAAGGTTTACAAGCAAGGTATAGAAGGCTATACCATGGGTGACTACTCTTCCAGTACAGCGGCGGGCAACCTGAGAGCGGCGAGCTATGAAGAGTTGGCCGACAACACCGACTACACCATCACGGTGAACTATGGGGGAGAAACGGGCAACAACCTGATTTGCTCCTACACCGACGGCAAAACTACCAGTAAAGTGCTGGACTACAAGTTGGAGGCTTACAACAGAGACGTATTTAATTCGGTGACCCAAGATGCTGAACATGTATATGTGAAGCTTGTGAATGCCGATAACGTAGATAAGGCGACGCAGCTGAATCTGGAAGACATGAGTGTCGAGTCGATCGCCAAGCTGATTACATTAACTGGCGATTCCTCGCTGGTTCATGTACCCAACGTGAATAAGAAAAATGATGAAAAGATAGTGCCTACTGAACAGCAGGTTACGCTGCATACAAATTCTGTCCTCTTACAATTACCAGCTAACTCGGTAAATGTACTGGTACTGGATCTAAAGGCGTAGTACCCCTAAGAAGTCAGGCGATGAGTTTTGCGTTTTTCTCACACTGGATATATTCATATGAAAAGTTAAAACCCGCTCACTGAGCGGGTTTTTTCTATGGATCAAGTCAGAGCGTTGTTAATTCGCTTTTCCCGACGGGCATTACTTGCTGCTTCTGTTTACCAATTCACGCGGATTGGTGCCATCGTCCATCGTTAGCGGGGTAGGCGCACCTGTGGCAATTCGCTCCCAAGGCACCATTTTAAAGTTCTGATTTAACTTCTTGCCGTTTTCGAGGTTTTCGTCATCTTGTGCAACGAAGATGCCATGAGGGAAGTTCTTGCCTAATCCGTAGCCAAGAACATCAATACCGTCTGTGACAGACGTACCATCTACGGTAGGGCTATCACCGATTGTGAAGTTGCTTATATATGCATTGTCGCCTTGTCGTTCATAGATCGCATAGCTGCTGTTGCCTTGGCTGGAGGCCATGAGATACCCCTTGCCGTCTTTGCCGTAATACAATGTGAGTCCCTCTATGTCATCGTGAAGTCTACGTCCATCTGCAATATCAACACGTCGCAGCGGCTTGGATGGACCGTCTGGCTCGGCACTATATTTCCAAATGGCGTAATCCTCTTCAGCAATGTAGAGCGTACCATATTCATCATCAGCGACCATGCCCTCGGATTGCGTAGCCAGCTTAAATTGGCGGACAAGCTTGCCGGCAATTTTATCGTTTCCATTGTCAATCAGCTCATATTGCTCAAATTCACCCTCTTTGCCCAAAACGAGCGCATAAAACTTACCTGTCTTGAGGCTATGGTACAAACTGAATCCATATACTTCTTTCATGGTTGCTTTAATAGGTTTGTCAACCACATTGGTCAACGTTCCTGATACACCATCAATGGTAAAGATATCGATTGTGTTGTTGGTTCGATTGGTTGCACCTGCGATATCGACTTTTTTACCGCCCAATGTGAAACCGTAACGAAGATCCACGTTGTTCATTTTTCCGACTTTCATGTTTTGCAGTTGCTTGCCATCCAGGTCATAGACTAAAATTCCGCCGCCCTTATTGGTAGCTAAAATTCTGCTTTTATCCGGATCAACCGGATTAAGCCAGATTGCAGGGTCGTCAGCTGCATCTTCTCCATCCTCCACGGCTTCTGTTTCGACAGAGGGGAGCACTTTATAGGTGGGGACTGCGTCCTTGGGATCTGTATATTTGCTGTTCTCTGCTTCAAGCGTAGTAATCACTTTTGTAGGAAGATATACATTTCCATTGATCATCTTAATTTCTCGGTCTGCTTTTCCGCTTTGGCCAGCTAGACGATATTGCTTCTCACCGACGGTAAAGGTTCCAACAATGCCATTTTTCAGCTTGATCAACACTGAATGGTCATCACTGTCCCACGTAATTTTTGCCCCTAATTTATCTGCTTGTGTACGAAGGGATTCGTACCCCGTGGGCTGAGCTACTGCCACATGGGGTATTGCAGGTGATACTAGGATCCCGGTCAACATGGTTAATAGTGCAATTTTAGTTGCCTTCATATGTATGCCCCTTTTCTGAAGCGAAAATGATATAACCGACTCAGTATAAAGTGACAATATCAAAAGAATACAATCAAAATGTAAAAGCGACGTAAATATTCAGTTGGCTGGTTTCCAGTATTGTTGTCTGTAATTCTTCGGTGACATTCCAAACCTTTCCTTGAAACACTTAGAAAAATAACTGGCCTGGGAGAATCCTGTTTCCTCCGTAATTTGCTGGATGGACCAGTCGGTTTGCAGCAAAAGACTGCGTCCCTGATCCAGACGATAGTCCATCAAATATTCAAGTGGTGTGCGCTGGAAGGTGGCCTTCATGCATCTGGCAAGATAGTTTTGATGTACGTGAAAATGTGCCTCCAGGTCTTTATTCGTGATGGCATTTCTGTAGTTTTGTTTTAAGAATATTTCGATTTGTTCAGCTAACTTGGAGGAACTGCTTTTGTAATTCTCATCATATTCCAAACTCTGAAAAATATTCACAAATGTTTGTTGAGTCTCCCATAGAGCCAGCTTTCGAGTTTTTAAAGTAGAGGCTAGTAAATAGTCCAATTTGGAGAACAGCTCATGGGGATTAATTAGTTTTTGATATTTGGGTAGATGGATGGTGGTATGTTCTGAGTGAAAATGTAGCTCAGGAATGGGGGTGCTAGGGATAATAAGATTCGGCGAGGATTGGGCGCACCACATACTATTAGTTTGAAAATGAAACCAGTAAAAGGAGGTTTGTTCTGTACATGCCTCTATGGGGAAATGGTGCTTATCCGGCTCAAGAATAAGTGCATGATTTTCAGTTATCTTCCACGACTCATCCTCCTCACCGATGTGCAGTAGTCCTTCTTTAATAATAATTACGTCAAAATATCCCAAGTGATAGCGATTCGGATGCCAGTCCCCTTTTTGGTATGTAGTAAAATTCCCCTCAATGAAATAAGGCAATGGAGGGACAAGGAAAGATAGAAAGTCTGTTTTGCTCATGGAAGTCAGCTCCTTTGTGTGTGAAATCGTATAAGTTTTAGTTAAAGATCGCGATTTTTTTTATAAATTCAGGTTGATAAAATAAGGACTGTAGCAAGGGGAGTTCAGGTTAGCTTGTTCGATATTATCATTACTTTATCCTTATTTTTTCAAAAATGAAAGCGTTCTATTTTCAGGAAGGGATGTTTATCCAATGAAAACGGCAAAACCAGTGAAGCATGTCATCGTCGATGATTCATTTTGGAAAAAGTATAAGCAGGTTGTGGCGGAAGAGGTTATTCCTTATCAGTGGAAAGCATTAAATGATGAATTACCAGATACAGAACCCAGCCATGCGATTGAGAACTTTAGAATTGCGGCCGGGGAATCTAGTGGAGAGTATTATGGAACCGTTTTCCAAGATAGTGATCTTGCCAAATGGTTGGAGACGGTTGCTTTTAGTTTAAGGGATCATCCAAATTCTGCGCTTGAAGAGCGGGCTGATGAAGTCATTGATCTATTGGGAAGAGCACAAGCTGAGGATGGATATCTGAATACGTACTATTTGCTGAAGGAACCTGACAATCGTTGGACAAACTTAAGGGACAATCATGAGCTGTATTGTGCGGGACACTTTATAGAAGCGGCTGTTGCTTATTACGAAACGACGGGTAAGACGAAATTCCTCAACATTATGGAGAAATACGTAGACCTGATTCAGCAGATATTTGGTACAGAAGAAGGGAAGCGGAAAGGCTATCCGGGGCATGAAGAAATTGAGTTGGCCTTGATCAAATTATACGACGTAACGGCTAAGGATCAATACCTCAAATTAGCGCAATATTTTATCGAACAGCGGGGACAGCATCCTATTTATTTTGTGGAGGAGCAAGAAAAGAGAAAGCATATTCAAACAGAGCCCACCTGGAATGATGATAACAATATTAATTTTGGCCTAGGCTTCGAATATCAGCAGGCACACCAACCTGTGCGAGAACAAAAAGAGGCCGTTGGTCATGCGGTAAGAGCAGTGTATCTGTATATTGCGATGGCGGACCTAGCTGCAAAAACGGGAGATGCTTCTCTGCTACAAACCTGTGAAACGCTGTGGGATGATGTCACGAACCACAAAATGTACATTACTGCCGGAATCGGATCTACGGTGAACGCGGAAGCATTCACTTGCCATCATGATCTTCCCAATGACAGCATGTACTGCGAAACTTGCGCCTCTGTAGGGCTGGCTTTCTGGGCCAATCGTATGCTGCGCTTAGCGCCGGACCGGAAATATGCCGATGTTCTGGAGCGTGCGCTCTACAATGGAACGATCAGTGGGATGGATCTGGATGGGAAACGGTTTTTCTACGTGAATCCGCTGGAAGTCAATCCTTTCCAAAAATCGAGAAAAGATCAGGAACATGTAAAAACAGAGCGGCAAAAATGGTTCTTCTGCGCCTGCTGTCCACCCAATTTGGCGCGAATGATTGCATCGGTGGAGGACAATATGTACACCCAGACCGAGGATACGTTGTATACGCATCTGTATATTGCCAGCAAGGTGAACATGACTTTATCTGGACAAGAGATTGAAATTACACAAACCCATCATTATCCGTGGGATGCGGATCTTGCTCTTTCGATTCATGTAACAGAGCCAACTGCATTTAAATGGGCACTGCGAATTCCAGGGTGGTGCAAGCAGGCAGAGGTCAAGGTGAATGGGGAAGTCATATCACTAGACCATCTTGAAAAAGGCTATGTCGAGATTCAGCGCACTTGGAAGGATGGCGATATGGTAACTTTGCACTTGGCTATGCCGGTGGAGCGCATTCGGAGCAATCCGCTTGTCTCCATGAACCAGCAGCAAGTTGCTCTTCAACGTGGTCCAGTTGTGTACTGTCTGGAAGAAGCGGATAATGGGGCGAACCTGGCAGGATTAAGATTACCAAAGGATAATCCCGTTACAGAAGAATTTAGCGAAAATCTGCTGGGTGGCATTGTAAAGCTGACCATAGAGGGATATCGGGTAAAAGGTTCAAATGCATTATACAGCTCGGAGCCCCCTGAACTTGTTCCTCAACAAATTACCGCCATTCCTTACTACGCCTGGTGCAATCGGGCCAAAGGGGAAATGCGTGTATGGTTTTATGAATCATAATTCATTCGCATGGGGAGAGGAAAGATCATGAGTACGAGAATTGTGAGTACGGAACCACCCGAAAAAGCAGCCAGTACCGTTCCTTTTCATCGTAAAATCAGCTATTCGTTAACGGATACGGCAGGCAATCTACTATACTGTGTTATTTCCAGTTATCTATTATATTTTTATACGGATGTATTCGGTCTTTCTATTGGGATTGCCGGAACATTACTATTTATCACCCGTTTTATTGATGCCATTGATGCCCCGATCTGGGGCATCCTGATTGACCGAACCAAATCAAAATACGGCCAGAGCAGACCTTATTTTCTATGGCTAGCTGTTCCGTTTGCCGTGTTCATGGTCCTTACGTTTACGACGCCCAATTGGAGTGAATCGGGGAAAATTGCATATGCGGCCATCACTTATATCATAGCGGGTATTTTGTATACGGGAATCAGTACACCGATTACGTCTATTCTGCCTAACCTGAGCACCAACTCCAATGAACGCGTGGTCTTGAACTCTTTCCGTATGGTCGGGGGAAACGTGGGCTTCTTCATCGCCACCACGTTCACCTTACCTCTGGTCGCCTTCTTTGGACAGGGGAATGACCAAAAAGGATTTTCTCTAACGCTCGTTTTATTTGGAATTATGGCGATTATTATGTTTTTCATAGCGTTCGCCGATTTGCGTGAAAATGCGGCAGTGAAAACGAAATCTGTTCCCATTGCTAAAAGCTTTACAGCCATCAAGCGAAACTGGCCCTGGATGCTCGTTGTAGCTGCTAACCTGTGTTACTGGATCGGTTTGAATATTCGTTCTGCCACGCTTATCTTTTATCTGCAATACAATCTGGACAGTAAGGACTTGGTGCCTTTAATCAACGGACTGACCTCTTTGCAATTAATCTCTATGGTTCTGATTCCGTTGTTTGCCAGAAAATTAAGTAAAAATACGATCATGATTATCGGATTGATATTAGCTGCATTAGGTCAAGTTGTGATTTTAATGGGAAGTACAAACTTAACCCTTATTATTGCTGGCTGGATCATTGGTGCATTAGGATCAGGCTTTGCGTGTTCTATGCCATTTGCCATGTTGTCCGATACGGTTGATTATGGGGAATGGAAAAATGGAATTCGGGCAAGTGGATTCCTGACTTCTATTGGAAGCGCATTCTGTATTAAAGCAGGTAGCGGAATTGGCGGATTATTGCCAGCATGGGTTATGGGTAGCACGGGCTATATTGCTGGAAAGGTTCAGACCCCGACTGCTTTGTCTGGCATTCAGTTCAGCTTCATCTGGCTGCCGTTTATCGTCTTCTTGATCGGAATTATCCCTATGTTTTTCTATAAGAAATTCGAAAAGAATGAAGCTTCTATTCAACAAGACTTAATTGCGAGAAGATCATAGATATTCTCTTAACAAGATGTTATGCATACCGAGGGATGGTATAATCCTGTTTCAAAACCTGTTCACCGAGCTGAGCAGGTTTTTCACCTTTTTTCTATTCAAATGTGAGCAAACGCATTGACAGAATTTTCTTTTGGAGTGATACTTCTATGTAGAGAAAAGTGTACAGAATCAAGAGCCAGAGACATCTAGCCTTGCAACTTTATACATTTTTTCGCCATGAAAGACTCTTCTGTTGAAGGGTTTTTTTCAATTTGATAAAAAGAATGTGATGATATGAGTCAACTGAGTGTAAGGATGAGAACGCACGGCTTTCTGAATAGACATTTTTCTGGAGAGTCTATTGATTATCGGCAGATGATTGCCTTGTTTATCCCGCTTCTAATTGATCAGGCTTTTATCGTGGGTCTTAATTTGGTGAACACAGCAATGATTAGCTCGTCAGGGATGGCGGCGGTCAGTGCCGTAAATATGATTGATTCATTAAATATTTTCCTAATTAATGTGTTTGTGGCAGTGTCTACCGGGGGTACGGTTGTTGTAGCGCAGTATAAGGGGAGCGGCAACGATCTTATGGTCTCTAAAGCAACATCCGGTACGATATCCTCCGTTTCCTTGCTGGCCTTATGTATCAGTCTGTTTATGATCCTGTTGTACAATCCCATTTTAAGCGTCCTGTTTGGCTCTGCCTCGGCTGATGTATTGGCTAACGGCAAGGTGTACCTGCTGGGAAGCTGTATGTCTTTCGTGGGGATTGCGATCGTTGAGGCCGTATGTGGAGCGCTGAGAGGGATCGGCAAGACGAGGGCGTCGCTGGCTCTTTCGCTCATCATGAACCTTTCGTATGTGCTGCTGAATGTCGTATTTATTAACTTGTTAGATATGGGTGTACTGGGCATGACGATTGCGGTCAATGTGTCCAGATATGCAGGGGCTGCCTGCGCGTTGATTTATTTGGTCAGGGTAGATGACGACTTGCGTGTTCAGCTTAGAGATATGCTTTATTTTAATCTAGCCATGCTTAAAAAGATCCTGTTTATTGGTCTTCCTTTTGCAGCGGAACAGATGTTTTTTAATGGAGGTAAAATTTTAACGCAAATCTTCATTGTGAACCTGGGGACCAATGCATTGGCGACGAATGCCATTTGCTCATCCCTAGCTAACGTGTTCCAAATTCCTGCGAATGCTTTGGCTCTTACGATTGTGACCGTGGTTGGTCAATGCATGGGACGGCGAAATGTACACGATGCCCGCAAGTTTACCAAATCGTTTATTTGGCTGTCGTCCGGTTCGTTTATTGTAATGGGGCTAATCCTAATGCCTTTGTTTAAGCCGATGGTGGGGTTGTTTCATCCACCTGCTGAAATTGTAGATGACATTTTTATGGTCATGCTGATTAATACGCTGGCCCAGATTCCACTCTGGTCCATCGCCTTTATTACACCCTCTGCGCTTAGGGCAGGAGGTGATTCCAAATTTACGTCCCTCACCTCGATGCTGTCCATGTGGTTGTGTCGGGTAGTGCTCGGGTATGTTTTGGGCATTGTGTTCAACTTGGGGATTGTTGGTGTCTGGCTGGCCATGGATATTGAATGGGGTGTGCGGGGGATCGTTTTCCTCTGGCGCTTCCGTGGCAACAAATGGGTCCAGCATCGTTTGATCGACTGAATAGGTCCACTACTATAAAATTGACCTCGGGATGAGGCACTTTATAGTAGTGGATTTTTTTATAGACGTTTAAAGTTACGTACGCCTTATTCTATTCTGATCCCTATATTGCCTAACTGCACTCCCTGCTGCATACGGTAAAAGGCTTGCGCTGTATCTTGTAGAGGGAAGACGCTATCTATAATGGGATGAAGGGAATGGCGCTCCATGAATTGGAGCATATCTGCGAATTCCTCACCGCTCCCCATAGAGGTACCGATGATGCTAATCTGTGGGAAAAATATAGAACGCAGCGGAATCTCTATCTGATCTCCTGAGCTTGCGCCAAATGTAATGATCCGGCCATCCGGTTTGATGACATCCAGATATTTGTCGAACGTAGCGGGTCCGATGCTGTCAAGGATCAGATCCACGGTGTCTCCGTTCATGCTTTCTTTCCAATCGCTATCACTGTCGAATGCATGATGAGCGCCATGGGCGAGGGCAGCTTGTTTTTTTGCTTCGCTACGTGATGTGACGCTGACCCGTGCGCCCGCCGCTAAAGCCATTAACATGGCATACGTGGCTACCCCACCGCCAATACCGGGAATAAGGACATGGTCACCCTGCTGTAATTGGCCTCTAGTGAAGAGAGCGCGGTAAGCGGTCAAGGCAGACAAAGGCAGTACCCCTGCTTCTTCCCAGGACAGGTAAGCTGGCTTGCTGACGGCATTTTGAACGGGAACGATAACCGATTCGGCCAATGTCCCGTCTGAAGGAACGCCCAGAATGGCAGGAACCAAGGGAACGTGGTTCGTCTTCTCCCATCCGATACATGGATTGATGATTACGTCAGTGCCTACCAGTGAGGTTGGGACGCCAGCGCCCACAGCCTCGATCACGCCTGCTCCATCCGATCCTAGAATGAGTGGAGCATCGTTGGCGGTTCGATCCGCCATGAGGAACAGATCCCGATGGTTCAAGCCTGCGGCTTTGAGTCTGACCTTCACTTCGCTGTGCCCCGGCTGTCTGTCCGTAACGTCCTTATACATCAGGCCCTCAAGGCCGTGTTTGTCGGTATGTATTACAGCTTTCATTTTAAAGCCTCCTGTGGTCGATTTTAGATGCATTTGCATGTACTTTGAATTGTACAGAGTGGCAAGCATCCGGTAAAATGAACAAAATCGAACGTCAGTATCATAAATGATCATACCAAGCAGGTGATGTATATATGGAAAGCAGTGATTTGAAAATTTTTCGGGCGGTTGCTCGCGAGGGCAGTATCACAAGGGCTGCGCAAGTGTTGAACTATGTACAGTCCAATGTGACCTCACGGATTCAGCAGCTTGAGGCACAATTGAATGTACCGCTATTTCGCAGATCTAATCGCGGAATGACACTAACGTCGGCAGGAGAGAATCTGCTGGAGTATGCGGAATCCATATTGACTTTGCTCGACGAGGCAGAGAAGTCTACTCAATATTCGGACCAGCCTGCGGGACCACTGCGATTGGGCTCGATTGAGACGACTGCGGTTACGCATCTAACGACTTTATTGACGGGATATTACGCTGAATACCCTAATGTGCAGCTATCGCTGATGACCGGGGGGACGCATGCCCTTGTACAAAAGGTATTAAATTACGAATTAGATGGGGCATTCGTCTATGGCCCTGTCGATGATCCGAATATAGAGCATGTTGCGGCGTTTGAAGAGGAGTTGGTGCTTATTTCGGAACCGGGAGAAAGTGATATGAGCAAGTTGCTTGCCAAGCCTATGCTGTTCTTCGATGTAGGCTGCACACATCGGGCAAGAGCGGAAAGTTTTCTGAGCGATGCAGGTGTGGATGCGTATCAGATTATGGAATTCGGAACATTGGAAGTCATTTTAGGTGGTGTAGCCTCTGGTCTGGGGGTGTCCATGCTTCCACACTCGTCAATTGTAAAGGCGAAGAAGGAGGGAAGTATTGCTTCGCATCGTTTACCCGAAACATATCGTAAATTAGAGGTGTGGTTTGTTCATCGGCGGGATTCGGTTTACTCCAGTGCGCTGTCAGGATTGCTCCACTGGATGAAAAAGGATGTTATACTTAACTGGGATTAAATTGACATCAGGGGTGTATCATTTGGAAGAACATAATTTATCGAAAAATCCATCTACAGTAGCTCCGGGAGAATTTGTGAGGAATGGCGGTTATCAACGACGAGAACCAGATAGGATGGCGGTATTATCAGAAACATACGGAGCCTCTATCTTTTTCAGGAGATGGGCCGCCTGGATGATTGACTTCATTCTTATCGTCTTTGGGTATGGTGGGCTTGTCTATTTTATAGCGAAAAAAGTAGCTGAAGCGGAAATCCCAAATATGGGTATGGTAGTGATACTCTTCTTGATTGGCTCTTTCTGCTATTATCTGTTGCTGGAAGGACTTACAGGCTATACGCTGGGCAAGTTTGTACTTCGCATTCAGGTCGTGAATGGAGAAGGAATGCCGCCAGGCATGATTAAATCGTTGATCCGTACGCTCATACATCTGGTGGATACGAACCCGCTGCTTTTCTGGGGGCTGCCCGCCGGTATATGTGTGCTGGTGACACCTCGGAAACAACGAATTGGAGATATGGCCGCCAATACATATGTAGTTAGGACACGGGATTTGGGGAAGGTGAGCAAAAAGAAAACCGGGATTATTGCAGGAGCAATCATCCTGATGACGATCACTTCGATTGTCTTTGCTGTATCCTTAATTTCTACGCTCATTACTCAAATCGTGAAGCCTGAGGTATTTACCAGTAAGGATAATCAGTTTGCAGTTACGGCTCCGTGGAATTGGTCACGAGATAATAGGATTAATGAGGAAGCGGATATTTCCATTAAAAATGAATTTACCGATAGATATTTGATTGTATTGTCTGAACCGAAAAGCGACTTTGACAGCAGTATGACCCTTCAAGAATATAAAGGAATCATTGAGGATCATTTGGTGTCAGGAATTACGGACCCTGAATTGGGGACTGCTTCAGATATGGTGGTGAACGGATATCCTGCCATTGAGTTTACCCTAAAAGGAGAAATAGACGGGAATCTGGCCATGTATAACGTGACCACAATTGAAACACCTTCGCATTATCATCAGGTGCTTGCCTGGACCTACGCCTCGCGATACAGCAGGGCACAGCAAGAGCTGCGCAAGATTAGAGACAGTTTCCGTGAAATGAACATGATGTAAAGTGAACCTGAAGCAATAACGATGATTCAAATTATAAGACGGTAAGCAGAACAAGCAGACAGCTTATAGAAGCGTCTGCTTGTTGTTATATAGGCGGGATAGTGCTATAGATGACTTTTGATCACTCGCAATCCAGCTACCCTCGCCACCTTGCCTTGTGGCTGGGCTGTGAATCGAATCGTAACTTCATTCTTTTCATTCGTCACAGACAGAGGCAGCTCATAGATAAACGTCTCGAATTTATTCATTTCCTCGGATTTCAGCTTGCCTTCTCCTAAGTTCTGACCATCTGCAGTGATGTCAAAGTCACGATGAGAGCGGTCGGAGTCCTTCAGATAGGTCACTGCTAATTGGACAGGCTTATCAGGGAGCACCTTCATGACAAAAGAGAACCAGCCCCCAGACCATGTGTCGCGATATTTGCGATTATAAATGGACCCCAGGCCAACGTGTTCTCCAGTGAAGGCATGATCCCGTTCAGGCTGCATTTCGGCAGGCTGCACAACATCCACTGTAAGTCGTTCCAGCTCTAGCTGGTACGCTAACGCGGTACGGTATTCTGCCTCTGTTGCTGCCCATTCCTCCTTGGAAAAGAGATCCCAGTAGACGGTATAAGAACGATCGTATATCTGATAAAACGGACGAAGCTGCAAGTCCCCGATATAGCCCAGGTCGTTTAGATGGAATGTGTTAGTCTCGTTCCCGTCAGCAATCAGCTTGGTTGTCAGGGAATCAGCTGATCCGATCAGAACAGATGCCAGCAGACGTTCCTCGTTGGACTCCTGTACAACAGGACCCAGATCTCCAGCCAGCACAAGTGGGCCATACATGAATGCAATCCGACGCGGATTATCCGGCATTTCCTCAACTCTTACTGTCATAGGAATATCGTATTCGACCGTATCTCCATCTTTCCATTCCCGTTCAATTACAATATAGCTGGTAGGACAAGCCTCAGCGGCATACTCTTCTCCGTTGATTTTAATCTTCATCCCCTGCTCCGCCCAGTGCGGGCATCTTAGTTTGATCGTGAAGAACTTGGGCTCCTTGCTTATGAGATGAAGCGTTCCCCGCCCATTTTGCGGAAAGAGGGTTTCTTGTTTGAGCTGTATGTTCATCTCATCCCATGTCACGGTAGAAGGGACATATTGGTTGACATAGATTGTGTTTGCCGTGTGAAAATAAATCGCCGTGCCGTACATAGAGTGACTCTCCATACCGGACCCGACACAACATGTAAAATCCTCATATTGAGAATTGAAGGACTTGTGTCCTCCCATTTCCAGCGATACAAAATAGCATACACGTCCATCTACAGGCTGCTGTGAAGCCAGAATATGATTGAACATTGCTCGTTCATAGTAGTCGGCATAGGCTGCGTACGCGTCCCATTCGAACATATGTCTTGTTAATTTCAGCATATTGTAGGTGTTGCAGGTTTCACAGGTGCCTTCGCCCAAACGATCATTCAGCTTGCCGGGTTCGCCAAAATGTTCGTTATAGCTATTGCCGCCGATTACGTAGGAATGCTTGTGAACCACCCGATCCCAGAAAAATCGGGAAAGGTCCGCATATAGAGGTTTGCCTGTCACTTCGAACTGCCGTGCTGCACCAATGATCTTAGGAATTTGCGTATTAGCATGTCGTCCTGCCAGCGTATCGCGACTGTCTGCCAGATCATTCAGCACCTCTCCATGATAAAAGCGTTCCGCCAGGTTCAAAAAGCGCTTTTCTCCGGAATGTTCCGCCAGATCGGTCAGCACCTCGTTCATGCCGCCAAACTCGCAATGGAGTACCTGTTGCACCTGTTCATCGCTCAGTCCTTGGAATACATCCTCCAGCCAGTCGCCGAGTTGGATTTCCATCGCTAAAGCCTTGGGATGATGAGCGAGCAGGTGGGCATCACGCAAGCCTGCGAAGAGCTTGTGCATCGTATATAGCGGAACCCAGCCTCCGTTAAGATCAAAGCCCTGGGAACGAATATCTCCGGCTTTGACTTCTTCAAAAATCTCTTTCCCACGCGGGATGCCGGAAATGTATCCGTTTCCATGACTATTTTGGCATATTTCCAACTCGTCGATCACATAGTTTACTCGTTCCAGTAGTCTTTTGTCGCCTGTGGAGGCAAACATTAGTGCACAACCAGACAGGTAGTGACCAAGTGTATGTCCACTGATGCCGCGTGCCTCCCAGCCCTCATAATGAGCCGCTTTGGGCTCCAAGCCCGCATATTCACGAAAACGTGACAATAAACGGTCAGGTTCCAAACTCAGCAGATAGGTCGTATTCAGCTCCATAGCGTGGTAAAGTGGGCCGGAATCAATGCTTACTTTATGCAAGTCAAAAGCTTGTGCTTTCAAAATCATCGCTCCTTAGCTAAGATGAAAGTGTATATTTCTCCACTACATTAGCATTGCAACCGCGGTATGTCAGTAGCTTAACCATACAATAGGTGGACAAATCCGAACATGAATCCAAAGAGGCGATAACATGACCTATCTGAAAGTGAATGTTGATGCTCCGATCCAACTGATCTCGGCAGGCGAGTTCGTTTCCGAGGTGCCATGGAAGCATATGAGCCGTTCCATAGAGAACTTTGAGCTGATCCTTGGTGTCCAAGAGACGGTATATATACGGGAGGAAGAGGAGTATTTTGAAGTAGGGGAAGGAGATATTCTATTGCTGTACCCCGGTCGTACGCATCGAGGATACCGGGAATCGTTGCCTGGGGTTAAATTTTATTGGTTTCATTTCGATGTACCTGCGACCCCGAATGTATTATCTAGTGAGGAAATGAAGCAGGAAACAAGTGCAATGGACGGGCTTGTACAGCGTCATGGCGTGATACGCGATATCTATTTACCGCAAAGTGTACAGGCAGATAACGGTGATCGGATTCATATTATCGTCAATCAAATCTTGCATGTCGCCAACTCGCATTATCTTACGTATCACAGTGCTAACTATTTGTTCACCTCACTGCTGATCGAGATATCCGAACTGGCCCTCAGTCGCTTGATCTCCAATCCTGTCCATTCACAGGGGAATGTGAGCATGAACAAGATTATTGAGTGGACTCGAATTCATGCTGGAGAACCGCTGACCGTGACCGATTTGGCTCAGAAGTTCAATTACAATAAGGATTATATATCCCGTTTGTTCATGCAGAATACGGGCATGCGTCCATTGGAGTTCATTCACAGTATTCGAATCAACAAAGCTAAGGAATTGATTTCCCGTACAAATATGAGCATTAAGCAGGTAGCGGAAGAAGCAGGATACACGGATGAGAAGTATTTTATGCGGTTGTTTAAAAAGAGAGTACATATGACTCCTTCACAGTATCGGAATGCCTATCACAAAACATTTATGAACAATGTCTAGTCCATTTCCGCTTCACGGCAGCATAGCTTATCAGACCATAATTTGATAATCTGATTTAAGAGAGATTGAATGAGAGCAATCAATACATAATACTTTGTCAAAAGGGGCGAGTGAGATGCTGCAATCACCATTAAAGGAAGAACTGACTCGAATACTCGAAGAGCATTCACTTGATGATGAGTTAAAAGAAGAGATCTATCAGGAAGCCGAAGCTACTATACAATTTCAGCTAGAGCATGAGGAAAACTATGAAAACGTTGGGAATAGTCGGATCGCCGGCTATCCAGATCTGCCGCCCACAATAGAGTGGCCGTGTAATTCAGACGGAGAATATTATACGTTTATTGCTCAGATCAATTTAAGCGAGTTGCCTTTTTCACCATTTGAGGGATTGCCTCATCAAGGTATACTATACTTTTTTCTTGGGCTGGATGAGCCAGCTTACGATATTGAGCATAAAATCTTTTACTATAACGGCGACAGCAGTGCTTTGCAGAAAACATTACCGCCCGCTGGGCGCGTAGAGGTGTCGGTGGAGCAACGGGATTTCACTGCGTATGCAATTTCTTTTCATCCGATCCTGACGCTACCATCGGAGGGTGAGCTAGGAGATATTCTATTAGATCAGTACGAAGAGCTTTATGAGCTTTTATATGAACATAGCGACACGGTGTGGGGACAGCATCAGTCTTTTGCCGGGAACACTCGTCGGGATGCTTATCTGTGCCGTAACGGGCTAAAGGGTCTTCTGTTTAATTGGCATAAGAGTGAGGGTCAGATCCATCAGGAAGCCGAGCAAGCTATGCATAGGGGAAGTACGGAGTATGCGGAGCATTTACGATCCGAAGTGCTGCCTCAGCTGCAAGAATACCAGGCGAATCGGGAAAAGCACGATCAAGCTTCGGAAAATTGGCATGTTTTGCTCTCTGTATCATCCTTGAATGAGGTTGGTATGTGCTGGTGGGACGCAGGGTATTTGGAGTTTTTTATAGATCAAAGGGACTTGAAGAACCTTGATTTCTCGCGAACATATGTTAATCTGGCTACAAGCTAGCCGGGTCGCCAGGACTCATGTTTATTTTGGAGGCTAATGACAGGGGTTAGAGCAGGGTGGTTTTTTTGATTGATAAAAGAAGTGAATTGAGCATGTGGCACAGTATCCGAGCGTTGGGAATTGAACGATCAATAATAGGTGGTCCTATATAGGACTGCCTTTTTTCGATGTAAATGAACGATTGTACTCCGTTAATAGTCTTAATAGATGAGACCACAACAAGGGAGGTGCACGTATATGACTGATCGAGAGCTGTTTGAACTATATAAGGAACAGATATATTATTTTTGTTATTATCTGATGCAAAATCAAGCAGATGCAGAAGATGTTTGCCAGGAGGTATTTGTCAAAGCAATCTTGGCCGACAGGTCCAAAGTACAAGATCTCAAATCATGGATTTTACGAATTGCTTCCAATGAGTGCAGCAATGTGCTTAGAAGGCGAAAAACTGGGCTGATGAAGGAAATACGAACTTTTTTATTGTCACGTCCTCATTCATTTAATCCGGTGGAAGAGAGCTTATATCATCGAGAAACTAAGACAGAGCTACACCAGCTATATAACAAGCTTCCAGATAAAATTCGAATGGTCGTGGTCCTTCGTTATGTAAACGAATTGACTGTGCCGGAGATCTCTAGAGTTATAAATATACCCGAAGGAACAGCTAAATCCAGATTAAATCGAGGGCTTAAACTGCTAAAAAAAATGGTGGTATCCCAAGTAAAGGAGATGAATAGCAGTGAGTCGGTATTTTGAGAAAGAACAGCACATTCCTCAACCCGAATATGATGCAATGTGGGTAAATATAGAACAGGAAGCAACCAAACGAAAAGCAACTCTGCAACAGTCACAGGAAGCACCTATGCATAGAACAAAAATTGTTCCTGCGAGTATTGTATTCTCATGTTTTCTGCTCATTGCCATCCCTGTATTCGCTAGTGTGACTATCAATTGGGATAGAATAGGCGGACGTAGTGTAACCAATGCGATAAATAGTGGTATTGGTCAGCGGTATGATCTAAAAGTAACCGATGCAGGCATTACGATGAATTTGAATGGTGTTGTAACAGATGGCGAAAAAATGAAAATGCTCATCTCTCTGGATCCGGGAACCGACCCAAGCAGTTATATTGGGTTTGCTATAGAGAAAACTATGGTAACTAGCAATTCTAATAACAAGGAACGAGCACACGGATATTTGAATTACGATCCTAAAAGCCAGAAACTCCTAGGCATTTATGAAACTGTTGATACATTAAAGGATCGTAAAAAAGATTATACACTTGAGGCACAGAATCTAATTTTTTATCGTAATCAGGATATTCCTTTAAAGACGAATCATCAAGCTGGGGATACCCTCGTTACGGGGACCAAGCAGTATCCTAACATTTATATAGAATCCGTTCGACAAACCAATAACAAGACTGTTGTCCGCTTTAGAGTTGCTGCAGCTCCATCCGATTTAGGACGTGGGAACCCGCATTTGGTAATGAAAGTGGGCGACAAAGAAATAGACGCCATCCCAACCATTCTACCTAGTGACAGCCCAGAGTTGCATATTGAGCAGGTATTCAACATGACTGCACAAGATTGGAGAAAGGCAAACCTTCATTTCTGTTACATTGAGGAAGCAAAACGAATTGAAGGTACTTGGAAGTTCGAATTTGAAGCGGATGGAAAAAAAGCAAGTGAAGCGATTTATTCTAAGAAGCTGCATAGCAGCGCGGAATTCCAGGAAAATACAGGCGCTACCTTAGACCAACTGATTATTACCCCCTTGGATATTGAAATTCTAGTAACAGAGCGTGATTCACTTAAAAAAGGAAATGTCCATTATAAAACGGCTCAGTTGGTTATAGGTGATAAAAAAATTAACGGAGGATGGAATCTTAAAGGGGCTGGTCCTGAAAATTATCAACACTTATATCAATTTGAATCCTCAGAGTGGTATAAGGACTGGTCTGATGTTCCAATGAAACTTATATTGAAAGATGCTGTCATCCAGAAACGTGATACTTCCAAGAATTGGATTACTCTTCATAAACCCAAAGAAGAAAAACAGTTCGCTGAGCTTAATGTAGACGGTTATCAAATTGATTTCACATACTATACAGAGGGAAAAGATGTGATTGTCGAATCGAAATCCGTTTCCCCTGGCTTCAAAGGTGTCAACCAAACAACGATGCGAATTAACGGCAAAGAAGTAGTACCTGAGATCATTGCGAAGGGTATGGTATCCACAGGAGTTAATGTTGACCGTTATAAAGATATTGAATTAGACGGAAAAGTGGAACTAAATCCTGGCCTCTACAAGTACAGCGATCCTGGACGTAATATTGAAGTTGTTTTGAAATAGATAGGGTGTTCACCGCCTATTCTACAGATAAGGTCAATTTAGGAAGAGTAGTCCATACGATTAGGATAAGTACAACTATTTGGTACGTAAATATTAAAGCCCTTCCGGCTTTCCATGAGGGAAGCAGCGGAAGGGCTTTTATTACATATACTTGTCTATACGGAGAGTTTATTTATATCCGCTGCACGGTAAACTCGAATTCCAGCTTTTGATCAGCCGGAATTTGATATTCCTCATGTACCGGGGCACCCCAGCTGTCGTCGCCGCCTACGCCCATTTGCTTGCCAGCTACGGTGACAACGGTGTAATACACATTGGGCAGTTCATACAGATGGCCTGCACTTTCCAGCTCAAACGCTGTATACGGCGAAATATTGCATTCCACTGGTGCGGTGGCAGGTGCTGTAATGCGAATGCCTCGCTGGGAATCGTCGGTAATATCGACCCGGCGCACGCCTGTACGGTTGCCGGATTCCTGTGGCACGACATACCCGGACACATTATCCGCAGCTTCGTTGCGGAATACGCCGAGTCTAGCACCAAGGGCTCGGTCAATGTAATTCTCCTCCGGTCCCATCGCATACCAGTCCAGATGGCGATAGTCCGCTGGAACCTTGAACGAAAGGGCAAAGATCGGCAGGGTAGGCAGCCCTGATACACCTTCATAGGTGGATTTTACGTTCAAACTGCCATCCGCCAGGACGGTGTAGGTTACCGTTACCTGTACGTCAGCATGAATGCTTAGGGTGTAGCGGAACGTAATGGTCACACGGTCTGTCTGCTCTTCCGTAACCTCGATATCCACACATTTACGCGTCAGGCTTGCGGCGAACCAACCACCAGCTTCAAAACCCAGTGCCGTTCCCCGATCATTGTCTGTGGTCGCTCGCCAGAACAGCGGGGCAGGAGGCGTAGCGATCATCTCACGTCCAGCGTAGCGAAGTGAAGTCAGGCTGCCTGCTCCTTTGGAGAACATGATGGTGAAATCCGTACCGTGAACGCCAATATTTACATCACCATGCACCACTCGTAGGGCTCCAGCTATTGGAGCTTTCAGCGGATTTGGATCTTCCACAATGAAAATATGTTGTCCAAAGGCCACTTCATGCCCAGCCTTAGCCCAGAGCGTCGCTTCCTTCAATACAAGCGCCGTGTGAATGACATATTCCCCAGGCTTCTCGTCTGTGCTTGGGAACGTCAATGGAATATAGGCTTCGGTCTGAGCCGCCACATCCACATGACTCACATTTCGCGCGATCTCTTGACCTTCATGCAGCAGGCTGTATACCAGTTCATAGTCTCCTGTACCCTCGAACAGGTTTTCGTTGCGAATGGTCACACCTTGGGTATCCGGGATGAGCTTCAGATTTTGGTACAGGAATTTGACCTCCTGCATCTTCGGTGAAACCTTCCGGTCTGCATAGACAATTCCGTCTGTACAGAAACCATAGTCTGTTGGACGGTCGTCAAAGTCGCCGCCGATCGCCAGGTACTCGCGTCCGTAGCGATCTTTTTTCATGACCGCCTGATCAATGTAATCCCAAATGAACCCACCTTGATACAGCTCGTATTTGTTCTCCAGCTCGGTATACTTGTGCATGCCGCCTACGGAATTGCCCATTGCATGCATGTATTCGCAACTGATATACGGTTTTTGTGGATTGTCGTTTAAGTATTGCTCGATATCTGCGGGCTTGGCGTACATCCGGCTCTCCATATCGCTGGTATCATCGTACGTACGATTGTGAAACACGCCTTCGTAGTGTACCAGACGGCTCGGATCGGTGGACCGGAAATAGTTAGCGACATTGCGCAGCACTTCACCTGCATACGACTCATTTCCGCAAGACCAGATCAGAATGGATGCATGGTTTTTGTCCCGTTCCAGCATGGAAATGGCGCGATCCATAACGATATCCTGCCACTCCGGCAGATTGGCCGGAATATTCCACGAAGGCTCGACTGCGCCGAGTTTTTGCCAGGAACCGTGTGTTTCCAAGTTCATTTCGTCAATCACGTATATCCCGTATTCATCGCAGAGCTCATACCACAGTGTCTGATTCGGGTAATGAGAGGTACGGACAGCGTTCATATTGTTCTGCTTGAGTGTCCGAATATCCCACAGCATATCTTCACGGGAAATCGCACGTCCGGTACGAGCGTTGAATTCATGACGGTTCACACCTTTAAAGACGATGCGTTTGCCGTTCAGATGCATAACCTTGTTGACCATCTCGAATTTGCGGAAGCCGACCTTTTGTGGGATCACCTCGACAAGTGATCCATCAGCATCATAAATTTGAATGAACAACGTGTACAAATAAGGTTTCTCCGCGCTCCAGCGCTCTACTTGCTCCAAGGTTGCCGACAGCGAGGCGATGCCGTCTGTAAAGTCAGCTTTTAAACAAGCTACAATATGACCGGCGGCATCCTTCACATCGACAGTTGTATGGGCCGTTGCCGGTTGTTCCAAAGTCAGTTTCAATTCCAGCAGGCCCTGCGTGTAGGTAGCATCCAGATCCGCCTTGGCATGCAGGTCGCGTACGTGAACAGTAGGGATCGTGTACAGATATACGTCTCTGAAAATGCCAGAAAAACGCCAAAAATCCTGATCCTCCAGCCAAGCTCCTGTACTTCTTTGATATACCTCTACCGCCAGCTTGTTTTCACCAGCTTGCAGGTAGGGTGTTAGCTCAAAGTCAGACGGTGTAAAACTGTCCTCGCTGTAACCGACAAATTGTCCGTTCAGCCATACATAGAAGGCCGACTCGACACCTTGAAAAGAGATGAACACAGGTTGCGCGTCGGAAGCCATATTTTCGGGCAAAACAAATCTTTTGATATAGCTACCGACCGGATTGTGGTCTTCTGGAATATGGGGTGGACGAACGTCTGAATGTCCGTCCCACGGGTACATCGTATTGGCGTACTGCATTTGGCCGAAGCCTTGTGTCTGAATATGACCTGGTACCTGAATATCGCTCCAGCCGCCATACTCAAAGTCAGGGGCATAGAATTCTACTGGGCGAGTGGCCGGATTCGTCGCATAGTTGAACTTCCAGCTTCCATTCAGGCTGTGACGCCAGGCCATATCGGCCTGGTGCTCTGCTTCCTGAAGCGTGGCGTAATACTTATGGTCGGAATAGGCAGGCAAGCGATTTACCGCGAACTTGGTCACATCGGTGAGCCAGTCCAGACTAGGGGTATGAATGGTCAAGGCGAACACTCCTTATTTTTAAATTGAATGAAGACCGTACACACAAATTTATTATTTTACCGAGCCGACCATACCTGCGACAAAGTGCTTCTGCATTAGGAAGAATACCAGTGCAGTCGGCAATGTGGACAGGACAATGGCGATCATGATAACGCCGTAGTCCGGTGCATAGCTGGAGCCGAGGTTCGAGATCAACAGCGGGATGGTTTGATTTTCTGGCGTTTGCAGTACAATCAGAGGCCAGAGGTAGTTGTTCCAGCTGGACATGAACGTGATGATTGCGGCAGCGGCATAGGTTGTTTTCATCGTAGGCATATACACCCGGAAGAACAGACCCAGCTCGGATAATCCATCCATCCGCCCAGCTTCCAGCAGATCCTTGGGAAACATCTTGGTGCTTTGACGGAAAAAGAAGATCAGGAACGCCGTAGTTACGGTCGGAATAACGACAGAAGAGAGCGTATCAATGCCGATCCATGGTATGACATTAGAAATGCTGCCGAACATCCGGTAAAGCGGGATCATGATTGCCGCAAACGGAATCATCATCGACATCAGCAGGATATTGAAGACAACGTCTTTCGCTTTGCTTCTGTAAATTTCAAAGCCATAGCCAGCCAGTGATGCAATGAGCATAGCTAGCAACGTCGTTGAGATGGAAACCTTTGCAGAATTACTGAGTGCAGTAACGATGTCTACTTGTTCCAGCAGATTGTGCATGTTATCCATCAGATGGGAGCCAGGCAGAAGTTTGCCTTTCGTCACATCGACTGACAGGTTCGTGGAGCTGGATAGCATCCACAGGAACGGGAAAATCGAAATGAATGATACAAGAATCAGAAAGGCGTACGTAAATGCTCTTTTTGTTTTCATCATTTTTTCTCACCTGCCACTTTAAACTGGATAATCGACAAGATAATGATCATAATGACGATGGAATAAGATACGGTCGCCGCATAACCAAAGTCGGATGAATACTTGAAGGACAGATTATAGATATATTGCGAAATAGAAGATGTCGCGTTACCGGGCCCACCCTTCGTAATATTCATAATTTCATCGAAGAGCTGGAGTGTACCAATCGTCGATGTAATCGAGGTGAACAGGATAATCGGCTTAAGCAGTGGAACGGTAATGCTGAAAAACTGCCGAATCGGGGAAGCTCCGTCAATGCGGGCTGCTTCGTAGATAGAGCTGTCAATGTTCTGAAGACCCGACAGATAAAAGATCATGTTGTACCCAGTCCAGCGCCATGTGATCGCAATAATAATTGTTACTTTGGCCCAGAAAGGATCTGTAATCCATTGGATTGGCGTACCAATCACATGCAGATTCAGCAACAAGGAGTTTACCAAACCGTCAGATGAGAACAGATACTTGAAAACAACCGAATAGGCTACAAGAGATGTGATACACGGTAAGAAGATGGCAGTGCGGAAAAAGCCCTTGAACTTCAGGTTTTTATCGTTCAACAATACGGAAATGAACAGAGCCAGAATGACCATTAAAGGTACCTGGAAAATTAAGTAGATAAACGTATTCTTTACGGCGGTGATGAACATTTTGTCGGTGAACAGGCGCTTATAGTTATCAATGCCGTTAAAACTCAGATTAGACCCTGTACCCGTTTTAAAGGATAAGATCAGCGCCTGGATCATCGGATAGAAATAAAAAGCGGCAATCATGATCACTGCGATGGATATGAACAACCATCCTGTCATACCTGCTTTGAGACGTGTTGTAGTCATTTTGGGCGCGGCTGTCTTCATACCATGTCAACTCCCTATGCAGCAATAAAACCTTGAACTCGCAAGCCCAAGGTTTTAAGTGCTTATCGTTTTATTGTTTAGCCTTGGCTAGATGGACTGTCTTATTTAAGCTGTGCTTCCGCTTGTCCTTGAGCGTCCTTCAGAACTGTGTCTACATCTTTCCCGTTCAGGTAGTTTTGAATTTCAACGGTCATGATGTCCTCAATGGCATAAGTGTGCAGGCCATAATTGACTTTTGGAACTTGTTTAGTCCAATCAGCAAACTTCTTATACACTTTGTCGCCACCGAAGTAAGCATCTTCCACGTCATAAGCTTTACCGCTGGAAGCAGCGTTCAATGAACCGACAATTCCGATTTTGCTCAGCATATCTTGATACAGCTCTGGATCTGAACCGAATGTTTCTTTCAGGAAATCAGCAGCGGTATCTTGACCGTCCGAGTTGAGGACATACCAGGAGCTGCCGCCGAGGCTGGAAGCATTCACGGATTCAGGTATATTTTTCAGCTTAGGGAAAGGAACTACAGCCCATTTACCGGATTGCGAAGCTTCAGCTTTAATCGAAGGCGTAATCCAGTTACCTGTAGGTACGGAAGCAACTGCACCGCTGTTGAACGCGGCCAAGAATTGACTCCAGTCGGCATTCATTTTAACAATGTTAGCGTCGAACAAGGATTTGTACGTCAAGAGTGCTTCCTTCAGAGCTGGGTTACCAGCCAGGTTTGGTGTTTTACCGTCTTCTTTCAGGTACCAAGAACCTGCAGTTTGGATCATGCCACGGATCAGACCCAGGTCATTCGGATCTTGAGTCAGCATATCTTTGCCTGTTTTCTGTTTTACAGCTTTACCGATTTCAATAAATTTGTCCCAATCAATATTGGTCAAGTCCGCTACTTTGTAGCCGGCTTGTTCCAGATAGTCCGTTCTTACATACAATCCCATAACACCGGAGTCGAATGGAACACCGTATTGCTTGCCGTTGTAGCTAGTCGGTCCGATTTTATAATCAGCGAAGTCGGATGCTTTGATCGAATTAGTCATATCATGGAAAGAATCGGGATAGGCTTGCAGGAAGTTCTGTGCCCGGTAATCCTCAATTAGAACCACGTTCGGCAATCCTTTAGTAGAACCGGAGTTGAGGCCGGCATTCATTTTTTGTACGATATCATTTTGAGCATATTCAACAATGTTTACGGTTACATCTGGATGTTTGGCAACATAGCGATCTTTTGCCAGCTTCAGGGCTGCGATATTAAAGTTCGGGTCCCAAGCCCAGACTGTGATTTCTTTCTTGCCTGAATCTGTGGTCGTAGCTGCTTTCTCGGAATTGCTGGAGCACGCGGATAGCAAGATCAAGCTTGCGATCAGCAGAAGGAAAGACATTTTTTTCATTTTGTTCAACCCCTACTCTTTTTTTATATGTTGCTAATCATAGAACTTTTTTTGAAAGCGGTTACCTTGTTTATGAATTTAGTTTATCATCCTTGCTTTGCTGGCAGTTAGGAATATCTTTATACAGATTGGTCTTATTATTATGATTTATCTAAAAAGGTACCGCTTACATTTGTACTTTCTTTAGTTTTAGGTACTTTTTATAGACTGAACTAAAGTTCTTCACGAAGCATCATTCCGCCCACTCCGTTCTTGTTTCACCTTCTTTGTTTAGTTCAGCCTATATTTTTATGGGGTAGGAGGGACGGGTTTTAGGATCAGTGGCAGGGTCATTCTTACTTTGGTGCCCTCGCCCTTCTTGCTGGAGATGGTTACGCCATATTCTTCTCCATACAGAAGGGTAATGCGATTGTGTACATTCTGGATGCCGATGCCCGTAAATAGTTGGCGCTTGCTCTTGGGATTCGGCAGTCCGTCTTGCACTGTATGCCCATCCAAATCCATACCGTCTCCATCGTCGACCACTTCACAGATTAATGTATCATCCGTTTTGGACACCAATATATAGATGTGCCCTGCATTCTTCTCATTAAAGGCATGGAAAAAGGAGTTTTCGATGAAAGGCTGAATGATGAGTTTGGGCACATGGTACTCCAGACAATCGGGGGATACAAAGTAATTCACTTGTACCCGTTGCCCGTAACGTACATGATTAATAAATACATAATTTTGCATGTTGGCCATTTCCTGCTCGATGGTGATCGTTTCGCTCACATTGCTGATTGTATTTTGCAGCAGGGAAATGAGCGCATTAATCGTCTCGGCGGCGGTTTCCTTGTTTCCTTTGAGCACGAGCATTTTGATGGAAGCCAATGTATTGTACAGAAAATGTGGATTGATCTGCCGTTGTAGTGCAGCAAGCTCTGCATTTCGTTGGCCTTTTTGCGTTTCTAAAAGCTTACGAATATAATCATTTAGTTCATCGAGCATGTAGTTGTATGCATGACTTAGTTGTCTGACCTCATAGCTGCCTGTGACCGGGATATAATTATCAAAATTTTTCTCGCGTATCGTCGACATTTGCTTGACCAGCCGAGTCAGTGAACGGATCAGGCGACGGGAAATGAGGAAAACAATCACCAAAGCAATCAGTACAATGGCGATGCAGATCCATACTACAGATTTAACGTCAATAATTTGCCCAACCGCCGTTTGTCTATCGATCATGTTCACCAGATAAAAATCAAATGAAGGAATATAGTTGGAAAGGACGATACTCTCCTTATTCATCACATCCGCATTAATATAGTTCAGTCCCTGTTCATTGATTTTGGTGGCATAGCCCAGCAGTTCACTGGAGCGTTGTCCGATCAGGTCCTGGCGGTTGCTTGATACAATCAGTCCTGATTTGTCCATAATAAGCACATCATTACCGTTACTCGTGAAATTGTTATAAAAACGCCGAAATTCCGGCTCTCGGATAGCGATGTAGATCATACCGTACATGGTGCCGCTCGTTCGCTCCATAAATACTTTGGAGGCGATAATATAGGGGGTTGGCTTTTGTGCGGTGCTATTCATTTGTTGATGAAACAACTCCGTATCCATTTGATACATAAGCTGTGCTGGCCGTGCCACGCTTCGGGCTGTAATGGAACTGCTCTTAAGCTGTTCCGCAGTTACAGGCCAATAGGACGAGTCGGAGTAAAAGCTCCGACCGTTCATCCCTGTTACAGCGACACCGACATCATAAGCATCGACGTTCGATTTAATTTGCTTCATTTGCTGTGCCATACCAAAGTAAATCCTTGCCGAGTTAATCGAGTCAGATTGGCCGCCAGTCAAATAGTTTTTGACGGTTCCATTTTCCGAAGCATGGGTTACAGCATTCACGATAGAGTCATTGAAGGATTCAAAGCTGGATTGAATCTGGCTAAGCACCTTGGCATTCGTAATACTGAATGTCTCAGCGAATAGTCGTTCAGACATTCGAATCGTCACCAAAGAGGTCAGCAAGGACACCGCAGTGATGCTGATCACCATAACAATAAAGATTTTGAAGAACAGACCTTGATATTTGATCTTGTGGATATATCTTTTCATATTTAATCTCTTTTCTGCTGGCAGATATGCGCTTGCTCTCTAATGGAGATGCTCCCGGCGGTACTGGCTGGGTGAGTAGCCCTTCACTTTTTTGAACACTTTAGTAAAATAGCTGGGGTCCGAATAACCTACTGTACTACTAATATCTGAAATGGGCAGCGTCCCCGATCGCAGTAATTCAGCAGCCTTCTCAACCCGGATTTTGTTCAGATACTCGCTAAATCCCTCTGTATGGTGTGCCGTAAAATAACTGGACAAATAAGAGGGGTTAAAATGAAAATATTGCCCAAGGGTCGTCAAATTGAGTGTTTCAGCATGATGTTCCTCAATATACTCCAGCAGTTTTTTCATGCTTGCACTACTTCCTTGCTGTGTTTTGGCCAGGATCTGTCGGTTCGCTTCCTCCAAAAAAGTCTCCAGCAACCGCACGGCTTCATGTACATGAGGAGCATCATTAATTGTTTTGAAATACGAATATTTCGCCGCATCCAGCTCCTTCATATCATACCCCTGATTCCCGAGCAAAATTGTAATGTTGAACACGATATTTCCGAGCAGCGATTTGAATTCAAAAGCGGTAGAGGTATAGTTGCCGGACATGGCGGCTACATAGGACCTCAAATCCTGAAAAGCCGTATCAAAATGCTCACGCTTCATCTCTTCCGTAAACTGTTTTAGGTTAAACGAACTATTCACCTGAACAGGCTGAGGGAGTTCATCTTCCATCAGTAGCGCTGTCTCTGGGAAATAAAAGCGGTAACTCAGTAATTTGGGAAGCTCATCCTGATAGACATTGCTAATCTGGTTAAAATCATCAAATAGATGGCTGACCGCCCAGCCTGTCTGTGGCTCGACCTGCTTCGTCTCTTGAGCAACTTCCCTAACCGCAGCCATCCAGGCGTCTAATTCCCGTGGCTCCAAATTGGCTAAAAAAACAGCTGTATAGACATCAGATGGCAGTTGTCGCAGAACCATGTGTTCACAGGCAGAGGCTAACCGATCTGTAAGCTTGGAAAATAGGTCCGAAGCAGAGGTAGTAGTAGAGCGCCCCTTATCTTGCTGTACCGACTGTTCTATACCTATGAGCGCAAAACGGGGATAAGGAAATGCTTGCTTCAGCAGTTCAGCGTCATAATCTATGCTATAGCCGGAAGTCAATTTTTCGATCACATGATCTATCGTAATTCGATTATTCCCGGCATCTTCCTGATACTGAATGGATGGGATTTTGCGGGCCGTTCGCTGAAGCACTTGAAGCAGCTCATCTGTGTCCAACTTGGGCTTCAAAATATAGTCAGCCACACCTTGCTGAAAGGTGGAGCGTACGTAATTAAACTCGCCGTAGCTGCTGAGCACAATGACCTCGATATCTGGATAGTTCTGTCTGACTATGCGTGTCAGCTCCTCGCCGTCCATGATCGGCATCACGATATCCGTTATGATAATATGAGGACGTAAGGCTTCAATCAGCTCCAGCGCCTCTTTCCCGTTGGAGGCCTCACCTACAATTCGAAATCCGTATTGTTCCCACGACAAATGATGCTTGATCCCTTGCCGTACCAATATCTCATCATCTACAATCAAAATGTTGCATAGCTCATTCATGACAGCACTCTCCATAATTATATCTATTCAAAAAAGACGCCATTAAGGCGAGGGCCTAATCACCTGCCGGACACAGTTGATAACGCTTCCAACTTTAACTAAAAACGAATGCATTAATCTTTACATGCTAACATAAACGACAGGGTGATTCCAAAGATAATTTAGTTCAAATGGCATATAAAAGACAAAAAAGGCTGCCGAGAAAATCTCGACAGCCTGAACAACCGGGATTACTTTATACAGTACCCCATGTCCGATCTCCTGCCAAATATTTTTCAGTCAAAATAGACAGCAGTTGAATACCGACCTCGTTATGTCCTCCCTCAGGAAGGATCAGGTCGGCGTATTTCTTGGAAGGCTCAATAAATGCCTCGTGCATTGGCTTAACCGTCGTCAAATAGTGATCATGGATCGAATGGATGGTGCGACCGCGTTCCTCAATATCGCGAAGAACCCGACGAAGAATGCGCACATCAGGATCCGTATCCACAAATACCTTAATATCAAGCAGGCTGCGGAGTTTTTCGTCTGACAGTACGTGCAGACCTTCCAACATAACGATATGATTTGGTAAAAGCTCTACCGTCTCGTCCGTGGAGCGGGCATGAACCGTAAAGTCATACACGGGCGCTTGAGTTGCTTGTCCTTTTTTTAGACATTGGAGATGCTCAATCAGCAAGTCGTTGTCAAAGGCAAACGGATGATCATAGTTGACCAAAGCACGTTCGTCATAACTCAGATGTGAATGGTCTTTATAGTAGTTATCCTGAGATATGAAAGTCACTTTATTAGATCCCAGACGCTCAACGACAGCGCGTGCGACCGTCGATTTACCGGAACCTGTACCGCCGGCAATACCAATAATAAGCATGGCGTTTCACTTACCCTTCCCTAAATGTATCCCGATACAACTAAAGTATTGTAGCACAATGCACACTTTTTTTCATCACTGTTGCGCGTTGTATTTCTTCCATTTCCGTATCTTGGCTCTGAATGTTTTAAACGGTGCTACAGAGTTGATGTGAATCCATCTCGCCATAGGCCAGTTCGGATTAGTGCCTGTCCACTTGTGAACGCCCTGGGTGAAGAGTTCTTCATGACTGAGTGTGTCCACCCAATTCAGCCACGTTTGCTCAGCCAGCTTGAGCATATTTCGTAATTCATATAGAGAGTGGTCGGAATAGGTCTTGTAGAATGATTGGTATAGTTCGCCTAGTCTATTCCACTTATAATTCGGGGCGGGCATGATGACGGTTTTTCCCTCCTGTTCGTCTCTGTCCCAACTCATGACAAGATGAAGCCATCCGAGCTGGTAGGCAATCATCTCTGCGGGTGTTTTATCGACTTCGTCGATTCGAGTATCCTTGTGGCTTTCGTCGATCTCTTGGAACTCACTGTCAAACCGTAAGTAGGAGGTATGAATGGCTTCTTTTAACTCTGATTTGGAAGCATATTCGTAGCTAGACATCTAATCGCTCCTTTACATGATATGGGTGATACTCACTCCTTTATATGTACCATTCTCAATATGACAACCGTATGTCTTATTCAAAAATAAAAATATTGAGCCCGCATTGTGCGGGCTCATACCTGGGGACGGTGTAGATGGTGTTTAAAGATTTTATTTCATGTCTCGCCAGTTTTGGATATTTTCTTCCCAAATATATTTATATTTTTCGACAATATCTTTAGCTGTCTTTGGTTTTTGTCCAGTCAATAATTCAATTGCATTAGATTCAACGTTTAAAAGACCTTCTTGAATGCTAGCATCAGTTGTCATGAGATCTTCGCCACAGAATGGAACAGGTGATTGAGAGAAATCTCCCGTAATTTCTTTGGGAATGTGTAACTTTTTCAGGTATTCATAATATTGCTCTGGATTGACAGGAATGTACTCAAGATCTTTACAAGAAATTTCTTTAATTAGGTTACAAAGATCTCTTACAGAAACAGACTCTGACCCTACAATGTTATAAGCCTTGTTGTCTTCGCCTTTTCCAAGGAGAGCTGCGGCTGCGGCTCTTGCACAGTCATCTTTGTGAACTAAAGTGGCTCGGCCTTCACCAGCAGTGCTTAACCATTTATTATCAGACATTAGTGCTAACATAGGATACATGGTCAGATAGTTCTCTAAATATAAATTATTTCTCATTGCATTATAGGCAATACCTGTTGACTTTAAGTAATTTTCAGTCGCTGTATGGTCTGGAGTTACAAAAACGTGAGCATATTTTGGATCCGTTGCACCAATAAAAGAACTATATGTGATGTGAGAGATTCCTGCTTTAATTGCCGTATCAATCGCATTTTTGTGTTGTTGTACTCTTTTGCCTACTTCAAGACCCGAGACAATATAGATACGATCACCATTTTTGAATGCTCGTTCCATTGATGGAATGTCATCATAATTGATTTCAAAGATTTTTACTCCTGCATTTTCCCAACGTTGAACCCTAGCTTTGGGAATTCTATCTTTTTTCATGCAAGTGAAAGTTAGATTATGACCATCTACTTCTTCAAGAACAGTTTCTGCTACGCGACTTGCTAATTGACCATCTACTCCTGTAATAATATAACGCATTTTGATACCTTCTTCTCTAGTGATAATTTTCACAAGGAAAGAATATCATAGGTTGACGCAAGTGTGTAATTACCTTATGTTATGATTTATAAAAAACATTTATTACTAAAAGGGTGTTTCAAATGAATATTCAACAACTAAAATGCTTTGTTTCTCTTGCTGAGACACTTAACTTTTCAACAACTGCGAATAAATTAAATTTGACACAACCTGCTGTGAGTCACAACATCAAAAGCTTAGAAAATGAATTGGGAATCGTTTTAGTCGTTCGGAACAAAAGAACTGTCAATTTGACTGTAGCCGGCAATAGTTTTTATGAAGATATTGAAGGGCTTCTATTTAGATTAGACCAATCCATAAAGAAAGCAAAACGACTTTCGGAAAAATATGATAGTACCTTAATCATTGGCTACACGGAGACTGTTTTTGAGAAGAAAGTTTTGCCGGATATTATTAAGCGATTTAAGGAAAAATATCCACAGATTCAAATTCAGTTAAAAAAATCCAATTTGACTAGAGAAAAAGATGACTTATTAAACCAAAAGTTTGATATTATATTTACTACAGAAGATAATTTAGGAAAGGACATTGATTTTTGCTTTTACCCCGTTCTTAAAGGCTCGTATGTTTGTGTTTTGCCCCAAAATCATCCTCTTGCGAATGAACGTGAACTAACCTTCGAACAATTAAATCATAAATCGATCATTTTATTTAACGAGCACCAATCCCCTCCAACACTAAAAAGCATGCACAGGAAAATTATTGAGAATTGTCCTGAGTCAAGTTTTACCTATGGAGATACCATAAATACAATACACACCATGATAAAAAGTGATCTTGGTGTTTCGGTTCTGCCGAACTTTGTGGTTGTTGAGGATAACGAGATCTCGTTTGTTCCTTTAAGCTACACTGAAGAAGTGATTTATGGCGTTGCTTGTCTTCGAGGTGAAGAGCGCTTAGAAGTAAAACGATGGATTTCAACTTTAAAAGAATTACTCACCTGAACCAAGTTCTTCGCTCACAATAGCGTAAAGAAAAGGAAGAACTTCTGGAATCTCATATGTTGTCCATCCACCGTCTTCATCCCTATTTTGGTTATCTGCGTATGCAGTTGCCTTACGTAAGGAAGGCTTCTTGGTCAACCACAAAAAGGTATACCGACTCATGAGAAAATGGGGAATTCAGTCGGTTATCCGGATCTATTTAACAATGGAATCGTCGCTTGGCGTCTTTCACAGCGAAACGATCTTGCCCTCGTTAACGAAACACTAGATGCACTAAGTAAGGACGTAAATATAGAGGGGGTTATTCTCCATTCAGACCAGGGTTTTCAGTATACCTCGAAACCGTTTAACCGCAAGCTTAAAAGCTCGGAATCCTTGGAAGCCATTCCAGGAGAGGAAACTGTCTAGACAATGCCTGCATAGAGTCCTTCTTTTCTCACCTGAAAACAGAAAAGATTTATTTAAGCAAACCCGAAACCTTTGCTGAGGCAGAACAACAGGTATGTGAATATATCTCATTTTATAACCAAAGTAGATTCCAGAAAAAATTAAACAACCGTTCCCCGGTTGAATACCGAGAAACGGCTGCTTAAAAGTGTCTTTTTAGTCCTGTCTACTTGACAGGGGTATGACCACAAAGCGGTGTTTTTATTTTAAGCTCTCGCAAATGATTATGACAAATTCCACTCATATGTAAGCTCAACATGGTCAACGCCCCATGCACTGCTGCGGTATTCCTTCTTAAATCTGAAACCTGCTTGTGTATACATATGAATCGCATGTTTTTGGTCTTCCGTTGTTTCCAGATAAACTTGCCGATAACCTTTTTCCCTGCAATACTGTGTCGCTTGACTCAGCAGCCTTTTCCCAAGCCCCATTCCTCTAAAGTCAGGATGTAAAATAAACCATCTCAATTGAGCTTTTTCTGATGTATGGCCGATAATCGCAATAGCGCCAATTATTATTCCGTTTGCTTCAGCAAGCCATATCCTGTCTTTTTCCGGACTATAGTTCTCCAAGAACTCATAAAAGGTTTTGCAGACATAGCCTTCAAATACATGATTGTATCCGCATTCTTTGGCATATATCCAGCCGTGCAGGTAAATCAGATAACCAATATCTCCAGCTCTAATCTCTGAACGTATGCTAATTTTTTCTTCTGTGGAAACAGGGTTGTCAGTGAGAGCACTTTCGATCATCTCCATGCCCTCCACAAGCTTTTTTTGGTTATGTACTTGCAGTTTGTCAACCATTTGGGAAATTTGTTGGTCGGAAAGCGCGTCCAGTCTGGCAAGCGTCTCCCGTCCTTTATCGGTGAGATAGAGAAAATATAATCGCCCATCCTCAGCAGACCGCACTTTGTAAGTCAGGTTAAACGCCTCAAATCGTTTCATCATCCTACTTAAATAGCCTGAATCCATTCTTAGGGCTTCGATTAACTTTTTCGACGTACAATTCTCGATATTATTCAGTTCGTATAATACACGAGCTTCAGATAGAGAAAATTCACTATCCAGCAAATACTGCTCTAACAGTCCAAGAACATTTGTATAAAAACGATTGAATTTTCGAATGGAATGAACTATTGACGTGTAAGTTGAATTCATAAAGATACCTCCTGAAATTACTATTTGGAATATTATGATAATGGAGATATCTGACAAAGTCAATTATTTTATCTGACTTAGTCAGGTATTTAATTCGTTCCACTCCGCCCTTCCAGAAAATCATCATCATGAGATCGGAACTACTAAAGAGCTTTATATGTACGTGACGCTTCTGACAATTCGACAGTATAAGCCCGCTGTCTGTTCAGCGAGAAAAGCATTCTGCCAGTTTTATTCATATCACTGACGAAAAGGACAACATCTGGTCAGGCATCCGAGTACGTCAGTCCATTGTTCACAGAAAGATAAAAGCTTGAGAAACGATCTTTTGAAAGCAGGTTGTTTCTCAGGCTTCTTACATTTTTCGCAACCTTTGTTGCAGCTACTACAGAATCCGGATTTATTGCTCCGGTATAGACTTTTGCGCCTCTTTTTAAAAGCTCAAGAGCTAAATGCTTTCCAAGTCCCCGATCCGCTAGGCCTATTCCAGCCTTGAAACTGACCGGGTCCGACGCAAGAGAGCTTCTGTCTATGGAGCTGATTTTCATAACGTCATTCACTGTCAATAGTACTTTTCCTCAGCAATTCGTTGGAGTTCAGATATAGGTAGTTTGAAAAAAACAGTCAGGACAGATACGCTCTGTTCCTGACTGCTCTTTTTGTTAACTAGGTCTAGCTGCGTTCGGTACGAACTTAACCGATTACGACAAATGAGGATACGCCAGCAGGTACGGATCTAACGCGGAATAATACTCCATCATCTCTAAAAGTACGCAGAATATAAGGCTGGTTCGTAGGTGTGCGGACTCTGTTGAATCGGGCAGTACCAAAGCGGTCGAAGCCTGCAGCTTGAACAAAGGTTCCATCTAAACGCCGGAGTGTTGCAAAAAATCCAGACGTGTTAAAAGGTACACCATCATTGTTAGCCCAGATAACTGTAAATCTACGAAGGGTTTGTGTTGGACTCACATTGCGATATCTCGTAACAGGAACCTTTCTGCCCGTAGATTTCAGCGTTTGTGGAGGACGAATGGCCACTTCAAATCAACTCCTTTGTTGTGATGAGATAGTAAATGCACACAAAGGAGCTTTGGACCGTGCTATAAACTACGGCTTCCTAAAAATAGGCATATATTGAACTTGGGACATATTATGCCCACTCACGCCGTAGCGTAAAGAGGTCTTTTAACGCGTCTGTAGACAGCTCAGTAATCCAGCCCTCGGTGCTGGTGATAATTTGGTCGCTGAGCTGCTGCTTGCTCTCCAGCATCTCGTCAATGCGTTCCTCTAGCGTACCCAACGAGATAAATTTGTGAACCTGTACATCCTTGGTTTGTCCCATTCGGTAGGCTCGGTCTGTAGCCTGATTTTCAACAGCTGGATTCCACCAGCGATCAAAGTGAAAGACGTGGTTGGCAGCTGTCAGGTTGAGACCCACCCCCCCGGCTTTGAGCGATAAAATAAACACGGACGGCTGCTCGTCAGGAGAGAGCGTATGCGATTGGAATTGGTCAATCATTCGGTCACGTGCAGATTTGGATGTACTGCCATTCAGATAGAGCACAGGTTCTTGGAGCTCCTGAGCGAGTACCTGCTGGAGCATCTGACCCATACCAATATACTGCGTAAAAATAAGGCAGCGCTCGCCCTCTTCCCGCAGCTCCTTGACCATAGCCAATATGCGCTCCAGTTTGGATGAACGGCTAATGACTGCTTCAAGATCGGGCTGACTATAACCAGAAGCTGCTGCATCCAGAAGCGCCCCCTTGGTTAAAAGAGCAGGGTGGTCACAAAGCTGCTTCAACTGGGTCAGAGCTGACAAAATAGCTCCTTTGCGCTCGATCCCCTCCAGCTTCTGCATCCGTTCCATCAGTTCTTTAACAATCTGATCATAGAGCGCACCCTGCTCGGAGGTAAGGTGAATGTATGTTTTCATCTCGTTCTTGTCAGGCAAATCAAGTTGAATCGCAGGGTCCTTCTTTTTGCGCCGCAGCATGAAGGGCTGAACCAGCTTCTGCAAATCCATCGTGCGGTGCTCATTATGTTCTTTTTCAATAGCATTCATAAAGCGATTGCTAAAGGCGCGTGAGCTGCCCAGATAACCTGGATTGATAAAATCATAAATGGACCATAGTTCGGACAACCGATTTTCAATAGGTGTTCCTGTCAACGCGATACGATGACGTGCAGGGAAACTGCGCACAGCTGTGGATTGCTTGGTTTGCGCATTTTTAATGTTTTGCGCTTCATCCAGACAGATCGAATCCCAAGTCATGCTTTGCAGCAGCTCTTGATCCAGAGTTGCTGTAGCGAAGGAGGTCAGGATGACATCGGCCTGCTCGACTTTTTCGCGGAACAAGTCTCCTTGTTCCCGCTTGCTTCCATAGTGCAGCATGACTCTTAATGAAGGAGCGAAGCGGCTGAGCTCTTTCTGCCAGTTGCCCAGCACCGAAGTCGGGCAAATCAGCAACGAACTGGAGCGTACACCCGTCTCAGCGGCAATTTCCTGTAGGTGCAGTAAATAAGTAATAAACTGCACCGTTTTGCCGAGCCCCATATCATCGGCCAGACAGGCGCCCAATCCGAAGCGCCGTAAAAAGGCAAGCCATGCGTATCCGTCCCGCTGATATGTCCGCAGCTCGGCTTGCAGTCCATCCGGCACGTCCAGAGCGGGCCATTCCGATTGCCGTCCGAGCTGGCTGATCAGCTTCAGTAGATGAGCGTTCAGCTCTACTTCCAGTCGGAAGCGTGCCGGGTCCTCCGGCTGCTCGCCTGAGGCATCGCCTTCAGGCTCGTCGGTGTTGCCAAGCAGATGCAGCTGCAGAATGTCCTGAAAGGACAATCCCTGAGCGCTGTCGATTCCGTCCATGGCGCGGCGGATTTGCGCCAGCAGCGCAGGGTCGAGCGCGATCCATTGCCCGCGGAAGCGCACCAAGCGCTCGTTGCGAGCCACGAGCTCGGCGAATTCCGACTCGCTCAGATCGGCATCGCCGATGGCCACACGCCAATCGAACTGGACAATCGAGTCCAGTCCGAACAGCGAGCTGCCCTTCGAGCGCTCTCCCGCTCCCTCGCCGGGGCGAACCTTGGCCCGCAGCTTTGGCTTCTTGCGGGTGGCTGCCTCCCACCAAGCCGGCAGCAGCACCTGCCAACCACTTTCCAGCAGACGTTGGCTGTCGGTCGTCAGGAATTGCCACGCTGCTTCGTCGGAGAGCGGGCGACTCAGTATGCCATCGCGGCTTCCGGCACGCTGCCCTGCGGGCAAAATAGCGGTCAAGCGTTCCAGCCATCCGCCTGAGCGCTCACGCACATGCACCGTCCACGCATCGGGCCATGAGCCGGATGCATATCCATCATCGGCGAGCTGTACAGGCACCAGCAAGGCTGGGTCCTGCTTGTCCTGCAACACAAGCTTGAGCTTCCAAGATGGCTCGTCGTCCTCCAGCTCTGGCTCCAGCAGTTGTAGAAGCGGGCGAAATGGCGCGGTATCGGCCTTCCATCCAATGGCGATAAGCCAGACTTGGGCATCCAGGCCCGCCGCAGCCTGTCGATTGGGGGCGAAGAGAACCGGATACTCTCTTCGCAAATCAGCGGCTTCCGCTTCAGTGCCGTACCAGCGCTGAAAAACAGCGGCCGAGAACGCCGCTACCAGCCCTTCGCGCTCGTTTTCATCCAGGTTGTCCAGCAAAGCAAGCTCTGCCGGTTGGATGTTTTCCAATGCTTCTGCATCCCACTTCCATTGCAGCTTCCCTGCTTGGAATGACGTGAAGTTGGGCACATAGGCTTTCGTTTCAATACAGTGAGCCAATAGAGGGATCAGCCGAAGCCACGGGGCATTGGCCTCGTCCCAGATCCATTCGATATGCTGTAGAAGCTCCTGCTCTGCCAGAAAAGGAATTACTTGCTCCGAGGGCAGCACGATAATATCCGTGTCTTGAACATGCTGAATCTCCAGCTCGGTGCCATAAAATGAAGCCTCATGCCAAGCAAACAAACGCTGCTTCAACATTTGACCGGAAATGCTATAGTTCATGGAGGAATCGCCATAGATCAGCGCGTCCCCATAGGTAGTTAATTGAATATGCACCGTAATCGTTTCGGTATATTGGCTCATGATAACAATTTCCCTTTCCGCAATTCCTCCTGCAGCGCCCGCAGGCGGCTGTGACGGCTGGTAAAGGTCGTGAAGAACAGCCCCCAGCGTGTTTCTTGCTTCATTTTCTTGTACAGCTTGAACAATCGTTTTAACAGCTTAACCGCTGCTTTATAGCTAGATCTGTTTTTTTCCAGCACATAACGTTCTACCGCTTGATGGTAAAAGGGCAGCAACAACTCAGGCGCGTTCTTTTCAATAGGTTGCAGCACGCTCACCCGAAAACTTAAAGGTTCACTGCGTATGCTTAGCTGATAGTCGATCCATTGCCGCCATTTTTCATGAGCAAGTAGAGCCTCTTCATACATTCCACCCGCAAATGGAAGCATACCCTTCAGCGTGTCCCACATGTCCTCCTCTGCTTCTGGAAGGTGCTGCAAAACCAGCTTCCAATCATGCATATAATCCTGTAAATGATCATCCCGATGACTGTGAAGGAGGGGGCCGATATGTCGCAGTCCGTTTTTGAGACGTACCCAATCTTCGGCCTGTCGCAACGCATGTAGGAACAACAGCAATTGGCTGGAGGAGATTTTTAGTGGAAAAGCCCGTTCCGCCTCCTGTAGCAGTTCCCAGGCTTTATGATCCTGCGCTTGGTAAACATACATCCAGCTCTGAGCCAGCATCCACGGAAGCCGTGCCAACCGTGCACTATGCTCCTCCTCAGCTGCATGTAAATGCTGTAATTCCTCCGTATATATATTGGAGTCCTGCCTTGCAGGATGCACCCAGTACAGCCAAAACTGATAATACGCGTCTGAAAAATAAGTACCGTTCCGCGACTCTGTCAGCATTCTTCGGCGCAAATAAGCTAAAGTTTCTGCCATACGGGCCTCATGCATCGGTTCATCAGTCAGCTCCAGTGGACTTTCAAAATCACGCTCAATCGCTTCTTTAAGCTCATCTGCGGCAATTTGTGTGTAGTATCCCATATAGGTATGAGTAGGGTAACCCGTCACGGGGGTCTGAGGCACCAGCTTTTCCAACACACGCAGATGAGCATGCAATCCATATAGCTGCTGCATGCCAGATGAGAGCTGCGGCTTTACGGCATAGATCGAAGCTAAAGCACTTTGGACATATTGAGAATTTTGGGTGTGTACATGATTAAGGGCGATACACTGATCAAACAGATCATGCCATTCGGAAACGGGCATGTCCGGTATGTTGCTTGCTGTTTTACTGAGAGCATCTCGTGTTGTTTCCTTGTGCTCCAGCGAAAGGTTCGACCGGAAAGCAGTTGGGGTACGGGTGTCTGCTTTTGCAGCCAGCCGAGTGAATCCCGCCGAATGAGCGTTCACTAATGCATGAACGGAACGTTCCTGTTCATTCGCGTAATTCAGCAATACGGCGATCATATGCTTGCAGTTGATGCGAACAGGGCATGTACATCTGCTAGCAGCAAAAGCACTCAAGTGGAGATCCACTTCGTAGAGCTCATTCCCATCCACGACAGCCGCAATATGGTCAGCATCAGGCATTGCGAATTCTTTTACCTTTCCCTGCTTAAAGTACTGAAAACCTCGTTTGATTGTCACATCATTAAAATGGTCAGCCACGTTTTGAATGAGCTGCTGCCACTGTATATCATCCATAAGATAGGTTGGTTTCATATGCAATAGTCTCCTAAGAGAGAATAGTTGATCTGGAAGTAGCTTAACTCTTCCATTATATCAGTTCACGAATGTAATTGAGTGGAGGGGGAGTTGGAAAATTTCGAGGAATAACCGCTGGCTAAAAAGTAAAACCCCTTACGCTATAGCATAAGGGGGGAGTCATTGGCAAGAGCGAGGAGATACCCTTTACTGTTTTCCATCCGTTTTTTCTGTTCGATGGAAGACCATAGAGATGACAAGAAGCACCGAAGGTACTGCTGCACATACAACAATTCCAACATAACCTATTATTTTATCGAAGTTGCCTATTTCAATAAAATTTTGGGGATACATGCTCAGGCAAAATAATATAATTAACGGGAGATAACAGATATACTTGTTCCACTTCTGGGTGAGCTGGCTGATTCCAGTAACAATATAGAAATAATAATTTGAGGCGGTCATGAAGATTTTGATCGTCCACAAAATGATAAATAATATTTCAAATCGTTCCAGGAACGCACCGGGGAATTCAATTTGCTGTGCAAAAGAAACGACGGGCCACTGCAATCGGGAAACTTCTTCTACTGACATACAGCCAATGACCATCGTTACCATTAAAATATACAAACCCATTGCAATCGAGTAGCCAATCCACCCGGCCTTCCATGCTTTTTGTGGGTGGGTCATCACATTAGTTAATATAAGGATCGATTCAAAACCCATTGTAGAGAAAGGTATAACTTTAAGTGATTCAAAGATCGGACGCCAACCTTTATGAAAAACAGGGCGCAAATTATCAAGATTAAAATGGTTGATATTAAGAATGATCAACAATAAAAAAACAATAAAGGTTAAAGGGAAAAAAAGACTCGATCAATCGCACCATTGCATGGAGACCGCCCCAGGTCAAATACCCAATCAGCAGAAGAAACGGCAAGAGAATCATGCTTATCGGGGTTCTCTCCAGTGCAAGACCTTTGAGGAATTCCGCCATCATTCTACATACAAGAGAGCAGATCATCGTGCAAAATACAATAAATGCGATATTGATCAGAAAGCCGATGAATTTACCTGCAATCACAGGATTGAACTCATAGAACGTCTTCCCTGGAAATCTATGGCACAATTTAACGTGGATAAAAATGACGCCGATCCCAAGCAGAGTTGCCAGCAAAAGTCCCTGCCACACGTCGGGTGTTTGCGTCTTCTCCGCAATGGTTCTTGGTAAACTGACAATACCCACAGCATACACAGTCGAAGTGACGGTGAATAAGGCTTGCAGGGTAGATATTTTCTCCTGTTTCATGGAAGGTATGTTAGACATTTACTCACCCTCTTCCTTTGAATAGGCACCAGTTCGCTCTATCTGTACTTTAGCCTTAACATCGATCGGTATTTGACTGAATGTGTCTTGCCAATTTTCCTTTACCCGATCCCAGTAAGCGGGATAATTTACTTTTACTTTTGTGCCAAAACCGACTACATCTGCTCTCATTTCTTTCTGGAGTGTGTTTAGCGATTGGGATACGGTCTGTTTGATTTCATCCTGCGCCTCTTGTTTGGCGGTTTGGATGAATGATTCCTTCAGGAAGTCTTCAGAATTAACCGTGCTTTCGTTTAGTTTGATATCTGTTTTAATACGAACTGTGAATGAGAGGTCCTGCCCGTTGAGGTGGGGAATAAGTTTTGTATGGACATCCTCAACTTCAAAGACCATAGATTGATTTGACTTTGAGCTCTCAGTTCTAATAATTGAACCCTTCGTTTTTCCCAGCATCCAGTTGATTCCGATGACGTCCTCTTCGTCCAGCCAATAAGCAAATTTCTTCGTTTTGCCGCGGATCAGAGCTGCACCTGAGAAGTGGTTGCCTCCACCGGTTTCTAGGCATTGAATGAGGAAGTCAGCTCCTTGTGAGATATGCGTAGAAATTTCCCCTAATGTTATTCTATAAGGTATTTTTGAATTTAAATTGCTGTTTTTAGCCAATGCTTCAAGGTCAATAGAAGGTATCTCTTGATGTTTGCCCATCTTATTGAGCGCATCTTTCGCATTGTCTTTTACGATCATAACAAGTGATTTTCGACTTGGTTTATAGGAGCGAGTAAACGTATCTAACAACTGATCGATTCTTCTTTTTTGTATAGCTTGGTCACTAATCAAAATCAAGCGAATAAAACTATATAAAGGAGCACGAGATACCTGCTTAGCCTGTTCCCTGGAAGCAGACTGGATGGAATCTTTATTGAAGGTTGTTACGTTGCGATACATATTTTTTCTGGATTTCTGCGCGATTAAGTGCTGGTAGGTAAGTTCCAGCATATCCTGCTGATCCGTATCAATGGCGACGCCTTGAATAATACTCAAGTTATCGATCTCTCTGCTATCCCAACAACCGGTGAGGAGAGTACACGCGATCCATGCGGCAAAGCATTTTTGTACCCATAGGGTGCGACGAAACAGAAGGCCGTAAGAAATCATAGTTTTACTTCCTTTTCCTGTTAGAGTGTGTTTCGTCCTGTGTTTTTAGCATCATAGGACGTTTTCTGAGATATTTATAAGGAACCCGAACCAAGGTGTCTTGTTGATCTCTTAGCCGAACAGGGGCTAGGGGTGACATGTAAGGAACACCAAAGCTCTTGATCTGGACCATGTGTACACCTAAACAAATAAAGGCTAAAATTACTCCATAAAGCCCAAAAACCCCTGCGATCATCATAATGGGAAAACGAAGAAGCCGAATTCCGATACTGCCGCTGTACTGCGGGCTTGCAAAGGACGCAATGGCAGTAAGACCAACAACAATAATCAGAAAAGCACTTACAACCGCCGCCTCGACAGCTGCTTGTCCAATAACAAGACCGCCTACAATACCGATGACCTGTCCTATCCCTTTGGGTAGCCGCAGACTGGCCTCGCGCAATATTTCCAATGCCAATTCCATAATTAAAGCCTCCACAAAAACGGGAAAAGGGATTCCCTCCCTTGAGGCAACGATAGATATGACCAGCTCAGGCGGGATTAATCCAGGATGGAAAGAAATCAGTGCAACGTACAACGAAGGTAGGAATGTTGCAATGAACAAAGCCATTAAACGAAGCATGCGGAAAAATGTCCCTAAGGGGAAACGCTCATAATAATCTTCTGGCGATTGAGCCAGCATCCAGAAGGTCATGGGAGCAATTAGGACAAAAGGGGTGCCATCTAGCATAATGACAACCCTCCCTGACATTAAGGCCGTTATAGCTTTATCCGAGCGTTCAGAGGCTTGAATCTGGGGAAACGGAGACCATGGATGTTCCTCGATCCATTGCTCAATAACCCCGGTATCGGAAGCATCATCCACATCAATCGTTTCGACTCTTCGCTTAACTTCTTGAACTAGCTCCGGATTTGCGATATCCGATATGTACAAGATTGCTAATTTACGGGAAGATCTCCTTCCTATGGTTATTTTGTCTATTCTGAAACTAATATCTTTGATGTGCCTTCTAACCATTGCCAGGTTGCTTTCCAAATCCTCAATAAAACCTTCCCTTGGTCCTCTAACCAAAGTTTCGGTGCTGGGTTCCTCAACACTTCGCGAAGGAAATTTGCCTGTAGAAGCAAAAAAAACATCATCAGTCCCTTCGATCAGCAGACAAGTATATCCCGATAATACTTTGCTTACACACGTCTCAAGGTCTGTCCCTTCTGTCATATCGATCGTAAATGCTGTCTGCTGTATCAACTCCTCCTTTATTTTGTCAGGATTAACTGGGGAGTGGTTTTCACGGATTCCAGTTAAAATGAGCGGCTTGACGATTTGTTCGTTAATCATACTTGTATCCGCAATACCGGAGAGATAGATCATAATGACATGAATTCCCGTTTGGCCTACATTCATTTTTTTGAAGACGACATCAGGAAGATGACCCAGAGTCTTTTCAAGATAATCTAATTTTGCCTCGAGTGGTCTTGCCAATGACGTTTCCCCCTTCAAAAAGCTTAAAGCATGATATGCATGTAATATGTGTAAAATAGTGATAAATATTCATTGATCGTTTTTCCCAGCAAAAGCAAAAACGAACACCTAATGGTGTTCGTCTTTAGTCATACATAAGGCTATATGAACTTAATCAGAATGGGATCATTTTTTGAACTCGTAAAAATGTTCCTCCAGCATGCTCAAGGAAAGCTCGGCTGTAGTGGCTACCACGATATCTGCACCTTGCATTTGCGAAGGTGTTCCTACACCGACCGCGAACATCCCGGCACCCTTGATCGCCTGTATGCCTGCCTGTGCGTCTTCTATGCCGATACAGTCGGCAGGCTGAACGCCTAGATTCGCAGCTCCGGCGAGGAAAATTTCCGGGTCAGGTTTTCCATGCCGAATGGCAGTAACATCTACCACACTGTCAAAATAGTGCGCTAGCTCCAGCCGATCCAGTATAAACGCTGCATTTTTGCTCGCAGAGGCCAGCGCGATGCCAACTCGGGCTTCACGCAGCTCCTTCAAAAGCGCTTGAATGCCCGGAAGAACGTCTGAGGGAGTCAAGGCTGAGATGAGCCGCTGATACTCGGTGTTTTTTTGTATAGCCAGTTCTTGCTTGCCTTCTTCTGATAACGTATTGGACAGGTTACCGCGTGCCAGTATTTTGTCGAGCGATTCCGTACGGCTGATTCCTTTTAACTGTTCATTAAATTCCCGATCAAAAGGGATGCTGAGCGCTGCTGCCAAGCTACCCCATGCCTGAAAATGATATTCGGCGGTATCTGTAATGACTCCGTCCAGATCAAAAATAACTGCTTTCATTTGCTTTCCCCCTGTCTGGTCCATTTATGAAGCACTGCTCGCCATTAACGACTGCCCACTGGTAATATGCGTTGGCTGTCCATACAGCTCCAGCGTCAGCGGTTCTCCGTCCAGCAGGGTAATGATTACTTCACCCTCCTGTACGAGAATACTTAGCAAGCGGCCGCGATAGTTGATTTTAAACGTATATTTGTTCCAGTCCTTCGGCAGAAAAGGAGAAAAGCTGAGTGTTTCATTATAGGTTCTCATCCCGGCAAATCCCTGTACAATCGCCAGCCAGCTTCCTGTCATGGAGGTGATATGAAGTCCGTCTTCGGTGTCATTATTATAGTTATCCAGATCCAGACGGGCCGTCCGTTTATACATTTCGACTGCCTTATCCTCCATTTTGAGTTCAGCGGCCAGCACGGCATGAATCGAAGGAGACAGACTGGATTCATGAACGGTCATTGGCTCGTAAAATGCAAAATTGCGTGCTTTTTCCTCCAGCGTGAACTGGTCTCCAAAGAAATAGAGCCCTTGCAGTACATCCGCTTGCTTAATGAAGCAGGAACGCAGGATTTTATCCCAAGACCATTTCTGATTAAGTGGTAGATTGCTAGGATGCAAAGTGGATACAGGCTGCAAATCTTTATCCATAAAGGTATCGTGCTGTACGAAGACGCCCCGCTCTTCATCATAAGGATAGTACATGTTGTTAATGATATCTTGCCAATGTGCACGCTCATCAGCTGTTACGGCCAGGCGCTGCGATTTCTCAGTCGAAATTTGAGGCAAGACTGACAAAGTATATTTCAGAACCCACGCAGCCAGCGTATTGGTATACCAGTTGTTATTAACGTTATTTTCGTATTCGTTTGGCCCGGTAACCCCGTGGATCATATACTGCTGACGGCTCTTGGAGAAATGAACTCGATCGGCCCAGAAACGGCTAATTTCGACCAGTACGTCGATCCCGTAGTCATGCAGATAGGTCAAGTCCCCCGTATAATTGGTGTAATTGTAAATGGCATAGGCAATTGCACCGTTACGATGGATTTCTTCGAAGGTAATTTCCCATTCGTTATGGCATTCCACGCCTGTAAAAGTGACCATAGGATACAGTGCCCCGCGAAGCCCTTGCTGGGTTGCGTTATGCTTGGCACCCTCCAGATGTTGATGACGGTACAGCAGCAGATTTCGCGTTACCTCCGGATCGGCAAGCGCCAGATACATAGGTACGGCATATGCCTCTGTATCCCAATAGGTGGCACCGCCATATTTTTCACCCGTAAAGCCCTTCGGCCCGATATTCAGACGAGCATCTTCACCGTAGTACGTAGAGAATAGCTGGAAAATGTTAAAGCGTATTCCCTGTTGGGCCTCCGTATCCCCCTCAATTTCAACATCTGCCTTGTCCCAGCGTCTGGCCCAAGCGTCGATATGATCTTGCTTAAGAGAGGTGTAGCCTTTATTCACAGCTTCTACAGCGATGCGTTCACCTTGCGGAATCAATGCATCCTTTTCCATATCGCGTGAAGTGGTGACGGCTACAATTTTTTGCAGTTGGATACGGTCACCTGGCGAGACGTTGTATTGATAGTGGCGTGCAGCATACAAAAAGCCCTCTTCCGTCGTCTGCTCATATTGTCCCTCGGTTACAATACCCATGGTAGCGTTTACGGTAAAGCGCGGAATACCGAAGGGATTATCTATCGTCGTTGTGGACAGGCTGATGAATTGCTCTTGAACCTCACGGGCCTCTTCCAGCCAAAATACCTCGTCATAATTTGTGTCCTCATTCTTCGTATTGCCGTCCAAATAAGGAACAAGCTCAATGTTTAAAGGCTGATCACTTATATTTTCGACCTGATAATCAATCAGGCATAATTCACGTGTAGTAATGCTCAGAAAACGCTCTGTAGTGATACGAATCTGGTCGTTCACAGTACAAGCGCGCCGCAGGATTCCCTGCTTCATGTCCAGTTCCTGCACAAAATCGCTGATCTGTGCCGTAAATAAGTCCACTTCCTCTTGGTTTACAATCAAACGGATGCCGATGAAATTCATGGCATTGATGACCTTGCCGAAATATTCAGGATAGCCGTTCTTCCACCAGCCTACCTTTGTTTTGTCAGGGAACCATATACCGGAGATATACGTCCCCTGATGATGATCCCCTGAATAAGTTTCCTCAAAATTGCCGCGCATGCCCATATAACCGTTGCCTATGGACGTTAAGCTTTCCTGTAATCGCATGTGTGTGCTATGTAGAGTGTGTGTTGTCAGCTTCCAACTATCTACGTCAAATAATCGGTTGTAAACCATGATTGCGTACCCCTCTCGGAAAATGAGATCGTTGTTTTAACGGAACCAATATATGAGCGAGTTCAGTATATAGTGCAACCGTTTGCCCTGTCAACGCAAAAAAACTGATTTTATGAATATCCATAAAATCAGTTCTTGTTCATTTCTTAGAGATTCATAGTGTCTGGCTTGATTTGCGCTCTACAATTCGGTGGGGAACAATGATGTGCTTGGTCAATTCTTTCGGGTCTTCAATTTTTTCGATCAGACTTTTGGCAGCCTGATAACCAAGGCTGAAGATATCAATATCCACGGAAGTAAGTGGGGGATTCATCAGCTCAGCCAGCATCAAGTTATTGAAGCTCACCATGGACAGCTGCTCTGGCATGGATACGCCTAACTGAGCAAGCATTTTCTGTACGGCCATGGCTACAAGGTCGTCGCTAACGATCATCGCAGTAGGCGGCGGGGTAGCCTGCAATAACGTGCGCATGTCCTCTAGATTAAAGGGCTCCCTGACCACGTATTCCTTCGGTAGAGGCAAGCCGGCTTCTCGTAGTGCGTCTTGGTAGCCTCGGAGTCTTTCAAGATTTACGATGTGTTCCTGATCACCGCCAACATAAGCAATGCGCTCATGATTCAGCCCCGTCAAATAAGTGACCACATCTTTGGCTGCCTGGTAGTTATCGTTGTCTACATGGGTAGTTTCACTGACAAACTGCTGAGGCTTGCCGATAACGGTATAGGGAATTTTCTCTTTATGAAGATACTCCACGATGCTATCCTTTTGCTTGGAGTACAGGACAATGTAGCCGTCAACGCGTCCGGTCCGGGTCATTAGCTTTACGCGGGATAGCAATTCATCACTCGTTTTGCCTGTGACAATCGACAGTGTATAGTTGTGCTCGTTTACCCATTCGCTGATCCCGCGTAGGCTTTCCGGAAAGAAAGGATTCTGAAAGATCGCCACGTCCGATTCAGGCATAATAATGCCTATTGACTGTGTGACACGGTTAGCCAGGCTTTGAGCGGAATAGTTGGGTTCATAGCCAAGCGCCTTCATTTCTTTACGAACGCGTGCCTTGGTGGCTTCGCTGATTTTGGGGCTGTCTTGAATGACACGGGATACGGTGGAAGTAGCAACTTTAGCACGTTTTGCGACATCTTTGATGGTTACTGCCATCGTCTTCGTCTCCTTTTGCTATCTCAAGCAGAAAATATTATGTTCTATCATACGATATTGCTCCAATTTCAACAAATTAGCGGCTTTTTCGAGTATTTCTATCAGCATTAACCAAGATATTTATAACTAGGGTATTGCCAATAGAAAGCGATATCATTATAATAATCGTGCAACCGATTGCATAATTTTCTTATTGAGCACTACCCATGCTATACATACTATAAGGGATGGAGACTGAACGAGCATGAAAAAACTTCTATCATTTGATTTTTGGCAAAAGCTTGGGAAGGCACTTCTTGTGGTTGTTGCTGTCATGCCAGCAGCCGGGATTATGATTTCACTTGGTAAAGTAGTGGCGATGTTGGCTGGCGATATTCATTTCTGGGTGACTGTCGGCGGGGTCATGGAGAATCTGGGTTGGGGTATTATCAACAACTTACACATCCTGTTTGCCGTGGCGATTGGTGGTTCCTGGGCTAAGGAACGGGCGGGCGGAGCTTTTGCGGCCTTAATTGCTTTTGTTCTCATCAATATATCAACAGGAACGATTTTGGGCGTATCCTCGAAGATGCTAACCCAGGAAGGAGCAACCACTCATACTCTTTTCGGTGCATCGATTCCGGTCAGTGGTTATTTCACCTCTATTTTGGGGGCTCCTGCACTCAATATGGGTGTGTTTGTCGGTATCATCTCCGGCTTTGTCGGGGCCGTGGTGTTTAATAAATACTATAATTATCGCAAGCTCCCCGATGCTCTAGCTTTTTTTAACGGTAAGCGCTTTGTTCCGTTTGTCGTGATTCTCTGGTCTGTGATCGTGAGTTTGATCATGTCTGCTGTCTGGCCATTTGTCCAAGGCGGGATTAACCAATTTGGCGTTTGGTTGGCGACTTCGGGAGAATCGGCTCCTTTTATAGCGCCATTTGTCTATGGTACACTGGAAAGACTGTTGATTCCTTTTGGTCTTCATCATATGCTGACCGTTCCTATTAACTATACTCAACTTGGTGGCGTTTACACGGTACTCACGGGTTCTGGAGCAGGAAGTGTTGTTGCTGGGCAAGACCCGCTGTGGCTGGCTTGGGCTAGTGATCTCAGTGCGCTTCGTGGTACCGATCCGGCAGCCTACAACAGCTTGCTGGGAGGCGTGACGCCTGCCCGTTTCAAGGTAGGACAAATGATCGGCGGAGCGGGCATCCTTATGGGGCTGGCAGTAGCAATGTATCGCCGTGTAGACAAAGATAAACGCGGCAAGTACAAGTCGATGATTTTCTCTGCAGCAGCAGCCGTTTTTTTAACAGGGGTGACGGAGCCGCTGGAATTCATGTTTATGTTCGTGGCGCCTGTATTGTATGTGGTTTATGCTATTCTTACCGGTATTGCTTTCGGAATGGCTGATATTATACATTTGCGTTTACATTCGTTTGGTATGATTGAGCTGCTGACTCGCTTGCCATTGTCTATAAATGCAGGGTTGGTGCAGGATATCATTAACTTTGTACTGACTTGTGTAGTGTTTGCGGTAGCAACCTACTTTATCGCTTATTTTATGATCGGCAAATTCAAAATGGCTACGCCAGGAAGACTGGGGAATTATACAGATGAAGAGCCTCAAGCGACTTCCGAGGCAGAGAGTACAAAAGCCGATGGTTTGGCAGCGGTTTCAACTAATAATCAATTGGCTGCGAATATCATCAAGACACTTGGGGGTGAGCAGAACATTGTCGAGGTGGATGCTTGCATGACCCGACTGCGTGTAACGGTGAAGGATACAGAAGCCGTCGGGGATGAAAAGACGTGGAAAGCGTTAGGCGCCTTGGGCTTAATTAAAGTAGATAATGGGGTACAGGCGGTTTACGGACCAAAGGCCGATGTGCTTAAATCAGATATACAAGACATACTCAATAGGTGATTAGCTTGAAATTATTAACCTTAAATGCACATGCTTGGATGGAAGAAAACCAACACGATAAGCTGAAGCAATTGGCTGCTTTTATTGATGAACAGCAGTTTGATGTCATTGCTTTGCAGGAAGTCAACCAGTCCCTAGAAGAGACTCCGTTGACACCGGACGATTTGGGCGCGTACTATAGTGCAGATCCTGAAGTTGTCATTAAACGCGATAACTATGCTTATGTGCTGAACGGTCTATTGTCCGATGCTTATCACTGGACGTGGGCTCCCGCGCATATTGGTTTTGCCAAATATGACGAGGGTTTGGCGATTCTGTCCAAAACACCGATTACAGCGACGGTGAACGAATATATTTCCTCAATGCAGGATTATGACAACTACCGCTCGCGTAAAATTGTAGGCATTCAGACTGTGGTGGACGGAGTACAGGCCTGGTTTGTCAGTGGGCATTATAACTGGTGGAATGATGAGGAATCCTTCCGTGGACTATGGGATCGTACAACCGAAGTGCTCGATCCTTTAGCTCCGGCTCCTGTATTTGTGATGGGGGATTTCAACAACGCGGCTGAAGTGCGCGGAGAGGGATACGACTATGTAATGCAATCCGGTTGGTCAGACACCTATTCGAACGCTGCAGTACGTGATGCAGGACACACAGTTATCAAAGCTATTGCTGGCTGGGAAAGTAATGCGGAGCCGCTTCGTATTGACTATATTTTCTCCAGTAAGGCAGCACAGGTTCAATCCTCAGCAGTTGTACTGAATGGGAAAACAGGACCGGTTGTATCCGATCATTTCGGCGTTGCAGTCGAGTTGGAACTGTGATGAACACACAAAGGAGGCCATTTGCTTATGCAATTGGCCTTTTTCTTACGGATTTCGATTTTAATCGAATGGTATATTGAATAACAATCGCAATCAATACCAAAATCATATTGTAATAAAAGGGAGTATTGATGCTAAAACAGTCCATGAGCGCGCCTGCAATGATTGGAGACACAATGGCCCCCAATTCGGACAAAGATACGACGTTGCCGATAAATGAGCTTCTATTTTCTTCTGGAATAACATCCCCTAGCTGCGAGTAAAAGGAATCCAGATAGCTGGCTCCTCCTATACCTCCGATGAACATCCCCAAGTATACGATCCACGGTTCTGTGAACCATAAAAATAAGATAATTTCCATCATGATTAATAATAGACCGATGATACATAGCAGCAAGCGATCCTTGAGCATATCAGATATTTTACCAATAAAGGGTGCTGATACAAAGGTAGATATGCCGATGATTGTAAAAGCTAAGCTGATTTCTGCTGGACTCCAATGGAGCTTGTAGGTTGCATACACAGAGAAGTATGTTAAAAATATAGCAAATGCACTCATTTCAAGGAGATGAACGGTGGAATAAAGCAGCAACTGTTTTGTTAATATGATTCTTCTTTGCGGTTTTTGAAGGGGGGGATGCTGTTGCTGTGGCTTTAAGGGAGAATTAGCGAAAGTCATTCTTGAAACGGCAATAAAGGATATACATGCAAAAATAGCAACGAAGTAAAACGGTACGGATAAAGAAAAATAGGAAACAATGACTCCACTTATAAGAGGGCCTAAAATCATACCGGCACCTTCACTGCTGCTAATATATCCATTTAGCGTGCCTCGATTCTCTGCGGTGCTCATGTGATTGACCGTGACTCTTACAAAGACGGTTAGCCCTATAGCCACCAAGCCTTGAAGAAGTCTCAGTATGGATAGAATGATGAAGCTTGTTGCAATCGGAAACAGGAGCATACAAGCGATTTCAGCGATGAGTAAGCCTAACCCCAAGCGTTTTGCGCCAATCTTTTCATAGATTCGTCCTGCCATGCCTCCGCCAAGAAATCTTCCCACATAAAACAAAGAAAATAAAATGCTCATGCCAAGTGTAGATATCCCGAATTGCTCTACATAAATAGCAAAGAGTGGAAGGATCATACTTCCACTCATGTTAGCAATAAGGCTGATCACGATCATACAGGCAATATTACGATTTAAATATAAGTTTCTTACCATATCCTCGAAACCTCTCTTTGAGCTTGCATCATGGGGACCGTTTTTTTCGATGACTTTTTATTATGAATGAACGGCTTCCATTCGAGCTAGTGGGTTCCTTCATAGGATACGCAGGTGTACTCCACGCTGTGCCTAAATCCCAGTGCAATTTTGGAGGTGTGACACGTATGACAAGGGAGTGGTGTAGCCTTTAAGCAGGGAAGCCGCCTCCTGGGGGTGGCCAAGCTCCATAAATCCGGCGCAGTAGTACGATTTCACCCAAATGATAGGAATTGTGGGAAGCGATATTCCGCAGCAATCCCGCTTTTGTTTCTCCTGGGAAATGAGCCAGTAATTCATCCAGCTGCGCGGTCTCGGCAATTTGCACAGCCCGATCTACGCCCTGTAAAAATTCATTAATGACAGCCTGCCATGCCTCTTCGCTTTGCGGTCCAGTTTCTTCGGGCCAGCTTTCCATGACATTGCCTGGAAGCTGGGGCTTCCGTCCTTCCAAATGCTCCAGCATAAATTGCTGCCAGTAAATCATATGCTTCAGCAGTTGATAAATGCTGTAGGGCATTTCCGCGTTTTTCTTCCCTGCCAGCTCAACGTCAATGTCTGGCAAAGCCCGAGCCATTCGAATATGTCCACGTTCCCCGACCAGTGATTTAACCAGTGCTTGAGCGAATAATTGGTTGGCATCCGACATGTATAATCATCCCTTCTATGGAGAGCTTGTTTCTTGCTTAGTCTTATTTAGCAATTATACAATTATATTTTTCGAAATGGAAATAAATGCGTGGTCTAAAGTAAAGGGCAGAAATCATTTTAATAAAGTAGTTGATAATTGTTATCAATTAAATTACAATAATATTGTTTCAAGAGAAACAATAAAATACATTTGTATATGTTGTTTAATATATACGGAAATGTTAAGGGGAGCTTTCCGTATATGTATATTGTTTCTTTGGAAACAATTAGGCGGTGGGAATAAAGTTTTTAAATAAGGGGTGTGAACATGGATTACGAAGTGATTGTAGTAGGCGGCGGACCTGTTGGGATGTGGTTAGCTGCTGAGTTGGCATTGGCGAGGGTAAGCGTATGTGTAATTGAACGTTTAGAGGAGCCTATTCGCCAGTCGCGTGCGCTTACGCTACATCCACGGACGCTTGAGATGTTTGATATGCGTGGATTAAAGGAGCGGTTTATGAAGCGCGGCAGACCTATACGTACAGGTCACTTTTCAATGCTGAATACCCGCTTGGACTTTTCTGTGCTTGATAGTTCCTCCAATTATACGTTGTTTATTCCACAGGTGATTACAGAGCAAGTGATCGAGGAGCATGCGCTCAAGCTGGGAGTTGTCGTTCACCGTGGTATGGAAGTGGTATCTGTGCGAGAGCAAGAGCAGGGCGTAGAGGTGGTTAGTGTATGTGCATCTGGAGCACAAGCCAATGTATCGGTGATGACTGCTGCCTATGTCGTAGGAGCGGATGGGGCCGGGAGTATCGTGCGAAAACAAGCCGGGATTGCTTTTCCGGGCACGGATACGACTCTGACCGCTGTATTAGCGGATGTAGAGTTAGCCAATCCGCCTGAAAATGGCGTACATTCCGAATATAGTGAACGAGGTGGGGTGATGATTGCCCCTGTGTCTCCAGATATTTATCGGGTTATTTTGACTACACCTCGACTGATAAATGTCCCCAAAGACGTACCTGTGACGCTGGAAGAAGTGCGGACAGAACTGCGCGATCTGCTTGGTACAGATCTTGGCGTCACCAATCCTCGCTGGTTATCCCGATTCGGGAATGCAACGCGGCAAGCGCAGACATATCGAAAAGGGAGAATCCTGCTAGCAGGTGATGCTGCGCATATTCACTTCCCGGCAGGTGGACAGGGAATGAATGTTGGCTTGCAAGAGGCGGCGAATCTGGGATGGAAACTGGCAGGAGTGATTCGTGGCTGGGCTCCAGACACGCTGCTGAATAGTTATCATGACGAACGTTATCCGGTTAATACGCAGTTTTTACGGAATACCGAGGTTCAGACTCGCTTATTGGATTTTACGCCTGCTGTATTGGCACACCGCCAATTACACGAGGAATGGTTCCGCCATCCGGAAATTAATCGGTCTATGGCAGAGCAGATTAGTGCACTGGATGTATGTTATCCAGCGGCTGGCAATATACCGCAGCATCCGCTGAACGGAAAACGGTTTGCGGATTTTGAATTGCAGTTGCCTGACGGAGTGACATCGTATGCTTACGATCTTCTTCATGAAGGCCGCTTTGTACTTCTCCATCTTGCACAGGATCCTAAGGTATCGAATGAGTTTCGCCATATCTCCCTTTCACATATTTCATATGTGGAGGCCATAGCCGAAGAATTGCCCGTTGGATGGAGAGGTGTGCATACGGTTTTCATCCGTCCCGATGGGTATATCGCCTGGGCCATTTCGGTGGAACAAACGGATATAGCGAGTGTTATTAAGGCTGGCATTGTCACGTTAATATAAAGAAAAAAGGTATGATCATGACCATATTGTTTCCTGTGAAACAAATGTGGGCTATAATGAAAGGAGGAGTATGCCAAAGGAGTGACTACTTGTTCGTATGGAGAAGGCGACATCGGTTCAGCATGTCTATGATTTGCTTATTAAGATGAATCACCAGCTGGAGCAGCATCAGCAGAGAGAGAGCATGACCTTTCTCGAAGAAATCCGCGAGCACTTTGACGGAATGACTTCGCTCAATATGACGGATGTGCACGTTATGGATTGTATTGGGAGGCATGAGCCGATTAATGTTACGACATTAGCGGAACGAATGGAGCTGAGCAAAGGTACCATTTCGAAAGTTAGCACTAAGCTGCTCAAGGAAGGCTGGATTCGCAGAACCCAGCTGAATGACAACAAGAAAGAAATTTATTTTCGGCTAACCCCGTTAGGGAAAAAGCTCTTTCTTGTACATGAGCGGCTGCATGCTAAGGTACAGCATCAGTTATTTCAATTTTTAGATCGTTATAGCTCGGAAGAACTACATGTCTTGAAGCGTCTGCTGTCCGATGGCGTAGGTTTCTTGGAAGCTATGGAGTAGCAGAACAAGAATCTTAATACAAGAGACATTTAAATCATCGACAATGTGCACCTGTTTCGTCTCTGTGTGATAGCCACATGGGGAGATGCAGGTGCTTTTCTTTTTAATGCAATAGTCGTTTTGCTTCCATATAGAGCACCTGCACGAACTTTTTCGTATTAATGCGGGCTTGGGACAGTGAAGGCTCCACATTGTTTTGCAACTCCAGCATTTTTTTGCGGATTTCAGTAAAATCAAAAAATTTGGATGCATAATTTTCAAACTTAGGATGGGTATAGTCGGTCAATCCGAGCGATACTATATGGCTTAATGTCTGGAAAATGGCGCGGCGGACACGCTGCTCCGATGCCTTGATTTCCTTGCTCAGCTCTATTGCTGAGGCCGAGTCTCCTAATCGTTTGGACGCTATATTCGCAAATATATCCTTTAGCGAGGGAAACAGATAGGGCGATAGATTGCCGGTTTCTTCCTCATATTGCTCCAGATATTCCAGCATATCCAGTAAATCCACACTTCCGGCTTCGCCGATCATTCCCATCTCGGAGAGCAGAAACTGCCCCGAACTGACAATGTTTCGGGTCGGTTCCAGTGTCGCTGATGGGCTATTCGATGTGAACATCGACAGTCCTTGCAGTGTGCGCTGGATATCTGTAATGGATTGTTGCATGCGCAGGCGTTCGGTCACCTTTTGGATAACTGCGATAATTTCCAGTCGATTCAAGGGCTTGGCAATATAATATTCAATACCTAGCGAGTATGCCTCACCGATCATGTTTTTGGATTCAATCCGAGAAATCATAATGATTTTTCCGCTAAATTGATCACCAAGTGCACGCACGGTCTGAATGCCGTCACGAAGCGGCATTAGCAGGTCAATCAGTAACACATCAATTCGGTTCAACTCCAGCAGGCTGCTATTCACGTAGGAACCGTCCTCCGCTTCCCCAACGACCTCCCCTAAACCCTCGTCTTCAATAATGTCTGCCAGCATAGAACGAATCCCCTGATCGTCATCTACTATATAAAAACGCATCCGGGCTATCTTCCTTTCTCCGTCAGTTTCCGTAAAGGCAATATGACTCTAAAAGTGGTCTGTGATCTATCTGTGTGCTCATCTTCATTTTGTAGTAGTTCAAGCGTTCCATCAAGGCTCTCCGCGACTTCACGCACATAAAATAAACCCATGCCGGTCGAAGGTTGTCCTCCCTCATCATACTTGGTCGTGTATCCCGGTGTGAAGATCATTTCCCGTTTACGCTGAGGAATACCTGGACCGTTATCGGTGACACTAAAGGATATTATATCCTCTTGTCCCGGTAGAAAATGAATGGAAACGTCAATCCTTCCGCTGTCCTTCATCGCTTCCACTGAATTGGATGTAAGGTTGTTAATGAGAGTGAGAACTGTATAAACATGCAGTTTGGGCAACAAAGGATCGAAATTCAGCGTGAAACGGATAGACTTGCCCAGCGATTGGGCGTATTTGCTGTTCGTTCGGACGATCAGCTCGCCAAGTTCCTGTGAAGTCATGTAATGCACGTCGCTTTCCGAATCAATGAGCTTGGACAAACCGGCAAAGATCCGCTGGCTGTCTTTTTTAATCTCATGGACCTGTCCGGAAATACGTAGCGCCTGTTTGGCGTAATGCTCTCTATCTTTCAGAGATTCATCCTGCTGCAGTTCACGGTAGAGCCCATAGCTTTCACGGGTAATTTGCTCTGCGTGCGATAGAGTTTTGCCTAACTGGACTGACTCCTCGTACAGGTCCGACACCAGAAGTAAAATTCGCTCTGTCTGCTGTCTTTGTGCCTCTTCATGCTGAACAGATTGATTTAATCGAATCATATTATAGAACCCAAGCACGAAGAAGCTGCGGATCATGGCCATAAAAGCCACTTTGCTGATCTTCATGATGTCCCAGAAATCGCCGTCAATGCTTCGCCGGACACTAAGTTCCGCCACACTTGCGGCAACCTCAATCCCCACCGAGAGGAGGCCTACGCGCAGTGCGCGGTAAGGCTCGGCATTAATGTTAAGGACCTGAAAGAGCAGGCCATAAACCATGTAATAAAAAAAGGTAGGTCCATGCAAGGTCACCAACGCTTCAAAGGAAGACCCGGGATGGAGATAATGATTGAGTGAAATGCGAAAAGCGACTACTGCGATCCCGACAAGCACACCCGAGAGTGCAGGCGGAATTTGACGTATGGATAACAGAAAGAAAAAAAACACAGGCGTACCGAAGCTGAGACGAAATGTATTATCGAACGGGTGAATATTTAACTCACCTGCCAGTGGTACAAAGATAAGCATCAGCAGGAAAAGAAGGGTATTTAGCTTCATCCCAATTCACCTCCGGATATTTGTTTCAGAAAGGCAATGTAAGATAAATTCACAGGCTCAACATTAATGTTTGTGAATTTATAGAAAAAAAGAAATACATGTGTAGATAACTGTCGGTTTTTATAGTTCGGATTGTAGTATAAATAACATCATTTGAATATTAAGAGCTGCATACTGCAAAAATATACAAACCAGCCAGGGGGGACATGAAGTGAAAAAGATTAATTTAACAATGCAAATCTTTATCGGTCTGGCTTTAGGTATTATTGTTGGTGCCTTATTTTACGGCAATTCAGGGGTGGAAGTCTACTTAAAGCCGATCGGTGATATTTTCATCCGCTTAATTAAGATGATTGTCGTACCTATTGTGATCTCAACGCTCATTATCGGTGTAGCCGGCGTCGGAGATATGAAGAAACTGGGGAAACTCGGCGGGAAGTCGATTCTGTACTTTGAAATTGTAACAACCATTGCAATCCTGTTTGGTCTGCTTGTTGCCAATCTGGTTCGACCCGGTGAGGGCGTGGACATGTCCCACCTGGCCAAAAGCGATATCCATTCCTATGTGGAGACTGCAGAAAAGTCTGGCCATAACTTTATAGATACAATTGTGCATATTGTACCTACCAATGTTATTCAAGCTCTGGGCGAAGGAGATATGCTGGCTATTATATTCTTCTCCGTGTTGTTTGGACTAGGAGTAGCTGCGATTGGTAACAAGGGCAAGCCTGTGCTGAACTTCTTTGAAGGTGTAGCCGACGCCATGTTCTGGGTAACCAATCAGGTTATGCGCTTGGCTCCGTTTGGCGTATTTGCACTGATTGGAACGACAGTGGCCAAGTTTGGATTAGCCTCGTTATGGCCGTTATTGAAGCTTGTCCTGTCAGTGTACGGCTCCATGTTACTGTTCATTGTGATTGTTTTTGGAATTATCGCCAAGCTTTGCGGTACCCGTCTCTGGACCATGGTTAAAATTTTGAAAAGTGAGCTGTTGCTTGCGTATTCGACGGCCAGCTCGGAAAGTGTCCTGCCTAAGATCATGGAGAAGATGGAGAAATTCGGATGTCCGAAGGGAATCACGTCCTTTGTCATTCCGATCGGATATTCTTTTAATCTGGACGGCTCCACTCTGTATCAGGCACTAGCTGCCATTTTTATTGCCCAAATGTATGGCATTGATATGCCGATCACGACCCAAATCACGCTTGTACTCGTACTGATTATTTCCTCCAAAGGGATTGCTGGTGTGCCGGGTGCTTCCTTTGTCGTGTTGCTCGCTACGCTGGGAGCAGTGAATATCCCGTTGGAAGGTCTGGCCTTTATCGCTGGTATTGATCGTATTCTGGATATGGCGCGTACGGTAGTCAATGTTTTAGGGAACTCGCTTGCGGCTGTAGTCATGTCCAAATGGGAAGGACAATATGATAAAGAAAAAGGCGAGGAATACGTTGCTTCAATTAAATAAGATACATTGACCCGTATAGTGGATAACAAGAGCACCTTTGCGAAGTAATGCAGAGGTGTTCTTGTTGTTTCCAGACTTGTTAACACACTTCCTTTTTCGACATTTTTCGATGTTTTTTGTATGGATATATAGGTATATGGGCATGAAAAATAAGCCTTAGTACCTATGTGATTATAGAATTATTTATAATGATTCTTAATAAAATACCGATATTAAATTATACCGTTTTATATATTGGCTTAGAAGGGAAGATCATGCATGTTTCTCAAGAAAAATGAGTCTCAATCACTTGCTCCTTTAGTAGAAGAAAGCCGCAAACTTTCACAGAGAATACAGCAAAAGGATTATGCTGCTGCAATACAGGTTCCCTCAGCATCTCCTGAGGTTCAAGAAATCGCAAACAATGTTAACCAAGCGATAGAGTCCATGAAAAATGATGCTCAGCATGTTGATATCCGTTTGAAGCTTGTTACCAAGGCGATAGAGATTGGATTATGGGACATGGAGGTCATTGCGGGTGATCCTGTCAATCCCAATAATACGTTCACATGGTCGGAAGAATTCCGTTCTATGCTGGGATATCAGAGCGAAAAGGAATTCCCCAATGTATTGGACAGCTGGTCATCTCGACTGCACCCCGAAGATTATGACAGGTCTTTGGCAGAATTGTCTGACCATTTGCTGGATTTTACGGGAAAGACGCCATATGACGTACAGTATCGTTTGAAGCTGAAGCATGGAGAATACCGCTGGTTCCGGGCTACCGGAACGACGATCCGCGACGAGAAGGGAGTGCCGCTTCGGATTGCAGGCGCTCTGCTGGATGTGCACGATCAGAAGATTAAGTCGGAGGAGCTTCAGGCGCTAGTTACAAGATACGACCTCATTAACCTCGTGTTGGTTGAAGCTCCTTACGATGTAAATATTATCGGAGGGGACATAGAGAATCCGGATAATACATTTTGGTGGTCACCGCAATTCCGCGAAACGCTGGGTTTTAAGGACGAGCAGGATTTTCCAAGCAAGCTTAGCAGCTGGGCTTCAATCCTGTATCCTGAGGATGCTGAAATGGCGATTAAAGTTTTGAATGATCATTTAAATGATTATACGGGGCGCACACCGTACGAAATGGAATGCCGTTTAGTGCGTAAGAATGGTGAACATCGCTGGTACTATTGCAGTGGGAAAACATTGCGCGATAGTAAGGGAGTACCTATTCGCATTGCCGGAACAATCCGTGATATCACAGTAGAAAAGGAAAAGCAGGCTGTGGCGGATGAGCTTACGCTCAAAATCCAGCATCTCTCTGATTCCATTACAGAAATGGTGAACGGTGTTAACTCGGTTAGTAACCAGGCACAGGAATTGGCTACCGCTCAAGAGCAATCGACAGAGGCAGCGAATCAAGCCAAAGTCAGTGCAGAAGAGACGCAAAATATTTCGAATTTCATTAAAGAAATTGCGAATCAAACGAATCTGCTGGGTCTGAATGCTGCAATCGAGGCATCGCGAGCAGGCGAGCAGGGACGTGGTTTTGCAGTCGTTGCAGATGAAGTGAGAAAACTTGCCATCCATAGTGCTGATGCGACCGGGAATATCGAGACCAGCCTGGACGAAATGAAAACACTCATTGAGCGAATTCTGCACAACATCGGGAATATGTCTACGCTGACACAAACACAAGCTGCGCTAACGCAGCAAGTGAATGCATCTACGGACGAGATCAACAGTATGTCCAAAGCTTTGTTGGATTTTGCGAGAACGATGTAAGGTTTTAGATTTCAGGTGAATATTAGACCGGGCCATAGGCTCGGTCTCTTTACTGTTTTTGGTAGATGAACTATACTTTTGACGATCGATCTAAAAATGACCTCATAGTAACTTCATGTGGAAAAGAGGAAACGATTTGAGCCTACTTAGTTCAATATTGGTTGGAATTGTAGCGCTGGAGCACGTGTACATTTTAGTGTTGGAAATGTTTCTGTGGACGACTCCACGCGCGATTCGTACGTTCGGTACCTCGAAGGAACTGGCAGGAGTGACCAAATCTCTGGCAGCCAATCAGGGGCTGTATAACGGATTTCTGGCTGCTGGATTGGTCTGGGGCTTGTTCTATCCCGATCCTGTGATCGGGCGGCAAATCCAATTATTTTTTGTCTTTTGCGTGGTAGTGGCTGCGGTGTATGGTGCATTAACGGCCAATAAATCTATTTTACTAAAGCAAGGCTTGCCTGCCATTCTGGCATTAATCAGTTTGCTGGTCTTCTAAATGACACTCTTAACGGGTGTCTTTTTTGCTCATTCGATCACATTTCGTTCATTAAAATGGGCATGGGACAAGGATAGCAGCGATACCGGCGAGCTGAAAGAAATTAGTCCCGGCCATTATGTGGCGTACCCGGTTGGCCGTTAGGTTAAGATCGATGGTACGGTGCACATAACCCATAGGAGGTAAAAAACGATGACTGAATCGACGAAAAGAGTACGTATTTCCCAGTGGGACGCGCTCATGCTGGAATCTTTACGTTCATTAGGCTGGTCCCATGAGGAACTCATCCATCGGGCGCAGCAAAATGAGCTGCCAACGGACGGACAGTTTGATTATACGGAACTGGCCACCGGGCTGGCGTCCAAAGAGCCGGAGGTGTTTGTCAACGCGGTAACAGACGGGTATCAGATCAAATATAATACGATCCGTGGCATTCGTTCGTGGATTGCCGTGGCGCTCGGACGTGAGCCTGAGCTGTCTCTGGAAGAAGGAAGCGAAGCTGTGACATCCGAACTGACGCAGGCTGAGTATGATCGGCTACAGCAGGTGCTGTCGCTAGGCTGGGTCATCCAGGAGGTACGGCCCGCGACTGGCGATACTGCAGGAATGTACCGAATTGTGCCTGCTGTACAGACGAATTAAATCGTGGGGAGGGAGTAACCCACTTTACCAGAAATTGAAACGAGCTGGCCAGGGAGGCCAGCTCGTTTTTTAATGCAATTCTTCTTCATCATTTTCATACTTGAGAAGATACGGTTAGGGCTTGGCGCCTCATTCACAACCTTTCTATCTTTTCTCATACGGATATCATCGATTGAATGATTAGAAAGGTTACATTTTTCACCATATATGACCGATAAAAGTATAGTAGTATTTATATTTTATGGAAAATGAGGAAAGGGGATATTTTAAAACTGATGAGTGAACAAGAAATACATAGGAGTGAATGTGGAGGTGGGACGATCGTCGCTGAACCGAACGCAGTTTCACCACGTCCACAAAGAATTGTTTTGACCCTGGTTGCAGGATTGGCTTTATTGATCTTTAGTTTCTTCCTTTCTCTAATCACAGGTATATTCCCTATCAGCTATGCGGAGTTATGGGAAGTTTTGTTTTCTTCCAATCCCGATCCCATATTAAAGGAAGTTGTATACCAAACTCGTATGCCATTTGCCTTGGATATGTTGTTGCTCGGAGGATGTCTGGCCGTATCAGGAACTCTCTTACAATTACGAACAGCTAATGGATTTGCATCACCAACCTTAACCGGACTTATGCCTGGGGCAATGACGGGGCTATGTGTTGTCCTTTTATTGGGATTAGACATAGACTCTTTTGGTAGTATGGCCCTTTGTATTGCAGGAGCGGTATTTGGGGGATTCATTGTATTTAAATTAAATAGAATCCGTTTCATTCGAGGGCGGTCTGCGGGAATTCATTTATTCATGATTGGTTTCATTATGGATGTAGCCCTTCGTTCAATCTCTGGGTTTATTGTGCTACTTGGAGAAAATCAGCAAGAGTGGGCAATTTCTGTGGGAGGCTGGGGAATAAGGGAAGGATCATTCACGTTTTGGCTTGCCTTGGTTACACTTCTCGTTGCAGGATCTGTCTCCGCATTCCCCAAGCAGCTTAGACCACTGTACATTCCCTTTGCAATGGTGTTGACCGCCGCTACGGTGTGGGCGTGTGGTGCCATCGGATATATAGGACTTATTGTGCCTTATTTCATGCGTTGTATGATAGGAAACCGTCCGCGGCTTCTCATTTTGGGCTCCATCCTTTGGGGGGGAGGCCTATTAATGCTGGCCAAAGTCATTTCCGCTAGAATCAACGAGCCGGTTGGGTTGCCCTTAACCCCGGTGCTGGCCTGCGTTGGCATACCCTTCTTGGTCTTTATGGTGCGGGGAGAATGGAAAAGAAGCTCTCTGCTTGAGAAGTACTAGATTATCAAACGTAATATTTACCGGACAGCTAGACTGTTATCATACTGCTCTGCCAGCTCATCATACTCTCTTTTTTATGCTATATTTTATACATTAATAAAATAATCAGAGGGTTGAGGTGCAGCATGACATCAATGACTATTGTCGATCCATCCGTCAAACCAGGATTAACAGCTTTTCAGGCAAGTGCTGAAGATCAGGCTGAGGTTCACGAATTAATTTTAAAGACGGCTAGATGGCTGCACAGCAAGGGCTCCACGCAATGGGGCAAATTACTAAAAGGAGAAGATGATCACAATCTGGGTGGTGCTATTGCACGCGGAGAAGTGGTTATTTTCCGAACGTCAGAGGATCATCGCTTGGCAGGTGCAGTAATTTTGCAGCAGCAGCCCAGTGCTTGGGATAGTAGATTGTGGGGATTAGAGGAGACAGATTCTGAGGAAGGAACTTCCGTATATCTGCATCGTTTGGTTGTAGATCGAGATAATAGTGGGAAGGGACTGGGCCGTGAGCTCATGCAGTGGATTGAGCAAGGCATCCGTTTTGCAGGCAAGGATCGAATCCGTCTAGATTGTATTGCGGGCAATGACAAGCTTAGTGGGTTTTACAAACAATGCGGCTATACTTATATGGGCGAAACGAATGGCTATAACACTTTTGAAAAGATGCTAATAAAGTCATAGAAAAACGAATCCTAATTGAAGGAATACAAAAGAAGGAAGCAGGTGATCTGCATTCTTCTTTTTTTGTTGTGCAGACCTTTACGTCCTCGTGAGAATGTCTTTCTTCTGGATTGCTGTCATATCAGATCCACTCAAAAGAAAAAAAATTATATAAAAATGAAAATGGGGATATCGCGCTTTCTCCTTCTACATATGATGATAGGGAAAGTTTGTAAGCGCTTCAAATGAAGGGTGATATACAACCATGCGAAGCTACAGGAGGCGGTTAAGGTGGATAATTACATGAGCTGGATAAAGATTGGATTTTTCCTCAGCGTTCTGTTTTTACTTGCAGCGGCATGCAGCACTTCTCCCAAGATAGAGAACACAGCTGGGCAAAAAGTGCGGCTTACGATGCAGGTTTGGGGTAATCCTGCGGAGGTGAAGGTGTATCAGCGGGCACTGGATGCATTTGAAAAAGAGAATCCGAATATCGAGGTTAAGCTGGTACCTGTACCAGGAGACCAATATGAGCAAAAGCTGTTGACACAGTTACAGGGAAGCCGCGGACCGGATGTCTTTTATTCCTATGAATCGACGATGGCGCGTTTGATCGGAGCAAAACAGGTGCAGCCTTTGGGTGAATTTTTAAAAAGTGACGCAAGTGACGTGAAGGCCGAGCATTTTCCGGAAGGATTATGGGGGCCGGCCAAGCGTGATGGGGAAATCTATGGAGTCACTCCTGACTCCAACCCGATGGTCATGTACTACAACAAAAAGGTATTTAAGGAAGCAGGTGTGAAGACACCGCAGGAATACTATGATGAGGGCAAGTGGAACTGGGACGCCTTTGAGGAGGTTACATCTAAGCTGAAGGCCGCTGGAAAGCAGGGCTATATTGCGGAAAACTGGTGGGCTCACTGGTATTCATGGGTGTGGTCGAATGGTGGCCGGATCTTTGATGAACAAGGCAAATATGTGCTGGACCACAATGAAAAGGGTAAGGAAGCCTTCGCTTTCATGCACGATATGGTGAAAAAGGGAAATGCGGTATACCTTGGTTCGCTTCCGAAAGGGCAGGGGGCAGATGCCATGTTCATGTCCAACCAGGTCGGCATGCTGGCGGCGGGAAGATGGCTGGAGCCTTTGTTTAGCCAAAATAAAAGCCTTGACTTTGATTATATCTACTGGCCCTCCAACACTGGTAAAAATGAGCCTGTCGCCATCCCGGTTGCATATGTAGCTGTAAACAAAAATAGTCCGCATGTGCAAGAGGCCATGAAGCTGGCAGCCTTCTATGTCTCTGTGAAAGGGCAGGAGGAGCGGCTGGTTGAAGGTGGCAATGCCATGGGTACGCTTGCTGCCGCAGACGAGAGCATCATGAAAAAGGCGACGATTGAGCACTCAGGCTATCTGACTGAGGGACGAGATAAAGGGCATGCTTATGGTTCTGCATTGGCGTATGATGCACAGGTGCCGGGGTTGAACTCCGATATCACGGAAACCATTGACCTGATGTTCCTGGGCAAGCAGGATGCTGCGACAACCATTGAAAAGTTGAATCAGATCATATCCAAGGCGGTCAAGTAAACACGGGATCGGCCGTGACCAGGGAGGAAGGTGACAAGATGCAGAAAAAGCATCAAGCGCTGTGGGGCTATCTGTTCATTGGCCCCCAGTTTCTTGGTCTGTTATGTTTTTCGCTGCTGCCCTTGCTGTATGCGTTTTACTTAAGTTTTGTAAATTGGGATGGTTTCGGGGTACCTTTGTTTGTCGGCTTGGACAATTTTAAAGGTCAATTATCTGATCCTGATTTTTGGAAGGCACTTATCAATACGGTCTACTATATGGTGCTGGTCATCCCGGTGGGGATTGTGTTGGCTCTGCTCGTAGCCATCGTGCTCAATAAAGTAAAGGGCAGGGAAATCTATCGCTTGTTTTTTTTCATGCCTGTCGTAACCAGCTCGGTATCGGTTGGGGTCATCTGGATGTGGATACTGAATGGTGAATTCGGCATTTTAAACCACTTGCTGCGAGCGATTGGGATTACAGGCCCAATGTGGCTTACCGATACGCATTGGGTGATCCCATCGATTGCTCTACTTAGCATATGGCTGGGACTGGGATACAACATGGTCATTTTTTTGGCAGGACTCCAGGGCATCTCCAAAAGCTATTACGAGGCAGCCGAAATTGACGGGGCCAGCAAGTTCCAGCAGCTAAGGTATATTACATTGCCGCTATTGTCACCAACGACCTTTTTTGTCACCATCATGATGGTTATTAGCTCTTTTCAGGTATTCGATCAGGCGTTCGTCATGACGAACGGCGGACCGGCCAAAGCAAGCTATACGCTTGTGTATCACATTTACGATCAGGCATTCATAGATTTCACGATGGGAGAAAGTGCGGCAGCGGCGATGATTTTATTCGTGATCATTCTCATATTTACACTGCTGCAATTTAAAATGCAAAAGAGGTGGGTGCACTATGGAGATTAGTTGCAGAGGCAGGATGTTCCTGCGCCATGTGCTGCTCGCTGTCGGCTCTTTAATCATGTTTTTTCCATTTCTGTGGACCATCCTCAGTTCTCTAAAGGATATCTCTCAAATTTTTGTCGTTCCGCCGCAATGGATTCCCGATCCGTTTGTATGGAGTAACTATCCGGCTTCGCTGGAGGCCATGCCCTTCGTGCAGGCGTACATGAATAGCTTTTACATTACGTTTATCATCGTGACAGCAACGTTGATTAGCGCTTCTATGGCGGCGTATGCTTTTGCTAAAATCCGTTTTCCAGGTTCGGATATATTGTTTATTTTGTTCCTCGCTACGATGATGGTGCCTAAGCAGGTAACGATGATTCCGTTATACTTGGTGATGGATCGTATCGGTTGGCTGGATACGCATTGGTCGCTGATCGTACCTGGAGCCTTGTTTAATGCATTTGCGGTGTTTTTGCTCCGTCAATTCGTCATGGGTATTCCACGCGATCTGGAGGAAGCAGCAGTCATGGACGGGGCGGGATACATTCGCATTTACTGGAGTGTCATTCTGCCACTCGTTCGTCCAGCATTGGCGGCGATCGGAATTTTCACCTTTTTGGGTGCCTGGAATAGCTTTCTTGATCCGCTGATCTATCTCAATACACCGGAGAAATTTACAGTTCCGCTTTTGCTCAACAATTTCAAAGGACTATATACCGCCGATTGGTCACTGATGATGGCAGGCACCACCATCTCTGTCGTCCCGGTGCTCATCGTCTACATCATTGCCCAAAAGCAAATTATTGAAGGCATTACCTTAACAGGCATCAAGGGGTAGGGGCGTTTCCCTACTCCTTTTTGTGCGATTTCCGATACTGTAACGGAGTACGCCCGGTGAAATGCTTGAATACACGGCCAAAGTGAGCAATGCTGTCAAAGCCCGTTTTTTCAGCAATGGCGGTCACTTTCCAGTTCGTTTCCTTCAAATACGCCCGAGCCTGCTGGACCCGTACATCTTGAAGATACTCGACCAGGGTAAAGCCTGTGGTCTGCTTGAAAATGCGGCACAGATATGTGCTGCTAATATAAAAATGTCCTGCCAGTTGCTCCAACGACAGCTTCTCGGCATAGTGGGCATGCAGGTACTCAATCACCGAGTACACACGTTGCTGCTGCTCGCTGCGTTCCGGCGCTATGGTGTCAGGAGCCGCTGATTGTATGCGGCGGATTCGGATCAGTAGCTGTAGCAACAGGCTTTGAAGATACATATGACGGTATGCATGCTCTTGATGGTATTCATCCAGCATTTGCTGGAACAGATGCTCCAGCTCGCGTTGTTCTTCCGCGGAGGGGCGAAGCAAAAAGCTTTTTTCAGGCAAAAGCAGGTGGCTCTGATCGCTGGATGGAGTAACAGACGTGGACGAGGCTACAAACGCTTCATCAAAGTTGATTAAAATTCGCTCATGGCTGCCGCTCCCCTTGTTACTCGTACGGTGAAAATCATGTTTGCTAATCCAGATCAGATCGCCCTTTTGTAGCGCGTATACACGCTGATTAATGTAGTAGTAGCGCTCTCCTGCCAGCAGATAATAGATTTCATGCGCTTGATGGACATGGTCGGCAGACATGCTAAAAGGCACCATCCGAAGCGCTTGCTCGATGGCAAAAAGGGGTGTAGCGATCATAGCAGCGTTCTCCTTTATGAAAGCATTCATGAGAATAATATATGCATACTTTTTGGATGAATTCACAATAAAAGCGAAGATTTTGCTCTTTCTTATACTATAAAATATAAGTAATTCATGTAAAGGGTGTGAACCAATTGGCTAAAATCAAATATGCGCTTGTGGGCACCGGAGGAAGAGCTGAATTTTTTTACGGTGAAGTTGTTACCGTTTTCAAAGATACATCAGAGCTGGTCGCGTTCTGTGACGTCAATCAGACGAGAATGGATTATGCCAATCGGCTGTTGCAGGAGAAATACGAACACCATCCGATTCCAACCTATAAAGCCCACGAATTTGACCGAATGATCGCGGAGACGAAGCCGGATATCGTCATCGTCACCACCATTGACCGGGTGCATCATCATTATATTATCCGGGCGATGGAGTTGGGCTGTGATGTCATTTCCGAGAAGCCGATGACGGTCGACGAAGACAAATGCCAAGACATTCTGGATGCCATAGACCGCACGGGACGAAAGCTGCGCGTCACCTTTAACTATCGCTATGCCCCGCATAATACGAAAATCCGTGAGGTTATCATGGACGGGACGCTGGGTGACATCTTGTCAGTCAATTTTGAATGGCTGCTGAATACCCAGCATGGCGCAGATTATTTCCGCCGCTGGCACCGGGACAAGCGCAATAGCGGCGGTCTGCTGGTGCATAAATCGACGCATCATTTTGATCTGATGAACTTCTGGCTTGGCTCAAAGCCGGAGACGGTATATGCGATGGGCGACTTGAAATTTTACGGCCGGGAAAATGCGGAGCAGCGTGGCGTGACGGAGTTCTATCAACGCGCTTACGGCAGCAAGGCGGCGGAAAATGACCCATTTGCCTTACACCTGGATCGTAACGAACATCTAAAAAACATGTATCTGGATGCGGAGCATGAGGATGGGTACGTGCGGGACCAAAGCGTATTTGGCGACAATATCAGTATCGAGGATACGCTGAGTGTCATGGTGAAGTATCAGAATAAAACGGTAATGAACTACTCACTGAACGCTTATATGCCTTGGGAGGGCTTTATCATCGTATTTAACGGCACCAAGGGACGGATGGAAGTTCGGGTATCCGAGCAATCCTATGTCAATTCCGGTGGCAGCAAGGCAGATGAGGGGGCGTTAAAAGAGAAAACCATCACGATCTATCCTCACTTTGCAGCACCTTACGAGGTCGAAGTAGAGGAAGGCGTGGGGGGACATGGCGGAGGAGATCCGGTCATGCTACGGGATATTTTCGATAAGCCGGCAGAGGATCGGTTTCATCGTGCGGCCTCTCATATCGACGGCGCGTGGTCCATTTTAACAGGCATCGCCGCCAACCGCTCTATGCGTACAGGCCAGCCGGTGAAGGTGGAGCAACTGGTGCGATTATAACGATTGTAAGCTAGGAAGCACCTTTAATAACAAGAAGCCCCTCTATTCAGATGAACAGAGGAGGCTTCTTGTTTGTATTAGATATAAATGCACTTTACATCGTAGGGCACTATATTTTATTATTTATCGGCCTTCAGCTCACGGGTTCCCAGTTGTTGTACAGGACGATGGTTATCGGGAAAAATGGCAGCAAACTGTTTAATTTGGTCTGCCGACATTTCAATAGGCTGTTCCAATACCGTCCAATTCACATGTTCTGTGCATGGCGGGGTAGTCAGCGACCCGTTGTAGCGAACGGAGTGCAGGTCTTTTGGCAGCAGCGCAGCGAGATTTACATCCTCATCCAGAACCGCCTCTTGGGAAATATCTTTCGGCAGTTTGGACCAGATGCGATTGAAAGCCTTGTTTTCTTTGCCGCTTTGAATAAGAACGCCTAAGACGGCTGTGCTTCCGGTGTCGCTTTGATGAACAAAATGAAGCTCCATTTCAGCATTTTTACCATCTATTTGGTGTTCACTTGGATGATGAAAATGAAACTGCTTTAGAGTGAATTTTGTGCCGTCCACGACAATATCATTGCTGGGACTAGCTGCATTGACTTGGACGGTGTGTCCATTATTCAGTATGGATACTTTAGTGGTTGAATAATGAACCTGTAGCGGTTGCTGCGTATGCGAAGCTTCCAGATGGGAATGCTCTATGTTGATGGGAGATTGTTCCTGACCATTACCACAAGCGACAAAATCCTTTTCCAGCTCCCCCCAATGCTCGGGTCCTTCATCCCCTTCGTAGGACCAGTGCGGGCTTTTCTGAACAACTGCATGTACGTTGTTAGCGGATGATGATGATGTTGCGCTAGTAGTACTAGAAGTGGCGGATGGTGTACATCCTGTTACCGACAATGCCAAGATGATGGAAAATATGCTGAACAAGCAACCTCTCCAGTGTTTTTTCATGTTTCTTTATCCTTCTTCCAAATAGATTATGTGAAACTTTTTACATTGTAAATTATTGTACAAAGTTCCTGCAAGGGTACAAGGACTTAGGAAAAAGGTAGAACTGGTTGCTTATTATTACCGGGTGTAGAGAGAATAATGGAGTGGTGAAATATTTGTTTGTCCTCTTTGGGGGAAGTAACTATAATAGTGGGGTGTGCATTACAAAATAATTCCATATCCACTCAAAGGAGAGATCTACATGAAAGCAGCGATTGTTACAAAAGACAAGAAAGTTAGTGTAGAAGAGAAACCTTTGCGCTCCCTGAAACATGGGGAAGCGTTAGTCCAAGTTGAATATTGCGGGGTTTGCCACACAGATTTACACGTAAAAAATGCAGATTTCGGTGATGTCACAGGCAGAGTTCTGGGACATGAAGGTATTGGGAAAGTCATTGAATTAGGTGAAGGAGTAACCAGCCTTAAAGTTGGCGATCGCGTAAGTATTGCCTGGATGTTCGAAAGCTGCGGTCACTGCGAATATTGTTTAACCGGACGAGAAACTTTGTGTCGTGAAGTTAAAAATGCCGGATACACGGTAGATGGTGCAATGGCAGAACAATGTATTGTCACAGCTGACTATGCGGTCAAAGTACCAGATAATCTTGATCCTGCTGCTGCAAGCAGTGTAACTTGCGCAGGGGTTACAACCTATAAAGCTGTTAAAGTGAGTGATATCAGACCAGGACAATGGATCGGTATCTTTGGTATTGGCGGTTTGGGTAACCTGGCTGTACAATACGCAAAAAATGTGTTCAATGCTAAAGTTGTAGCCTTTGACATCAGTGATGAAAAACTCGAACTGGCCAAAAAAATTGGTGCTGACTATATTGTTAACAGCATGAAAGAAGATCCAGTCGCCCGAGCTAAGGAATTAACGAACGGTGCTGGTCTGGATGCAACCGTAGTTACTGCTGTTGCCAAAACACCTTTCAACCAAGCCATTGACGTTGTAAAGGCTGGCGCGCGTGTCGTAGCTGTAGGTCTTCCAACTGATAAGATGGATCTCGACATTCCGCGTCTGGTTCTGGACGGCATTCAAGTAATCGGCTCCTTGGTCGGTACTCGTGAAGACCTTAAAGAAGCATTCCAGTTCGCTGCAGAAGGTAAAGTTGTACCTCTTGTACAAAAACGTCCGCTTGAAGACATCAATGAGATCTTCGAAGAGATGGAGCATGGCAAAATCCAAGGACGTATGGTCATTGATTTCACAAAATAAAATGATGTCCAATTCGTAACTCTTGGAATTCTAAGAGAGAGAAAGCGCCTGCTGATCTATTGCAGACGCTTTTTTTTACTTTACAGCTTATTCAGAATATTATCCTCCAAAACCGCGGATTTATCCCCGTATTCTTTAATAATATGTCTTTCTCCCCAGGCACAAAGTGAATCCAAAATGCTTTTCAAACTACATCCATATTCACTAAGCTCGTACTCCACTTTGGGTGGAACCTGATTATAGCTAATTCGATTGACAATGCCGTCTTCCTCTAATTCACGAAGCTGTTGAGTCAGCATTTTTTGTGTTATAGAAGGCATCATTCGCTTTAATTCACTTGTCCGCATTTTTCCATGGGTCAAATGACACAGAATCACACACTTCCATTTTCCCCCGATTACCTCTAATGTCGCCTCAACAGAGATATTGTATTTTTTCTTTCCCAAGGCCGATCCCTCCGTGTATGTCACCAGTAGGGTACTTTTTGGTACCTATATCACTAAAAAGTACGTACTGTTCATAATTGATTGAATAACTCATAATAACATCTGCTGGTCGAAGATTACTATAGATAGGAGTGAAAAACATGTCGCCAGAATCCAAGCGAAGTATCTGGCCATTACTGGCTTTAGCCGTAAGCGCCTTTGCCATTGGGACAACTGAGTTCATCAGTGTAGGACTGCTTCCCCTGATCGCTGAAGACTTGCACATATCCGTAACGATGTCCGCACTAACCGTAACGCTGTATGCATTAGGGGTTACCATTGGGGCACCTGTGTTGACCTCATTAACATCGAGTGTTCCTCGTAAAACGCTGGTGCTGTGGATCATGATTGTATTTATAGCAGGCAACAGCCTTGCAGCGGTTTCTAGCGGAATCACCCTGCTGCTGATTGCACGTGTAATCTCGGCGTTCTCCCATGGGGTGTTCATGTCCATCGGGTCCACCATCGCGGCCGACCTTGTTCCCGATGATCGGCGGGCGAGTGCTATTTCTATTATGTTCTCTGGCTTGACCGTTGCCACCGTCACAGGGGTACCGTTGGGCACCTACGTTGGGCAGCAATGGGGTTGGCGGGCTGCATTTATGGCCATTGTGGTCGTCGGTGTTGTGGCCCTCATTGCCAATCTGATTCTGCTGCCCTCTACGCTTCGAAAAGGAAATAAGACTCCTTTCAGCGAGCAGGTCAAACTGGTTACGAATGGTCGCTTGCTACTTGCATTTATCATTACTGCCTTGGGATATGGTGGCACATTCGTCGTGTTTACTTATTTATCTCCATTACTTCATGACATAACCGGTTTTGGACAAAATACGGTAACGCTCATTCTTTTATTGTATGGAATCGCCATTGCTATCGGGAATGTTATCGGTGGAAAAGCTGCGAATCGCAGACCGCTTTCAGCTTTATTTTATATGTTTCTCATTCAAGCCGTGATCCTGTTTCTGCTGTGGTTTACCGTGCCATTTCAAACAGCAGGCCTGATAACGATTTTCTTTATGGGATTGCTTGCGTTTATGAATGTGCCTGGTCTACAGGTATATGTAGTCATGTTAGCCGAACGTTTTGCACCCAAAGCTGTCGATGTCGCCTCTGCTGTTAATATTGCGGCCTTCAACGCAGGGATCGCAATTGGAGCATATGTGGGAGGAATGGTGACGGATTCACTGGGTCTTATGCATACGACTTGGGTCGGTGGGGTAATGGTTTTTGTTGCGGTTCTACTGACAGCCTGGAGTCGTATGCTCGAAAAAAGGGATACAACCGCCTTGGTAGGCTAAAACTTTTAAAAAATAGAGAGGAAGATACACAATGATACAAAACCTACAAAGCACAACAACATTGCACAACGGAGTTCGCATGCCTTGGTTTGGCATCGGAGTATTTAAAGTGGAAGAAGGTTCAGAGCTGGTCAATGCTGTAAAGGCTGCTGTAAAGCATGGCTACCGCAGTATAGATACAGCGGCAATCTATGCGAATGAAAACAGTGTAGGACAGGCTATTCAGGAAGCCCTCTTGGAGAATAATCTGTCGAGAGAAGATCTGTTCGTCACGTCCAAAGTGTGGAATGCAGATTTAGGCTATGAAGAGACACGAGCCGCTTATGAAGCAAGCCTAGACAAGTTGGGACTGGACTATCTGGATCTATATCTGATTCATTGGCCGGTTCAAGGGAAGTACAAAGAAGCATGGAGAGCTTTGGAGTCGTTGTATAAAGAAGGACGGATTAAGGCAATTGGAGTCAGCAACTTCCAAATTCATCATTTGGAAGATCTCATGAAGGATGCAGAAATCAAGCCAATGGTCAATCAGGTGGAATTCCACCCGCAATTAACTCAATCCGAGCTGCTGCAATTCTGTCAAAAGAACAACATCCAAATGGAAGCCTGGTCCCCGCTCATGCAAGGCCAATTGCTCGATCATCCGGTACTACAAGACATAGCGAACAAGTACGGTAAATCGGTGGCTCAAGTGATTTTACGCTGGGATGTACAGCAGGGAGTCGTCACTATTCCCAAGTCCACCAAGGCACATCGAATCGTCGAAAATGCCGATATTTTTGACTTTGAATTGACGCGTGAGGATATGGATCGAATTCAGTCGTTAAATGCCAATCTTCGGGTAGGTCCAGATCCGGATAACTTCGATTTTTAAATTCAGTTCATCATGAACCGCCGTTTCCTTCTTCATGGAGGGGACGGCTTTTTGTGTATGATGAGTTTGGAGCTACAGCAATCCAATCCCGCCATATGGTATTATAGATTTATATAAAATGAGAAGTTTTGGACACTTATGAAAATGAAAATCTCCGGGGGACCTCATGAATAAGACGATTGCAGATATAGCCCAAATGGCTGGTGTATCCAAGAGCACGGTATCCCGTTTTTTGAACGGTGGGTCTGTCAGCCTGGATACGAGACGTAAAATTGAAAAGGTGGTCAAAGCCACGGGGTATGTGCCCAATACCTTTGCCCAGAGTCTAAAGGCAAAACGAACCAACATTATCGGAACCGTCGTGCCACGGCTGGATTCTTTTGCCACATCCCATACGTTAATGGGGATTGACGAGGAGCTGCGTTCCCAGCATTACCAGATGTTGATCTCTAATACGAGTCAGGATGTAAAACGTGAAATCGAAGCGATCTATGAGTTCGCACGGCAAAAAATTTCAGGTATCATTCTGCTGGCTGCTCAAATTACAGACGACCATCTGACCGCGATTCGAGACATCAGTATTCCGGTATTGCTGGTGGGCCAACAACATGAGCAGATCCATAGCCTTATCCATGATGATTATCGTGCCGGATATGATATCGGTGCATATGTCCTGTCACAGGGCCACCGTGAAATTGCCTATGTCGGTGTGACTGAAAGGGATGTTGCTGTCGGTGTACAACGCAAAGAGGGCTTTAGGCAGGCTGTTCACGATGCATTACCTGCTGCGTGTTATACGGACGAGGCGATGCGAGCCGCAGGATATGATATCAGATACTATGAGACCGGGTTTAAAATGTCCGATGCACGGATTGCTGCATCCGCTATTTTGGACAAATTCAAACCATCGTTAATGGTGTGTGCTACAGATAATATCGCGCTTGGGGTAATCAACGCAGCTTATTCCAGAGGAATTACCATTCCGTCGGATTTGTCGGTAACTGGCTTTGGGGGATACGATATTACGGAGGTCATTCACCCTGCGCTAACAACTGTTCAATATCCGTATATGGAGGCTGGACGTGTAGCAGCACAAAATATTGTACGGCTGGTAGAACATAAAACGGTAGAGCAAGTGACAGTCATGGATTATTCCCTTATTGAAAGAGAAAGCGTTGACAAACGTTAAACAAGTGGATTATAATTTCTTCGAAACCGGTTCCATTTTACTCTTGCACAATTGGAATCGGTTGCAACTCCATGGATGAGTATTTTTTTTAATCGTATAGGAACCGGTTCCGTTATAATATTTTTTCGTTAATTTGGAACCGGTTCCCTAAATCTAAGTTTTTAAAAAATGAGGTACACCTATGAAAATGACAAAAGAACAAAAGTATCGATTGATCGAGCAGGCAGAGCCCGGTGAAATAGCGAGCTTGCAGAAAAAGGTGGAGCAATGTCAGTGGCGACAGTCGTTTCATATCCAGCCACCGACAGGTTTACTCAATGATCCGAATGGATTTTCATATTATCAAGGTGAATACCATTTATTTTATCAGTGGTTCCCGCTCGGAACCGATCATGGGATGAAATATTGGTATCATTTGAAATCCAAAGATTTGGTCACATGGCATAGTGCAGGCATTGGCATCACACCTGGGGACGATTTCGACTCGCATGGGGCTTATTCCGGCAGCGCGCTAGAGCATGAGGACAAGTTATACATGATGTATACAGGAAATACAAGAGACGAAAACTGGATTAGACATCCTTATCAATGCATGGCTGTGATGGATGAGAGCGGTCGCATTACCAAGTGGGAGCATCCTGTTATTGACCATGTACCAGAAGGCTATACAGATCATTTTCGTGATCCCAAGCTGTGGAAGGACGGCGATAGTTTCTATTGTGTGATTGGTGCCCAGAGAACGAATTCAACAGGCTGCGTTGTCCTTTATCGTTCAACCGATCTTCATACTTGGCAGTTCGAGGGGGAACTGAACACCGGGCTGGAATCGTTTGGATATATGTGGGAATGTCCGGATTATTTTGAACTGAACGGAGCAGGGGTCTTGGTCTTTTCTCCACAGGGCTTGGAGCCCTCAGGGGACGAAAACCAAAACATTTATCAATCGGGCTACGTCATCGGCAAACTGCTGAATACAGAGACAAGAACACTGGAGCATGGCGCATTCCACGAGCTCGATAGAGGCTTTGATTTCTATGCACCACAGACGATGATTGACCCGCAGGGGCGGCGTATTATGGTGGCCTGGATGGGGCTGCCGGATATCGAATACCCGACAGATCCGAACGGATGGGCCCATTGTCTGACGTTACCGAGAGAACTTACGCTTCATGAGGGGAAACTCTTGCAGCGGCCAATCCCAGAACTAACCACATTGCGTAGAAATAGTGAGGATCGGGTAGCTGATACGTTATCTTCAGAGAGCAAAACCTATGAAGGATTTAAAGGTACAGCGTATGAGCTGATCTGTGAAGTAGATCTTTTGGATGCGAAGGCATTTGGTATCGAATTCCGTGCGAGTGAGACGGAGAAAACGGTGATAAAATATAACGCCGTCAGCCGCAAACTTGTATTGGACCGTTCGCAATCGGGTGAGCCTGTAGCCGCTGAGTATGGTGAAGTGCGGCAGTGTGCATGGGATAAGGATCATATCAAACTTCATCTGTTTGTGGATACATCTTCGGTTGAGATTTTCATCAATGATGGGGAAGAAGTGTTCACCAGTCGTATTTTTCCGCACCCAGAGAGTGACGAAATACGCTTTTTTGCCGACAAGGGAGAGGCTCTCTTCCAAGCGGTAAAATGGAATTTTACATGAGTAGGCTAATTCATCAAGTGGATCGTTAATCATCAAACATAACGGAATGAACGAGGGGATGAACATCATGGCGGAAAACAGAGAGATAGCTAAAGAAGTGATCGAGGCGATCGGTGGAAAGGAAAATATCGCTTCGTTTGCTCACTGTGCAACGCGCTTACGAATTATGGTGCATGATAAGGAGAAGATTGATCAGAAAAAAGTTGAAGAGATCGACAAGGTTAAGGGTGCTTTCTTCAATTCAGGTCAATATCAGATTATTTTTGGTACAGGAACGGTAAATCGGATTTTTGAAGAGGTTGAGAAGCTTGGCGTGACGGGTTCATCTAAAGAAGAGGTGAAGAGTCAGGCGAAAAAGGAGGGCAACGTCTTCCAGCGGTCCATTCGTACCTTTGGCGATGTGTTTGTACCGATTATTCCAGTGCTGGTCGCTACGGGGTTGTTCATGGGACTGCGCGGTTTGCTTACTCAGCCGCAAATTCTCGCTCTGCTCGGTATGACGCCGCAGGATATTTCACCTAACTTTTTATTATATACACAGGTATTAACGGATACGGCTTTTGCCTTTCTGCCTGCGTTAGTCGCATGGTCAGCCTTTAGAGTATTCGGCGGTAGTCCGGTGCTGGGTATCGTTCTCGGTCTGATGCTGGTAAACCCGGCTCTCCCTAACGCGTATAGTGTTGCGGACGGCTCAGCTCATCCGTTGACGATGTTCGGATTCATTCCAGTGGTGGGCTATCAGGGCTCAGTATTGCCAGCCTTCTTCGTGGGTTTGATCGGAGCCAAACTGGAGCGTGCGCTGCGTAAACGGGTGCCTGAAGCGCTGGATCTGATTCTGACACCGTTTTTAACACTGTTGATTATGATCACTTTGGGACTGTTTGCTATCGGTCCAGTGTTCCATTCACTTGAAGAATGGGTGCTGCACGGAACAATATTTGTACTTGATTTGCCTTTCGGTATTGCAGGGATCGTCATCGGCTTTTTGCATCAGATTATCGTCGTTACAGGTGTGCATCATATATTTAATTTTCTGGAGATCCAACTGCTTGAAAAGAACGGCGTAAATGCCTTCAATGCTATTATTACCTGCGCAATGGCTGCACAGGGAGCTGCCTGCCTGGCGGTTGGTCTGAAAACGAAGGACAGCAAGCTGAAAGCGTTGGCGCTTCCTTCTTCGTTCTCTGCTTTCTTGGGGATTACAGAGCCGGCTATCTTCGGAGTCAATCTGAGATATATGAAGCCTTTTGTCATGGGTCTCATCGGCGGAGCGGTTGGTGGTTTTATTGCTTCAGTCTTCCATTTGGCGGCTACAGGGATGGCGGTTACAGTTATTCCGGGTACGTTGCTCTACATGAACCATCAGCTTCCGCTTTACATTTTGGCGAACTTGGCTGCTATGGCTGTATCTTTTGTCCTGACTTGGATGTTTGGCTTTAGCGATAAAATGCTGGATAAAGTCAAAACAGCGGGTTCCTCCAAATAATATCATCCAGTCAGCCCAAATACACGCAGATTTATCGCGTAAGTATAATGATAATGGTCGCTTTTACATGAATTCCATGTAGGGCGACCATTTTTTTATCTATGATATTCCGCTTCAGGCTATCAGATTAGACGATGGAGGAACGTTCATCCAGAAATTCGGACGGCGAGCAGCCTGTTAAGCGTTTGAAGATCCGATGAAAATAGGAAACATCGCTATAGCCCACATACTCCGAAATTTCACGAATCGTTAGCCGCGACTCGGTTAGCATGTAGATGGCGGTTTTAATACGTTGCGTATGTACATGCTCGCTAATCGTTTGGCGTGTGACCTCACGCAGCAGTGTCGCCGCATAGTTGGGGGTTTTGCGGATGGCGTCGCCAAGCTCTTCTTTGGTTACCTTTTCCCTGTAGTGATTCTGAATATACTGTTTCATGTGTTCCACATGCCGCTCTTTATCGCAAGAAATGGCGCCTTTGTCCCATTCCTGGTTCACATAAATCATGGCCTCGGTCAGCAGACAGTCAGCCATCAGAGTATAGTAGCTTGGGTGTTCTGTCCATTGATAATACATCGATTTGATCCGTTCATGCAGCATATCGTAGCATCCTGGTTTGATTAATAACGGCTTGTTTGTGTTCAGTATAGGAAGTGTACTGTTCGTACATGTTTTGCGGCAATGTATCACATACTTGGTATGGAAAAGCGTAGGAATACTCTTTCCATAGTAGTTCAGATGAGCGGGTAAAAGCAGTGCTTCACCCTTGCCAAGAATGAACTTGCAATCGTTCACCCAATATACACATTTGCCAAAGGTGACCAAGATGAACAGTAAGTCATCGTGGCTGCTATTTGTGCCAGCCTTTTCATACCAGTCCACACCGTTGTCCTGCCGTATATCCATCAATGTAATCACGAAACTCACTCCCCGATGTCTTCAACATTCACTATACTGTAGTACATTCATCATACTATAGTTCATAGTCTTGGTGCACGGGTACAGGTAGAATAGAAGCATATAAGTTTAATGTAGATAGAGAAGCAAAGTGGAATAGAAACCATACAGTAAAGACATTCAGGAGGATGACATTACTATGCTTAAAACGAAAATTATTTGTACTATGGGACCTGCCTGTGACTCCATTGATTTGTTAAAAGAAATGATCCAGGCTGGTATGACGGTAGCTCGCTTAAACATGGCTCATGGGGAGCTGGAGGATCATGTTAAACGTATTGAAAATGTAAGACAGGCAGCGAAGGAAATGAATACCTGTATCCCTGTCATGATGGATATTAAAGGACCGGAAATACGGATTGGCAAGCTGAAAGAGGCATCTGTTCTACTGAAGCCAGGCAGCCAGCTCATTCTGACCACGGAAGAGATTTTGGGGGACGAGCATCGTATTTCGGTGAATTACCCAGATATGCCGAAGGATATCAAAACAGGTGACCGCATTCTCATCGACGACGGTTTGGTTGATTTGACTGTAACCTCCATCGAAGGAACCGAGATGATTTGTAATATCGTAAGCGGCGGTATTTTGAAGCCGAGAAAAGGTGTGAATCTGCCAGGGATTCATACAACTCTTCCAGGCGTAACAGAGCGCGACGTGAAGCACATTCAATTTGGGGTGGAGCAGCGTATCGAGCTTATTGCGGCTTCTTTTGTGCGTAAAGGCGACGACATCCGTGAAATCCGTGAGATTTTGAAGGGACATCATGCCGAGCACGTACAGATTTATTCCAAAATTGAAAATGCCGAAGGCATGGAAAACCTGGATGATATCATCGAAGCTTCGGACGGTATTATGGTAGCTCGTGGCGACCTGGGCGTGGAAGTGCCGATTCAAGACGTGCCTGTGATGCAAAAAGAAATGATCGACAAGTGTAATCTGGTCGGTAAGCCCGTTATTGTCGCTACTCACATGTTGGAGTCCATGCAGGTGAACCCGCGTCCGACGAGAGCTGAAGTTAGTGACGTGTTCAATGCCGTTATGCAGGGAGCTGACGTAGTGATGCTGTCGGGCGAATCTGCTGCAGGTAAATACCCTGTTGAATCCGTACGGACCATGGCTGCGGTAGCTGCCAGTGCAGAATCCCAATTGGATTACCAGGAGCAGTTCGATAAGCGCAGAGCACGCCAAAGCACCAACATTACTGAAGTCATTAGTCAGGGTGCGGTGAGTTCGTCTCTGGAGCTGGATGCCAAAGCGATTATTACCTCGACTGCCAGTGGATTCACGGCTCGTATGGTGTCCAAATATCGTCCGAAGGCACCGATCATTGCGGTTACTCCGAATAACACAGTATTCGCTAAAATTTGCCTCTTGTCCGGTGTATTCCCGATTAAAGGGGATAAGGTAGCCACAACGGATGAAATGTTCGAATCTTCCATCCGTAACGCGCTGAATGCAGGCTATATCCAAAAAGGAGATACTGTAGTCCTGTCAGCAGGTGTTCCTGTAGCTGAGGCGGGCACTACCAATCTGATTCGGGTATATCAAGCGTAAGTTACATCAAATACAGAAAAGGCGCTGATCCTCTATGGGTTCAGCGCCTTTTTGATGTTCGGTTGTGTCCTAGGCTTAAAGGCCGAACACACTTTTGGCAACGACTTGTGTCAGTTCTGCCTTATGGGCTTGGTATTGCTCAAGGGTAATGCTCTTATTGGCCAGTCGTTGATCCAACTGCTCCGTCAACTGAGCTACCTGTAAATCAACGATAGCCTGAGCATCCTGATTATGGGTTTGTGCAATATCAGCCAAGGTTTGACCATTATATAACGCATCATATAATTGCTCATCAGAGGATATACCCAGTGTTTTCAACAAGTCATCATCCTTGGAAGCTTCATTGTCCTGTACATGAAGGGCTCTCTCTGGAGCCAGTGCAGCAGCATTAGTCCGACTTCCCCAAGTGGATGACTGCCCAATAGATAACGCCAGCAACAGTGTGCAGATGACCAACATTCGTTTTCGATTCATAAGTGTAAATCTCCTTTTGTGTTTCATTAAATTTCTGACGGGGTGGAACGGTATATGGATATCCAACGGGAGTGATGTTTATGCCTTTAGCCCATCCGGCCTATGTAGTTACCAGATTCTTAAATACATCATACACGCCCAATCTTAGCGCCAGCTTAATACTCGTTTAAAATAAACTAAAAGAGAAGATTGTAAACAGGTAGCGCTAAAAAAATTCGCAGATGACAAAAAGAGGATATGAAAAAAACCTCCTTCACAAAAGTGAAAGAGGTTTTAGACAACTACATCAAATTACAATTTAGGGTTTTGCCCATACTTATTGTCGCCAGGCTGACTGTCTAGACATGTGAATACAAGCAGCACAATGCTCCCAAAAGGAACCAAAGCGATCAGAATCCACCACCCGGTTTTGCCCGTGTCGTGTAGTCTGCGGAAAAGAACTGCCAGAGACGGTAACAAAACAGCCAAGCCATAGATAAATGACAATACGAAAGGAAGTCCTAAGAGGAAATCCAACAAGTATAATACCAGGCCAGCTATCGCATTGAACAAAGTAAACATCCAGTATTCTGTACGTCTTGCTCTACCTTGGAATCCTACATAGTTTTGCAGCACTTTTAAATACCATTGCATAAATTTTCACCTCCTCATAAAATGTAAATATTTGTATTACAATTATCATAAAACAGTTATTTTTAAATATATCGGCAGGTAACATATAGGATTTTACTTGTCAAATTATAACTTTAAACTAGGAATTAAAGCAACACATTTATTAATGTTAATAATTAAATGAATTATTTATAAAAATATAAAATTACATATTGAATTTTCTATACCCATTGAATAATATAGAGATACGATTACCATCTGGTTTGAATCGTCCTTCTTAATAGAAGGAGGTTTTATTTTTCGAATTATTTGAAAGCGCTTTAATACAAAGGAGGAGATGATCAACATTTAATTTGAGAGTGAGGAAGTTAATACAAACATAATCCTGACCGTCTTATTCATTGTTGTTTTATGTTATCAGGAATGTTCAAAACGAGAGGAGATTGATTTATGAAGCAATTATTTGTTCGTAAAGTAACGGCCGCTTCTCTGGCAGGTGCGCTGTTGTTGCCTGCTTCTCTGGTGGGCGCCGAGTCAACACTCAATTCAGATACAGCTGGGATTCAAAGTGTAGAGCAAACTTCCCTTCAAGCTCAAGGTCTGGAAAATGTTTTAAGCCAAAGTAAAAAGGCCGTCTCCTTCAAGGAGACTTCCGTACATGATCCATCCATCCTGAAAGTGAAAGACATATTTTACATTTTTGGCTCACATCTGGCGGCTGCCAAGTCCAAGGACCTTATGAATTGGGATACAATTGCGACAGGTGTGGCAAATGGTAATGCATTGATTCCCAACGTCAAAGAGGAATTAAAGGAAGCGCTGGATTGGGCGCAGACAGACACGCTGTGGGCAGCGGATGTCATTCAACTGGCGGATGGCAAGTTCTATATGTACTATAACGCTTGCAAAGGTGACTCCCCGCGTTCAGCTATGGGCCTAGCAGTTGCTGATAAAATTGAAGGACCTTATAAGAATAAAGGGATTTTTCTGAAATCCGGCATGTGGGATCAACCGAGTGAAGATGGGACGATCTATGACGCAACCAAGCATCCCAATGCCGTAGACCCTGACACTTTCTATGATAAGAACGGCAAGCTGTGGATGGTATATGGCTCCTACTCCGGAGGCATTTTCATTATGCAGATGGATGAAAAAACAGGGAAGCCTCTGCCAGGCCAAAGCTACGGGAAAAAGCTGACGGGCGGTAACCATGCTCGTATGGAGGGGCCGTACATACAATACAGTCCACAAACGGACTACTATTACTTGTTCCTATCCTATGGCGGATTGTCAGCGGATGGCGGATACAACCTGCGTGTGGCTCGGTCCAAAACACCAGATGGCCCTTTCTACGATGCTGAGGGCAACGACATGATCAAGGTTAAAGCGAATCCTGATAAACCTCTTTTTGATGACGCTTCCATTGAGCCATATGGTGTCAAGTTAATAGGTAATTACTTGATTCCAAGAGAAATTGGCGATCCGGGAACAGGGCTGGGTACGGGCTATGTGTCGCCTGGACACAACTCGGCTTATTATGATCCCAAGACGAAAAAGCATTTTGTCATTTTTCACTCCCGTTTTCCGGGGAGAGGCGAGCAGTTTGAAGTGCGTGTACATGAAATGTTCATGAACGCCGACGGTTGGCCTGTCGTTGCTCCTTATCGCTATACAGGAGATGAGGATTCACTGAAAAAGCTGTCAGAGAAGGATGTCATCGGTCAATACTCGTATGTAAATCATGGGAAGGAAATTTCGGCCAATATTAAGCAAGCTGTTACCGTCAATCTGGATCGCGGTGGCAAACTGTCTGGCGGAGTGAACGGTACATGGAAGCTGGGGGCAGACAATCAGCTGGAAATTACAGCAGATGGTGCGAAATACAAAGGGGTATTCCTGCGGCACCGTGATCCAGACACGGGAGCCAAGACGCTTGCTTTTACCGCATTGTCCTCCAAGGGTGTTGCGGTATGGGGTTCGCTAAAGCCTGACCTGAAGGCCAGCAAGATTGTAGCTGCGGTGCAGAAGGATTTGAGTCTAGGCGATACGAGCAACGTTTTTTATGATCTCACGTTACCTACTCAAGCTGCACAAGATACTACTATTTCGTGGGAATCTTCCCGTCCCGAGATTATTTCTGTCACTGGTGAAGTGTACCGTCCAGAAGCCGGTTCTCAGCCTGCAGCAGTTACATTGACAGCGACTATTAAAAAGGACAAAGCGACTGCAAAGAAAAGCTTTACAGCCATTGTTCCTGAACAGGCTCAGGGTCCTCAACTCGCACGTTACTCGTGGAGTGAGGATCAAGGAACCTCGGTTGTCGACAGCACATACAACCAACTCGACGGTAAGACCTATGGCGGTGCCACATGGGACAAAGACGGGAAGCTTGGCGGTGCTCTTAGCCTGAACGGCAAAGATGGTTACGTGCAGCTGCCCAATACGGTAACCGATGCGAAGGACTTTACCTTTTCCGCTTGGGTGAACTGGAAGGGCGGAGCAGCTTGGCAACGGATTTTTGACTTCGGCAACGGCCAGGCTCGCCATATGTTCCTCACCCCTTCCCAAGGAAGCGGTGTACTCCAGTTTACAATCCATGAAGGTACGGATCAGAGCTTGCTTTCCAAATCATCATTACCGCTAAACCAGTGGACCCATGTGGCGGTTACACTGGAGGGGAATACAGGGAAGCTGTATGTAAATGGTGAAGAAGTAGCTGTAAATGACGGTATTACCTTTAACCCCAATGAGTTGCTGACGAACGAGGCGTATCTCGGTAAAAGCCGCTTTGTTGCCGATGCTTACTTTAACGGTAGCCTGGATGAGGTACAGTTATATAACAAAGCGCTGACAGCAGAGGAAATTAAAGCACTGGCGGATTTGTAATTAAAATGAGCAAATAAAGCAGGAGATGAACTTTTTCTCAAGAAGTTCATCTCCTGCGCAACGTTGTGTATATTTATTTCTTGATTACTGGTATAATAGGAGGTAATTGCGGATATAATGTTTTAAGTAGGCGTTGATGATTCACTCTTGTCTGATGAAGACAGGTTGAAGCAGCAATAGATGACATGAGCACTCTGCATAAATTAAATTCTCCAGTGCTTGCGTTTTCAATACACTTATGGTAATATGAGTATATTGAAATTGTGACCTGAGATTCACATATTGTAGAGGGTTATTGTTTTAGGTTGAAATAACCTTGTGCAATATGTGAATTTTTATTTGTAAAAAATAAAGGTCATATAAATATATTTTGGAGGTAATTCCATGCAAACAGGTACAGTTAAATGGTTTAACGCAGAAAAAGGTTTCGGTTTCATCGAAGTTGAAGGTGGAAGCGATGTATTCGTACACTTCTCCGCAATCCAAGGCGAAGGTTTCAAATCTTTGGACGAAGGCCAACGCGTAGAATTCAACGTAGTTGAAGGAAACCGTGGACCACAAGCTGAGAACGTTGTAAAACTGTAATTTTAAATTACAGCCTACTTCAGATGCCCCGAACATAGCGTTTGGGGCATTTGTTTTTATCTGTTCACAAGACCGTTTTTGAACTGATTACATCTTATCGCTTTATAAATCATGAAGAAAGAGGGATGTTTATGTACAATTCACGGAAAAAGCCAATGGATGAAATTCCTGAGGAAATAACAACAGTTTGGAATTGCGCCAGTGATACATGCAACGGCTGGATGCGGGATAACTTCGCTTTTTCTGTCGAGCCGACATGCCCCATTTGCGGTTCTGCCATGGTGAAGGGCGAGAAAAAGCTGGCTGTTTTGAATAATACGAGCTTTAATCATACCAAACAATCCTAAGCGGATAGATGTTTGTAGTGAAAGATGCCCCATAGCCATAACGGCGCTGAGGCGTCTTTTTTGTTTTTCTGAGAACAGGCTTTCAATTAGGGTGTAAAGAGGATGGGGATAGTATGCTCAGTAAGGTGGAATTAAATTCAGGTAGTGCTTCATAAAATACACTGTGACCACTTCGTTCGAAAGGAATAAGCCTGGAACCGGCAATTCCTTTTTGAGTTTGGATCGCTAGGGGGAAGGGGCAGACTCGATCCAGCTTGCCGTGCAGAATCCACGTAGGCACGTGTATACATGGCAAATCGGGCCGTAAATCAGAGTCACGCAGTGAATACAAAGTACAAGCCATGCTATGAACCGAAGCCGCAAAGCCCTGATCACGTAACCAGTCACGTAAACTCTGGCTGACAGGATTGGCGAACAACATTTCGCCAAATGATGTTACCAGTTGCGGGCGATCTGTATAGGCTTGTTTGATGAGTTTATCTACCTCAGCGACAGGAGTACCGTAAGGAAAGTCGCTGGTAGGGGTAAACCGAGGCGTGGCAGCTCCGATCAAAATCAGCTGGTCAACCCCCCATCCCCGGTGCCTACTCATGTAGCGCGTAACAATAGCTCCCCCCATGGAAAAGCCGATCAGTCGTATATGGCTTAATTGAAGGGCCTGTATAACAGCCAGAAGATCGTCTGCCAGTCGATCATAATGGTAGCCATGCCATGGTCGATCAGACTTCCCGAACCCCCTAAGATCTACTTGAATACAGCGGTATCCGTAAGCAGGCAACAGGGCAACCTGGTATTCGTACATTCGATGGTCCAGCGGCCAGCCGTGCACCATCAGAACAGGGATGCCTTCTCCTATATCTTCTACATACAGCTTAACGCCACGTTCCACTTCAATATAATATCCCATGATGCTCCCCCCTTTAAAAATCACGAAATTTCGTTCTCTCTCACATATATGTAGCCAGGGCTTAGCTCATTCGAAAAAGGGGTGAGATCGTCGCTATGCAGGTATGAAATTGGTAAAATATGTATGTCATCCTGCATGGGGATAGGATATACTTATGGAATGAAACAGCATTGGGAGAGTGGAACAATGACACCATCAAAAACATTAAAATGGATCACAGGCGGATTGGAGCTATTTTTTGCTATTCCTGTTCTGGGCGGGCTGCTCGTCATAAATTCTGCGTATACTGTATTGTTCTTTATGTTGATTTTCCACATTGTTACGTTGGTGCTATCGGTGACTAATAAAGAGGCGTATTATGGATCTGTTTTAGGGATTGTAACCTCAGTTATTGGGTGGATCCCATTTGTGGGCTGGTTAATGCACTTGATTTCAGGCATATTTTTGATGATTACCGCAGCCCAACAGCCGCGGGATCAGTATCGCAATCGCAACCCCTACGATGATTATCGCTACTAGGGCAAATACCGCGCTGAAATGATGAAAGATCCTGTGGACAGGATCTTTTTTTAGTTATGAATTCTTCCCATGAGTATGGTGTTGTAGTATTGACCATCTGAAAGAATCTTGTCGTTTTTTAACACCCCTTCGATTTCGAATCCATGCTTTTTATAAAGCGCAATAGCTTTATTATTGGTTTCCAAAACTTGTAGAGTCATTTTCTGGATACCGTTGGAGTCTGCCCAGGAAATAGATTTTTTCAAAAGATTCGTACCGATTCCATAACCCCAGAAATCCTTTAGTACACACACACCGAATTCAACTTTATGAGCGAATCGACGCAGAAGATGACCTTCACATCTTGAAAATCCAACGACTTTATCATGAACGACAGCAACTAAAAATAGATTTTTGGCATGCTCTGTATCGGCTTTAATAAGCTGTTCAAAACCGGATGTACTTATGAATGCTTCTCCCTTCTCTCTGTCTAAATTTTCAGTCTCTCCATCAATTAGCACGCGGATTTCCGACAAGTTCATCGCATCCTGAATCATAGCCGATCTGATGGTATAGCTTACTCCTTCTACATTAAATTCCTGTTTATTTATTTTCATTACATACTCCCTTTACCTGAATCAGGATAAAAAATGTGATCTCTGGTTTATGTTAGTTTACCACATATTGTATGGAATGCATGAAAAATAAGCCTGTCCTCTTCTGTTGTATCGCAGTAGAGGACAGGCTTATTCATTCTCGATCCGTACAGGGAAGCCGGATGGAGATTTTATTATTATGGAGTGGCTGTATCAGATTAACAAATGGTTTTTACGAATATGACTTATCGAGCTACAGCTTTTGGAAAACAGAAGCTGTAGCTATTTTTGCTTAGCAGAGGCTTTAGCTGTATTTGTTTTGGCGGGAGCCTTGGCCGCCGCATCTGTTTTAGCAGGAGCTTTACCTGTTTCTCCTTTAGCCCCGTCTACTGGTGGCTTAGAGGGCTTAACGCCATTCACCATATCGGTAATCATTTGCTTTAGGTTGGAAACACGTTGATTATATTCGCTTGCGGTAATCTTGCCGTTTTGTTTTTCCGTAGCGAGTTTTGACTTCATATCCGAAACCATCACATCAATCACGGAGTTTACACTCACGCCTTGTGCTGTGGCGATCGTAGCAAGGGATTTACCGGCTTTCAGCTGTGTATCCAACTGACTGGAGGACAATTTTAATAGTTTCAGGAGAGCCTTGTTCTCAGCATAGTTTCCTCCTGCGATTTGTGGACCGTTAGCATCGCCGGGGTTTCCCTTAGGTGCCTGTGCTTTGTTTGCAGTGGAAGCATCAGGTGTAGTTGAAGCAGCATGGGCTGCGCTTGTGGAGTACAGCGCTCCGCCTCCTAAAAATGCCAACGCCAACGTTCCGGCCAAAATTGCTTTCTTGGTGCTCTTCATCTTCATTTTCCACCTTTCAGTTATGGTTTGTTTGGTACGTGATACATCATAAGGGATCAACTTGAATGCTATCTGAGCGCAAGCTGAGCATTTACTGAATGAAATTTGGATGGCAGGACTAACTAACATTTTAACGAATTGTACTTGTATTAAGTGTATTAAGTGATATAATACACTACAGGCACGATAGATACAGCTGAATTAGGGGGAAAACACCCATGGAAGAACAACGGGTTGGCTCGTTCCGATTTTTAATTGACTTTAGCCAGCCATTATATGAACAAATATTAAATCAAGTACGAAGCTCCATTGCTAAAGGGGAGATCGAAATGGGAAGCAAAATGCCATCTGTTCGTGATCTGGCGCAGGAATTGCGTATGAATCCGAATACCGTGATGCGGGCGTATCAGGAGTTGGAGCGGGACGGATTGACTGAGAAGCGGCGCGGCCTGGGTACATATGTAACTTCGTCCAGTGAGCGGATTGCCAGCTTTCGGGAACAACTGGCTATGACGTATATAGATCAGTTTCTCGGACAGATGAGCAGCCTGGGATTATCCTGGGAAGATGTACAGCAATATATAAGAAACCGACAGGACGGAGATCACGAGGAAGGAGGCGAAAAGGCATGACAGAGTCTGTGGTAACCGCAAAGAAGCTGATAAAGCAATATGGAAATAAAAAAGCATTAGACCAACTGGATGTCGTCATTCCGACAGGACGTATTGTAGGTGTGCTTGGGCCCAATGGCTGCGGGAAGTCCAGCTTCTTTCGAGCCATCACGGGGTTAATTCAGCCGGACGGGGGCGAGCTTCAGGTGCTGGGCCAACAGCCTGGCTGGGAAACCAACCGGAATATATCCTATCTTCCTGACCGGGCACGCTGGTATCCCAATCATACAGTTCAGCAGACGCTGGAATGGGGGAAGTCCTTTTTGCCTGGCTTCAATATAGAGGATGCCTATAAACTTGCTGACCATATGGATGTGGAATTGGAGCTAAAGATGGCCGGGTTGAGTCGCGGACAGGAGGCACGTGTGCTGCTGATTCTGTGCCTGGCACGAGAAGTACCGCTTATGATCCTGGATGAACCTTTTGTAGGCATTGATGTCCTCTCTAGAGAAGCGATCGTAGCTGGGATTATTGATTATTTGGAGGATCGTCAACAATCTATACTCATTAGCACACATGATATTCAGGAAGTGGAAGGCTTGTTTGATTACACGGTCATGATGGACCGCGGGCGAGTGATATGGTCTGGTGAATCGGATGATCTGCGTGCAGAGCATGGCTCGCTGAACCAGGTGTTCCGCAATTTGTACAAAAGGGAGTGGAAGGCGTGAATTCATCCGGGCTGTTCAAAGATTTAATACGCCATGAATTTCGAAATAAAGGAAGCTGGAGAAAGCAAAGCCGCAATCGACTGCCCAGATCGTGGAGACTTGTATATTTCTCACTATTTCTAATTGCGGCGTTCGCGATTTCCTTGTACTTCGCTCTTCACAACCAACTCGAATTGACAAGGCTGTGGTACGTCACTCTGGGCTTGCCGTACATGATTGTTTTCATGGGTGTGGGAATGCTGAGAAGAGAATGGGAAAATGACACCTACGGATGGTGGCTGACCCTTCCCTATCCGCGTATGTGGCTAATTAGCGCCAAATGGATTGCTGCTATTTTACAAACCATTGTCGTGATATTGCTCTTGTTTGTAGTAGGTTCTCTATACGCGCTATTTATCTCATCGACCATACAGGCTTATACGTTTGCTGATGCAGCGTCTTTTATGATAGCCGGCTTAAACTGGTTTGTAATGATTATTGGTTTTACTCCATTGGTTATTGCGCTGGGTCTGCTGACGGCTAGTACCAAATACAGCACTTTGCGGCCACTTAGCCCGATTCTGTGGATTCTTTTGATGGGTGGAGGGAGTATCTTTTATTGGTCAGGCGATCAGCGGATTTATGAGCAGTTTGATCGTGTCCAAAACGGACATTGGTTTCCTTTTACCTGGCATTTCCCGGTTGCGGTGTTGATTAGTTGGGTTGCTGCATATGCATTGATCCGCTTGAACGCTTATTTGCTGGAGAAAAAGCTGTCGATTTAAATTAGGATAAATGACTATATATTAGAAAGGAATTTCACCATGACGACAATCTTTATTTATGCGTTGATGGCTGTTCTGGTGGGGCTAATGATCTGGTTGAGAACCAAGAGACGAAGGGGCCCGGTAAAAGGAAATGGATTCCGGATTTTGCTTCCCATGTTTATTGCTTTCCCAGCTATGATGATATCGGTATATCAATTGATGCATATTCCTGGTCAAACGTACGCGCTCCCCGCCTTTTGGGAACTGTTGGTTGCTGGGTTATTAGGGGCTCTGTTTGGCTACGTTGTTTTGCTGCATACGGCGTATGAAAGACGGGATGACGGTCTCATCTATCCCAAGCCGAACCAATATTTTAAATATATTATTATCGCTATTATTTTGATTCGCGTTGTTCTGACCCAATACCTCAGTAGTCTGGGTACGACCGAAATTAGCATGCTGGCTATTACGATGGCGCTGGTATATATCTCAATCTGGCGAATTGGGAGCTTTATCAAGTTCCGGAGAACGTTGTCCGTATAACAATATTAATGAGGTTAATAGCGGCTTTCTATTCAAAAAGCGTCTATTCGCTTGGTGATAGGAGCCGTTTTTTTGAGCTAACTTTATTAGTGCATGTTATTCATAATAAAATTATGGAGAGTATCATACATTGTTATTGCTTTCCATATCCTTTATTCTAAGGTTTGTGGTTTGCGTGGCAACAGTCATAAGTATAAAAATTCAAAGGAGGGTTATTAAGGTTTCAAATGATTTAAATGGGGTTTAAAGTTAGATAGGGGGGAATGTTTATACTTCCGCGGTTAACTGCAACTATATTGGTTACATAAAATTTCATTTCATACTCTATTTTACAGGTTGAGAGGGGCTTACATTCATGAAAAAACATACGGTTACTGCTGCGCTTGCTGGCTTGCTTGTTCTGTCTTCTGCTGTACCGGCTTTAGCAGCCGACGTAAAACCTGCCACGGGTATTCAGGTTTGGGTAGATGGCAAGAAGGAGGCTTACAAAATTGCGCCTATCGTGAGAAACAAGCAGGTGTTGATCCCCCTGAGACAGTTGGCCACCAGTTTAGGAATTCCACTGGACGCCAAGCATATTACATTCAATACGGCGCGTCAAAGTACGACGATTCGTTATGATCAAGCGACGGTTGTACTAGTATCCGGCAGTCCGGAAGCACAAATCAACGGGATTAAGGTACCACTGTCCACCTCGACCATCTTGACCAAGCAAGGGGTAACCTATGTGCCGGTCGATGTCGTCAAAGAAGCGTGGGGCAAGCAAGTGATTTGGGATCCGGCCAGCCAAACCTTGCAAATCGGGGTGAGTAATAAGGATAAGGTTGTAGAGATTCTGAAAAGCTTTGAAACGGGTAATACGAAAGCAGCTGAGGCTTGGATCAGCAAAGATCAGTACATTCAGCATAATCCGAGCTTTGCTAGCGGGAGAGATGCCTTTTTGCAAGGGATTAGCCATTCGAAGGGAGCCAACGTACTGGTTGAAGTCCAGCGGGTTATTCAGGATGGCAATGATGTAGCAGTACATTATAAAAAGTCCATTGCAGGGAAAACGAGTATTGGTTTTGATATTTTCCGCTTCGATAGCAATGGTAAAATTGTTGAGCATTGGGACAACATGCAGGACTCAGCTCCAACCAATCCAAGTGGACATACCATGATTGACGGAACAACACAAATCACGGATCTCAACCAAACCGAGACGAACAAAACGCTGATCCGCAAGTTTGTAGATGATGTGCTGGTTGGCAAAAATCGTGCAGCATTGGAAAGCTATTATAATGGGGATCAGTATATTCAGCATAATCCTCTTTTTGGTGATGGTGTATCCAGTCTGAAGCAAGCATTATCGGCAGCAGGTCAGGGAGCTTCTATTGGATATGATCAGGTGCATATGGTTCTTGGAGAAGGCAACTTCGTGCTGGTTGTAAGTGAATTGAAATCTCCTAAGGGGACCTCAGCCGCTGTCTATGATCTGTTCCGTGTGGAGAACGGCAAAATAGCCGAGCATTGGGATGTAGTTAAGGAGATCCCAGCTAAAACAGAGTGGAAAAATACGAACGGTAAATTTTAAAAAATGCACATATAGTGCGAGCTGATTGGCACTTTCCAGACCGTCCGGTTCCTGTTAAAATGATGCAAACATAGATCAGGGGGATGGAAGGTTTGAAGGAACGTGTGGGTTGCCTGCATGCGCATCACTCGAATATAGCTTATGTGGAACGGGCTTTTGCTTCTTATGAGGTGGAACTGGTACATTTTGTGGAACCGGGACTTATGCGCCGGGTCTCGTCGGACCCTCATTTTTCTGCGGATGATGCCAGTCGCAAGGTAGAAGAGCAATTGAGTTGGATGTCTCAAAGCGATCTAGACGTTATTTTGATAACGTGCACGAATTATATTGCTTTGGCGGAGAAGGCTCAAGGGGCCATGTCTACACCAATAGTCGCACTGGATGAACCCTTTTTTCATGAAATGTGCGATGATTTGCTGCCACGAACCTTGGTATTCACGAATCCAGCTACTGTAGAGGGCACGATGAAGCGTCTTTATCATACGGCCACTCTATTAGGCAAGCCGGAACTCTCTTCACTGATAGAGGTCAAGGTGGTGGAGAGCGCTTTTGAACTGATTATGCAGGGACGTAAAGATGAGTATGAGGAATTGCTGATTCGTTCATTGCATGAATTGAGGAATGCTGATCCAAGCAGAGAGCTGGCTGTCGCACAGTTATCCATGGTTGATGCTGCTTTGCAGGTGGAGCTGGAGACAGGGCGAACGATTGGAAACCCCCTACGGTCGCTGGCGAATTTAATTAAGGTTTTGTTAGGTTAAATAAGTATAGCTAAAAGAACTTCCAACCCATTTTTGGGACAGTGGAAGTTCTTTTTTTGGAGTGGGTGGGTGGGGCACCTCTTTTGCTGTTCATCAGAGATTCTGTTGGTCTTGGGTGATGAATGCTGCGCCTGCCGATTCTCTTTGAACAAGCGTAACGTATAACCGTTCATGTTCCACGTCTTCCCCGGCAATAATTTTGAGAACCTGTTCGGCGGCTACAGCGCCCCATTTTCGTTTGGAATAGTCAATCGTTGTCAGCCGGGGCTGAATATATTGCGCCAGCTCGATATTATCAAAGCCGACGATATGAACATCCTTGCCAATGGTAAGCTCTGACTGAGCCATTCGATTGTAAAAGCCTACGGCCATTTCATCATTGAGACAAAATACGGCTACAGGCTTCGAATCCGGGTCAGCTTGCTGCTGTAAAATGATTTCAGCCGCCTGCTCGCCGCCCGATTTCTCGAAATTGCCGCCTATTTCAATCATCTCGGCGACGCCGCTACGCTCAATGGTTTGCTTGACCGCCTGCATCCGCTGCCAGGAATCATAAGAACCTTCGGGTCCGGTCACAACATATAACTTGCGGTGTCCCAATTCCAATAGATGCTCTATTGCAAGCGCGGCACCTGCTTTGTTATCCAGCAGCACCTGGTTAATGTTAGGATGATTCAGTTCACGGTCCAATACGACAATTTTATGTCCCCGCTCGGCGTAGTTCAGCAGCTCCTGACTATCAAACGTCTGATCCAGTACAATGGCTCCGTCAATCATGCGTTCTGGCAGCATTCGATGTGATTGCTTTCCGCTGCATACAATGAGGTCATAGCCCTTGCGGTTCAAAATTTCCTTGATGCCGTACAGCAAATCTCCATAAACATCTCCGCGAAAATCAGTCAGGAATACGCCAATAATTTTGGTTTGCCTTTTTTTGAGATTCCGTGCGGCGGCATTTGGCACATAGTTAAGCTCTTTGGCAATGGCCAAAATACGTGCGCAAGTCTCTTCTGTTACCTTATCGCTACCGTTCAAAGCATATGAAACGGTAGATATGGAAACGCCCGCCTGTTTGGCGATATCTTTAATGCTGACCACAGCGTCACCTCCTTGTGTCCGTCTTATATCTGCTATTGTATATTCATTATTAACCACATATCTATTCCAAATGTCGTAGTTCTACATGCAAGCAGCAAAGGGCGATCCCGCAAGATCGCCATCCCTTTGTTGCCTATACCAGATTTCGCTTATGCATCATTCGATTTTATAAAATAATCTCCAGGCAGTGTACACCATCATGTTCTGCTAACGCCTGCTCGAAAGTCTCGCGTTTGATGCGCAGGGCACCGGAACGGTAGCGATTATCATCGGCTGGCTCGCTTTCCAGAGGGGCACCGTTCAATACTGTACGGCCTTGCTCACCGCTCGTATGCTCTTGCAGCATGCGGTAGACGAAGGTGATTGGCTTCCCTGCAAAGGAAAATTTAAATTCCAATCCGTCGAGATCGTCTGGCAGCACAGGGTCCAGGATTAGGTCCTCGCCTGACTGACGAATACCAAGGACATTCGATATGAGCTGATTCATGTAGATTCCCGGACCGCTGGAATAGATTCTCCAGCCACCCTTGACGGGCACGGCTCCTTCCCGCAGTTCACCAAAACGTTCCTGTGCTTCATAGCGGGTGTTAAATTTACCGTCCGAGCTGCTGAAATACGCGTTGCTTTGGCGCCATTCGGCATTCGGTACGGTCGCACGGATGCCGACCGGATTGATGAGCTTCAGGCTATGCCAAGCGTCATCCTTGCGTCCTAATTTGGCCATAGCTTCCACAAAGCGGATATGAGCATGCACATATTGCAGCCCGACTTCACGTCCGAAGTTGGCCGCTTGCTCTGCGCGCTTGAAGTGCGAACTCACACCGCCGTCATATTGTGCAGGGCGGTTCATCAGACGCACACCATCCGGGCAGAGAAACTGCTCGCGGATGAGCTGCTCGTGAGCCAATGCTTGCTCAGGCGTGAGCAACTGGCTAATCATGCTGCGTGTCATCGGCAGCAAGCGGTAGTGGATTCCCGTCTCGGTGTCGGACGGATGGAGCATCAGCTTGGGTTGACCGGGCTCTTCCATATATACGAAGCCTGGAATAATTCCACTCTCCAGCATGTAGCGATTGAAGTCTTTACGGATGCCGTTCGCCATCTGATGTAGATCTTGTGCGATCTTATCAGCTTCGCTTACTACATCTGCAGGAGCTTGCTCCAACGCAGCAGCAAAGTTACGAACCACTTGGTAGGTGAGGGCAACCGTCCAGCTGCTCGCCATGTATTGCTTCAGCTGCGCATTGGCTGGCTGGAGCGTGTCGTCCCAATCGCCATCGCCATAAGCCGATAAGTACGTGTCATGCAGGAAATTTTCCCGAATATATTCGATTTCCTTCAGGGCATGTTCCATAAGGGTCGCAGTCTGCTTGGTATAATCGAAAGTATGCCGATGAGTGTAAGGCACATTTTCTCCCAGAATACTGTAATCACGGGTAGCGGTCAAATAATCGCCCAGTACCTTGAGTGGCCAAACGATAATATCCCCATGGCTTTCTTCTTGCTGCACGTGAGTATAGTTGTCAAACATAAACCATTGCGGCCAGTTTCCGCTGTCTTCATACTGATGGCTGAATACAGTTAACAAAATGGAACGAACCTCATCAAACTTTTGCACCGCCGAAAAATATTCCACAGGCCCCTGACATACATCGCGTGTTCCCCAGGCTGCTCCGCCGTATTGCTCCAGACCGTGAGGCACAGAGTAGTGGACGAGCATATTGTGGGTGTACCACCAAGCCACTGCGTTCACACGGAATAGCTCGCTGGTTTCCTGTTGGCCAAGCGTCAGATGGAAGCCATTCATAAGCTCGGCAAAATATTCCCGGTAGCGCTCACGCTCATCTTCAAAGGAGGCGTGAAGCTCTTTATGTGCTCGGTCCTTCCCGGTCGAACGGCCATGCAGCCAGCCCTGTACAGTGCAGGTCCATTCGCTGCTGTCGCCCAGTTCCAAAACGACCAGTGACGCATCAGGAGAGGCTCCACCCTGTAGCAGTGCTTGAGCATCACTCACCTGCTGTAACGAAGCGCCTGCTACGTGCATGCGGTACAAAAGGTCCGGATAAGCCTCGGCGCTTAGGGAGGCGGAATCAGCTCTAAAGAGCAGGTCGTCACCTTCGCGTTCCATATGAAACGGAAGCTCATATTCGTTCACATGCATACACATTTGCTGAGTGATCAGAAATGGGTAAGCTTTACCACTTGCCGAACGCATGTGAAGTCGCACTTCTGGGCTATCGGCATTCGTATGATTTGTAATAATGAATGTATCGTCAGCCGTTTTGTAATACCAGCGCACATAATTAAAGCCAATCTCGAACAGGGAGGGCATGGTGAGCAGGCGGTATTTTCCTTGAATTCCGACGTAGATACGTTGACCGGATGTCTTGGGAATGTTGAGCGCATTACGCACGTTGGTGATCATTTTGTTGAAATTGGTATTACCGATCACGAGTTGGGAATTGAATACCCCGTACATATAGGAGGTGGTTGTAATGGTTTCTTCCTTACCTCCAGAGTAATGCCCACCCATTAAAATGTGCCCGTGAGGACGCTCTACACGAAGCTCTTTGGATTTGAGTACAACATGCTCATAGCTATCCGTAAAAAAGGAAAGTAGTTCATCGCCATCCCGTTCTTCTTCCTGGCGTTTCGGGAAAAGCTGATCCACTTCGGCATCGGTCAAGTCCAGCGTGCGCAGCGGTTCACCGATGGTTTGCGCTGTAGCTACACGTTCTGCCTGGAAGTCACTTGCGATGCGCGCTGGTATGATGGTCGCGGAAGCGTCCGCTAGAACGCCAACTACTTCATCGCGTGCTTTGGTTACCAGGTCCTGATACTCCAGCTTCGTCACTGCAGCCGGATGGCTCGGCTGGAACAGACCGTAAAACGTAAAGCGTGCTTCCCCGGCGAGTTTTACCCGCTCAGATTGCAGCGCTGTATAAGCGAATTCGTATTGATACACTTCATTGGCGAGCGAGTCGCGGCGCAGTGCTTCCGGCTCATTCGTTTCCTTGTAAGAAAGTCCAAAGAACTGAAATCCGTCAGTCGAGTATCCGACAGTACGAGTTAACGAGCCTTGTTGAATGTAAGGGAATGCCTGGCTTTGCGGCTGATTCTGACGTGAGCAAACGGTATAGCCTCTTTGTTCATCATGATAGACAGTATGGTCAATATATTGAGACAAATAAGCTTCATTACTGCGCACAGCAGCGGTATCGGCAATACCGATATCCTGACCGTACACAATATCTGCTTCAACGTCATCGCCCTGTAGGGTTACATCCCAGAACCATACTCCCAGGCGGCTTAGTGTGAAGGTCACCTGATAGCCTACACCGGCGGTGAAGCCTTCCCAAATAATCTGCTGATCCGTTTGTCTGATTACGCCGGGCGAACGAACTCCAAGCAGTGGAGTGATGCTTACGCCAGAAGGACGATACAGTCTCAGGTACAGATTATTCAAGGAACCATCGACTGAATTGGTCAACAGCTGGTTGATCATCGTTGAGCCGTGAGCGATCTTGTACACATCACCGCTGCTTAAGAAGGTAAAAGACAGGTCTCCGGCTCGCAGCAAAATATTTTGATCTAGACTTGTATTCATCAAAGGGAACGCCTCACTTTCCTGTTTCTTTTACTAACCGAAAACGGCCTTCTGTAGTATCTCGGCTGTTAGGTCCTGTAAAGACGGCAAATTCACCGCTGTCACTGTCGAAGCTCAAATCTGCATGATGATAGCGCAGCTGAGGCTCGGTCACTGTAAATTCCACTTCCTGGCTTTCGCCTGGGGCAAGCAGGACTTTGCAGAAATCTTTCAGTTCTTTCATTGGACGAACCGTATCACCGCTGATATCACGGACATAGAACTGAACCGTTTCCTCGACTGGACGTGTTCCTGTGTTCGTTACCTGTACTCTAACAGTCAGTTCTTGACCGGGAATAAGGGTATCGCCGGAAAGCTGTAAGCTGTCATAGGCTACATCGGTGTAGCTCAGGCCATAGCCGAACGGGAATAAAGGTTCGTTCGGTATATCTAGATACTGGGACACATAGCGTTCTGTCGTGTTCGGATCTAACTGTGGACGTCCTGTATTAAAATGATTGTAATACACAGGCACCTGCCCGACCGATTGCGGGAAGGACATCGTCAGACGACCCGTAGGTTCGGCATCACCGTATAACAAATCGGCAATTGCTGCGCCGCCTTCGCCACCAGGGAACCAGGCTTCCAGTACAGCGTCTGCTTCTTCGATGACACCGTGCAGATCCAATGGACGACCATTAAACAGTACGGCTACCATTGGCTTATTCAGTGTCTTCAGGCGCTTCACCAATTCCAATTGGGCCTGTGGCAGGCGAATATTCGAACGGCTGCCTGCTTCACCACTCATATCCGAGCGCTCACCAAGCGCTAATACGATGACCTCTGCTTGACTGGCAGCATGCAGAGCTTCTGCATATTGCTCCTCTGTTATGTCGTCTACAGAGCATCCTGCCGCTACGGTGAGCAGCGAGGAGGATATTTTCGAATGGAACCCGTCGACAACACGAATGGCTTCCTCTTGTGAACCGCTCCACGACCAAGAACCCAAAATATCGCCGCTCTCTGCAAAAGGTCCGATCAATGCAATACGTTGATTGCGATTCAATGGAAGCACGGAATCATTTTTGAGCAGCACGCATGATTTAATGGCTAGTTCTTTGGCAACCGCACGATGGGCTTCGCAGAACACAACTTCACGTTCACGCTCAGGGTCTGCGCCGCGTAGCGGATTCTCGAACAAGCCCAGCTTTTGCTTGAGCTTCAATATACGCATCACTGCTTCATCAACGAGTGCTTCATCCAGCTGTCCGCTGCGAATCAGCTCAGGCAGGTGTCCATTATAGCAGGAGGTCATCATTTCAATATCTACGCCTGCCAGTAATGCTTTCTTTGCTGCCTCCCGCTCATCTTCGGCGATGCCATGAGGAATAAGCTCTTTGATCGCGGCCCAATCCGAAATGAGTACACCGTCAAATCCCCATTCATCACGAAGCAGATCACGCATCAGGCGCTTATTGCCCGATGCCGCTACGCCTTCTACGGTATTGAAGGACGTCATCACCATTTCGCAGCCTTCATCTAAAGCAGCTTTGTAGGAGGGGAGATAATACTCTCGCAGCTGCCATGCGGATACATCTACGGTATTGTAATCTCGTCCGCCTTCACCGGCTCCATAGGCAGCAAAGTGCTTCACGCATGCGGCTACCCGCTCGGTATCATTCGTCAGATCTTTACCCTGAAATCCGCGCACAAACGCACGGGCAAATTGACTGTTGAGATAAGGGTCTTCCCCAGTGGATTCCATTACACGACCCCAGCGGGGGTCACGTACCAGATCGACCATAGGAGCGAATGTGACGTGAACACCAGATACGGCTGCTTCCCGGGCAGCGATAGTAGCGCTCTCTTCTGCAAGTTCCATATCCCATGAGCAACCAATAGCCAGCGGGATCGGGAAAATCGTTTTGAAGCCGTGTACAATATCTGCCATAATTAAAAGCGGAATACCCAGACGATTTTTACTCAAATGAGCCTGCTGAACACGAATCGCTTCCTGAGCTCCTGCAAGGCCGAGCACGGAACCAACATTGTGAACCGTTTGCTCGGTAATGCCGAGAGAAGCCATAGGACCCGTAATTTGGCCCTCTGTACCCGCTTCTTCAAAAAAGCCACCCACAAGCTGTAGCAGTTGGTCAACTTTTTCTTCAAGCGTCATGTTTTGTAGATAGGAATTCAGGTGTTGTTCCATCATAATCCTCCATAAGCTGTATGGTTGGTAGAACAGCTCTCTTTTTCAAATTCATGAGATTTTTTGGATAAGTTGATTCAAAAAAGTGCTGAACAGGCTAATAGCTAGTATAGAAGCATAATATTCTGTTGTATTATTAATCGAAACGTTTCTATTGTTGAACTCAGTTGGATTATATACGCTTTCAAATGGAGAGTCAAATGCAAAACGGAGGTCTTTTTATAGGATGAGTAGCGTAATAAAGATAAAATAAATGAAAAAAAGATGCGATTCTAAGTAAACAAAAAATAATATCCCTATTGAATACGGTTTCAATTTGTTCTATAATGACTATCGAAACGTTTCTATTGATGAGTATGGTCCTTAGGCTTTAAACATAATTGTTATAACGGTATGCTTTAACTGCTATGTATTTGCATGTATCAGAATTTTGCAAAACTCATGTATTTGAATCCGTTATTATATTGCATGATCGGTAAACAGATCATCTCGGGAGGAATTCGTATGATGAAAAGAACATTGGGGATCATTTTGGCAAGCACCTTATTACTGGGGGGGGCGTTGGCAGGCTGTTCATCCAAGGATGATTCGTCAGGCAAAGATGCAAATGGCAAGACGACCATCACCATGTGGGGCATGGGAGCGGAAGGAAAGCTGCTGCCTGAAATTGTAAAAGATTTTGAGAAAGAAAATCCGGATATTCACGTTGATGTACAGGCGTTGCCTTGGGATAACGCTCACGATAAGCTGCTGACAGCAGTTGCTTCAAAATCCGGGCCGGACGTGGTTCAGTTAGGTACATCATGGGTTCCCGAACTTGCGTCTGCGGGTGCACTAACAGACATCACACCTTATATCAGCAAATACCCTGAGCTTGAAGCGAAAAATTTCTTCGAGGGCGCTGTGGGTACGGCCCAATTTGAAGGTAAGCCAGTCGCTGTACCTTGGTACACTGAAACGAGAGTCTTATTCTATCGTTCGGACCTACTGAAACAAGTCGGATATAATGAAGCACCTAAAACGTGGGAGGAACTTTCCGATGCTGCTCAAAAGCTAGCGGCTCGGGGTAAAGGCAAATATGGTATCTCCTTTAGTGCAAAGGAGCAGTCCATGGGCTTTATGTTTGCTCTCCAGAACGGTTCCAAATTGGTTGACGAGCAGGGCAATCCGCTGTTCAACCAACCACCGTTTGTAGATGCTGTGAAGTATGTGAATACCTTTTTCCAAAATGGCTCTAACGCAGTGGATATTGGAATTGATTCCGTTCAAGGTTTGCAAGGCGAGGGTATCGTTCCAATGTTTATCAGCGGTCCTTTCATGATTAAAGAAATCAAGAGCAAGGCACCAGAATTGGAAGGTAAGTGGAATATAGCGGAGCTTCCTGGCAAAGTAAACAACCTGTCCGTTTTGGGTGGAGCCAACCTTTCAATTATGAAATTCAGCAAGCACCCAGAGGAGTCGGCCAAATTCCTGGCTTACATGAGCAAACCAGAAACACAGCTGAAATGGATGGATCTGTCCAGTAACTTGCCTGCGACTACTAAATCGTGGGAAGATGCCAAACTGAAGAGTGATCCGATGCTTCGGACGATTCGCAAACAGTTGGATCATTCCGCAGCATTGCCGCAACTGGCCGCATGGGAAGAGGTTTCTCAACAATTCATCAAGAGCTTCGAACGTATTTACCGCGGTCATGCCGATGTACAGAAGGAAATGGATGACTTTAATCAGCAGGCTGCAAGTATAATGAAAAAATAATGATCCATATCCGTCATTGTCAAAGGGAGTGAAGGCATGAAAGGAAGCTCGCAGAAGCTTGCGCCATACTTGTTTATCGGTCCCTCCATCATCCTGTTAACGCTGTTTTCGTTGTTGCCGATACTACTGGCGCTCGTGATCAGCTTCACGGATATGGATCTGTCCGGACTCGTTAATTATGAAAGTATTCGCTTTATAGGATTGGAAAATTACACGAACGTGCTTTTGGACCCTTCCTTTTTGAAGTCCATTGGTAATACGTTGTTCTTTGTCATCATTGGTGTTCCGTTGGTGCTGATATTTTCGCTCAGCATCGCGATCCTGATTAACATGGGTAAATCACGTGCTTTCAAAATATTCCGCGTCGTGTTCTATCTGCCGTCCGTAACGAATGTAGTTGCGGTCGCAGTCGTTTGGAGCTATCTGTATAATCCGACGCTTGGATTATTCAACTACGTACTTGGTCTGATGAATTTAGGTCCCGTCCCATGGCTGACCGATCCAACAGTAGCGAAAATTTCGCTGATTGTGTTAGCGGTTTGGCGGGGCATCGGCTTAAACATGATTATTTTTATTGCGGCTATTAAAGGGATTCCGGGCTCTTATTATGAAGCGGCACAGCTTGACGGGGCCAATACATGGCAGCAAATTCGTTATATTACGCTTCCGCAGCTTCGTTACGCTATTTTCTTCGTGTCCATCACAACGATGATCGGCTGGCTGCAATTTTTCGAGGAACCTTTTGTCATGACCAAAGGGAAACCGCTGGACGGCACGCTAACGGCATCCTTGTTCATTTACAATAACGGCTTCCAATTTAGTAAATTCGGGTATGCCGCGGCGGGATCGTTCATTCTGTTCTTTGCGATCATCGCGGTAACGCTGATTCAGTTCCGTTTGCAAAATAAAGCGGAGTCCTGATAGAGAGAGGTGATGAACGTGAAAACAGCTGTTCAGCAAGCCCGCGCCAATACGCGCAGTGGTGAAAAAACATTTCAATGGTTCGTGGCGATTCTCCTGACTGTGGGAGGTCTGTTGATGGTGCTGCCTTTTGCGTGGATGATTTTATCCTCCTTTAAGACAGAGGGCGAGGTAACCAAAATTCCTCCAACCATCTGGCCGGAGCATTTTACACTGGATAATTTTAAAATCCTATTCGATAGCATGGCGTTTGGAACCTATCTGACGAATACGCTGATCATTGTCCTAGCTTCCTTCTTCGGATTATTCCTTAACGCCATGGCGGGTTATGGTTTTGCTAAATTCCAGTTTAAGGGCAAGGGCTTCCTGTTCTATTTGGTGCTGGCAACCATGATGATTCCAGGTCAAGTGACGATGATTCCCGTCTATTTGATTCTGAACCAGATGGGGTTGACCAACTCTATGCTGGGGATTGTCCTTCCTGGATTGGTGGGCGCGTTTGCGATCTTCCTCTTCCGGCAGTTCATGTCCGATATCCCAGAAGAACTGCTGGAGGCGACCCGTCTTGATGGAGCAGGTGAGTTCCGCACTTTTTTACAAATCGTGCTACCCATTTCGACGCCGATTATCGCGGTACAGGCCATCCTGACCTTCATCGGTGGCTGGAACAGCTTCTTATGGCCGCTCATTATTGCGAACGATGAAAAGCTGTACACCTTGTCCGTCGGTCTGTCACTGCTCAAGGGACAGAACGAAAGTCAATTTGCTCTGCAAATGGCGGGCTCGACCTTCATGGTCGTTCCGATCATGATTATCTTCATTATTTTCCAAAAGTATATTATCGAGAATTATACGATTTCGGGGATTAAGTAGGGGGATAATAGGTGAATTGATAAAAACACAAAAACGGAGGACTTCCTAGTTTGAGCAAAAGAAGTCCTCCGTTTTTTGTGTATAAAAAAAATTCCTGGTCAGCTCATATTCATTCTTAGAGAAGTTGCATCAGGATTTTGTTTATATATGGGGAACGGAAATATGAAAAAGTTAGAATTCAGATTGAGTGTTACGAAGGTGAATAAAAGTTTCGGTCTCCAGAATCATTAGGGTATGCATTACATTAACAACGATCGGCTTTTTTCAGCAAAGTGAACTATACTTTTTTTATATTTATTTGAAAATATTTTAAAATAATAGGTTAACAAAATTTATATAATTACTTCACAAAAAGTATAGAGGGTAACGAATACATATAGTATGACAACGAACGGCACCTTGATTTCCAAAGAAATTGAAAACTTCTTATTAGATCATCATGTTTCTATTCAGATAGGTCTACATGGTGATCAAATGACGCACGATTTCAATCGATATTATCAGAACAGAAAAGGTGTGGAGCGGTCTCGCATATGCTTGCCGTTGATGTGCATGGTAATCTTTATCCTTGTCAACGATTTGTTAATGAAAAGGATTACTCTTTAGGAAATGTAAGGGAAGGGATGGATGTAAGAAAGAAGAGTGGCATGCTTAGTGAGATGCGTTTAGAGAAGAGAACTGTATGCGGAGAATGTTGGGCTAAGAATCTATGTGGTGGAGGTTGTCCTCAAGAAAATATGGTGCTTAGTGGTTCAATTAATGAGCCAGTGGATAAATACTGTAACTTTACTCGTAGTGCAATAATGGATTGTATGAAATTGTATTTACGATTAACTAAAGAAGACAAGAAAAACCTGTTCTCTGCTAAGCGGCAGCGAGAGCAACTATTGGAGGATGCCTCATTTGACAATTGATATTCAAGCTTTAAGTAAGTCATATGGTTCTCACCAAGTACTTAACGAGCTTCATTTTCACATTGATAATGGTATATTCGGACTGCTCGGAGACAATGGAGCGGGTAAGACCACTTTAATGAAAATTCTTGCCACTTTACTTAGATTCGACCGAGGGGAAGTTGAAATATTCGGACATTCTTTGAAAAAAGAACCTGATGCTATTCGTTCTTTACTAGGTTACTTGCCTCAGTATTTTGATTTTTTTCCAAATGTGACTATTTTGGAATCCATGAACTATTTTGCGGCTTTAAAAGGTATTCAAGGTAAACATCATATTCAAGAGGAGACATCACAGCGATTAATTGAGGTGGGACTTATCGATCAAGTTGATAAAAAAATAAAACAGCTGTCTGGGGGAATGAAGCAGCGCTTAGGAATTGCTCAAGCTATGTTAGGACAGCCTAAGTTGTTAATTGTTGATGAGCCTACGGTTGGACTGGACCCCAAAGAACGAATTGCTTTTCGAAACTTGCTTCAAAATTATGGAGAAGACAGGATTATATTGTTATCTACTCATATTGTTCCTGACGTTTCAAGCACATGTGACAAACTACTCGTTTTAAAAGAAGGCCGTTGTCTGTACCAAGGGGCTATAGACGATATGATTCGAACTGTCGAGGGTAAAGTGTGGTTGGTTGATGTTGGAAAGCGTCAATTGGAACAATTAAGCCAACAAGCTCGAATCACTTCCATTGTGCGGAAGGAAGGAAGAGTTCAGGCTCGATTATTGTGTAACTACCCTCCAGATTGTTGTACAGAAGTCACACCCGAAACGGCTAATCTTGAGGATGCGTATCTGTACATTTCCGATCCGGAGGAGAGTTAGCAGAATGGGACAAGTAATCAGAGCCCTAGTTCAATTTGAAGTTTTGCTTATGAAAAAGAGTGTAGTGTTTTTTATAGCACTAACGTTCTCTTGTTTTTTAATTCCTTTATTTTTATATCTAGGAGCAGGAAATAAGAATAACACGTTATGGATATTTTTGCATCATGGACAAATGTTCTTTACCATATTACTAATGCCGTTAATGTATTCTGTTCTTTATGATGGCGAGAAGCAAAAAATGATCTCTTCTGTTATTATGCCTAAATTGCCTAAAGGAGCCCAATATTTTTATTGTAAGAGTTGTGTATTATGGGGAGTGGTTTGCTTATTTCAATTTGTCGCTTTAGCTATATTTTGTGTGGTTCAATGGACGACTCATGGTAAGGCTCCATTCTTGATACTGCTTCATCTAACAGTAGCAGGTGTAGCAACTATGGGATATTCTGTTCAAATTACTGTCATATTGAACTTGCTCTTACGTAAACAACTGTATGTGAACATTGTAATGCTCGTTTACCTTTTAATCAGTATTACTATCAACTTGCCTTACATTTCAATCTGGTTTAATCCAGATTGGATTATTTCCAATTTCTTCACACAGTCGTTTGCTTTTGGGCGAGTATTCCTATTTTTGCTTATGTGGGTATTGATGAAAGTCAGTAATCATCTATGGATGGCGAGGGTACAAGAATGAATGGAATTATAGTTCGTTTCTGGCTACAGCTTTTACTTCGAAGAGAACAAGCAGTAACCTTGCTGGTTTCCTTTAGTGTGGTTCTTTTATTCAATTTAATAATGAATGAAGGTATTGCAATAACTTATAGTGTTAACTTGTTATTTGTAGCTTTTTTTTCTTTACAGATTGCGAGTATACACAATCGTAATCATACAGAACCGTATATATATATTTCTGTCTTTCCTAATTATCGTCTAATCGCTTACCAGCTTTATGTTTCTTTAATTCTTTCGTTTCCTCTCTTGCTCATGATGGTAGGACTTTTATGGAAATCATTCGCTGATGTATCATTATGGAATTTGGTTATCATTGTATTTTTTTCTAGTGTTTTTTCATCGATGTTGGGTCTCTTCCTGGGGCAGGTAGTAAAGCATTATGGGTTGGCCTTCACTTTTCTCATTGCTTTTTACCTTCCTATAGGTTTAGTTTCCTGGTCTTTTAATGAAAAGTTACGTTACATATCTCCTGTAGTGAATATATTCAACCCCTATATGATCAACTGGCGAAATCTCTTTGGACTCTTAGGCTGTAGTTTATTATTTTACGGATTAGGCACATTGTTATCCAGTCGGCGCGGAGGCGGCAAAAAGTCTATAATCCCTTGGATTAGTACGGTCCTTGCTTGTAGTATATTGATGGGCGTATGGGGATATGAGAGGCTATTTAATGAGAATGTACAGACATCGTCGTTTCAAAAAATAACTGTGGGACAAACACAAGTAGAGTATAAGGGGATTAGTTCGTATCAGGCTAGGCAATTTGCCACCCTTTTTGAAACGCTGTATCAAGTGGCTAAGAAAAAGGAGACACACCCGATTCACTATACCTTGGAAATCACCCGAATACACTCCATGTCATCGTTCGAGCCGAAAATAATAGTGCAAAATCATAATAAACTTCAAATCAATATTTATTCAAATAAGCTTTTAGAGTTTAATTTCGGAATGGATTGGGCGAGTAAGTGGATTGATTACATTTTGCCACAATTGACCCACTTGTCCAATGAGCAAGTTGATGCTTTTAAACGCCTCAAAAATGAAATTATTTTGGAAGTTAGAGAAAAAAATCCCGAAAATATCTATACAATTCAGGGTGACTGAGAGCTAAAATAGTGAGATTTCATGAAGAACGAATAATAGTAGATAAAGAAAGGGATGGAATGCATGGAACGTGAGGCAGACCATTTGAATATAAGAGCTATATTTCATTCATTCCAATATTGGCCGAAGTTAACTAAGTTACTATGGAGTACAGAACCTATCTACTTTATTATCATTATTTTTGGCTATCTACTAAAAGGAACACTCCCGATTGCTAACCTTCTTTCCATACAGTATTTGGTTTCTGAATTTGAGACTAACACGGTATGGCATAAGCTTCAAATCAGCGCAGTTTTCCCTGTAATTATCGTGATGTTTTCTAGTTTGCTTATTTCAAGTTTAATTGAATACTCTGATAAATTGTTCCAAATTTCACTGATAAATAAATTACAAACATTAATAGTATCACAAGCATCAACATTTAATCTTGCGGATTTTGAGTCCGCAAGTACACAATCAGCTCAAAAGAGTACAGAACGACTCAATAGATAGACCTATTCAGATCTATAAAGAACTCATTAATTTGTTAAGTTCCATGGTTACGTTATGCTCTAGTATTGCCATTTTAATAGCATTCAGATGGTGGATATTACTCATTCTTGTTGTTTCCCCCCTGGCATCTTTTTATTCTTTATTGAGATTCACACAAATTCAATATGTAGCCAAGAAAAAACGGGCTCCTTTACAACGTAAATCCAGGTATATTAATTACTTATTGACTAATGAGAAGTCTTTTAAAGAAATCCTATTGTATCAACTTAGTGACTACTTTACAGCAAAATATAAGGACATTTTTGATGTTTTCTACAAAGAGGATAAGTATTTAGCCAAAAAACGTATTGCGTTATATTTGTCTTTTCAAGTAATAAGTACATTATTTATAGCCATTGCTTTGATTATGATTATACAAATATCATGGAAAGAAGAATTTCTCGTTGGCAGCATTTATGCATTAGTTCAAGCAGTATTATTAGCTAATCAAAATATTAACACAGTATCTCAAGGATTGATTTCATTGTGTGATCATAATCTGTATCTAGATGAATTATTCGCTTTTTTTAACATAAAACCTAAACAAGACAGTTCTAGAATGTTGCTAAGAGAGTCAGGTATACAAGCTGATTCAACGATAGAATGCATAGAATTTAAGAATGTTTCATTTGCTTACCCAGATCAAAAAGAATTGGCTCTCAAAGATATAAGTTTTAAAATGAAACGTGGTGAATCTCTTGCTCTAGTGGGCAGGAATGGATCAGGGAAAACAACAGTGATAAAACTTTTAACGGGGTTATATGAAGACTTTGAAGGAGATATTTTAATCAATTCTATCTCGGTTCGAAATTACAATAAAGAAATGCTTTACAAGAAAGTAGGTGTTATATTTCAAGATTTTGTCCAATTTGATTTTTCAGTAAGAGAAAATATAGGTTTTGGCAGTATAGGGGATCTTGAACTTGATACCAGGATGTGGGAATCGGCGCAACATACAGGAGTAGATTCGGTAATACGAGATTTGCCTAATCAATTAGAACAACAGCTAGGAAGAAACTTCGAAGGGGGGATACAGCTTTCAGGAGGGCAGTGGCAAAAGATTGCTATATCGAGAGCGCTCTTCAAAGATGCTGACGTTTATGTATTAGATGAGCCTAGTTCATTTCTTGATCCAGAATCGGAAAAACAAGTATTTAAACAATTTCAAAAATTCGTTGATAATAGACTATGCCTCTACATATCTCATCGCTATACCTCTGTTTTATATGCAGATAAAATTTTAGTTATGGAAAAGGGTCAGATAGTAGAAGGAGGAACCCACCAAGAACTAATTGAAAATAGAGGGTTTTACTATAATTTATTTTCTGACGAAATTCATACATTCCAGAAAGCGCTAGTTATTAATGATGTACGCTAACTGTGTATTAAGATTCTGGCAAATAGTGAGACTGCGAACAGAATTGTTTTTTACCTTATGAGAAGTAGACTATAACAAAAAAGCGGAGCTTCCCTTTGAGAGGCCCTGCTTTTGGGCTTCACATTGGACATTTTCTATATGAGTTAGCCAATATTGATGGGATAGTGCACGAATCTTTCTTTTCAGTCTGTAGATGCGGGTCGTTATCGCCGTAACTGAAATATTATATTTGTCAGCGAGGAAGGACATAGACAGCGGAGGTTGCTTACATATAACAAATTGATAGACGATAAAGGACTGCTTAACAGTGAAAAAGGAATGAAGAATTTGTGAAAAGCGATGATAAAATATACAAAAACATACAAAAAAACCGATATACCTCTAGAATTACTATTTAGAAAAGAAATGGAGGTTTTAAGATGAATGTATCTTTTACATCATCTCACCAATCGTCGTTCCATACCACAGATAACAACCGACTTGAACTACGGCATCCCCTTTCCCCTCAGGCTGAAAGGAAGAGTATAGGCAAGCCGCAAAACAAGATTATTAAGCAATTGATAGAGCAGAAGCAAAATCTGATGGAGAGGCGTTCGGACTATATAAGTAATGCTCTAAAACGTGGCCTCGGTTCGGAAGCTGTAAAAGCCGAAATGGAAAAGATAGATAAGCAGATTCAACAAATTGACGAGAATATTCAGAAGCAATCAATAGAAGAACAAAAAAAAGCATTTGGAATGGATGAGGAAAGTAAAAAAGAAGCCCAGGAAGATAAAAAGGAACAATATACGCACAAGACTGCAGAGGAGCAGAAGCAAAGTCTCATGACTTATACGATGCATAGTATTGTATCAGCAAACAACCAGCTAAAGAATTCCAAAATCACTAAAAGGGCACAAATTACATTAGAAAGCGAAGCTAAAGGTTGGGAAAACACTAACCCTTCAAGATCAACTACTTTGCGTGAGAAGGCAGAAGGCCTTAATGGGAAAATTATGGAGATTGCCTCAAATATCAATGAGTGCATTAGAAAAGCAGTGAATGAGGAAGCGACGATAATAGATCGAGATGAATCAAAGGATGAGAAAGAATCAAGTATAGAGGTTGGTAGGGTGTGGACTGAACAAGAGATCAATGCCTATGTGGATTCGGCTAAAGACGAAGCTAAGAATGCAGGTGTGAAGATTAATATTGCAGTTTAATCGGACTATTATTGCTATTTAGTAAAGAGGCTATTTGCTCAATAGGTTTGTTTATAAAATGAAGTGTTCAAAAATACGTAACCAAATGCTTATCGTTTATTATTAAATAGTTAATACATATATTAAGTATTTAATAATAATATTGACTATGCTAATTACGGTGTGTTATATTGGAAGCGTTAATAAAATGGCTTGTTAATTTTAGGTACAACAAATTTTATTTTCGCATTCAGAGAGGATGGTTTAGGTGGCAGCAGCTGTAAAAGCAAAGATGATTGTAGACAAATCTTTTCGTATTGCTGAAGTCGATAAACGCATTTATGGTTCTTTTGTAGAGCATCTCGGGCGTGCTGTATATGGTGGTATTTATGAGCCTACTCATTCGACTAGTGATGAAAGCGGTTTCCGCAATGATGTTAAAGAACTGGTAAAAGAGCTGGATGTTCCTATTATACGCTATCCGGGCGGCAATTTTGTATCCGGTTACAATTGGGAGGATGGTGTCGGCCCTGTTGCATCCAGACCTAGACAGTTGGAGCTGGCGTGGAGAACAGTGGAGCCGAATGAAGTAGGAACGAATGAATTTTTTAAATGGGCCAAGGATGTTGGCTCTGAAGTAATGATGGCGGTAAATCTGGGTACGCGTGGAATTGATGCGGCGCGTAATCTGGTGGAATATTGCAATCATCCAGGAGGCTCCTATTGGAGTGATTTACGTCGTAGTCACGGTATAGAGCAGCCACATAAGATTAAAACCTGGTGTCTTGGCAATGAGATGGACGGACCGTGGCAGATTGGGCACAAGACAGCGGAGGAATATGGCCGTCTGGCTGTAGAATCTGCAAAAGCCATGAGGCTGATTGATCCTGACATTGAACTTGTATCCTGTGGAAGCTCCAGCTCCACGATGCCGACGTTCCCGGAATGGGAGGCAACCACACTGGATCATACGTACGAGGTAGCCGACTATATTTCCCTGCACCAATACTACGGCAACCATGACAATGATACGGCTAATTATCTGGCACGTTCCATGGACATGGATCATTTTATTCATACTGTCATTTCGACTTGTGATTATATCAAAGCGAAGAAACGTAGCAAGAAAAAAATGATGCTCAGCTTTGACGAATGGAACGTATGGTACCACTCCAATGATGCAGACAAAAAAATCGATCCATGGTCTGTGGCACCACCGCAGCTTGAGGATATTTACAACTTTGAGGATGCATTGTTGGTGGGCAGCATGTTGATTACGTTCTTGCGTCACGCGGACCGTGTAAAAATGGCTTGCCTGGCTCAACTGGTCAACGTTATTGCGCCAATCATGACCGAGAATAACGGAAAAGCGTGGAAGCAAACGATCTTCTATCCGTATCTGCATGCTTCCCGTTATGGTCGTGGGGTATCACTGATGCCTGTAGTGGATTCCGAAAAATACGATTCCAAGGACTTTACAGACATTCCTTATCTGGATAGCGCTGTGGTTTATGATGAAGAGGGAGACGCGCTGACTGTCTTTGCAGTGAACCGTCACTTGTCTGAATCGCTGGAGCTGACGGTGGATGTACGCAGTTTCGAAGGCTACCGTATTGTCGAGCATACCGTGCTGGAGCATGATGATCTCAAAGCGACCAATAGCCCAGCTGGAGAAAAGGTTACGCCTCATAACGGTGGCAATGCCAAGCTTGAAGACGGAATTGTAAAAGCTCATTTGGGCAAAGCCTCGTGGAACGTTATTCGTCTTGCTAAATCTCATTAATTCTCTTTCTAAAAGGAACGGACTGAGTTATATCTAAAAAGCCCGCATTCTCTCTTGTAAGGCTACTACAAGAGCAGGAATGCGGGTTTTTGTATAAAAATGAGCCATTTGTCCCTCCATCGATATAGTGCTCAAAAGGAAGAGGTAATTCCAATAAATATTAATATTTATTCCTAAATTTAACTAGGCAAAGATGATCCTTAATCACTAAGTGTTCGTGCCTCGTACATTTTTATGAAGTTAATTAGACCCAGTGTCCACACTCCTGGGTGAAAAAAGACCCTGTTATACCGTTGTCAATGAATTGATATCTGAAATGAAGGTGTGTAATCCGACTTAAATCCACGTTATACTTTAAAAGATAGCTATTCTAAATAAAAGATGGCTGTAGCATTTCGTGAAAGGAATGATCTCTATGAGTCAAACAGACGAATATCGTTTTCAAGTAAATTTGGGCGGCATGATTGATATTTTGGCCAATCATTTATATAGCAGTCCACGGGTGTTTATACGTGAAATACTACAAAATGCAACAGATGCGATCACGGCTCGCAAGGAGCTACGAAAGACTGAAGCTGAAAGTAGATCATTGAAAGAAGACAATACCCTTGAAGATACAGTTTCTGAGAGTAACGACTATGAAGGCAAAGTCATCGTAGAGCTATCCGGTGCCGGGGATCAGCAGGTATTGATGATTCAGGATAACGGTATTGGATTGTCTGAAGAAGACATTCACCGGTTTCTGTCGATCATCGGGCAGTCTTCCAAGAAGGGGGCTGATTTGCTAACCTCGGAGACTTCATTTATCGGGCGTTTTGGGATTGGCTTGCTGTCTTGTTTTATGGTGAGCGATGAAATTGTAGTACTGACCCGTTCGGTGAAGGAAGGCATCTCTATGGAATGGAGAGGGAAGCCGGATGGGACGTATACGATTCGTCGATTAGAGACTGAGCTGCCTATAGGGACGCAAATTTATTTGCGCTGTAAGCCGGGGAGCGAGTTTTATTATGAGCCAGCGCAGGTGAAAGACTCCTTATTTTATTATGGAGCCTTGCTGCCATATCCTGTCCTGCTGTCTGTAGACGGGGAGACTAAGCAGGTCAATCTTCCATCGACAAGCTGGATGCAGGACCCGGAACAATTACGGAGTCGACGCGGTGAGGTGCTGGATTTAGGCTATCGCCTAATGGGTGAGCGCTTCAGTGATTTTATACCGCTGCGGACGGCATCGGGCAGAACAGGCGGGATTGCATTCATTTTGCCTCGCAGTGTTAATCTGAACAGCAAGCGGCTGCATCGGGTGTATCTGAAGCATATGCTCGTGTCCGACAAAGCGGAAAATGTATTGCCAGAATGGGCATTTTTCATTAAAAGCCTGATTTGGACAGACGAATTGCAACCAACGGCATCTCGTGAATACTTTTATGAAAATGAGCAGCTTGATGCGGTTCGTTCCGAATTGGGAACCTGTATTCGAGAAGAACTGCTTCGCATGGCGGAATATGAGCCAGACCGCTTGCAGCACTGGATTCGTTTGCACGAGCTATCCATGAAGGCGCTCGCGGTCGAGGATGATGAATTTCTGCGGATTATGCACCGCTGGTTTTCCTTCGAAAGTACTTTTGGGCGGCGCGAGCTGAGTGAACTGATCCGAGAGGCGGGCGGGCGTCCGCTCCATTACACGGCGACCGTGGATGAGTATCGCCAGATTACGCATGTGGCGGCAGCGCAATCGATGCTGGTGATCAACGGCGGATATATCTATGATTCAGAAATTTTGGATAAGCTGCACTGGATCGACGCTACCCTGCAAACAGAGCGACTCAGCCCTGAGGATGTATCTTTATCATTTACCGGGTTGACGCAGGAAGAGCACACCAAGTATTACGATGTGCTACGTGTGATGGATGCTGCTTTGCAGCCGATGCGCTGCCGTGCTGAGTTGAAGCGTTTTGAGCCTGCGAGCTTGCCTGTGCTTTACACCATTTCACAGGATGCACTAACCTTGCGCTCCATGGAACACACAGTTGAAGAGACCACTTCGCTTTTTTCCAATGTGCTCGATAGTCTAAAAGCGGGAGTCCAGCAGAACGCGGGCTATTCGACCTTGTATTTTAATTTAAGCAACCCGGTAGTGGCGCGGATTTTTGAAGCTACCGATACACAGATGATTACGGCTGCAACAGAAATGATGTATGTGAATGCGCTTATGATGGGTCACTATCCGATGAACCGCAGTGAGCTAGGGCTGATGAACCGGAGTGTGCTGCATTTTATCAATTGGGGATTAGGGAACGGACAGAATACGTAATTGCGTAATTAAAGGAGGATTCAAATGGAAGAGACGATATATGAAATGATGGAGCAGGCGCAGGATATGCCCGGAGGGGCGGCAAAGCTGGCGATTCTGGAAGAGGCTGTTCGCCTGGCGGATACCTCAGGTTTGAAGGAGCTCGCTTATGAAATTCGGGGAGAGATTGTAGACTGTGCTATTTTTAACGGATATCCATTGAAGTCGCTGATTGCTTTTTCATGGCAGCTGGGTCAATTTGACCAAAATCCAGAGGAATACGACCCCGTTGAGCTGTTGTGGAACTATAAATGGATACTTGGAAAGGTGTGCAGTTTTCCGAATATATCAAAAACTCAAATCGAGGATCTGGTAGAGGATATGCGCAGACGTTATGCTGAATACGGGTATAATGAGCGACCATATTACTATTATAAGTTCCGCATCGCGATGGACATGGGTGAACTGGATGAAGCACGGCGGTATCTGGATATGTTCCGCGTAATTGAGCCAGACAGTATGAGTGATTGTGAAGCCTGTGAGCAGAGCCAGATGGTGCGATTCTATTACTTGACCGGAGAAGACGAGCAGGCGCTTGCCGTGGCAAAACCGATTTTATCGGGACGGATGAGATGTGCAGAAGTGCCGCATGTGACGCTCTCGCAGGTGCTATTGCCGCTGTATCGTCAAGGCGAGGTTGATCAGGCGAAGGAGCAGTATCGCAAAGGCTATCGCCTGGTTCGTGATGACCGTGACTTCCTGAAAACGATAGCAGAGCATATTGAGTATTTGACGGTTGCAAATCCGATTGAAGGAATCGGAGTGGTGGAACGTCATTTGCACATCGCATTGGACTATGAGAGCGGATTGGAGCAAATGTATTTTTACGCAGCGATGGTAGGGCTGCTGCAAAAGCTGGATACTTCGAGAAAACTTCGTTTGATTCGGATGCCTGCATCTTTTGAATGGGGCAAACAGGAACGTACGTTAGAAGAGATCATTGCGTACTTCAGACCACTGGCAGAGTCTGCGGCAGCTGAATTTGACCGACGGAATGGGAATGCATTTTATTCGAAATGGATTGGGAAGATTGTTCAACCGGCGTAGAAGAACAGGCGACTGTGGCGAATATTTTATACAGCCCAAACAATGAACGAGTAGAATATTCTTGTTTGAAATGACAGGAGGGATGATATCGTGACTATGACCCAGAAGGTAATTAATTTTGCGCATCGCGGAGCTTCCGGGGTATGTCCTGAAAATACAATGGCGGCTTTCCGCCACGCGTTGGAACTGGGAGCAACAGGCATTGAAACGGATGTGCAGCGTACCCAAGATGGGCATTTGGTGCTGATTCACGATGAGTCGCTGGAGCGCACGACAGGTTGCCCGCTGGATGTAAGAGATATCACGCTGGAAGAATTAAATAAACTGGATGCAGGCAGTTGGTTTGATGAGAAATTTCGAGGCGAGCGGGTACCGATGCTGGGTGAGTTACTGGAACTGGCACAGTCCTCGGATACCATTATTAATCTGGAACTGAAAAATAGCATTCATCTCTATCCGGGGATGGAGGAAGAGGTCATTGCCGCTGTGAAGCGCTTTGGATTGGAAAAGCGGGTGATCTTATCCAGCTTCAATCATGAATCGCTCGCGCTCTGTGCGCAGATTGCCCCCGAGATCAAGACGGGAGCGCTCTATATTGAGATTATGGTTCGCCCATCGGAGTATGCAACCCAATTCGGGGCTACAGCACTTCATGCCTACAAGCAAGTGGTTACACCGGAAGCGGTGTCCGAGGCTTTGGCATTAGGCGTTGTCTACCACCCATGGACGGTGAATGAGCCGGAGGAAATGGAGCGTCTGCTGGAGGCCGGAGTGAACGGCATCATCACAGACTATCCTGATCGGTTGGCGCACATTCTAGCTGTCCACTCTTCCTAAGAGGAAGACGCAGTAAACCTACAGCTAAGGATTGTAGGGAAGTAGATGTAGCTATGTATTAAAAGAAAAAAGACTCTCCTACGTACTCGCTTTCACGAGACAAGGAGAGTCTTTTTTTTTGGTTTGAGCCGAAGTGAATGTCATCACGACGATTTTGATTCCGTTCTACTTGATGCCGATTCTCATACGATAGCTAAACAGGATATCCAGTGTTCTGCCTTCAAAATGATTCTCAACCAGCTTCACGAAGCGGGCTATATCGTCGTCAAGCGTTCGATTGCCAAGTTTGAACAGGCTCTGAATTCCTCCCTGGCTAAGAGCGAGCCCAGTATAACGAGCAGCGTCACATTGCTCACGATTGTGGAAGACAATCTCCCGAATATAGCGGAATTGCCCGCTATGGTGCAGATTAGCTAGATGCTGATCCTTGCTCCATTTATGAGCCTGTTGCTCTACAGGAGCTTCCTGTTCCAAAACGGTATCAGCTTTGGTGATAAGCTCTGTATAAGCTTGCTCGATCTGCCATTGCAGCACAGGAGGCCAGTCACAGTCAAAGGCTGCGAACACGCCGCCTTGTGCCAAGACCCTGCCTGCTTCCTGGAGTGTGCTCTCGGGGTCCATCCAGTGAAAGGATTGAGAGCAGGTGATGACATCTACAGTGCCGTCCTCAAAGGGCAGGTTGTTGGAGAACCCGCTTTCGAAGGAAATGGTACCTGTCATTGTCGTTCCTGCTCTCTCCAGCTTGCGCTGCGCTATTCCTCTCATGTCCGGGTTAGGCTCGATGCCGACGATTCGACGAGCGGTGTCTTTCCATATGAAAGTAGAGAGCCCAGTACCGCAGCCAATATCGGCAACTAGCGCTACGTTCCGATCCAGATAGCGGCTGATGATTTCCACGACGAGTGATGGCGCTTCTGGACGGTGTTGATCGTAGTTGTCGGCAAAGCCATTGAAACGATCCACATTACTTTGCAGATTTCCCTCAGGTATCATAGAGGCTTTTCCTCCTTAGTTTCGGCCGGGCGACCGCGTAAATTCCGATGCTCTGTACTTTTACATTGTACAAGTTTATGTGCTTAACCAGCTACTTTCGTGATTTCACAACATGATTGGATTTCGGTAGGAGGAAATTTGCCTATTTTATCATTGAAGCAAGTGCCCACTCACGCATCATGGAGTCAAGCATTGGACGCAAATCTTCGCGCTGCATGCCCATGTGGAGCACTGCTTCCAGATAGCCAGCTTTATCACCAATATCGTAGCGTGTGCCCTCCAGTTCCAATGCAAGCAGTTGGTTCTGCAATGCTACTTGATGCAGAGCATCTGTCAATTGGTATTCACCGCCCGCTCCAGTGGACATGTTCTCCAATATGGAGAAAATAGAAGGCTCCAATACATAGCGACCAATGACAGCCTGCCGCGAAGGAGCATCTGCCGGGGATGGTTTTTCAACAAGTCCGCCGACTTCATGAATAAGGCCATTTTGGTGAGTGGAGCCAATAATGCCGTATTTACTTACATCCTGTTCTTCTACCGTACGCACGCCGACCACTTGCTTGCCAGTGGCTTCGTATACATCCATCATCTGACGAATCGCCGGAGTGGAGGAATTCATAATATCATCGCCCAATAACACGGCGAAGGGCTCATCGCCAATGAACTGACGGGCGCAGCGTACCGCATGTCCCAAGCCGAGCGGTTCTTTTTGACGGATATAGTGGATGACTGCCTTGCCTCCGATGCTTTGAACTTCACGCAGAAGATCATATTTTCCCTTGCTCTCCAGTACTTGCTCCAGCTCTACAGACTTGTCAAAATGGTCTTCGATGGCTTTTTTATTACGCCCCGTAACGATAATGATGCTCTCAATTCCAGATTTGATGGCTTCTTCAACGATATATTGAATGGCTGGTTTATCTACGATTGGAAGCATCTCTTTTGGTAAAGCTTTCGTAGCTGGCAAAAAACGGGTTCCCAAACCGGCGGCAGGGATAACGGCTTTTGTAATTTTTCTCATAGAGATTCACTTTCCTTTCGGGATGGGGAACCGAACACCCAGTATCGGCTCCCGATATAATTGATGATCATTCCGGCTGCGGTGGCGATCAGCTTGCCTAAAGCAAGCGGCAGCTTGGTTTCAGTGTGAAGCACTTGCAGCAATAAGGAGGTTATCCCCAATACGATGAGGTTGATGACGATAAATTTGAGTAACTGACCTTTGCTTGTGTTGTTTGCTTGTTGTTTGCTGAATGTCCATTTGCTGTTCAAAATATAACTGTTGGCTGTGCCGCAGCTGTACGAAATGATCTGCGCTACCACGACCGGCACTCCGGTCCAAGCCAGTAGCATAAAAATGATATAATCTACTCCTGTATTCACCAGACCTACGATGCCAAATCGGATCATAGGAAGCAGCTGGGCCATGCGACTTTTCATAGTTAGGCCCCACGACCGGATTTGGGTCCAGTATATACCGCGCTGTTGTCGCGTACTGTACGTCCACCCGAAATCAGACTGTCACGGGCTCCTTTCATGTACAGGGACTCGCGTTGTTCAGGAACCTTCATAGCATGTGTCGGACCGTTATCGTATTGTCCACCCAGACGCTCACGGACAATGTAGAGTGGACGTGCTTTGGTTTCGTCATAAATCCGTCCAATATATTCACCCATGATACCGAGAATAATCAGAATCACTCCGTCGAAGATCAGGCTGATGCTAATCATGGATGACCAGCCTTTCATCACATAGGAATCGGTGAAAAAGTTAAGAAACAATACATACATCAGATACAGGAAGCCGGACATGGACAAAAGTGCGCCGATATAACCTGCCAGCTTGAGTGGCTTAATCGAAAAGGATGTGATCCCGTCGAGACTGAGCTTGATCATGCGTTTTAGCGGATACTTGGTTTCGCCTGCAAGCCGCTCATCGCGCTCATATTCAACAGCAGTTTGTTTAAAACCGATCCAACTGACCAGACCGCGCACGAATCTGTTATTTTCCGGCAGACGTTTCAATTCATCTATGACCTTGCGATCCATTAGGCGGAAGTCCCCGGTGTCGACCGGGATATTAATATCCGTTGATGCTTTAAGTACGCGGTAAAAGAGGCTGGCAGACCATTTCTTGAAGCGAGTTTCACCATTGCGTTTGAGTCGTTTGGCGTAGACGACTTCATAGCCTTCCTTCCACTTGTTAGCCATCTCAACAATCAGTTCCGGCGGGTCCTGGAGGTCAGCGTCAATGACGACGACTGCCTCTCCCACCGCATAATCCATCCCGGCGGTAATTGCTAGCTGATGACCAAAGTTGCGAGAGAAATCAATCAATACAATCGTGTCATCTCTGAGACTGAATTCCTTGATGAGTTGGACGCTGCGGTCCGAACTTCCATCATTGACGAAGATCAGCTCGTAGGGCTCGCCCATTGAGCCCATGACTTGTTTCAGTCTCCGATAGGTTTCTGTAATAACGGCTTCCTCGTTGTACATCGGGATAACTATGGAATAACGGATAGGTTCACTCATTCGTAGTTCCTCCTCATTTATAATGTGATTTCGTATAAAGTACCGCTTCCGCCACGCTCGTCTCCGCCAAATCCACCTTGACCATCCTGAACGGTTGCGTTGGTGTTCGTGGTGTCGTTTCCGCTGTTCGTTGCTTTCACTGCTGTACTTGTTTCTGCTGTGGTTGTTGTTTTCCATTCATCTGTAGGGATTACTTTGCCGTGTTCTTTAATCCAAGCAGTGACTTCAGAGTTGCCGCCGTCCGGTCCACCGCCGCCACCAGAAATCATAAAGTATTTCACTTGCCCACTTTCGACCAGCGCCTTGATTTTATCGACGGTATAGACCGGATCGGAAGACACAAAACCGTTCATAATAATTACTTTTTGTCCGGCCTCGACCAGGTAAGGAGCGGCTGTTGAATAATTGCTTGCTGCGAAAAGATAGGTTTCACCTGTGTTATTTTTTTGCAAGTAGCTCAACGTTTTTTGATCTAAACTTTGGCTACCGTTCGGGCCTCCCATTCCTCTGGTACGGGTAGAAGCTTTTTGTTCCGTGTCTGTACTTGTTTGTGTGCTTGAAGTATTTCCAACAGAGTTGGAATTCTCTGCATTTTGAGTCTGGTTATTCATTTGAGTTCCTTCGGCTTGTTGACCATTGAAGCTTGCACCTCTATTGCCATCATTGCGGCCTGGCATTCCGCCACCGCCGTCGCCAAATTGAGTCGGTCCAGCTTGTGGGATCATGCTGTTCCCCCCGTAGACGATTGGTGTCAATGCCCAGTACACAGGGCCGATAAACATAGCGAGTACACTTGCGATAATGGCATATCTTGTGAACTTCTCGGATTTCATTCGTGCTACCACCAGGAGTGCTGTGCCGATGATCCCTAGGATCAATACCGCGATGGACCAGCCACTGCCGATGGTATCGTTGTAATTTTGTAGAATGAACCAGCTAAATACCGATGTTGCTAATACTGCCACGGGTAACAGCCAGGAGAGCCAGTTGGAACGCTCACGATACTGCTGCCACAATTCTACGAATCCTGCTCCGAAGAGCGCTGCAATCGGAGGTGCGAGCATAATTAGGTAATAATGATGGAAGAAACCTGCTACGCTGAAAAATGCAGCTACGGGAATCAACCAGGCGAGCCAGAAGATAACTTCTTTATGTTTCTGTGTGATATTACGGCGTCGAATACTGGCAAGCAGGCCGATGGAAGCAATGATTGCGAACGGAAGCAGCCAGCTCGCTTGGCCTGACAGGGAAGATTGGAACAACCGTAAAGGTCCCTTTTCACCAGTACCGAACATGCCGCCACCGGAATTTCCACCCGGGCCACCGCCTGGACCACCCTGGCCGTCTCCACCAGGAACGCCTTGTCCGTTCCCCCCGAATCCGCCCGGTGGCATTTGACCACCTGCACCGGGTCCGTCTGCTGTCATGTAGTTGGCACCAGAGTCATCCGTAGTGGTAGTGCTGTTGGAGGATGTAGTCGTCTGGATCTGATCCGTGTTCGTAATGTTGCTATTCGTCGCAGCGTTATTGTTTTGCTCTGAGCGTTGACCGCCACGATTGCCACCTGTTCCCTGATCTCCTGTCAGGCGAGACAGGCCGTTATAACCGAAGGCCAAATTCAGTACAGAGTTGGTTCCGCTACTCCCCATATAAGGACGTTCATCGGCCGGAGTGGAATCCACTACGACTGCCCAAGAGAGCGATACAATCAGGAGAACCACTGCCGATCCTGCCAACGTTATGGCTTTTCGTTTCCAGTTATACTTGGAAGCCAGCAGATAGAACAGGCCCAACGCAGGAACGATCATATAGGCTTGCAACATTTTTTCGTTAAAGGCAATGCCGACGACTGCGAAAGCAGCCAGGATCAGCCCGGTTTTGCTATTTTTAAGGCCTCTGAACAATAGCCAAGTTGCGAGCAATAATGTGAAGACCAACATGGCGTCAATGTTATTCGTGCGGCTAACCGCTACGGCTATCGGTGTTGTTGCCATGGCGAAGGCAGCCAAACGTGCGGCCAGTGTACCAAAGCTCGGTTTGACGAGTAAGTAAACGAGCAAGACCGATCCGACCTGAGCCAGTGCCTGCGGCAGGATCACGCTCCATCCGTGAAGTCCGAATATATAGGCGCTCAACGTCTGAATCCAGAACACCACAGGCGGTTTGTCTACCGTTACCGATCCTGCAGAATCAAGTGAGGCGAAAAAGAAATTGTGAAAACTCTGCAGCATGCTTGCTACTGCCGTCGTGTAGTAGGTGTTTACGTACTTGTCTTGCCAGATGTTGTATCCGTTCAAAAATGTGGATATCAGCATAATGATGATCAGGGGGATGTCCGCCCTGGTCTTAAACCATTTCTTAATCATGTTCATTCCACTCCCTGTGAAAGTTTCTTTGTATTTATTCCGATCTTGGCCCGGTGAACTACCGGCTTGCTATTATCATGCCAGACGTACCTTAATGGGTTCTGAGCGCTCCCTGAACGTTAGCTGAAAGCTGGGGTGAGGTGCTTTTTTTACGGCAGGATTCAGGTATATTAGATACAGGTAAAAATGAATCGACTTTTAATATGATAAAAATGAAGCAATATGAAAGGGAAGATTAATAATGAATCCAATACACGGAGTTAAGATTATGCTGGCGGACGACGAGCCTCATATTTTGCAATTTTTAGAGCTTGGACTGATTAATGAAGGATATGAAGTCAGAACCGCCGAGAACGGGAGTGATGCACTCGATCTGGCAAGAGAGTTTCGTCCGCATGTAGCGGTGCTGGATGTAATGATGCCTGAAATGAACGGATTTGAGGTATGCCAAAGTCTCAAGGAGACAGAGGATAACATCGCAGTTATTATGCTGACCGCCAAGGATGATGTGGACGATCGGGTAAAAGGGCTCAAGCTCGGCGCGGATGATTATATCGTTAAGCCCTTCAGTTTTAATGAGCTGCTGGCTCGTATTGAGGCGCGTTTGCGAAATCAGTTCCCTGACCTGTTGGGGGAAGTGGTTCACGGACCCTTTCAAGTGGATGATCGACGAAAGGAGATTCGCTATCAGAGTCAGGTGCTGGAGCTATCGCCTACCGAATACGAACTATTGAAGTTTTTGGTGTTAAACCATGGAATCGTGCTGAGTAAAAGTCGTATTCTGGACCGAGTCTGGGGGTATGACTTTGGGGGCGAGGATAATATTGTGGAAGTGTACATTCGCTCCTTGCGAGAAAAACTCAAAGATAAGGAGCATCGGGTCATTCGGACGCTGCGTGGTGTTGGGTACCGAGTGGATCTGTTATGAAGGCGGGGAGGAAAAAACGGAGAAAATATGTGCTTCGTTCTCTCCGGTCCCAGCTTTTGGCCAGAACCTTACTCATTTTGGCATTGCTGCTGGTGTTGATCGGTTTTCTCCAATACTTTCTAATGAAAGATTTTCTGTATCGCAGTCGAGCAGACGCTATGAATACACAGCTGAATTCAATTCCTGTCGACTTATTGATTAAGGATTCACAGGAAAATAGTGGGGATGGAATCGCCGCTCCCCAAGATGATACCAATCGGAGAGGTAATCGACCGGGGCCGTTTCTGTTTTGGCCGGATATGTCGCTTGCTTCTATAGGTATAGACGGCACCTTTCAGAGCTTGTCCAACGAAAATGGGCTTAAACCGCCGCGCCTCACCACTCAGCAGTATCAAGCAATGCAGCAGAGCAAGCGTATGCGTCACGGCTATCAATTAATTACGGATGCACAGGGAAAAGAGCAGCTGGTTGTATTTCGCCCGCTCGGTCCACCAGACCGTTCGTCAGGGTTACTGCAAATGGGCGTATCTACGAATTCCATGCAAGAGCAGCTGATTAATCAACTCCGCACCTTTATTTTATTGTCTCTGATTGCACTTGCGATTGGTTTGGCGCTTATGCTTCCTGTGCTTCGCCGCACATTGGTGCCCCTTTCCAGAATGGTCGAGGCAGTCAAACGTATTGATGCGGGCAATTTGGACGAGCGCTTTGACGCAGAGCAGGGTCAGTATGAGGTAGATCGCCTGGCAGTTTCATTTAATGGAATGTTGGAGCGGCTGGAGCATTCTTTTGCTGCCGAGCGGGAATTGCAGATGCAAATGCGACGATTTATTGCGGATGCTTCTCATGAACTGCGTACCCCGCTCACATCCATCCATGGGTTTTTGGAAGTGCTGCTTCGTGGAGCAGCATCCAATCCGAAGCAGCTCCAATCAGCACTAGAAAGTATGTATGGTGAATCCAAGCGCATGAACAAGCTTGTCTCTGATTTGCTATTGTTGGCTAAGCTGGACCGAACACCGGAGTTGAAGCTAGAAGATATATCGCTAGATGCATTGCTGCTGGAAATGAAGCCACAGCTCCTTATGCTGGCAGGCACACGTAAGGTATTTTTTGATATGACGGCAGGTGTTCGGGTATTGGCAGAAGGCGATAAGATCAAACAGGTCGTACTTAACCTGTTTCACAATGCTGTTCAACATACCGATATGGAGCAGGGCGTGATCCATGTCAACTTATCGGCTGGTAAGAAGCTGGCAGATATTCAAATTCGTGATAATGGACCCGGCATGGGGAAGGAACAGCTGGAGCGGATATTTGAGCGATTTTATCGTGGAGATGAATCGCGTACACGCAGCTCAGGCGGAGCGGGCCTTGGTCTGGCTATTACGAAATCAATCGTGGAAGCACACGGAGGGAGCATTACAGCTGAAAGTACACTGGGAACGGGAAGTATATTTAAAGTAACGCTGCCTTTAGCAGGAACAGTATAGTATCGCAGATTATGGTCTAACATAAGAATAGCCCCCCGAACCGCGACTTTGGTTAAATAACGGCTCGGGGGGCTTTGTAATTGTTAGTTTATGAGTGCAGCTTTTTGTAAGAGCACATGCAGTACTTTGGCAGATGCCTCACGTGTTGTAGGTGCATTCGGTTGGAAGTAGGAAGAGCCTTTAATCGTGGCTCCGTTAATAATACCTGCCGCACTTACTTTTTCAATACTGTCCTTGGCATAGCCTGCAAAGGATGAAGTATCATGGTATGGTGTGCGTGCAGGACCATCGGCTGCTGTTTTGATTTGAAGCAAGTCTACTGCTTTGCCCAGCACAACAGCAATTTCTTGACGACTGATATTTGCTTGCGGATCAAACTTGTCGTTGTTGCGACCTGTAATCAATCCGGCCCCATAAGCGGCCGCCACATCCCCGGCATACCAGCTACCTGCCGGAATATCACTAAATGGTGCAGCAGTACCTGGTGTCAGGCCAAGTGCCCGGGTGACCAAGACTGCAAATTCTGCACGCGTCACGTTTTGCTTCGGTGAGAATTTCGTGTCGGTTGTGCCGTTAATGAGCAATTTATTTGCAAGCGATTGAATTTCGGATTGGGCATACGACGATGAAATATCTTCAAAGCTAACAGGTCGTGTCGCCGCTGCATACGTCGAGAAGCCCGGACGGCTTACCTTAACGACGGTAGATCCATCAACTTGCTTGGTGAAGACGGATGGGACGGGATAGACATTTCCGTTCGCTGTATAGAGCACACCGGCTGTATTAGGATCAATTTGACCAGGTACGGTAAAGGATCGGCTAATAAATTGTCCTGGCGCAACTTTGAGCGGTTGGCTCTTACCGCCAGTGATTACGTTGGCCTCAAACCCTACCGGGGTGCCGATCACATTCGAGCCTTTAAGCTTGCTTGTAAATGTGCCGCTCGCCTCTGCTTGGCTACTGATGACCACTTCAATGCCCGCACCTTCAGGTGCATTTTTTAGAACAGATACTGGCAATGCCAGGGAAGAACCTGTATTACTCACAACCAGGCTGCTTCCTGCTGCGGCTTTGCCCAGCGTTGCCAGCTGTGACGAAGTGAGTGATGCTTTAGTCGTTTGGCCTGCTTGGCTAGTAGCCGACAATACAATAGCTGTCGGACTGGAGCCAGCTGTTGCCACAGCAGCCTGCAGGTCTGCATCAGCTACTGTCAGTGACTGTACATTATTGTTTAACGCAACGGCTGTAGGCACAGCTTTTACAGCTTGTCCTTGCTTCACTACGCTTTGCAGTGAAGGTGCAGATGTAGCGACAGGGGTGGATGTATTCGTTGCAGCAGAAGGTGTAGTATTGCTTCTGCCGCCACCTCCACCCCCTCCGCCGCCACTACTACCACCGGATGGGGCACTATTATCCACACGGATCGATTTAGTGGCAGTGAACAGTTTAGGACCATCGGTATTGCGTTCGACTTCTCCCTTTTCATTCAGTTCTGGAGAGCTGACTTCCAGCTTGTACACGCCATCCTTCAAGTGCTGAATAACAGGCTGACCGTTAGCATCCAGAACAGGCTTGCCATTGTCATCAAATTCAACGTAACTTCCGTTAATCCCCTTGAAGGAATATGCGCCTTGTTTGAGGCGAGCGTTAGCACCTTGTTCCTTGGTAGTGGCAATCCCATCAATCAGACCGATCAGCTTATCATCTAATCCATATACATAGAGCGCGATCTGATTGGTTTTATCTGTGGTCAGACGGAAAGTCAAATCTGTTGTGCGCTGCGCACCTGTGCGATTTGGGTAAATAATCGGGTTCGTGAAACTCAGGTCCTGCAAGCCGAAGCCTGTCGTTGGATTTTCTTTGCCGACATGCACAACGAACGGAAGATGAAGTGTTGGCTGTCCAGCGCTTTTAAGAATAACCTCTCCTTCATATACACCAGTAGCTGCATTCGCACTTGGTTGTACAGACAGGAAGAACGGTTGCGATTTGCCCGGTTCTGCCGAGATGGCTCCATTCGCGCCAATACCCTGCAACTGAACGCTAATATTGCTCACATCGGGGGTAGCAATAGGCTTAGTCGGATCAGAGGTGACATTATCATGTAAAACGTAGCTGGCTTCATACTGCACAGGGTTTGCGGACAAGTTTTTGAGTTGAAGCTGGATCTGCTTCGCATCACTACCAGGTCGTAACAGCCCGAAGCTGGCGGAAGGATTATAATTCACAACCTCCTGCCGATTAAAGTTCTTGTCAAGAATCGTAATCTTTTCAACGGTTTCCAGCAGGGCTGGAGTCTGAATCGCATTCGCAATGTTTACAAGACCCGCACCTTGGGAATACACATCATATTGAGTTTTATCCTCATTAAAGAGTGTAACCGAAGTGTTTGCCAGAGCAGCGCGGATATCAAACGGTGTCCAGTTCGGATGCTGCTGCTTCAGCAGCACGGCAAGTCCAGCCACATGCGGAGATGCCATACTCGTTCCGTTGCTGCGTTTGTAAGCTTGCTCATAGGATGCATCTGGATAGAACTTGGCGAAGGCAGGGTACGTTGACATAATGCCAACCCCTGGTGCGCTCACGTCTGGCTTGATGCTCAGCAGTTCATCGCCATTTGGTCCGCGGGAGCTAAATCCGGCCATGGTATTACCAGGATTGTCAGTACGACGATACTCTTCACCAAAAGTAATAAAGAATTTTTGTTTGTGGTTTTGGCTTTCAATGATTTGTCTTGCCAGTGCTCTACCTTCTTTTCCTGTCATGTCAAAGGTAGGAATATAATCTACATTGTCTCCTTGATTCGAATTAATGTAACCGTCGTAACCAGGGATAGCTTCACTCAGATTGGCTTGTGTACTGTCGCTAGATTTCGCTTGACCATTAAAAATAATAATAGCCTTTGCACCATTTAGTTGTGCGTTCGCGATTTTATCTACGAAGCCCAAGACGCCACGCGATACGACCACAACCTTACCTTTTACATCTTTAGAAGTGAAATCATCTGGATATCCCAAGTTGGCATAAACTAATTCCAATGGTTCTGTCCCCAAAATAGAAGAAAAATCCTCGTGAAATGTTTGCCAACCCATCATGTTAAAATTGTAATAGGTATCTGATGTAACTGTTATCGGCTTTTCATCATCACCATAGGTTACAAGATTGACAGATGCTTTATTGGAATAGCTGTGGCTCGGTGAAGTGGCTGCACCAACGGAAATCGCCAGCTGAGATGTTGCGGGAGAACCCATGGAGTAAAAATAGGGCCCTTGTTGTGCAGCGTTACCGTTTGCGATGACCGCGACTACCCCGGAAAGTACCGCATTATTGATGGCAATGGCGTCTGGGGAGTTGGGATCCTTTTCAGAATCCGAGCCTAGCGACAGGTTGATGACGTTCATGCCATCTTTGACAGCACGTTCTATACCGTCAATGACCTGTGCCGAGGAACCGGAGGAACGACCGGTCTTGGTATTGCGTCCAAGCACCTTATATACGTATAAGTCCGATTTATAGGCAATCCCTTTTTGTACAATATCTGAGGATTTATTCGCGGCTTTCCCGGCAATTGTACCGGAGACGTGAGTACCATGTGTCGTTCCACTAAAACCTGTGCCGTATGGATCATTCTCTTTTTCAAGGAACGGTTCCTCGTAGGGGTCGTTGTCCTGTTCAAAAGAGTCATAACCGCCTTTGTAGGCTTCTTTCAAATCCGGATGCTCATAATCGATACCGGTATCAATAACCCCGACCTTGATTCCCTCGCCATTCAATCCTTTGGCCCAGGCTTCAGGAACACCAATTTGGTCCAGTGGCGCATTGTCATAAGTGGCTTCGTTGGCTGTAAGTGTTGGCGGGTCCTGCACGGGGATAGAATAATATGTTTTGTTTTCGTGAATGGATTTAACGCCTGGTAGTTTAGCCAATTCTGGAATTTTATTGGCTGGCACTGTAACCTCCAGTCCGTTAAGCACCGTGTTGTACTGGTAATTTACTTGAAGAGAAATACCGTGCTCAGCGGCTTGGTCTACGAACGTGGTTTGCTCGGTGGCGATCGCAGATTCGGCTTTTTGCTCGGATTGAGCGGTGAAAGCTTTAGCGCTTGAACGTGCTGCATATTTGTCCACTGCTAGGGGCTCACCATCAAGCTGCACGATGACTCTGACCTGACGGGAGGAGTCTGTACTCAGCTCAGGTGAGATAAAGGCCGGAGCCGCCTCAATAGTTAATGCTTCCTGAGCTTTTAAAAATGAATTGATTTGTAGATCTGCGGTAGCGGCAGAACTGAAAGACGGCAGAGATAAGCTTACCGTCAAGGCAAGAGCGAGTGATACGACAGGTATTTTTTGCAAAATGATCGGCTTTTTCAAATATTTCCCTCTTTTCAATCAAAATATGATATCTCTACATACTAGGATTTGAAGCCACTGCCGTTGTTCTCACGCCTCCCTTAATATCTAAAATAATAGAATTGACCACTGGTGACTAACTTGCCAGTTTTGAGGCATATCTTACCATATTGGTGGGATATATTACTATATGTTTTTTATATTTTTAGAAAAAATAAGGTTAACTTCACATGTAGATTCCATGGAAATGTTATGAATTTACTAGATTATTTTTGAAATCAATCGTAGGGGAATGGGAGAATGCAAGATTTAATGATATAATCTGCATTGGAATTGTTGAGGTTACACAATCACGTAAAATGCTTAAGGTGAAGGAGTCGATTATGTTGGCAAAAACATTGATTTTCGGGCATAAAAATCCGGATACGGATACCATTTGCTCAGCTATTGCTTATGCAGACTTGAAAACCAAACTGGGCGCCGACGTAGAGCCGGTTCGTCTGGGAGAGGTTAACGGGGAAACGCAGTATGCGCTGGATTATTTCAAAGTGAGCGCGCCGCGTCTGGTTGAGCAGGTTGCTACTGAAACAGACAGCGTCATTCTGGTCGATCATAATGAACGCCAGCAAAGCGCAACGGACATTGACAAGGTGCGCGTAACTGAAGTCATCGATCACCACCGGATCGCTAACTTTGAAACAAGCCAGCCGCTGTACTTCCGCGCTGAGCCAGTAGGTTGCACAGCCACCATTTTGAACAAACTCTACAAGGAAAACGGTGTAGCCATTCCCAAAGAAATCGCAGGTCTGATGTTGTCCGCGATTATTTCCGATTCCTTGTTGTTCAAATCCCCGACCTGCACAGATCAGGACGTAGCCGCTGCCCGCGAACTGGCCGAAATTGCTGGTGTAGATGCAGATCGTTACGGTTTTGACTTGCTTAAAGCGGGTGCTGATTTGAGTGGTCACACGATTGAGCAGTTAGTAAGCTTGGACGCAAAAGAATTCCAGATGAATGGACGCAAAGTGGAAATTGCACAAGTGAACGCAGTAGACGTAAACGATGTGCTGTCCCGTCAAGCTGATTTGGAAGCTGCATTAGCCCAAACCATTGCAGCTAAAAATCTTGATCTGTTCTTGTTCGTCGTAACAGACATTGTGAACAGTGATTCCATTGGTATTGCGCTGGGAAGCCAAGCCCAAGCAGTTGAAAAAGCCTACAATGTACAGTTGGATGACAACAAAGCTGTTCTGAAAGGTGTCGTATCGCGCAAATCGCAAATTGTGCCTGTATTGACAGAAGCTTTTAACAGTTTGTAATGATATAAAATAAGCCTCCTGAACCCGACTGCATGAAGGCAGTGGTAGCAGGAGGCTTATTTTTATTTCCTCAGATCTTCCAGAACGTCCTCGATACGAAATTCAAATGCCAATTTCAACTGGTCGCTCATCAGGTGCCAGGCACTTTCAGCTACAGCGAGATCCCCGCTATGAGTAAAAGCATGTGCGGCACCCATGTATTTCTTATACATTACGGGTACATCCGCTTCAATCAGCCGCTTGGCATACAACTCAGCTTCATCAGCCAAGGAGTCCAGCTCGGCCGTTATGATCAGCGCAGGAGGGAGATCATGTAGCGATTCTGCATAAATAGGAGAAGCCAACGGATTTCGCGCCTCATCTGGCGAGCGCAAATAGCTTTCATTGAAGATTTTTGCCACGCGAGGCGGAATCGCCTTCTCAAATTGAGGCTTCAGCTTGGGATCTGTAGCGATATCCAGTGAAGGGTAATCCAGCACCTGATACACAATCGGGAATTCCTTGCGATCTCGGGCCATAAGGCACAGTGCTGCTGCAAGATTACCTCCTGCGCTATGTCCGCCGACCGCAATGCGTTGGGGATCGATGTTCAGCACGTTAGGATGCTTGTACACCCATTGGGTCACATCATAGCTTTCCTGTAGCGGAATAGGGAATTTGTGCTCCGGGGCCAAGCGATAATCGACATTAACGACGACGCAATTCGCACGTTCGGCAATGACCGGGCACCAGGGGTCATCCATTTCAGCGCTGCCCATAATGAATCCGCTACCATGAAAATTGACGAATACGGGGAGTGGATCAGCAGACCTGAGGGAAGGCTCATATACAATCACCCTGGAATCACCTACAGAGGTGGGAATCATCTTCCCTGTCCGATGTACTTTAGGAGAATGCGAAGGTTTAAAATCGGATGCTGTTATCATCCGGCCAGCCGATCTGCGGGCAAGTTTGACGAACAGAGTTTGTCTCAGTCTTCGCACTATTTGTCTTCCTCCTCTCTGAGGGCACTGGGGGTGGTTAGACGCGAACCTTTAACATCTTCAAAAGCATCTCGTACGCGTGACAAATAGGTCTGAAACTGGCAGAGTTCCGCTTCAGTAAAGTCTGACATCAGACGTGAAGCCAGCCCTATAAAAAAAGGGTCCATCTGCTGAATTTTACTTCTTCCTTTATCATTCAGGGAAACAAACACTCCCCGCTTGTCATTGGGATCGTCGTATTTATTAATGAATCCTTCTTGTTCAAGAGAAATGACCATAGAACTGATTGCTGCTCGGCTGACACCCATCTTTTCAGCTAAAGCAGAAGGAGAGGACATTTCATCTCTTTGCGCAGAAAGTACACAAAGTGCAATATATTGCCCGTAGGAGAGACCAAATTCACGCGAACGTTTTTCCATATTTTTTCTTATTTCGTACGTTATAGAAAATAAATCTACCAAAACACCAATCGGCTTATTGCCACCTGGAAATAGATTATAGGCCAGTTGACGAATTTCGGAGTCCAAAAAAAAGAACATGCGATCCACCTCGATGTAGTTAATTAGTTAACTGTAATTTAATTAACCACTGGTTGCAATGATTTATACAAACTTTGTTCTGCATTTTTTTGAAAAAGTATCGGCAAAACGTCACTTCCAAGGTCCGATGCACTGTTCAATACCTTGATCCACAAGAGCTTGGATGGAGGGCTGACGCAAGGTACGTCCTTCTTGCCATCGCCATTCACTATATTGAATCTTGGCGGTAAACATGGGCTTTACCCAAAATGCGTCTTGATGCCGATCCGGTTTATTAATAAAAGGTCGCTCCGATATGGTATGTGGCAAGAGGCGCTCGGTTAGCTGACGCCAATCTCCACGAGTCAGCTTACCTGTCCCCACGTGCCCGATATAGCGCAGCATTCCTTGTCTATCATACTGGCCCAGCAATACAGCGTTGATAACGCCTCCGTTTAGGGTATAGCCACCGATAACGGCAATGATATCACCATAATTTTTGACCTTGACCCATCGTCTGTCCTGTCCGCCCAATGTGTATGGACTATCCAGTTTTTTGCACACAATACCTTCCATTCCTTGGCTGCACATAACCTGAAATAGAGCTTGTCCATCAGGATGAGCGGGAGCCAGTTGGATCCGTTCATTCGGTATGATGATCTGATGCAGCAGTTCAAGCCTTTCCTGTAACGGTTTGCGATGAACCCATTCCCCATTTAGATAAACAATATCGAACAACATGTAAGTAGCGGGTACGGCTGTATAGGCTGCCTGAATTCGATCCGTCCGGCGAATCAGATCCCGGCGCATAATTTCATGGAACGACGGTTTACCGTCGGCACCAAGTGCGATCATCTCCCCGTCCAGTATGACTGAATCTGCCCTGCAGTAGGAGGAGAAGTGGGCAAGCTCCGGATACAATAGCGTTCGTTCATGCTGCTTGCGATTGAACAGACGCGTGCTGCCCTGATCGTGATACGTTAAAATTCTTGTACCGTCCCATTTTATTTCGTAACGCCAAAGGCCTACATCTACAGGGACTTTTTCGCTCAGTTCTGGTTCAAACGGGATGACAGGCTTCATTTCCGTACCCAACACAGCACCTCCCTTTACCTTAATTGGAATAAATATAGTGTCGACGATAGTTCTTTTTTTATGTATGTGATGTTTCGTCGTCCCCTAAATAGGGGAATGATAAGGATATCTAGCGTGGGCATCAAGTGATTGCAGTACTCGTTCGCATGGAGTTGTACCGGCATTTTCTTCAGTCAGAAAGGGGATTGGTCTCATGAGACAAATTCGCGAGGAAGACCATGCAGTAGTCATGGTGGATGATGGACAGGTAGTTGCAGAAGTAGGTTATAAATCCGTAGATGACCACTCTTTGGTCATTGACCATACATTTGTATCCGAGCAGTTACGGGGTCAAAAAATTGGCAAGGAGCTTATCGACAAAGTTGTTGCTATGGCAAGGGAACAGCATAAAAAGGTGATCCCTGCTTGCTCGTACGCGCTGGCTCTGTTCAAGCGTCATCAGGAATACAGTGACGTCTGGCAGCAATAGATATGATATCATGGCAGCGTATTGCATAGCCGACACAACACCGGAGTGGGGAACGATCCCTTTTCGGTGTTTTTTTATGTGTATAAAGCTTGTAAAATGAATGCATTCTACCGTTGATATGGGGAGATAAGAGCGATTCCCAAATGATGAAGCATATTTTCAGGAGAATCGCTGTGAAATTGTTCATACTGTTGTCACTTCACAGGCTATCTATGAGTTCTATATAATATATTATGGTTATGACCGCAAAAATAACGAAAACCTGAATTTAAACGAAGGAGACGCTCATGATGAATAAAGCGAGTGAGGACAAGCAGTACGTTCCAACGAGCAATCGTAATTTTACAGCCTTGATTATCACCGTTTCCATTATAGCCAATGTGATTATTTTGCTGCTGTTCTTTTCGCCGATCGGATACCAGGGGAGTGTTAGTTTTGATCTCACTATTTTCCCAAGGTTGAATGCGATTTTTAACAGCTTCACATTTATTTTCCTGGTGGCTGCATTGGTTGCGATTTTCAAGAAAAACATTAAGGTGCATAAAACCTTTATTCTGCTGGCCTTCGCCAGTACCGTTTTGTTTTTATTTTCCTACCTAACCTTCCATTACATTTCGCCGGAAACTGCAAAATATGGTGGTGTGGGTATCCTGCGGCCGATTTACTTTACGCTGTTGATTTCGCACAGTATACTGGCTGCGATTATCGTACCGCTGGCGCTATTCACAGTTGTATGGGGATGGACGATGCAGGTAGCAAAACATCGTAAAATTGCCCGTTGGACGATGCCTATTTGGCTATATGTGAGCTTGACTGGGGTTTTGGTGTACGTTTTCATGGCTCCATATTATTAATAGATGTCAATCCTCTGTAGGTTGATTTGGAAAACATGGCGTCTCTGTTGAAGAGGCGTCTTTTTTGTATCCAATAAAAGAAAAATTATTCCTTCTAAATTTATTTTATTGAAAAAATGTTCCTTCTATAACGGTATTTCTGTTATAATTTACCTTAATCAACTAAGAACAAGGGGGTCACCATGTGACAAAGAAAGCGAAAGGCAGGTTACGGTTGCTTGTATCTATGCTGGCACTGGTTGTACTGCTGAGCGGCTGCGGTGGCGGAGGCTCAAAGCCGGAAAAGGTAGACGGAGGGAAAGTGACACTGCAATTTTGGACCATTGCGCTACAACCTACATTTACCCCGTATTTTAATCGGGTCATTGCCGATTATGAGCAGAAGAACCCTAATGTCAAAATTGATTGGAAGGATTACCCGTATGATGCAGTGACCAATAAGTTATTGACGAGTATTGCTAGCAACAGCAGCCCGGATGTAGTGAATCTCAATACGGAATTTGCTAGCCAAATGGGCTCTAAGGGTGCTGTTGTTGATATGAATGAACACTTGTCGCCCGAGGAAAAGGCTGCTTATTTCGAGGGTATTTATAATTCTACGGTTATTAACGGTAAAGCTTATGCACTACCCTGGTATACCGGCACGGAAGTACTTTACATGAATACAAAGCTGGTTAAAGCTGCTGGATTGGACCCTGCTCATCCGCCCAAAACACGGGGGGAATTGTCAGAATGGGGCCGCCAAATCAATAGAAAAATCGGTAAGGCTGGCTATGCTCAGCAGCTCGTATCCAAGCTTTTTGCGGTTGACGGTATTCCCATACTAAATAAAGAGAAGACAGCAGCTGCATTCAACACTCCAGACGCAGTCACCATGATTGATAATCTAAAAAAACAGATGGAAGATGGTGTCGTGCTCAAGGAAGATGCTGATTTTTCACAGCAAGTGAAATATTATGCCAGCGAACAGGTTGCCTTTGAGCTGGCAGGTCCGACGTTCATCAATTTTATCAAAACGGCGGCGCCGGACGTATATAAGAATACGATTGCTGTTCCCGTCCCAACCGGCAAAGCTGATGTGCGGCTCTCCAACTCTATGGACCTGGTCGTACCTACTAAGTCTGCACATATAGACGAGGCGGTGAAATTTGCTGTTTTCTTAACAAATGCTGAGAGTCAAACGGCTTTTTCTAAAGAGGCCAATACCCTACCTTCCACGAAAGAATCCATTAAAGACTCGTATTTTACTCAGTCTGACCAATCATTAGAAGCACAAGCCAAGGTAGTATCTGCACAAAGCTTGGATAAGGCGACAGATTATATGGTCGGTGTGCCTAATGCCAAGGATGTGAACAGCGCGATCGCGCGAGCCTTGCAAAATATTTTATTGAACGGAAGAGATACGAAGGAGACGCTTACTGCCCTGGAGCAGGAAGTAAACGATATTTTAAAGCAATAGGTATGACAGGGGAGTAATGCGAATACTCCCCTGTTCATTTATCAAAATCAGGTGGTGATGCAGCATGATCAAATGGTTGAGGTCGGAGTCCTTTACGGCCTGGGCCTTTATGACGCCGGGACTGTTATTGCTTGCCGTCTTTGTATTTTGGCCTATTATTTACAGCATTCCGCTGGCATTGACGGACTACTCTGTCATATCAGATACCCATTTTGTCGGCTTGGATAATTTTGAAGCAGCGTTTAAGGACCGTAACTTTCTTATTTCGATTTGGAATTCATTGTTATACGTGCTCATTGTCCCCTTTCTTCAACTTTTCTCTATCCTGATGGCTGTGCTGGTGAACAGCCGTATCCCTGGAATTAAAATATTTCGTACGACCTACTACATCCCTGTTGTGACTTCGATGGTAGCTGTGGCCTTAATTTGGAGTTGGCTGTTGGGCAATAACAGCGTAGTGAACTATTTGCTTATACAAGCAGGTTTGATAAGCAAAGACATACACTGGCTATCGGACAGTAATTTAGCCTTGTATGTACTGATGTTCATCACGATGTGGAAGGGACTCGGGTATTATATGATGCTCTATCTGGCAGGATTACAAAACATTCCTCATGATCTATACGAAGCCGCTAGGGTGGACGGAGCAAGTCGATGGCGTTTGATTATTCATATTACGCTTCCGCTGCTAAAACCTTACGTTTTATTCTGTACCCTCATATCGCTTATGGCAGCTATTCGTGTTTTTGATGAGGTATATGTGTTAACCAAGGGTGGACCGGGAACGGCCACGTTGACATCCAGCTTGTATATTTTTCAAAAGGGGATGGAGCAGTTTAATTTTGGGTACGCTTCGGCACTTGGCTTAATTGTCGGTGCAATGATTGCAGTACTTAGTATTATCGTATTCCGATTCAATAGGAAAGGCGGTGTCAATCCCTATTGATGAATCTACAGAATGATAAAATGCTACACTCGTCTCTTCCTAAAAAGGAGAGCAGTCGCATCATGCGTAGTCTTGGTCGAGTGCTCAGAATGACGATAATGTATTTGCTTTTAGTGCTGCTAGCCCTCTTTTTAATGGGACCGTTTCTATGGCTGCTTAGTGTATCCCTCATGCCAGGCCGTAATATTTTCTCAACGCCGCCTGCGATCTTCCCGACCTTTATTGATTTCGACAACTATGTTCAGGTGTGGCAGTTCATGGATTTTCCTAAATATATGCTGAATACAGTCATCATTACGGTATTGGGCGTTGTGCTCAATGTGATACTGGCCAGTTTGACGGGATATCCCCTGGCTGTATTTCGTTTTAAGGGTAAAAATGTGGTGTTTACGTTGCTGATTGCTACAATGATTATTCCTTCTTATACGGCATTTATTGTGCATTATCTGACCATTCAAGGACTTCACCTGGGCAATACATATATGGGTGTAGTGTTGCCTGGGGCAGTCTCTGTGTTCAACATTTTTCTAATGCGGCAGACGTTTATTCATATCCCCGCCGACGTGCGTGATTCGGGTAAAATGGACGGCGCTTCGGAGTTTCGAATCTGGTGGCAGTTGGTGCTTCCGCTGGTCAAACCGGCGCTTGCTGTGATTTCTCTGTTGGAGGCCATGTCGTTCTGGAACAGCTTCCTGTGGCCTATCGTTATTCTGAACGATACGGAGCTATACCCGCTGGCAGCTGCACTTACGTATCTCAATGGTCAGTTTGCTTATAATTTTGGCTGGATTGCTGCAGGCACAATGATTTCGGTATTGCCGATCATTATATTGTTCCTGTTCACACAGCGCTATTATATGGAAGGCTTGGCGGGAGCGGTAAAAGGATAATTAAGAAGTCTCGGCTACGGAGAGTCCGTAAATGGAAGGAGACGATTGCGATGGAACTGTCCAGAGGAATGCGGCCTAATTCGGGTGTAGGGCTAACACCGCAGGAGATTCAATATTATTTTCGTGATGTGTATGACAGTGGGGACAAACTGGTTATCTCTGAACCGAACCTGATCTGTGAACTGTCCTCGCGCTTCGCAATGAACCAGGAATATGAAGGTGCACTGGATCCCGAGGGACCGATCAGGCTCATTGCACCTCCGGGACCCGGTGTTCCGACTGAAACAAGGGGAAGCGTGCAGTTGGTACTTGAGTATGACAGAACGCTTACTGCAGATGGATATCGTTTGGACATTCAGAAGGAAGGTAGAATTGAAATCCATGCGTCCAATAAAAGAGGGCTCAAGTACGGCATGGATGCCCTGCATCTCCTGCTTCAAGTAGAACAGGAACGATGTACGCTACCGGTGATATCTATTCGAGATGAGCCTTCCTTTCCGGTCAGAGGAATCATTGAAGGCTTCTACGGAAAACCGTGGAGTTTCGCGGATCGGTTGGATGCCGTCCATTTTATGGCTGCGCATCGGATGAACACGTTCATGTACGCTCCCAAGGACGATCCATATCATCGTGAGCTATGGAGGGAACCGTACCCTGAGGAGACGTTTGCCCAGATCCGCGAATTAAAGGAAGCCTGTGAACGGCACGAGGTTGATTTTCATTATTGTATCAGTCCAGGGAATGACCTGAGTTTTGGCAGCGATGAAGATTTCCTCAAATTAACGGAAAAGCTGGCGGCCATGATGGCGATTGGCGTGCGCCATTTTTCTATATTAATGGATGACATTGATTATGTCCTTAAAGGAGAAAATCGACATTTGCTGGGCCGCTCGGGCCACGCCCATGTCTTTTTGACGAATAAGGTTCATACATGGTTGGCTGAACGGCTGCCTGAATTTACGCTGACAGTCTGTCCTTCGGAATATTGGTCCTATTGGGATACCGAATACAAAAAGGATTTCCGGGAGCGATTGCATCCGGAGATTAAGGTGTTCTGGACGGGATACTTTGTTTTTGCTCCACAGATTAGTCGCCAGCATGCTGCCGATAATCATGCGTTCTATAGGCATGATCTGTGGTTGTGGGATAACGTTCCGGTGAATGATTGTGACCATGATCGGTTATTCCTCGATCCACTGCGCGGACGGTATTCCGGTCTTCCAGATTGCGGACATACCGGCATGGTAGCCAACCCGATGAACCAGTGGGAGTGCTCCAAAGTGACGCTCATTACGATGTCCCACTATATGTGGAACAGTGAGCGGTATATGCCAGAGCTGTCCTGGGAATGGGCTGTGCGGGAGTTGGTGGGGGAGCATACAGATGAACTGATGTTTTTCTGTCGCCAAAACAAGAACAGCCGACTGGGCGGCAGCACGTATGAGGATGTGGACCTTGCTTTGCAAATGCGCGATATCCCTGCGCTGGATATATACTTCGAGCGGCTGCTTTACGTCGTGAGCGTCCTACAGAATATATCTGCCGATGATCCGGCGGCAGGCTTCGTGGCACAGGCTGCGCCTTGGCTGGAACGTGCCAAGTTGGACGTGAGCCTGTGGCAAGTGCTGCGCCAAGCTGCGCTCGGTAGCGAGCGCCAGAACGATGTGCAGTCGCTAGGAAATCTCATGCAGAGCGAAGCAACTGACGGACAAGAGCCGCCGCCTCTGACGGACGAGGTCGTGGACGAACTACGACGCAGTATTACGGCTTGCCTGGAAGCGGAGGCTCGGCTGGGGAGCAATCCGGCGATCCGTGCCGCCGTGCAGTGGGGCTATGTCGATCAGGATGAACAAGGCAAACATCGACTGATCTTGTGAGAATTTGTGATGGTTAAGAGACAAGGCAGCATAGCTGCCTTGAAAATTACCATTTGCCGTTAGGATAACGGTGATTTTCAGGAGAGGTGGAGCGTATGGTGAAGCCAAATACTCGATTACTTTTTGTGCCGCTTGATGAGCGGCCCTGTAATTATCAATTTCCTTACTTACTGGCACAGGGCACAGACCTTGAAATGGAGCGCCCTCCATTGGAATGGATGGGACAAAAGAAAACCCCTGGCGATACGACCAGACTATGGGCATGGCTCGAAGAACGTGCGGCGAGTGCTGATGGAGCTATTATTGCGATGGATACGCTGCTGTACGGGGGGATCGTACCCTCTCGGCTACACGGAATGTCAAGTGAGCAGGTCAGGAACAGGGCTAATCGTCTTCGCAGGTTAAAGCAACTATACCCGCAACTGACTCTGTATGCATTTCAATTGATTATGCGTTGTCCGCAGTACTCTTTAGCTGATGAGGAACCAGACTACTATGCTGATTGGGGCCGTGAGATATTCAGAAAGGGTTTCATTGAGCATCGTCAGGAGCTAGCGATCGCTACCGCAGAAGAGTTGCTGGAATTAGCGGACATCGATGAGCGTTTGCCTATAGAGATTTTGGATGATTATCTAGGGCGTCGCCGTGTGAATTTGGAAGCCAATCAAGTAGCACTGGAACTGGTAGCAGAAGGCGTGATTGATTTTATGATCATCCCACAGGATGATTCGGCTCCCTACGGCTATACCGCCAAGGATCAACAGCGGCTAAGGAGTCGTATTTCCGAGCTTGGGTTAGATTTGAAAGTATATATGTACCCGGGGGCAGACGAAGTGGGTTGTACGTTGCTAGCTCGTTGGGTGAATCAGACGAATCATGTAGTTCCACTGGTGTATCCTCGATTGTCTGCTTTGCAGGGAGCATTTGTAGTCCCGCTTTTTGAGGATCGTTATTTTTACGAGACGTTAAAGTATCAGATTATAGCGGCAGGTGGGCTGATTGCTTCCTCAGCAGCGGAGGCTGATTTGATTTTGCTGGCGAACACGCCCGGCGACACGATGGCAGAAGCTTCATCCCAGCAGCATGCGATGGCCGGATATGATGTACATCGGAATCTGGTAGAGCTGGTTGAGTACGGTGCTCATATGCAGCATCATACCAATAAAAATATTGCAATTGCGGATGTAGCCTACGCCAACGGCGCCGATCTCAAGCTACTTAGACTATTGAGGCAAAAGGGATTGCTATTTAAGCTGGCAGGCTATGCAGGCTGGAATACTAGTTCTAACACGCTCGGTACTGTCATTGCTCAGTCTATGCTTTATGTCCGCTATGGTCCTACGGAGGAACACCTGGATTTTCTGGGGCTACGCTACGCTGAGGATGCCTGTTATTGCGCCGTGGTACGTACAGCTATGAATAATGGAATTGTGGAGCAGATGGGTTTTAACAAGTTTATGCTCGATGGCTCTAGAGGGTCGGTAGCTGCAGTCATTCGCGGACGGCTGGAGCAGGCACTCGATGAATATGTAAACGGGCCGGAAGGTCGCGTGGAAATTACAGATTGCTACATGCCGTGGAACCGTACCTTTGAAGTTGGATTGACTGTACGGCATTATGCAGAGGGGAGGGAGTGATTCCTATGGGAATGGAAGGTGTATTATCCAAGGTTCGGCATGGACTGATCGTTTCCTGTCAGGCGCTACCAGGCGAACCGTTGCATGGAGCAGATTCTATGGTCAAAATGGCGCGTGCTGCACAGGAGGGTGGAGCTGTAGCGATTCGTGCCAATGGTGCATCGGATGTACGTGCGATTAAACAGGCGATCCCTCTACCAGTCATTGGTTTGATTAAACGGGATTATAATGATTCTGATATTTACATTACGCCTACCCTCCGTGAAATGGAGGAACTGGTGGAGGCAGGTGCGGATATCATTGCGCTGGATGCCACATTGAGACCGCGCCCAGCTGGGTGTAAGTTGAAACACCTCATAGATTACGCCCATGAGCACGGAGTCGCTTCCATGGCGGATATATCGACACTAGAGGAAGCACTTCATGCGGCTTCCCTTGGTATAGGCTGCGTATCCACGACGTTATCCGGTTATACGCCATATTCTACTCAGATAGAGGGTCCGGATCTGGAATTGGTTCGGAGAGCATCAGAGCTGGTTCCTGTTCCTGTCATTGCAGAGGGCAGAATCCATGATCCGGCACAAGTAGAGGAAGCGTTTCGGCTGGGTGCACATGCAGTGGTTGTAGGCTCGGCGATTACTAGACCCCAATTGATTACGCAGCGGTTTGCCGATGCCGCAAGGAAGGCAGTGAAATGCATCTATGGAGATGAACGACCGAATTAACACGTATTATCCTTCATTAACGAAATCGGAGCAAAAGGTCGCTTTGTGCGTACTGGAGTGCCCCGCTGACATCATATATTTCTCCGTGACGGAGCTGGCTGACTTTGCAGGTACAGGCGAAACGACTGTTATGCGTTTTTGCCGGAAAATTGGTTTTAAGGGGTATCAGGATTTCCGACTGTCGTTGGCGCAAAACCAGACTTATCGCAAAACCGATATGAGCGAGGAGAACATCGACCCAGATAACGAACATGATATTACCCGCACGGTGTATCACAATATGCTCGATATATTGCATTCCAGTATGGGGCTCTTGGATCGTTCGGAGCTTAGTCGTGCGATAGCGTGTCTCGATCAAGCGGGTTATGTTCAATTTTTCGGGGTAGGTGCATCGGGCATTTCCGCGCAGGATGCTAAAAACCGCTTCTTGCGGATTGGGCGGCGCGCCGAGGCTGTGGCAGACGGACATATTCAGTCGATGATGGCGGTGTCCATGAGTCCTGGTGATGTCGCTATTGGTATCAGTGTATCAGGAAGTACGCTGGATACGAATGACATGCTGCACAAGGCCAAGCAGAACGGTGCAACAGTTATCGCAATTACGAATTATGCAAAATCACCTATTACCTCCATTGCAGATATTGTTTTACTGACCGCAGGGAAGGAAGCTCCGATAGAAGGCGGTTCAATCGGCGCCAAAATCTCACAGCTATTCGTGATTGACCTCATCTGTGAAGGACTTGCTCGCAAGCACACGAGTCACACCAAACAAATGAAGGAAAAAACAGCGAGAGCGGTGATTGAACGAAGTTATTGAAATTCTGCGATTGTGGATTGGAATACGGCACGCTCCGACAGTTCATCATGTTTTTCTATCTATAGAAGGTTTGTGCTAAGAGCTCGTAAGCTTTTATGTGGGGGAACAAGGAGGATATGGTGGTGGCAGTTGCATTGAACAAAGTCATTGGGATCGACATTGGAGGGACTTCTGTAAAGGCCGCCATAGTGGCACGGGATGGATCTGTACTTGATGAAATTCGAATGGATACAGATGCCTCCCGTGGGCGTGACTGGGTGTTGTCGCGTGTATCTGATTCTGTATTCGGACTGATGTGTTCTTTTGGGGATACCAGTGTGAGTACCCCTGTAGGTATAGGCGCTTTAGGTATTGCTACTGCTGGCAGAGTGAATGTGGAGAGCGGTGAAGTTGTGTACGCTACAGATAACCTACCTGGCTGGCAGGGTACATCCTTGGTGAGGTGGGCTAGAGAAAAGCTTGCTTTACGTGCGGTTGCTGATAATGATGCGAACGCTGCGTTACTTGGAGAAGCTTGGCAGGGGGCCGGGAAGGGTAAGCAGCGCCTAGCCATGCTCACCTTGGGAACAGGGGTCGGAGGCGCGTATATGGAAAATGGCCTCTTGTGTAGAGGTGCTCATTGGAGCGGCGGCGATTGGGGGCACAGTATTTTGTTTCCTGGAGGTCACCCCTGCAATTGCGGGAAAAAGGGATGTGCTGAGCAATACGTATCAGGTAGCGCCCTGTTACGTCGAGGTAGTGAATGCACCGGAAAACTGTATTGTTCTGGGAACGAGATTGTGGAAGAGGCCGCTCACGGCAACCTGAAGACAATTCAGGCGCTAGATGACTACACAGCAGATTTAGCTGTTCTTCTGGCTAATATATCGGTGACTCTTGATCCTGAGTTGATCATTGTTGGGGGAGGAGTAGCGGACGCGGGAGATGTCTGGTGGCCCTTGCTGGAAAAGCATCTGGACCGACTGGGAGTTCAAACAGAAGTAAGTCGGGCAATGTTAGGAAACCGCGCTGGATTCATTGGCGCTGCCAGGCTTGCTTTTGAGATGACGGAATCTTAGTGAAAATGAAAGGGGAACGAACCATGACGCAAAAACGGCTTGATGCCGATATTGTTGTGATTGGCGGAGGTCTGGGTGGGACATCGGCAGCCCTTGCAGCGGCGAAAGCTGGTATGAGAGTGATCATGACAGAGGAGACGGACTGGCTGGGAGGGCAATTAACTTCACAGGCTGTTCCTCCGGATGAGCACCGCTGGATCGAACAGTTTGGTTGCACAGCAACGTATCGTGAGTTCCGCAATCGTGTACGCGACTACTACCGTCAGAACTATCCATTAACTGAAGAAGCCTACAATGATCCGATTCTTAATCCTGGGAACGGCTGGGTAAGTCGTCTGGCTCATGAACCACGGGTAGCTCTACAGGTGCTTGAGGATATGCTTGCTCCTTATTTAAATACGGGACGTGTTCGTGTATATTATCACACCGTGCCTATTGCTGCTCAGACAGATGGAGATTCTATCACTTCTGTTACCGTCCGCACCTCGTATAATCCTGATCATAAGAGTGGCCTCAGAGTGCTGCATGGAACGTTTTATCTGGATGCCACAGAGTGTGGTGATCTCCTTCCCATGGCGGGTGTGGAGCATACGAGTGGAGCGGAGTCCCGAGCTGCAACGGGGGAGCCTCATGCACTGGAGTATGCTAATCCTCTTGATATGCAATCTATCACGCATGTGGCTGCTGTAGACTACATTCCTCAGGAAAGCTTCATTATAGAGCGACCGCAACAATACGATTTCTGGAGGAATTATATCCCGTCCTTTTCCCGTTTTCCGATTTTGAGCTGGTTTGCAACAGATGCAGATGATACCAGTAAGCTAAAACAGTTCACATTATTCCCTAACGATCAGGGTATTGTATCCTTATGGGATTATCGTCGTATCGTAGATCCTTCCATATGGAGCGAACCGCTAAACGATGGTGAGGTTACTCTTTTAAACTGGGCTCAAAATGATTATTACCTGGGACCATTGATTGGTGTCACCGCTCAGGAGCAGGCAAGGCATCGAGAAGGAGCGCGTGAGTTGACTCGTTCATTAATATATTGGCTTCAAACTGAGGCTCCCCGATTAGATGGAGGTTTCGGCTATCCAGGAATTCGACCACGGGGTGATTTTCTTGGCACTTCTGACGGTCTGGCTAAAACGGCTTATATTCGCGAGTCGCGCCGGATTAAGGCCAAGTATACGATTTCGGAGTTTGATGTAAGTCGTGAGCTTCGGGGGAAGGAGGGACCCAAACGGTATTCAGACAGTGTAGGTGTGGGCAGCTATCATTTAGATCTTCATCCGACTACGGTATCTCAGCGAACCTTTTACATCCCTAACTATCCTTATGAAATTCCATTGGGTTCACTGATTCCTGTGAGAGTACGTAATTTGCTTCCTGCATGCAAAAATATAGGGATGACTCAAATAGCCAATGGTTGCTATCGGCTACATCCTACAGAATGGAATATAGGAGAGTCATCGGGAAGCTTGGCGGCTTACTGTGTCTCCAACGGAGTATATCCTATTGAAGTGAGCCGATCAGAAGAACATCTTGGACGTTTTCAAAATGTTCTCCTTCGTCAAGGTGTGGAGCTGCATTGGCCAGTAGAGGTGTTCGAACCAGAAGGAGTGACCAGTTAATGAAGGGGCATTAGCCCCTTGACTGATTTATCGGAGCAGAAAATGAGTAGATGTATTCAAAAAATAAAAATAATAAAAAAATACTTGCTAAGTTGCTTAGGTATATGATATATTATTTGAGCTGACAACAAAACAGCCGTTTCGAAAAAGAATAACTAGGGCGAAACAATCTTCGAAAAGAAGAGAAAAATAACCCTTGCATTTTTGAAACGAATATGATATGATCTTATAGCTGCTGAAAAACGCAGCGAAAAAGAATTTGATCTTTGAAAACTGAACAACGAGTGAGTAAATGATTTTGTTCGCAAAATCAAACAATGAGATATTTTATCTCGTCAGTTTCAAAATGAGCTAATCGCTCTTTCGATAAACCAACTTCGGTTGGTCTTTAATGGAGAGTTTGATCCTGGCTCAGGACGAACGCTGGCGGCGTGCCTAATACATGCAAGTCGAGCGGGGTTATGTAGAAGCTTGCTTCTACATAACCTAGCGGCGGACGGGTGAGTAACACGTAGGCAACCTGCCCACAAGACAGGGATAACTACCGGAAACGGTAGCTAATACCCGATACATCCTTTTCCTGCATGGGAGAAGGAGGAAAGACGGAGCAATCTGTCACTTGTGGATGGGCCTGCGGCGCATTAGCTAGTTGGTGGGGTAAAGGCCTACCAAGGCGACGATGCGTAGCCGACCTGAGAGGGTGATCGGCCACACTGGGACTGAGACACGGCCCAGACTCCTACGGGAGGCAGCAGTAGGGAATCTTCCGCAATGGGCGAAAGCCTGACGGAGCAACGCCGCGTGAGTGATGAAGGTTTTCGGATCGTAAAGCTCTGTTGCCAGGGAAGAACGTCTTGTAGAGTAACTGCTACAAGAGTGACGGTACCTGAGAAGAAAGCCCCGGCTAACTACGTGCCAGCAGCCGCGGTAATACGTAGGGGGCAAGCGTTGTCCGGAATTATTGGGCGTAAAGCGCGCGCAGGCGGCTCTTTAAGTCTGGTGTTTAATCCCGAGGCTCAACTTCGGGTCGCACTGGAAACTGGAGAGCTTGAGTGCAGAAGAGGAGAGTGGAATTCCACGTGTAGCGGTGAAATGCGTAGAGATGTGGAGGAACACCAGTGGCGAAGGCGACTCTCTGGGCTGTAACTGACGCTGAGGCGCGAAAGCGTGGGGAGCAAACAGGATTAGATACCCTGGTAGTCCACGCCGTAAACGATGAATGCTAGGTGTTAGGGGTTTCGATACCCTTGGTGCCGAAGTTAACACATTAAGCATTCCGCCTGGGGAGTACGGTCGCAAGACTGAAACTCAAAGGAATTGACGGGGACCCGCACAAGCAGTGGAGTATGTGGTTTAATTCGAAGCAACGCGAAGAACCTTACCAGGTCTTGACATCCCTCTGACCGGTCTAGAGATAGACCTTTCCTTCGGGACAGAGGAGACAGGTGGTGCATGGTTGTCGTCAGCTCGTGTCGTGAGATGTTGGGTTAAGTCCCGCAACGAGCGCAACCCTTATGCTTAGTTGCCAGCAGGTCAAGCTGGGCACTCTAAGCAGACTGCCGGTGACAAACCGGAGGAAGGTGGGGATGACGTCAAATCATCATGCCCCTTATGACCTGGGCTACACACGTACTACAATGGCCGGTACAACGGGAAGCGAAGCCGCGAGGTGGAGCCAATCCTAGAAAAGCCGGTCTCAGTTCGGATTGTAGGCTGCAACTCGCCTACATGAAGTCGGAATTGCTAGTAATCGCGGATCAGCATGCCGCGGTGAATACGTTCCCGGGTCTTGTACACACCGCCCGTCACACCACGAGAGTTTACAACACCCGAAGTCGGTGAGGTAACCGCAAGGAGCCAGCCGCCGAAGGTGGGGTAGATGATTGGGGTGAAGTCGTAACAAGGTAGCCGTATCGGAAGGTGCGGCTGGATCACCTCCTTTCTATGGAGAATCGTTTCCTGCAATGGAAACATTCAAATATGAAGCATAAGCTTCAAACTTACTCACTCGTTGCTCAGTTTTGAGGGTTCAAACTCTCGAATTGCACCTTGAAAACTGGATACCGAAACGAAATTGCGTTTTAGAATATTCCTTTAAGCTGATCTTGTGTAAACAAGTGAAATAAAGGTAGCATATCGTATTTACAATGTAGATACTAGGTTAAGCTACAAAGAGCACACGGAGGATGCCTAGGCGCCAGGAGCCGACGAAGGACGTGGCGAACAACGATAAGGCCTCGGGGAGCTGTAAGCAAGCTTTGATCCGGGGATGTCCGAATGGGGAAACCCGGCTGTCTTCATCGACAGTCACTACTCACTGAATTCATAGGTGAGTGAGAGGCAGACCAGGGGAACTGAAACATCTAAGTACCCTGAGGAAGAGAAAACAATAGTGATTCCGTCAGTAGCGGCGAGCGAACGCGGATTAGCCCAAACCAAGGAGCTTGCTCCTTGGGGTTGTGGGACGTCTCACATGGAGTTACAAAGGAACCGGTTAGATGAAGAGGTCTGGAAAGGCCCGCCAGAGAAGGTAAAAGCCCTGTAATTCAAAACCTGTTCCCTCCGAGACGGATCCCGAGTAGTGCGGGGCACGTGAAACCCCGTATGAATCCGGCAGGACCATCTGCCAAGGCTAAATACTCCCTGGCGACCGATAGTGAAGCAGTACCGTGAGGGAAAGGTGAAAAGCACCCCGGAAGGGGAGTGAAATAGATCCTGAAACCGTGTGCTTACAAGAAGTCAGAGCCCGATCTATGGGTGATGGCGTGCCTTTTGTAGAATGAACCGGCGAGTTACGTTCCCGTGCAAGGTTAAGGTGAAGAGCTGAAGCCGCAGCGAAAGCGAGTCTGAATAGGGCGACTGAGTACGTGGACGTAGACCCGAAACCGGGTGATCTACCCCTGTCCAGGGTGAAGGTGCGGTAACACGCACTGGAGGCCCGAACCCACGCATGTTGAAAAATGCGGGGATGAGGTGGGGGTAGCGGAGAAATTCCAATCGAACCCGGAGATAGCTGGTTCTCCCCGAAATAGCTTTAGGGCTAGCCTCGGAAAGAAGAATCGTGGAGGTAGAGCACTGATTGGGTGCGGGGCCCGCAAGGGTTACCAAGCTCAGTCAAACTCCGAATGCCATAGATTTAGTTCCGGGAGTCAGACAGTGAGTGCTAAGATCCATTGTCGAAAGGGAAACAGCCCAGACCATCAGCTAAGGTCCCCAAGTGTGTGTTAAGTGGGAAAGGATGTGGAGTTGCACAGACAACCAGGATGTTGGCTTAGAAGCAGCCACCATTGAAAGAGTGCGTAATAGCTCACTGGTCGAGTGACTCTGCGCCGAAAATGTAACGGGGCTAAACACACCACCGAAGCTATGGCTTGATGCTTTGCATCAGGGGTAGGGGAGCGTTGAATGCGGGTTGAAGGTGTACCGGAAGGAGCGCTGGACTGCATTCAAGTGAGAATGCCGGTATGAGTAACGAAAAGATCTGTGAGAATCAGATCCGCCGAAAGCCTAAGGGTTCCTGAGGAAGGTTCGTCCGCTCAGGGTAAGTCGGGACCTAAGGCGAGGCCGATAGGCGTAGTCGAAGGACAACAGGTCGAAATTCCTGTACCACCGTAATCCGTGATGAGCAATGGGGTGACGCAGTAGGGTAGTGACGCGGACTGATGGATGTCCGTCTAAGCAGTGAGGCTGATGTGTAGGCAAATCCGCACATCGTTAAGGCTGGGCTGTGATGGGGAGCGAAAATTATAGTAGCGAAGGTCATGATCTCAGACTGCCAAGAAAAGCCTCTAGCCAGGAGAAGGTGCCCGTACCGCAAACCGACACAGGTAGGCGAGAAGAGAATTCTAAGGCGCGCGGAAGAACTCTCGTTAAGGAACTCGGCAAAATGACCCCGTAACTTCGGGAGAAGGGGTGCCTCGGTAGGGTGAATAGCCCGAGGGGGCCGCAGTGAAAAGGCCCAAGCGACTGTTTAGCAAAAACACAGGTCTGTGCGAAGCCGCAAGGCGAAGTATACGGGCTGACGCCTGCCCGGTGCTGGAAGGTTAAGGGGAGTGGTAAGCTCTTCGGAGCGAAGCTATGAACCGAAGCCCCAGTAAACGGCGGCCGTAACTATAACGGTCCTAAGGTAGCGAAATTCCTTGTCAGGTAAATTCTGACCCGCACGAATGGCGTAACGACTTGGGCGCTGTCTCAACGAGAGATCCGGTGAAATTTTAATACCTGTGAAGATGCAGGTTACCCGCGACAAGACGGAAAGACCCCATGGAGCTTTACTGCAGCTTGATATTGAATTTGGGTACGATCTGTACAGGATAGGTGGGAGCCGTAGAACTTTGAGCGCCAGCTTGAAGGGAGGCATCCTTGGGATACCACCCTGATCGTATCTAGGTTCTAACTTGGTACCGTGATCCGGTGCGAGGACAGTGTCAGGTGGGCAGTTTGACTGGGGCGGTCGCCTCCTAAAGAGTAACGGAGGCGCCCCAAGGTTCCCTCAGAATGGTTGGAAATCATTCGAAGAGTGCAAAGGCAGAAGGGAGCTTGACTGCGAGACCTACAAGTCGAGCAGGGACGAAAGTCGGGCTTAGTGATCCGGTGGTACCGCATGGAAGGGCCATCGCTCAACGGATAAAAGCTACCCTGGGGATAACAGGCTTATCTCCCCCAAGAGTCCACATCGACGGGGAGGTTTGGCACCTCGATGTCGGCTCATCGCATCCTGGGGCTGAAGTAGGTCCCAAGGGTTGGGCTGTTCGCCCATTAAAGCGGTACGCGAGCTGGGTTCAGAACGTCGTGAGACAGTTCGGTCCCTATCTGTCGTGGGCGTAGGAAATTTGAGAGGAGCTGTCCTTAGTACGAGAGGACCGGGATGGACGTACCGCTGGTGTACCAGTTGTTCCGCCAGGAGCACCGCTGGGTAGCTATGTACGGAAGGGATAAGCGCTGAAAGCATCTAAGCGTGAAGCCCCCCTCAAGATGAGATTTCCCAATACGTAAGACCCCTTGAAGACGACGAGGTAGATAGGTTGGGGGTGGAAGTGCAGTAATGCATGGAGCTGACCAATACTAATCGGTCGAGGGCTTATCCTAAGATAAGACGCAAGGAAGTTTCGGATCCAGTTTTCAGGGTGTAACCTTGAAGTTAGAATTTGCGAGGCAAATTCATGTTTGGTGGCGATAGCGGAGGGGTTCCACACGTACCCATCCCGAACACGACCGTTAAGCCCTCCAGCGCCGATGGTACTTGGACCGCAGGGTCCTGGGAGAGTAGGACGCCGCCAAGCAAAGTCCTTTAAAGGATGATAAAATTATAAATTAGGGCCTTTAGCTCAGCTGGTTAGAGCGCACCCCTGATAAGGGTGAGGTCGGTGGTTCGAGTCCACTAAGGCCCACCATTTCTAGATTGACTAAAAGTATGGGGCTATAGCTCAGCTGGGAGAGCGCCTGCCTTGCACGCAGGAGGTCAGGGGTTCGATCCCCCTTGGCTCCACCAATATTCCCTGATAGCTCAGTTGGTAGAGCACTCGACTGTTAATCGAGTTGTCACAGGTTCGAGTCCTGTTCGGGGAGCCATATTTTTAATACTTCTGAATTTTATATATAAGGTGGCGGCGTAGCTCAGCTGGCTAGAGCGTACGGTTCATACCCGTGAGGTCGGGGGTTCGATCCCCTCTGCCGCTACTCGGAGAGATACCCAAGTGGCTATAAGGGGACCCTCTGCTAAGGGGTTAGACTGCGAAAGTGGTGCGAGGGTTCGAATCCCTCTCTCTCCGCCATAAATTTATTAAATCAGAATTCATTTTGTAAGGCCCGTTGGTCAAGGGGTTAAGACACCTCCCTTTCACGGAGGTAACAGGGGTTCGAATCCCCTACGGGTCATAATATGGAGGCTTAGCTCAGCTGGGAGAGCATCTGCCTTACAAGCAGAGGGTCGGGGGTTCGATCCCCTCAGCCTCCACCATATTTTATATCGCGGGGTGGAGCAGTTCGGTAGCTCGTCGGGCTCATAACCCGAAGGTCGTAGGTTCAAATCCTGCCCCCGCAATTAATTTCCTATTGGAAATGCCTCTGGAACTGTGGTGTAGAGGCCTAACATGCCTGCCTGTCACGCAGGAGATCGCGGGTTCGAATCCCGTCAGTTCCGCCATTTAAATGCATATAGTACGAACTATATGGTATAGTTATAAAATTAAATATGGCTCGGTAGCTCAGTCGGTAGAGCAGAGGACTGAAAATCCTCGTGTCGGCGGTTCGATTCCGTCCCGAGCCACCTTTCAAGTGGGAATTGGTAATGTGCCGGTGTAGCTCAATTGGTAGAGCAACTGACTTGTAATCAGTAGGTTGGGGGTTCAAGTCCTCTCGCCGGCACCATTTTTGGAGGATTAGCGAAGTGGCCAAACGCATCAGACTGTAAATCTGCTCCCTTACGGGTTCGGTGGTTCGAATCCATCATCCTCCACCAGTTTTATAATCATATGGCGGTCGTGGCGAAGTGGTTAACGCACCGGACTGTGACTCCGGCATTCGTGGGTTCAAGCCCCATCGGCCGCCCTTTGATTCTTAATTTAATGGGGATTAGCCAAGCGGTAAGGCAACGGACTTTGACTCCGTCATGCATAGGTTCAAATCCTATATCCCCAGCCATTAAGAGCCATTAGCTCAGTTGGTAGAGCACCTGACTTTTAATCAGGGTGTCGAAGGTTCGAGTCCTTCATGGCTCACCATTTATAAATTATTTTGCGGTCGTGGCGGAATTGGCAGACGCGCACGGTTCAGGTCCGTGTGGGCTAACCCCCCGTGGAGGTTCGAGTCCTCTCGACCGCACCATATTTTGCGGACGTGGCTCAGCGGTAGAGCATCGCCTTGCCAAGGCGAGGGTCGCGGGTTCGATTCCCGTCGTCCGCTCCATTATCCATACGGCGCCATAGCCAAGTGGTAAGGCAAAGCTCTGCAAAAGCTTCATCCCCAGTTCAAATCTGGGTGGCGCCTTAACTGCTCATTATGGAATTTAATATGCGCCCTTAGCTCAGCTGGATAGAGCGTTTGACTACGAATCAAAAGGCCGGGAGTTCGAATCTCTCAGGGCGCGCCATTTCTTAAAAAATGTATAATGTCGGGATGTAGCTCAGCTTGGTAGAGCACCTGGTTTGGGACCAGGGGGTCGCATGTTCAAATCGTGTCATCCCGATACTGATTTGCGGGTGTAGTTCAATGGTAGAACTCCAGCCTTCCAAGCTGGTAGCGTGGGTTCGATTCCCATCACCCGCTTTTTGCTATAGCGGATTCTTGTTGCCTCAGTGGTGACACCTTATAAATAAAGAGAGCCTGTCTGGGGACAGAGCTCTCTCTTTTTTTTGTACATTTATATTCCATAGATTCCACAAAGTGATGGCTATTGTTAGTGCTTGCCATCGGTGTATCTCTCCTGTTCCTGCATGGGGATACACCGATAACTGATCTAGTGCACAGATTTTACACTGGAATGGTTAGTTGGATGGAGGTTCCCTGATTTGGAGCAGAAGTCATGCTCATGAAGCCGCCTACTCCTCTAGCTCGTTCTTCCATGCTGAACAATCCAACTCCCTCTCCTTTGGATTCTCCAGAGAAGCCCATACCCTCATCCCGAATAGTTACTTTTATTATTTCGTCTTGATCCTCTACATCAACGTATGCTTCTGCTACATCTGCGTATTTAGCCACATTCGTCAGTGCTTCTTGTACAATTCTATAGATTGCTATTTCTTTTCGGATATCAAGGCGTTTACGTAAAGTACATTGAAAATGCACTTCGATTCCGTAATGCGAACAGAAATTTTCAATATAAGTTCTTAGGGCCGGTACGACACCCAAATCATCCAGAACTGAGGGACGAAGTTCCCACGCTAAGCCACGAACATCTTTAATGATATCAGTTACCTGTGTACGTAGATTTTCCAGAGTAGCACTGGGCTGTTCAGCTAGTTGGCTATCTAGTTGAATAATAAGTGAAAACAGGCTTTGACCAATCCCATCATGAAGCTCTCTTGAAAAGCGTTTACGCTCTTCCTCCTGTATTTGCATGACTTGCGTCATCATGGTCTGAAGCTCTGCCTCTACTTTTTTTAATTTTGTTACTTCATTACGGATCGCTAAGTACTGATAGGGTTTACCTTCCTCGTCCATAAATGGAACAATCGTAGTATTTACCCAGTAGTAGCTGTTATCTTTAGCACGATTTCGTATTTCTCCCTGCCATACCTCACCAGAACGGATCGTAGTCCACAGGTTCTTCATGAAGGCTCGAGTATGATAGCCCGAATTAATGAGACGATGATCCTGCCCGATCAATTCTTCACGACTATATTGCGAAATCTCACAGAACTTATCGTTTACGTACTGAATAATTCCTCGATGATCGGTCAGAGCAACGATGGAAGATGTATCTAGAGCAAATTTAAGATTGGATAGCTGGTGGAGAGAACTACGCAGTACATGGAGAAAAGGAGAATCTGGTATATGAATTTCCAAATCATTCAGTAGTTTATCGGTTGACTCCCCAAAGGCGGGCTGCAGTAAAGGGTTAGAAGGTTCATTCATAATGGAGCAACCCCTTTTTCAGTGCAAATTTGACCAACTCAGGCCGTGTTTTCAAGTTAAGCTTCTCCATAAGGTTGCTTTTGTGGGACTCTACGGTTTTGACGCTAATCACCAGGTGTTCGGCAATTTCCTTGTTGGCATATCCTTTGGCTACCCATGATAGGATCTCTTTTTCCCGCTCAGACAGGGATTCATACGGTCCGGCAATGCCCTCTTGTTTGATTTTGTCCAGATATTCACTCATCAGGCGTTTGGTTGCATTGGGGTATAGATAGGCACTGCCTTCGGCCACAGACTGGATGGCAGCGAGTAATTCCTCATGAGGTGCACTTTTTAAAATATATCCAGATGCTCCGGCTTGAATGGCTCGGAACAGATATTCCTCATCATCATGCATCGTTAAAATAAGCACTTCTGTATCCGGCAACTGTTTTTTTAATTCGGTGGTTGCCGTGAGGCCATCTTTGCCAGGTGGCATACTAAAATCCATGAGCACGACATCAGGTTGTAGCTCCACCGCTTTGCGGATTGCTTCATCCCCGTCTGCGGCATCTCCTACTACCTTAATACCGTTTTTGCCGTCCAATAGGGCCATGAGGCCAGAACGTACGACAACATGATCATCCACTACTAGTATACGAATCAATTAGTCATCCCCTCGAACGGTAAAAAAACCGTGCGTTTTGTCATAATCATAGCAAATTTTAGGGATTTCAATCAACAGAGATAGTTAGATGAGCTGTTCATGTCCACTTATATTTATAATTTTATTTTTCTTCAAATATCAATCTATGGAGTGAGAGGGAGAGCACATAGCTGGCCAAGGCGATGAGCGACTTGAGTGGCCTTGGCTACATCAGATTCGGTGAATGTTCTCACTTCACGGTTACCAACAAGTAGCACACCGTTTGGCAAGTCTCCTGTACTGGAAAAGGGAATGGCTACTGCAGAATGTAACTGTTCGGCCAGCATAAGCGCACATTCTTGACGTAAACGTATACTGCCTGATATTAAAGCGCTAACGGTTACGGTACGCCCCAGACGAACAGCCATCCCGGCAATCCCATGACCGACTTTAAAAGAGATAAGGCGATAGCGATTGTTTCGGCTGCCGGAGGCATAATACCAATGCAACTTACCCCCTGACCTGGACATAAATGCAAGTGCAGTGAGATCCCCATGAACATGATCTCGCAACTGGTTCAGTTCATTTCGCATTTCATCCGTTATTTGTAGCATAGAAGACACATCCTTTATCTTAACCAACTGTAGCTCTAACTTATTGTAATTCCGACAGGTACAAAAGTAATTCAGGGAACCCCCTGATCTATAGGCGCAGGAAACACTGACTTTTCATTAGACTGGGTAATCAATAAGAGGCGGGGCGATAAATGGGGCGTTAGATAATCCTGGAAGTGATATTTATCACTGCAAATCAGGGAGTAGGGAGGTGCAAAATCAGGTGTTCTCCCGATAACAACCCAGGAATCAAAACATTATGATAAAGATATCAGGTAAACACGAGGAGGACGCTAATATGCAAGCCACTTGTATGGAACGGTTTAGGGACGAAACGCAGCGCACGGGGATTCAGCTTTTTCTGACGGAAGAGCATTTTGAGCTGTTAAAAGATATTATGTCGTGGAAGAAGGTAAAGGCAGGCGTTATGCTTTTTCGAGAGGGTGATGATGCGGAGCAGCTTTATTATATACATTCGGGTCATGTTAAACTCCGTAAATCGACAGAAGACGGTAAAGAATTGATTCTGACTATTCAGCACCAAGGCGATTTGATCGGGGAGTTTAGTGGGATAGATGGGGAAGAGTATAGTTGTACTGCAGAAACAGCCGATGTGTGTGAGTTAGGTGTCGTGCTTGTTAAGGACCTGGAGTCTCTCCTGTCTAAGAACGGGGAAATGGCGCTTCAGTTCATACAGTGGATGGCAATGAAGCAACGAATTATGCAATCACGGTTTCGGGACTTACTGTTGTATGGTAAAACGGGGGCACTAGCGTCTACACTGATCCGTGCAAGTAATACATGTGGTGTAGCTGTGAAGGATGGCATTTTACTGAACATGAAGCTAAGTCACTCCGAACTGGGCGAGATGATTGGAGCAACGCGCGAAAGTGTGAATCGGATGCTGAGCTCGCTAAAAGAGCAGGGAACCTTGGATACGAGAGACGGAAAAATCGTTATTCATGACCTAAAGGTGTTGCGTGCCATGTGCTGTTGTCCTTCGTATGGCCAATGTGCCCATGAGATTTGTAGGTTATAAAATGATGAGCATCGTTAGGCGGGGGGCTAAAAGACTCCGTCTAATTGTAAGTCTTCTGACAATAAGCGAATAAAAGGAACGAGTATTATAAATATCAAAAAATCGACGACGCGTTTAGCGGCAAATCAACGATATAGTTTTTTTAAAAAGTAGTACATGTTGAAATAACTGACTATTAGTAAATAAAATTTAGATATTGGATATTTGTAAAATATTACAAGTTGTATTCTGTAGTTGAAAATGGTATATTATTTGAGCTGACAATAAAACAGCCGTTTCGAAAAAGAATAACTAGGGCGAAACAATCTTCGAAAAGAAGAAAAAAACCTTGCATTTTTGAAATGAACATGATATGATCTTATAGCTGCTGAAAAACGCAGCGAAAAAGAATTTGATCTTTGAAAACTGAACAACGAGTGAGTAAACTGATTTTGTTCGCAAAATCAACAATAAGATATTTTATCTCGTCAGTTTCAACATGAGCTAATCGCTCTTTCTATAAACCAACTTCGGTTGGTCTTTAATGGAGAGTTTGATCCTGGCTCAGGACGAACGCTGGCGGCGTGCCTAATACATGCAAGTCGAGCGGGGTTATGTAGAAGCTTGCTTCTACATAACCTAGCGGCGGACGGGTGAGTAACACGTAGGCAACCTGCCCACAAGACAGGGATAACTACCGGAAACGGTAGCTAATACCCGATACATCCTTTTCCTGCATGGGAGAAGGAGGAAAGACGGAGCAATCTGTCACTTGTGGATGGGCCTGCGGCGCATTAGCTAGTTGGTGGGGTAATGGCCTACCAAGGCGACGATGCGTAGCCGACCTGAGAGGGTGATCGGCCACACTGGGACTGAGACACGGCCCAGACTCCTACGGGAGGCAGCAGTAGGGAATCTTCCGCAATGGGCGAAAGCCTGACGGAGCAACGCCGCGTGAGTGATGAAGGTTTTCGGATCGTAAAGCTCTGTTGCCAGGGAAGAACGTCTTGTAGAGTAACTGCTACAAGAGTGACGGTACCTGAGAAGAAAGCCCCGGCTAACTACGTGCCAGCAGCCGCGGTAATACGTAGGGGGCAAGCGTTGTCCGGAATTATTGGGCGTAAAGCGCGCGCAGGCGGCTCTTTAAGTCTGGTGTTTAATCCCGAGGCTCAACTTCGGGTCGCACTGGAAACTGGAGAGCTTGAGTGCAGAAGAGGAGAGTGGAATTCCACGTGTAGCGGTGAAATGCGTAGAGATGTGGAGGAACACCAGTGGCGAAGGCGACTCTCTGGGCTGTAACTGACGCTGAGGCGCGAAAGCGTGGGGAGCAAACAGGATTAGATACCCTGGTAGTCCACGCCGTAAACGATGAATGCTAGGTGTTAGGGGTTTCGATACCCTTGGTGCCGAAGTTAACACATTAAGCATTCCGCCTGGGGAGTACGGTCGCAAGACTGAAACTCAAAGGAATTGACGGGGACCCGCACAAGCAGTGGAGTATGTGGTTTAATTCGAAGCAACGCGAAGAACCTTACCAGGTCTTGACATCCCTCTGACCGGTCTAGAGATAGGCCTTTCCTTCGGGACAGAGGAGACAGGTGGTGCATGGTTGTCGTCAGCTCGTGTCGTGAGATGTTGGGTTAAGTCCCGCAACGAGCGCAACCCTTATGCTTAGTTGCCAGCAGGTCAAGCTGGGCACTCTAAGCAGACTGCCGGTGACAAACCGGAGGAAGGTGGGGATGACGTCAAATCATCATGCCCCTTATGACCTGGGCTACACACGTACTACAATGGCCGGTACAACGGGAAGCGAAGCCGCGAGGTGGAGCCAATCCTAGAAAAGCCGGTCTCAGTTCGGATTGTAGGCTGCAACTCGCCTACATGAAGTCGGAATTGCTAGTAATCGCGGATCAGCATGCCGCGGTGAATACGTTCCCGGGTCTTGTACACACCGCCCGTCACACCACGAGAGTTTACAACACCCGAAGTCGGTGAGGTAACCGCAAGGAGCCAGCCGCCGAAGGTGGGGTAGATGATTGGGGTGAAGTCGTAACAAGGTAGCCGTATCGGAAGGTGCGGCTGGATCACCTCCTTTCTATGGAGAATCGTTTCCTGCAATGGAAACATTCAAATATGAAGCATAAGCTTCAAACTTACTCACTCGTTGCTCAGTTTTGAGGGTTCAAACTCTCGAATTGCACCTTGAAAACTGGATACCGAAACGAAATTGCGTTTTAGAATATTCCTTTAAGCTGATCTTGTGTAAACAAGTGAAATAAAGGTAGCATATCGTATTTACAATGTAGATACTAGGTTAAGCTACAAAGAGCACACGGAGGATGCCTAGGCGCCAGGAGCCGACGAAGGACGTGGCGAACAACGATAAGGCCTCGGGGAGCTGTAAGCAAGCTTTGATCCGGGGATGTCCGAATGGGGAAACCCGGCTGTCTTCATCGACAGTCACTACTCACTGAATTCATAGGTGAGTGAGAGGCAGACCAGGGGAACTGAAACATCTAAGTACCCTGAGGAAGAGAAAACAATAGTGATTCCGTCAGTAGCGGCGAGCGAACGCGGATTAGCCCAAACCAAGGAGCTTGCTCCTTGGGGTTGTGGGACGTCTCACATGGAGTTACAAAGGAACCGGTTAGATGAAGAGGTCTGGAAAGGCCCGCCAGAGAAGGTAAAAGCCCTGTAATTCAAAACCTGTTCCCTCCGAGACGGATCCCGAGTAGTGCGGGGCACGTGAAACCCCGTATGAATCCGGCAGGACCATCTGCCAAGGCTAAATACTCCCTGGCGACCGATAGTGAAGCAGTACCGTGAGGGAAAGGTGAAAAGCACCCCGGAAGGGGAGTGAAATAGATCCTGAAACCGTGTGCTTACAAGAAGTCAGAGCCCGATCTATGGGTGATGGCGTGCCTTTTGTAGAATGAACCGGCGAGTTACGTTCCCGTGCAAGGTTAAGGTGAAGAGCTGAAGCCGCAGCGAAAGCGAGTCTGAATAGGGCGACTGAGTACGTGGACGTAGACCCGAAACCGGGTGATCTACCCCTGTCCAGGGTGAAGGTGCGGTAACACGCACTGGAGGCCCGAACCCACGCATGTTGAAAAATGCGGGGATGAGGTGGGGGTAGCGGAGAAATTCCAATCGAACCCGGAGATAGCTGGTTCTCCCCGAAATAGCTTTAGGGCTAGCCTCGGAAAGAAGAATCGTGGAGGTAGAGCACTGATTGGGTGCGGGGCCCGCAAGGGTTACCAAGCTCAGTCAAACTCCGAATGCCATAGATTTAGTTCCGGGAGTCAGACAGTGAGTGCTAAGATCCATTGTCGAAAGGGAAACAGCCCAGACCATCAGCTAAGGTCCCCAAGTGTGTGTTAAGTGGGAAAGGATGTGGAGTTGCACAGACAACCAGGATGTTGGCTTAGAAGCAGCCACCATTGAAAGAGTGCGTAATAGCTCACTGGTCGAGTGACTCTGCGCCGAAAATGTAACGGGGCTAAACACACCACCGAAGCTATGGCTTGATGCTTTGCATCAGGGGTAGGGGAGCGTTGAATGCGGGTTGAAGGTGTACCGGAAGGAGCGCTGGACTGCATTCAAGTGAGAATGCCGGTATGAGTAACGAAAAGATCTGTGAGAATCAGATCCGCCGAAAGCCTAAGGGTTCCTGAGGAAGGTTCGTCCGCTCAGGGTAAGTCGGGACCTAAGGCGAGGCCGATAGGCGTAGTCGAAGGACAACAGGTCGAAATTCCTGTACCACCGTAATCCGTGATGAGCGATGGGGTGACGCAGTAGGGTAGTGACGCGGACTGATGGATGTCCGTCTAAGCAGTGAGGCTGATGTGTAGGCAAATCCGCACATCGTAAGGCTGGGCTGTGATGGGGAGCGAAAATTATAGTAGCGAAGGTCATGATCTCAGACTGCCAAGAAAAGCCTCTAGCCAGGAGAAGGTGCCCGTACCGCAAACCGACACAGGTAGGCGAGAAGAGAATTCTAAGGCGCGCGGAAGAACTCTCGTTAAGGAACTCGGCAAAATGACCCCGTAACTTCGGGAGAAGGGGTGCCTCGGTAGGGTGAATAGCCCGAGGGGGCCGCAGTGAAAAGGCCCAAGCGACTGTTTAGCAAAAACACAGGTCTGTGCGAAGCCGCAAGGCGAAGTATACGGGCTGACGCCTGCCCGGTGCTGGAAGGTTAAGGGGAGTGGTAAGCCTTCGGGCGAAGCTATGAACCGAAGCCCCAGTAAACGGCGGCCGTAACTATAACGGTCCTAAGGTAGCGAAATTCCTTGTCAGGTAAATTCTGACCCGCACGAATGGCGTAACGACTTGGGCGCTGTCTCAACGAGAGATCCGGTGAAATTTTAATACCTGTGAAGATGCAGGTTACCCGCGACAAGACGGAAAGACCCCATGGAGCTTTACTGCAGCTTGATATTGAATTTGGGTACGATCTGTACAGGATAGGTGGGAGCCGTTGAATCTTGAGCGCCAGCTTGAGAGGAGGCATCCTTGGGATACCACCCTGATCGTATCTAGGTTCTAACTTGGTACCGTGATCCGGTACGAGGACAGTGTCAGGTGGGCAGTTTGACTGGGGCGGTCGCCTCCTAAAGAGTAACGGAGGCGCCCCAAGGTTCCCTCAGAATGGTTGGAAATCATTCGAAGAGTGCAAAGGCAGAAGGGAGCTTGACTGCGAGACCTACAAGTCGAGCAGGGACGAAAGTCGGGCTTAGTGATCCGGTGGTACCGCATGGAAGGGCCATCGCTCAACGGATAAAAGCTACCCTGGGGATAACAGGCTTATCTCCCCCAAGAGTCCACATCGACGGGGAGGTTTGGCACCTCGATGTCGGCTCATCGCATCCTGGGGCTGAAGTAGGTCCCAAGGGTTGGGCTGTTCGCCCATTAAAGCGGTACGCGAGCTGGGTTCAGAACGTCGTGAGACAGTTCGGTCCCTATCTGTCGTGGGCGTAGGAAATTTGAGAGGAGCTGTCCTTAGTACGAGAGGACCGGGATGGACGTACCGCTGGTGTACCAGTTGTTCCGCCAGGAGCACCGCTGGGTAGCTATGTACGGAAGGGATAAGCGCTGAAAGCATCTAAGCGTGAAGCCCCCCTCAAGATGAGATTTCCCAATACGTAAGACCCCTTGAAGACGACGAGGTAGATAGGTTGGGGGTGGAAGTGCAGTAATGCATGGAGCTGACCAATACTAATCGGTCGAGGGCTTATCCTAAAGATAAGACGCAAGGAAGTTTCGGATCCAGTTTTCAAGGTGTAACCTTGAAGTTAGAATTTGCGAGGCAAATTCATGTTTGGTGGCGATAGCGGAGGGGTTCCACACGTACCCATCCCGAACACGACCGTTAAGCCCTCCAGCGCCGATGGTACTTGGACCGCAGGGTCCTGGGAGAGTAGGACGTTGCCAAGCACAAAAAAAGAGCACAGCCTTAATGGCTGTGCTCTTTTTTTGTATATCCGATTCATTTATCATTCATATGAAAGGCTCATGGCATGCCTTTAGTTAAAAGCACTACAATATTCTGGTTGTCCTTGTATAGTGCTGCCTGACGCGCTGTTTCAACTGACATCCAGCACTGTGCGATGTTAATCTATTTCAACCTGTTCTGCCTGGAGGGCACTTAAGGCTTGAAGTTTACGGGTAATTTCCTTTTGCCACTTTGTATCTCCGACTTGTACGGCAAGATTGAGAAGATCCAAATAATCATCGATATGCAGGGAGGTTTTACTAAAAGCTTCTTTCACTGCGGTCCTGCCTCCTTTAAAGTCTATGTGTATTTATTATTTAATAATGATAATCATTATCAAATAACGATCTTATTCATATTATGCCTGTCTTCTAGATAAATTGCAAGTTATGATATGAATGAATTTTGAAGCACGCAAATGAGGGCTTAAAAAAACAAACCCTTCTCCTTAAGTTCACGCATTGTTCACGTCTTTTCTATGGAACATAATGAAAAGAACAAGCGGGCATTGAGTGTCCACCGACTAGGAGGATAAATTGCGCAATGCTTCAACCAGAGGAGGAATAGGAACATGAGCAGAATAAAGATGAAAGCGTTTGCCGTTGTGGCGGCGGGCGCCTTGGCATTGACGCTGGCAGCTTGTAATAACGGACAGAGCGCAGGTCCGGGAAATTCAGGGGAAAAGGGTGGAGGCAATGTAACGAAGGATGTGACGATTACTTTTCAAAACATCAATCCTGATCCGAGCACCCCTTCGTACAAAATGATTAAGCAGATTGTAAGTCAATACGAGCAGGATCACCCTCATGTCAAAATTGAATTGGATTCGTTAAATACAGATCAGCAAAAGCTCAAGCTAAAAACACAAGCAGCAGCGAAGGAAGTACCGGATATTACGATTGTAAATCCGGCTGCACAGATGAAGCCCTTTGTAGATGCCGGGCTACTGGCACCATTAAATGATGTAGCTGATAAAGAGGGGTTAAAAGATACGTTTCAGGATGGCCTTCTTAATTACTATAGCTTCGATGATAAGTTGTATGCTTTTCCGGATGGTAACAATATAGAAGTGGTCTTTTACAACAAAGAGCTGTTCGAGCAGGCGGGAATTCAAAAGTTGCCGACTACCTTTGATGAGCTGATTACGACGGTCAAGACACTAAAAGCGAAGGGAATTACTCCAATTGCTATTGGGGAAAAGGATTCATGGACCGGTTCCCTCCTTTTTATGAATATTCTGTTGCGTACGAATGAAGGACCAAACTTCCTTAATGATGTGCTGGATGGCAAAAAGACGTTTAACGACCCGGCTTTTGTGGAAGCTGTGGATGCGTTCCAGGAATTGGTGCAGGCTGGGGCTTTCCCGGATGGAGCCACATCTATTGACTATAATGCAGGTGGTAATATTTTTAAAACAAGAAAAGCTGCGATGTATATCATGGGCACTTGGGAAACAGGTTCTATTGATGCTTCCCCGGTAGCGGGTAAGGTCGGAGCGTTTCAGTTCCCTACGGTCAATGGCAAAGGGAATGTAAATGAGTATGTCATCGCGCCAGGTAGCGCGTTTGCGGTATCTGCGAATAGTGAACATTTACAGGAGACGAAGGACTTTCTGCACTATTTTATTACAGAGATGCCCAAGATTCAGTTTGATCTGAAAAATGCAATTGGCAGTGGTCAGAAAATGAAAGGCGATCTGAAGGAAGCTGGTTATTCCGAACTAGCCATTAGTCTCAATGAGCTGTTCAAAAATGTAAAAGGAGGAGACCTCGCTTTTGATAATACGATGAATCCGGCTATTGCGCAGGCGCATCTAAGTAGCATTCAAAACCTGTTTGTGCAACAAGAAGACTCTGCGCAAGTTGCGAAGGAACACCAGAACACTTTTGAAGCCAATAAATAAGTGAGGATTTTGCAAAAATCCTGAAGTAGCGGACTCTAGGGGAGGGAGCGAAAGTACCCTTTCCTGATTCGGAATCACATATGGTTAAGCATCCCCAGAAGATACTCCGAATCAACACAAAGGAGATTAGAGCATGAATGTACTGAAGGTGCCGGCACGCACGATTGCCGTTTTCGTGCTGCCCTGCCTGTTGCTGTATACCTGTATGGTATTTGTTCCGATTCTGGTATCTGTGTATTGCGGGTTGCTAGATTGGAACGGAATTGCAGAGGCGAAGTTTGTGGGGCTAGCTAATTTCAAACGAATTTTTACAGCCGATCCAGTGTTCTGGCCGTCCGTGAAGCGGACGATGATGTTCGCTGTATTTTCCATGCTGGAAATTCCACTCTGTCTGCTGCTGGCGATTTTACTCAATCGTTATGTGCGTAAGGCAAATACATTGGTAACGATGTATTTTCTGCCGGTCATTCTATCGGTGGTCATTATCGGGCAGTTGTGGAAAACGATCTATAATCCGGCCTCGATGGGTGGGATGCTGAACGGTATTTTGATGGCGGTCGGGCTGGAAAGCTGGACACGCTCTTGGCTGACGGAACCACAGATAGCGATGTATGCTCTATATTTTGTATCGTTGTGGCAATATTTTGGCTACCATTTGCTTATCCAGTTTACCGGTGTACAAAATATACCCAATGAGCTGTATGAAGCAGCTAAAATTGATGGGGCAGAAGGATTCAAAGCAGACCGTTACATTACGTTGCCACTCATTGTGCCTATTTTCAAAATATCTATTGTATTAGCCTTTATCGGGTCCTTGCAATCGTTTGATTTGATCTGGGTGATGACGGGTGGAGGACCGGCCCATGCGACGGATACAGTATCCACGTATATGTACAATATGTCCTTTTTATCTATGAAATACGGGTATGGCAGTGCATTGGCTTCGTTTCTCGTAGTAATCTGCTTGTCATTTACAATTGTGATAAATTTTGTTTTCAAACGGATCGAAAATAAGGTAAGCTAAAGGAGATGGGACTGTTGAACGCCTTGAAAAAAACGGGAGTCTTCTCCCTGTTGGCTGTCTTAGTGGTCACGCAGCTGTATCCACTCTTTTGGTTGTTGACCTATTCGTTGAAGACGAATGAAGAGATATTAAGTTCAAGCTTCTTTGCACTCCCTCAAGTGCCCCAGTGGCACAACTATCAGGAAGCCTATGAATCGGGGAGCTACTTGCGTTATTTAGGAAACAGTGTGCTGGTGACTGGGGTTACGATGATGTTCGTCATTGTATTAAGCTCGATGACTGCTTATGCAATTACACGTTTCCGCTGGCGTTTCGGGGCTGTTGTGCTGACGTTGTTTTTGGTCGGGATGATGATCCCCATGCAAGCTACACTGCTACCGTTGATGGTGATGTTTAAAAACGTCCATATTCTGAATACGTATTTCTCGCTGATTTTACCCTACATTGCTTTTCAGACACCGATTGCGGTCTTCATCCTATCCGGCTTTATGCGGTCCATTCCCCACGAAATTGAAGAATCCGCCTACATTGACGGAGCGAGCATTTATCGTATCTTCCGCAGTGTAATCTTACCCATCTCGATTCCGCCTATCATGACAGTGTGTATTTTAACTTTCATTAATATCTGGAATGAATACATTATGGCTGCCACCTTTATCTCGTCCGAAAAGCTAAAAACTCTCCCTTTCGGCGTTTATACGTTTGTCAGCCAGTATTCTGTGAACTACGGCAATATTGGTGCTTTTCTAGTTATGGGAGCCTTACCGGTCATTATTATTTATTTTGCCCTGTCCGAAAAAATCACCAAGGGCATGGTTGCAGGAGCGGTTAAGGGATAGGCGGCCGATGCGAAAGGAGCGCACGGAGGTATGATGCGCCGTTTTCAATCCATTCAATACCGCTTGTTTGTTCTGTTCCTATTGAGCATGTCCAGCATTGTGCTGGCGGTCAGTCTATTATTTTACAACCGTACTACAGTGCAGTTCCATGATAAGATCAGCGAGCTTGCGCGTAAAAATGTATCTCAGACGGCAGGACTGTTCGAGTTGCTGCTCGACAGCTATAACAGTCTTTCCAAGTCGATCAGCAACAATATGGATTTGGTTCGTCTGCTGACGACAGATCATAGTGATTTACCTGCTGTCAATTACATCAACGAACGTACGATTACAAATATCCTTGGAGCCATCTACTATTCGCGGGAGGATCTAATCGGCATTCATGTCATCACAGACACAGGCAAGGTATACAATTATGGCAATTATATGAATGTCATTGATACTCATTACGAGCATACGGAATGGTACAGGGAAATTCGAAGATCGGCGGGCAAAATTGCATGGCTGGGTGTCTATCCTCACTCTGTCATCGACCAAGTGGAAACCAGACCTGTGTTTGCATTCGGACGGCAGCTCTATGATCTGGATGAACACAAGCCGATTGGTATTGTTCTGTTTGAGGCTGAACCACGTTCAGTATTGTCCGCTCTCCACAATTTGCGGCTGAGCACTAATAGTCAGGTATATCTGTTGGGCCATGAAAATCGAATTGTATCGGCTACTTCTTCTGATCCGCCACCAGATTTGCGAAATCTACAGGAACAGGTCCCGGAGGAGGATGTAATTGTAGATCGGAATAATGAGAAAGTTGTAATCGCTTCCAAACTTCCGTTTGCCGATTGGTCGGTGATTAGTGTGACACCCAGTGAGGATCTGAACGTAGAACTGGCGCAAAATCAAAGATACTTATTTATCGTGGCACCTATACTCATTATGGTGTCAGCGCTAATTGCGTCCATCGTCTCTAGGAGCATCTCCCATCCGCTCAAACGAGTTATTGGGGAAATGAAACGGGTAGAGACAGGCAATTTTCGTCACACGGTAAACATCGAATCCTATGAAGAAATCAACCAGTTGGCTACTTCTTTCAACCATATGGTAAGACAGATTGCAGAACTGATTGAGTTAGTGCGTATATCATCAGTCAGCGAAAAAAATGCGGAGCTGCACGCTCTACAGACGCAGGTTAATCCACATTTTCTGTACAATACGCTGGATATGATCTATTGGATGCTGGATGAAAAGGGACAGGATCAGCTCGGTGAGGTGGTTCTCTCCTTATCCCATATGTTCCGTTACAGCAGTCACTGGGAAGAGGGAGCCGATGTAAGTCTTCGAGAAGAGGTAGAGCAAGTCGGCCACTACCTCACCATTATCCAAGCTCGGCTGGAGGGCAGGGTATCTGTTGACGTCAACATTGAGGAACAATGGCTGGATATCCGTTTGCCCAAAATGACCTTACAGCCGTTAATTGAAAATGCGGTGAAACACGGGCTGGAGCCTCTTCATGCAGATACAGGTGGCAAACTGCTCGTCAGAGCGGAGGAGTATGGCGGTGTATTGAGTCTGCATATCATAGACAATGGTGTAGGGATGGAATATGAACGATGGGAGGTGGTCCAGGTCGCTTTGGCAGAACCCGGCAAACAGGCGGGCAGCGGGCAGGCGGGAGGCATCGGCCTGCAAAACCTAAATTTACGGCTACGGCACATGTTCGGAGAAGAGTACGGCCTACGGATCTCCAGCACACCAGGGGCCGGAACGACAGTCACTGTAAGTGTGCCTCTGCCACAGAAGGAGGAGAAACATGAATATTCTGATAGCTGACGATGAAAATATGATTCGACAGGGGATTCGGCGCACTATTGGCCAAGCTCTACCAACCTGCGGCATTCATCTCGCTGCTTCCACCGAGGAAGCAGCAGGCATTCTGGCGGAGCATCCTGTGGATATTGTATTGACTGATATCCTGATGCCCGGTATGGATGGTCTGGAGTTCATGCGTATTTCCAAGCGAAAGCATCCTCATCTGCAGTGGGTTGTCATTTCGGCCCATTCCGACTTCCAATATGCGCAAAGAGCAGTAAAGCTGGGTGCCAAAGACTACCTGTTAAAGCCAATCGGCAAAAAGAAGCTACTGGAATGCATTGAAATGTTAGCAGCCGAAGCGCTCGTGGCCTCGCAACAGGCGAACGAGGGCAGGCTTCTTAAATCCAATATGGTTTATTTACGTGAAGCTGTTTTCCAACGTTATGCACTCGGATTGGATACGGGGAAGCTGGATATACAGCCTTTCGTCGAAAATTATCCAGAATTCCATCTTTTTATGGTTCGCATGGAACCTGATCACAAGCAGACACATTTGGAGCATTTTATGATTGAAAATGTACTGTCTGAGCTCATTGAGGCTGGAGGCAGCGGTTTTGTCGTCAGTCTAGACCGCCATAGTCTGCTGGGGATTGCAAGGCTAAGGGATGAAGCAGAGGCTGCACGGTTAGAGATGTTGCTTGAATCCCATTTAAAGCGTTATGTCAGAGTGCCTCTGCAAATTACACGTTCAGGTGTCCACCACAATTTCTCATCCATACCTGAAGAGGTGGCGCGACTAAGACGAACGCCAGAGGAGATTGCAGCCGCAGCAGCGGATACAGGAGAATGTCTCCGCAAGGGCATGCATACAGTTGATGTAGCATTGCAGTATATTCGGGCTCACTTTACAGAGGAGCTGTCACTGGAAAAAGTGGCCTCAATCGTATTTTTAAATCCAGTATATTTCAGCCAGCTATTCAAGCAAAAGACGGGACAAGGTTATAAGGATTACGTCATTTCCTTGCGTATGGAAGAGGCAAAGCGGCTGCTAAATGATCCTCATCTGCGGCTGGCTGATATTTCCGAGCGGATTGGCTATCAAGATATGAGACATTTTACACAGGTATTTCGGCGCAAATGTGGAATGACTCCGACCGAGTATCGGCATCAAGGAGTTAAATAAGTTGGTATCAACGACCGAATGAAGGAAGTTCATCCAGCATCAGACTGTTTCAGGAGTAGAGCGGTAGAGCATCTACTCGGGAACAGTCTTTTTCGTGTCTCCAGCTTGTAGCAGTTCAACAAATTTGCGAGCTGCATTGGATAAATAACGATCCTTGCGCCATACGACGGCAGGCTGTGTGAAGGGGAATGGCTCCTTAATGGAGAGTGTGCGAAATCTGTCCCCGTATTCTTGTGCCAAGCCAGCGTCTGGAATAATGGTAATTCCCATGCCTGTGGAAACGAGCGAGAGAATGGTCGATATTTCTGGACAGTCCAATACGACGCGCGGAATAAGATGGTGTTCCTGAAATTTGCGGATGACGGTTTCGTATAGTCCGTGTCCTTCTGTTCGGCGTCCCAACAAGAGGTCATAGCTGGCAGCTTCCTGTAATGTAATTTCCCCACTGGGATGGCGATCTGCCCATTCACACGGAAGAACCGCAACAAAAGAAACGCCCTCCAGTTCAATCGTATGGTACGATTTGTTGTCTACCGGAAGTAGCAGCAGGGCCAGATCGACTTTATTTTGATGCAGCAGCTCTTCCAGATGATGTGTGTCTCCGTGTCCTATTTTAACGTATACCTCTGGATAAACCTGATGAAAGTGACTGAGTTGTTCAGTAATCAGAGACATACAGGCGGATGACGTGCCTATGGCAAGTGTGCCGGTTACTCTGTTTTCAAACTCCCCAATTTCTCTACAGGTGTCCTCCATTTCAGCCAATAATCGTTTGGCGCGTGTATACAGTGTATATCCGGCCTCGGTAACTTCCCACTTCTTTCCTTCACGGTAAATCAGCTTTACACCAAGCTCGTCCTCCATATTTTTGAGTTGTTGACTCAATGGAGGCTGGGCCATGTTGAGCGTTCTGGCGGCCTTGGTGATTTGCCCTTCCTCCACGATGACGCAAAAGTAATGCAGATGCTTCAAGTCCATTGGGGATTCCTCCTCATTTCTAAGCAACGCTTCGATTTAAATACTTTTAAAGTATGCATTACATATATTATATATATTTTTCGTGTGCAGGGAACGGGCGTATAATTTTTGACAGTAATGCATGGGTGAACATAAAACGATGGGATGGAAGGAGGGGACATATGAAGAAAATCATTGTAGGAATATCGGGAGCGACAGGGTCAATCTTTGGTATCCGTATATTGCAACAATTACGGGAGGCTGGAGTCCAAAGCCATCTGGTGCTATCCCCGTGGGCTATTGCCAACATTCCCTATGAGACAGGCTACACGGTGAAGGAAGTGGAGGCAATGGCGGATGCAGTCTACTCGTATAAGGATCAGGCCGCACGTATTTCTAGCGGCTCCTTCCGGGTAGATGGTATGGTCGTCGCTCCTTGCAGTATGAAGACTCTTGCCTCTATTCGTATCGGTATGGCGGACAACCTGCTTACCCGATCAGCGGATGTGATACTGAAGGAGCGAAAGAAGCTGCTGCTCATGACCAGAGAAACACCATTAAGCAGTATCCATCTGGAAAATATGCTAGAGCTGTCACGTATGGGCGTGATGATCCTGCCGCCGATGCCTGCCTTTTATAATCATCCTGCAAGTATTGAGGAATTAGTGGATCATATTGTTTTTCGCGCATTGGATCAGTTCGGTATTGTCACAACCGCAGCCAAACGCTGGGATGGGATGAAGCAGAATGACTCCAGGCTGCACCAGAATTGAGAAATCGAAAGACGAAGGAGAATGAATGATGGCTTATAAAGACTTTCGCGATTTTCTACACACCTTGGAAAAGGAGGGACAATTACTCACGATCAGCGATGAGGTAAAGCCGGAGCCGGACCTCGCAGCAGCTAACAGAGCATTAAACAATCTTGGAGATAAGACGCCTGCTCTCTTTTTCAACAACATCTATGGATATACGGATGCTCGTATTGCAATGAATGTGATGGGCTCCTGGCCCAATCATGCCCTCATGATGAGAATGCCCAAAAATACGCCGCTCAAGGAGCAGTTTTTTGAATTTGCCAGACGCTATGAACAATTTCCGGTGCCCGTGAAGCGGGAAGACGCCGCTCCTTTTCATGAAGTCGAGATTACGGAGAATATTAATTTGTTTGATATTTTGCCGTTGTTTCGTTTGAATCAGGGGGACGGAGGGTTTTATTTGGATAAAGCAATTCTAATTTCACGCGATCTGGATGACCCGGACACCTACGGTAAGCAAAATGTGGGCTTATACCGGATGCAGGTGAAAGGCAAGAACCGTTTGGGCATCCAGCCTGTACCACAGCATGATATTGCGATCCATATCCGTCAGGCTGAGGAGCGTGGCGAAAATCTGAAGGTGGCTATTGCCCTCGGATGTGAGCCTGTGATTACAACGGCTGCTTCTACGCCGCTGCTGTACGATCAATCCGAATATGAGATGGCGGGCGCCATTCAGGGTGAGCCTTATCGTGTGGTCAAAGCGAAGGATGCAGACCTGGATCTGCCTTGGGGAGCCGAGGTCATTTTGGAAGGCGAAGTGTTAGCAGGTGAACGTGAGTATGAAGGTCCATTCGGTGAATTCACAGGTCACTATTCTGGCGGTCGCGCGATGCCAGTCATTCAGATTAATCGTGTATATCACCGCAAACAGCCTATCTTTGAGCATCTGTACATCGGGATGCCTTGGACGGAAACGGATTATATGATCGGTGTGAATACAAGTGTACCGTTGTTTCAGCAGCTTAAGGATGCTTTTCCTAATGAAATCGTAGCTGTTAATGCCATGTATACGCATGGGCTGGTCGCTATTATTTCCACGAAAACCCGGTATGGCGGCTTTGCGAAGGCTGTGGGAATACGTGCGTTAACGACTCCGCATGGATTGGGGTATTGTAAGCTGGTGATTGTGGTGGACGAGGAGGTCGATCCGTTCAATCTGCCGCAAGTCATGTGGGCTTTATCCACCAAGCTTCATCCAAAGCATGATGCTGTCATTGTTCCTGGCTTGTCTATTTTACCGCTTGACCCCGGCTCTGATCCGGCAGGTATGACGCACAAAATGATACTGGATGCGACGACACCTGTAGCACCGGATATTAGAGGCCATTACTCGCAGCCGCTCGATTCCCCGCTGGGTGTAGCGGAATGGGAGAAAAAGTTGAGCCAAATGCTTCGCTAAATATTTTTAAAAACAAAGAAAGATTAAAGGAGTGCTGACAGATGCATATTTGTCCCCGTTGTGAGTCCAATCGTTCAGAAGTCGTTTCCCATTCGCCGGTTAAAGGTGCCTGGGAGGTTTTGTTGTGCCCTGTATGCCTGTTCACATGGCGAACCTCAGAACCGGATAGCATTACGGATCCAGCAAAGTATAAATCGGCGTTCAAGGTAAACCCCCAAGATATTCCGGATGCTGCTCATGTTCCTCCTATTCCAGAGCGGATATAGGGTCGTTCGTAAGTAGCCGTAAATTATGGTATTTTGAAGTTATAGGCCAAATGTAAAGGGGATTATACTTCATGCAGACGCCAAGGATCGGTAAGGAGCTGTTCACGCTGCTGAACGGCAAGGAGTTGGAGCACAAGCAACAAGAAGCAATGATGCTGTTGACGGTTACAGAAGATCAGTGGCCGCACATAGCGATGATTAGTGTGGGCGAGGTTGTAGCGCTGGACGAGGGAAATTTGCGTCTGGCCCTATGGCCGGGTACGACCACGACAGGCAACATGATCCGTACTGGGAAGGCAACGCTTGCGGTGTTCACCGGGGGAAAGGCGCATTATGTGCGGTTGTCGCTGAAACATCTGCCTGCTTTACCCGGAGCCAAGCATGTACGTGAGCGATTTGCGGCCCATGTTTTTGCAGCCAGAGAAGATTCGGCTCAATATGCGGATATCTTGACAGGTGTCACAATTCGCCTCAAGGAGCCGGAATCGGTGATCCATCGCTGGAAAGAGACGGTGGCAGAGTTGTTGGTATAAAGCTATCTGATTATGACAAATCATCTTTGTAATTACCAAGTTTACCGTTAAAATAGATGCAAGGGAATAAGCGCTTACAAGGAATCAGGTTGAGCTTGTTGGAACAGGAATTAGAGCGTGAGGGGAAGCTTGTTTCTTTTGAAGGAAAATAGGAGGGATGAAAATGTCTCGTTTTGACAAGGTAGATCAGCTATTGCAACGATTCTTAGCGAATGGGCCGGCAGGGTGTGGTTGTGCCATTGCACAAAATGGTCAAGTGTTGTATGAAGGGTATCATGGATATGCTGATGTGGAAACTCGGAAACCGATTACTGAAGATACCGTGTATCGCTTGTTTTCTATGACAAAGGTCGTTGTATGTGCGGCTGCACTTATGCTGTACGAACGTGGGCAATTTTTGTTGAATGAGCCTTTATGTGAATATCTTCCCGAATTTCGTAATGCGCATGTATTCAAAACCGCTCCTAACGGATACACCTACGTGGATAAGGCAGAAAAACCCATTTTAATTAAGCATATATTCAATATGAGTATAGGTCTTCCTTACGCTTCCGAGTCTTCAGAAACAGGAAAAGCTATGCAGAAGGCCATTGCAGGATTAAAGGAAAAGCAGGGGAAATATGACCTGCGCACAGAAATTAAAGCGCTTTCTGAAGTTCCGCTTGCATTTGAACCAGGAACACGATGGTTATACGGATATGGCCATGATCTTGTTGCGGGTCTTATTGAAGTCATTTCAGGTAAATCATTAGGGCAATTTTTGAAGGATGAAATCTTTGATCCGCTTGGAATGAACAATACAGGTTACCGTTATCGTGGAGATATTGAATCGCGGATGGCTTCCATGTACCAACGGACAGACTCCGGAAAACTTGAAAAAATTGAGGGTTTCCTGGATGAATATCATCAGCCAGATGCTATATATGAAGGTGGAGGCGCAGGTTTATATTCGACAGTCAAAGATTACCTCACATTTTCACAAATGATGTCAAATGGCGGCACGGTAAACGGTGTGAACTTATTGGGGAGAAAAACCATTGATTTAATGCGTACAAATCATCTGAATACAGCTCAACTATCGGATTTCACCAATTCATACCATACAGGTTATGGCTATGGACTTGGTGTACGCACGTTAATGGATAAAGCGGCTGGGCATGCCAACAGCTCAATTGGGGAATTTGGTTGGTCGGGAATGGCGGGCACCTGGGTTTCTATAGATCCGAGCGAGCAGTTCTCCGTCGTTTATATGCATCAGCTTGATCCCAATATGGAAGAGTACCACCATCTGAGAATTCGTGCAGCAGCTTACAGCTGTCTGTAAAAGTACCGATTCTAGTTAATAAGGACCAAATTTTCTTTAAAGTCTAAACTATTCTTTTCCATATGACGACATAAAACGTAGGTGTAGGGATTTTGCGAAATCCTTAATTTTTAGCTTTGAAATGGGAGGGAATTAGATTTTGAAGAATAGATGGTCCGGTTTTCTGGCGTTGGTCATCCTGATTTCAAGTTTTACATCATATGCAGGGTTTGCATCTGCAGCAGAAGCAGTGCTTTCCAAGATTGTCCTTTCGTCTAACGAGGTAACTTTGCAACAGGGGGATACAGCTGCGTTGACGGCAACGGCTGTTTATAGCGATGGGACAACCTCCAATGTAACCGTAAGCACAGATTGGAAAAGTGATAATACATCTATTGCTACGGTGTACAATGGTACAGTTTCAGCCAAAGCTGAAGGGGAAGCCACTGTGATTGCGACCTATAAGGAGAAGGTACAATCCGTTCAGGTACATGTAACGAAAAAGGTTAAGGCGCTGACATCCAATGTACAAAGCCTGAACTTGCGTTCAAGCGGTACAGGACAGATCAATCTGACAGCGACTTACAGTGATAATACAACAGCTCAGGTTTCAGGTGATGCGACCTGGACTTCGGATAATCAGAAGGTAGCGACTGTAGTCAACGGATTAGTTACTGCTCAGGGAGCAGGTTCAGCTAATATTAAGGCTGTATATGGACAACAGACCGTAACGATTGCTGTACAGGTAGAGCAGGTCAAACGGCTGGATGCCAGTACATCAGAGGTTTCTCTTTTGTTAAAAGATACGGAGAAGGTTAAATTGACAGCCACGTTCCCGGATGGATCGACTCAGGATGTTACAGAGTCTGCCGAGTGGAGCTCCAGCAATACAGCCGTGGCAGATGTTCTGAAAGGCACTATTACCGGCTATAGCACAGGGAAGGCGACAATCACAGGTAAATATGGCACGATGTCCGCTACGATTGCGGTGGATGTGGATCAGACGAATAAGCTGAAAGCCAGCGAAACCAATATTTTTCTCCGTTTGGATGAATCAAAAAAAATACAGGTATCTGCTGTGTACCCGGATGGTACGGTAACAGATATCACAGATAAAGCTGCTTGGACATCAAGCGATGAAAAAATTGCAACAGTGAATAAAGGAACGATTATGGCCATTGGAGCGGGGTCGGCTACAGTGACCGCTAAGTACGGAGATAAGACGGTTTCGATCAAGACAGATATTGAAACCTCTAGATTTCTGGATTTAAGCGAGGACAAGCTGAGCTTGAATGCTAAGGAATCCAAAAAGCTCAAGCTGACCGCAACCTATGTAACAGGGACGGAAGAAGATATCACAAGTAAGGCAGAGTGGAAATCCAGCAATGAAGATATCGCTTTTGTCAGCGTGGGGGAAGTCACAGGTTATAAAACAGGTGAGGCTACGATCACAGCTTCTTATGGCGGCAAAACAGCTACAGCTACAGTATCCGTAAATGTGCCTGGTGATCTGTCTTTGTCTTCCAAAACGGCAACGATTGATATTAATGAGGACTATATTGCAACTCTGACGGCTACTTATGCGGATGGACGCAAGGAAGACGTGACACAGGATGCGGAGTGGGCTTCAAGCGCGGAAGATATTGCTTCTGTGTCCAAAGGAACGATTACGGGTAAAGCAGCCGGTAAAGCGGTTATTACAGCAACCTATAACGGCAAAAAACTGACAATAAACGTACAAGTGGGCCTTGTGGACCGTCTGGAAACAGACTCGCGCGTGATTGCGCTTGGTGCTCAGGAAACAAAGCAGCTGAAAGTAACAGGCGTTAAGAGTGGCGGTACAAAAACAGACGTAACCAAGGACGCCACTTGGACTACTAGCAATGTAAAAGTAGTTGAAGTTAGCGAAGGTTTGATCAAAGCGAATGCTAGCGGTAAGGCAACGATCACTGCTTCATATGGCAAGCAAACCATTACATTTACGGTAGAAGTAGACGTAGCGCAAAAGATTGAAGCGGATGCCATTGCGTTATCACTGAAATCCGGGGATCAAAAAACGATTGCGATTGTGGTTAAATCCAGTGATGGTAAAGAAAAGGATGTTACAACCCAAGCTGAATGGAAAACGTCCAACTACAGGGTAGCCACCGTCAAAAAAGGTCAGGTTACCGCGATCAGCTACGGTAAAGCTAACATTCAGGCGAAGTTCGGCGGTAAGGTGATCAGCGTGCCTGTTGATGTTGATACGCTTAAATATCTGCAAACGGACGAAGTCGCCTTGACTTTGAAGGCAGGGCAGCTGGCTAAGGTTACGGCTACAGCCACGTATAAGGATGAGTCGGAGAAGGATGTTTCCAAGCCGGCTGTCTGGTCCTCATCCAGAATTATCGTTGCGACCGTCAAAGACGGTAACATTAAAGCACAGGGTAAGGGCAAAGCTGTAATTACAGTAAAATATGCTGGTAAAATGACGAAGGTACAGGTAACCGTTCAGTAATCTGTAACCGTCTGAAAAGAAAAAGAGCAAGCATACGTCTAGGGACGGCATGCTTGCTCTTTTATTTTTAAGGGACGTACTCGCTTCTTAATACAGAGGAGGTTACCCCAATTATGGCTTATCCTTTTTGACCGATGTGTTGCGAGTAAGGGATTCGGTCAAACGCTTGCCAGTGGGGGTCTGGGCCAAGCCGCCTTTGGCGGTCTCGCGGTGCTTTGACGGCATTGCGCTGCCGACTTCAAGCATCACGTCAATGACTTCGTCAGACGGAATGGCGCTGCGCACACCCGCCAAAGCCATATCCGCTGCGGCAAGTGCGGTCACGGCTCCCAGCCCGTTGCGCACGATACACGGAATCTCGACGAGTCCGGCGACGGGGTCGCATATCAGGCCGAGCGTGTTCTTGAGCGCTAGGCCTACGGCGTGAACGGCCTGCTCAGGTGTGCCACCGCGTAGCTCGACCATAGCGCCAGCGGCCATCCCGATGGCTGAACCAATCTCAGCCTGACAGCCTCCCTCCGCGCCGGAAATGAAGGAATTGTTGGCGATGACGTAGCCAATGGCTCCGGCTGCGAACAAGCCGTGCACCATATGCTCATCATCCCAGCCGAACCGCTCCTGCGCACTAATGAACACACCGGGGATGACTCCGCATGAACCTGCAGTGGGCGTGGCGACAATGCGCCCCATGGACGCATTAACCTCCGACACGGAGAGCGCATAAGCCATGGCGAGCGCGGAGGCATCGCCGGAGCAGGTTTCCCCTGTCCGCAGATATTCGGCTAAGCGCTTGCCGTCGCCGCCCGTCAATCCACTGCGGGATACAGTGTCTTGCGTCTGACCGCGATGAACGGCCTCCTTCATGACTTCATAATAATCAGACATTTGGCGGAAAATTTCTTCTTCCGTTGTATTCGTCTCTTGTACCTGCTCTTGAATCATCAGGCGGCCAATCGTGGTGGATTCCTCAGCGCATATAGCGCTGATTTCATGCAGATGGCTAAATCGCATCAGATTCAGCTCCTTTTTTCAAATTAATCATTTTAATTTCGTACATATGTGGTAAGGATTGTAGTTTTGCGATTAATTCAGCCGTAGGAAGACTGTCCGTTTCGATGGCTGTAAGTGCTTCTCCATCCCGGCCTTTGCGATCCACGTGCATATAGGCAATGTTAATGTCAGCGGCGCCGAGCGCTGAAGTCACCGCACCTAATGTACCGGGCTTATCCGAGTGAAGAAGCACCAACGTAGACAGCTCCCCGGTCAGGTTAACTCGGAATTCATTGAGCTGCTGGACATGGATGCTGCCGCCGCCGATGGAGGAGCCCAGCAGTGTACGCTGATCCTCACCCTTCCACAGCTCAAAACGGACAGTGTTCGGATGGGGGGCGGGTAGTCCGCTGACGGCAAATTCTACGGCCATCCCGGCCTGCTCCGCCCATTGCTCGGCATCTGGAATTCGGTGGTCGTCTGTATCGTAATTGAGCAGTCCTGCGATGAGCGCCAGGTCTGTACCGTGTCCTTTGTAGGTGTCGGCGAAGGAGCCGTACAGTGTCATGCGGGCACGGTCAGGCTGCGTCCCGAGCCAGTGACGGGCAACGCGTGCAAGCCGCACCGCGCCTGCAGTGTGTGAACTGGAAGGTCCGGTCATGGCCGGACCGATAATGGAAAATACATCTTTGAAACGCATGGTGTGGCCCCCTGTATGTTCTAGTACCATAGTATATGGTATTTCCGCGTTTTTGCGCGGCTATGACGGTTCCTAATGCTGACGTAAAATGTGAGCGCAAAAAAGGACAGGATAAGGAAGTTTCCCTTATCTCTGTCCTCGTTACCTGAGAGTTTCGTACGGTGTCCTTACCGCCTTACCCCTTGGGTGGCTTGCGCTCTCTCCAGAGTTGCGTCAGATGACGATACATGGACCTGAGAGATTATCCGCCAGCCGGGTGTTGGCGTCTTGCTCCTTCGGTGCCGCCAGCGTGTAAGCCCCTGGACAGACTCTCCCGTCATCTTCATTCGCGTATACCGTTCTACATATCTTTCTTAGCGTAATGTATGCCGTGCTCGGTGTCAATCGCAGGGTTCATTTTTTACATAAACAAGCGAGTTTCCGATAAAAGAGATTAAAATTTACATAATTATGGATGAAATCAGGAAGGAATTAGAAGATAGACAGCTAATCTGATAGAGGACAAGTACATTTATGGAATTATAGGAGGGATATTGACGTATGGTAAAAGGCTTGCGGTTCACAGGTTCACGCTTGAAAGGGGTGCTGCATCTGGCAGCGATCGTATCGCTGCTGATCGGGATCTTCGTTCCATTCGGTCAGGTCAAAGCGGAGGGAGCACTGACAGTAGCCGAGGCACTTCAGCGCCAAGGCAGTGGAGGCACAGTGACGGTGGAAGGTTACATCGTCGGACATGCTACCGGATCGAAAACGGCTAATTTTTCTTCTCCGTTTGCGAATGATTTTAACGTACTGATTGCCGACCAGGCCAATGAACGTAGCACGTCTAATCTATTGGATGTACAGCTGACATCAGCGTACAGAGGGCAATTTGGGCTAACAGGCCATCCTGAGCTGATTGGCAACAAAATCCGTGTGACGGGTACACTCGGCGCCTACAATAATTTTGGTGGAGTGAAAAGCCCAAGCGCTGTTGAACTGGTGAACGGAAGCGAGCCGGGTGAACCAGGTGAACCTGGCGAGCCTAATCCTGGTAACCCGGGTCAACCCGGTACTACACTGCCGGATGGCAAAGGTAAAAAGGTGCTGTTCGATAATACGCACGCACAGACGGCTGGGGCAGCAGATTGGGTCATTGAAGGCGCCTTCTCCGACTTTGCCAATGGACTGCGTAATGTAGGTTTTACAGTGGACCAACTGAACCGTCCCATTCCTTTTACTTATGGAGAACAGGCCATAACCTATGATAAGCTGCGCCAATATGATGTGTTCATCATCGGTGAAGCGAATGTTGCCTTTAAGGCATCCGAGCAGGCTGCCCTGCTGCAATATGTGAATAACGGGGGAAGTGTCTTCTTCATCTCCGACCACTATAATGCGGACCGTAACAAAAACCGTTGGGATTCCTCTGAGGTTATGAATGGCTACCGTCGTGGAGCCTATACTAATCCGGCCAAAGGCATGACTACAGAAGAAGCAGCATCACCGGCGATGCAGGGGTTAACTAGCTCCGATTGGCTGGCAACCAACTTTGGTGTTCGTTTCCGTTACAATGCGCTCGGTGACGTGAATGCTACGGACATTGTAGCCGCAGATCAATCCTTTGGCATTACCAAGGGTGTACGCTCGATTGCCATGCATGCGGGATCTACGCTGGCTATTATTGATCCTACCAAAGCCAAAGGAATTGCCTATATCCCTACAGGTACGAATAAATGGGGCAATGCTGTAGACCAGGGTGTCTATAACGGCGGAGGCCGTGCGGAAGGGCCTTATGCTGCGATCTCCAAGGTAGGTCAAGGCAAGGCAGCATTTATCGGTGATTCTTCCCCTGTAGAAGATGCTACACCGAAATATGCGCGTGAAGAAAACGGACAGTCGAAAAAGACATATGATGGTTTCAAGGAAGTGGACGATGCCACCTTCCTGGTGCAAACGGTCCAATGGCTTGCGTGGAAGCAGGACTACACCAAATTATCCGATGTGGCAGGTTTAACGCTGGATCAACCGACGAAGCTTCTGCCGTTTGAGGAGCCTGCGGCTTCCACAGAACCGCAACCCGAGCCTTGGTCTGCTCCAGCAGCAGGCTACAAATGGTACGATCCAAAAACGTTCAAGTCGGGCTCCTATGGGGCGGCTTCGTAATAAACGTAAAGAATTCAGTGTGAGTGGTTGGGTGCTAGTTTGCCGTTTGATCCTCTGTAGGGGATCAAACGGCTTTTTTGTGATGAAAATTAACCTGTGGTTGGTTATTTGATTACATTTTGTGCCAGGAAAGTCGCGCTACTGCTGGATCATTGATTTTTTAAATGATGTTGATAGCATAATCTTAATTGATATATCCATATACTGGTGATAGGATGTATTCAAATTATTCCGACAAAAACGGTATGTAATGTTCATGAGAGGTTTTAAACATCAAACATGGTGAGAATAAGCGGGACAAGACCATGGAGAATGGAGGAAGCGCGCATTGAATATCAAACCCGTGTTGGAGATTAAGGGATTATCCGTATCTTTTCGCATCAAGGATCAATATCACCCCGCAGTCGACCATCTGGATCTGACGGTCAATCCCAATGAAGTGCTGGCTGTAGTCGGAGAATCCGGTTGTGGCAAAAGCGCGCTGGCGCTTTCGATCCCACAACTGCATGACATGGAGCGAACACGTGTCGAAGGAAAGGTTCTTTTTAAAGGCACGGATCTGATCCGTCTCTCCTCAGGGCAAATGAATAAAATCCGCGGAGCGGGCATTGGCATGATCTTTCAGGACCCGCTGACAGCACTTAACCCGTTAATGTGCATTGGTAAGCAGATCGAGGAAAATCTCGATTATCATACGTCCCTATCTACGAAGCAAAAAAGGGAACGTGTACTGGAGCTACTGGAAAGCGTGGATATACCCAACCCCGTACGTGTGTATGAACAGTATCCGCATGAACTTTCAGGAGGGATGCGCCAGCGTGTGATGATCGCGATTGCCATAGCTTGCCGACCCTCTCTTATTATTGCAGATGAGCCGACGACTGCGCTCGATGTAACCATTCAATCGCAAATTCTTGACTTGCTCAAACAGCTTCAACAGGAGACCGGAAGCGGAATTATTCTGATTACGCACGATCTTGGCGTTGTGGCCGAAGTAGCCGACCGTGTGGTGGTCATGTATGCCGGAGAAATCGTGGAAAGCGCAGATGTTTTTGAATTATTTCGGCATCCACAGCATCCGTATACGCGTTCCTTGCTAGCCTCCATGCCGGGATCGCATACCAAGGGAGAACCGCTGCATGTCATCGGTGGTATTGTTCCCTCATTGCAAGATATTCCTCGCAATAGCTGTCGCTTTGCTTCGCGTATTCCTTGGATTCAGCAGAGAATGCATGAAGACCATCCCCGATTAAGTGAAATTTCTCCCGGCCATTGGGTCCGCTGTACATGTTACCAGCATTTTCATTTTGAAGATGAGACAAAGGGAGAGGCTGCTCATGGCACTACTAGAGATAAATGATTTGAAGGTTCATTATCCGGTGCGCGGCGGTTTTTTCCAGCGTGTCGTTGACCAGGTAAAAGCAGTGGATGGCGTGTCGATCAGCATAGAGGCAGGCCAAACATACGGGCTAGTAGGAGAATCCGGCTGTGGAAAGACGACGACAGGAAGAACGATTATCGGCCTGAATAAGCTGACGAGCGGACAGATTCTTTTTAATGGCAAGGATCTTACGGCTCTGAGTCGTAATAACCGCCATCCGCTGCGTAGAGACATTCAGATGATTTTTCAGGACCCCTATTCTTCGCTTAACCCGCGCAAGCGCGTATTGGATGTCATTGCTGAACCACTGCGAAACTTTGAAAGGCTGAGTAATGAGGAAGAACGGCGGAAAGTACAGATGCTGCTGGAAAAGGTTGGCTTGAACGCTGATGCGGCCTACAAATATCCGCATGAATTTTCCGGGGGACAGCGGCAAAGGATCGGGATTGCGCGTGCGCTGACATTAAACCCAAAACTGATTATTGCAGATGAGCCCGTATCAGCGCTTGACGTTTCTGTGCAGGCACAGGTGCTTAATTTTATGAAGGATGTGCAGCGGGAGTTCAAATTGACGTATTTGTTCATTAGTCATGACCTGGGGATTATCCGCCATATGTGTGACCAAATCGGCATCATGTACCGAGGTCGCTTAGTGGAACAGGGGAGCGAGCAAGATATATATGAGTGTCCACAGCATTTGTATACCCAGCGGCTTATTGCCACCATTCCCAGTATCGATCCTGCGAAACGGCTGGAAAATGCTCAAAAAAGGCAAAAGCTTTTATCCTCTTACAAGTCAGAGCTGCCCAAACATCTAGATGCGAGTGGAAAGCCGTTTGCACTAAAGTCAGTAAGTTCATCCCATCAAGTCGCGCTACCATAAGGGGGGACAGAATATGTGGAAATTTACAATGCGCCGGCTGCTGGTTATGATCCCTCAACTTTTTGCACTGAGTGTGCTTATATTTTTCCTAGCTAAGGCTATGCCAGGGGATGCCCTGACAGGGCTCATCACTTCAACTCCCAATCTAAATCCGGCTGCACTGGAAGAACAGCGGCAAAGACTGGGATTGAATGACCCGGTGTGGGTGCAGTATGGGAACTGGCTCGTCCAGCTTGCTCATGGGGATCTGGGCAAATCTTATGTACATAAAATTAGCGTTACCGATTTGATTGGCAGTCGTTTGGGGAACACGTTCTTTCTGGGTGTTGTGATTCTGGTTCTAACGTATCTGATCGCCATTCCGCTGGGAGTACTCAGCGGTCGTTATCAGCATAGTCTGCTGGATAAAACCGTGGTCGGGTATACCTATCTCAGCTTTGCGACACCTCTATTTATACTCGCATTGCTGTTGTTGTACGTGTTTGGGTTCAGGCTTGGCTGGTTTCCAACCAGCGGCAGTGTGGATGTAGGTGTAGAGCCGGGGACATGGTCATATTACGTGAATAAGTCATATCACCTCATTCTACCGGCGGTTACAGGCGCATTACTCAGTACAACGGCTACGATTCAGTATTTGCGCAATGAGGTCATTGACACACGTCTGAAGGATTTTGTGAAAACGGCGCGTTCCAAGGGGGTACCCGAAGGAAAGATCTATTCCCGTCATATTTTCAAAAACTCTTTATTACCTATTGCTGCTTTCTTGGGCTACGACCTGACGGGTGTGATTGCGGGCAACGTTTTCCTAGAATCTATTTTTGGTTATCCGGGGTTGGGCCAGCTATTTCTTCAGTCCATCACCCAACGGGACTTTTCAGTTGTGAACGCACTGGTCATGATCTCCGGCTTCTTGGCACTATTAGGGACCCTTTTATCTGATGTCATCCTAAGCAAGGTCGATCCCCGCATTCGAATTGAATAGAGAACAAGTCTAGAGAAAAGGAGGGATTATGGTGTCTATGCAGGTGGAGGAAGTCTTCTCGCCGGAAATCATTCGTAAATCACCGTCTAGCTGGTCTGTACTGCGTCGTGAACTCGTACGTGACAAAATGGCCTTGATTTCCATTGGATTTGTGGCTCTGTTCTTGATTTTTATATATGCCTCTGTCCTGTTTGTCAATCAGGATGTAGTCACGACGGTCGATTTGGGTGCGATCCGCGAAGCTCCCGGTTCGGTGCATTGGCTGGGTACGGACCGAGCGGGCAGGGATATATTCGGCCAGCTGGTCATTGGGGCCCGCAATTCCTTTACCATTGGCTTTACGATTACTTTGTTATCCGCCGCCATCGGCTTGACGCTGGGCTTACTGGCTGGGTTTTATGGAGGACTGGTTGATAACATCATCATGCGAATCATTGATTTTATCCTGGTGCTTCCATTCTTGATGCTGGTTATCGTATTTGTCAGCATTGTGCCCAAAAGCGGCATAGGTTCCTTTATTTTTATTATGACTGCCTTTTTATGGATTGGAAAAGCGCGCCTGATCCGGGCCAAGGTGCTGTCTGAGCGGGAATTGGACTACGTGCAGGCTTCCAAAACCCTTGGCACACCCAATTGGAAGATCATCTGGTTGGGTGTGCTGCCCAATCTCAGCTCTGTTGTGATTGTTAATCTGACGCTCAGTCTTGCGGGAAATATCGGGATCGAGACCGGGCTTTCCTATCTCGGCTTTGGCTTGCCGGAATCTACTCCGAGCTTGGGGACACTGGTGAGTTATGCGAATGACCCGGATGTATTGCAGAACAACTGGTGGATGTGGTTGCCTGCCTCACTGCTTATATTGGTGCTAATGCTGGCAATCAACTTTATCGGTCAGGCGCTCAAACGTGCCACGGATGCCAAACAACGATTGGGTTAAACCGAAATTCAAGGATAAGGACAACAACAAGGAGGGGTTTACAATGGTTAAACGCTGGAAAAAAGGAATTCTGCCTGTTCTATCTGCCATTTTGGTGCTTTCTTTGGCTGCATGTAGCGGCTCGCCTTCCGCTTCGAATGGAGCAAAATCGTCTGACGGTACAGGTGGATCAGGGGCCGACAGCAAGCAGGTGAATGCGACTGCGCTGGCAAAGGCGGTCAAGAACGATAACCCCCCGATTAAGGGCGGCATCATCAATTATGCACTCGTGTCCGATACCCCTTTTGAAGGTATTCTGAATCCTGTATTTTATGATGGGAATCCGGATTTTGAAGTCTTCCAGTTTTTCTACCCTTCCCTGTTTTCGATTGATTCCAATCTGAATATTGACGATAAAGGAGCGGCGACGATTTCCTTTTCCGCAGACAATAAGGCGGTAACTGTCAAAATTGATCCCAAACTGAACTGGACAGATGGTAATCCCGTAACGGCAGAGGACTATGCTTTTTCCTATGAAGTGATTGGCCACAAAGACTATGAAGGCCCACGTTATGATAGTTTTATGACCAACATTGTAGGTATGGAAGATTATCACGCCGGCAAGGCCAAAACCATTTCTGGCATCAAGGTGCTGAATGAGAAAGAGGTTACCATTCATTTTAAGGAACCTAATCCTTCGGTAAAGTCGGGACTTTGGTCCACACCACTGGAGAAGAAGGTATTCCGGAACATTCCCGTAAAGGATATGGCTGGATCTGACCCTGTCCGTAAAAATCCGATTGGCTATGGGCCATTCAAAATTAAATCTATGGTCACAGGTGAATCTGTGGAATTCGTCAAAAATGAAGATTATTTCCGCGGTGCGCCCAAGTTGGATGGCCTTCATCTGAAGGTTGTGAATCCGAATGTCATTACTGAGGCGTTGAAAAGCGGAGAAATCGATTGGGCCAGCTATCCGACTACCCGTTACAATGAGGCCAGTAATCCGAAAAATGTACAGTTTCTCGGTCAGGAGGAATTATCTTATAGTTATGTAGGCTTTAAGCTTGGCAAATTCGATCAGGCCAAGAGTCTAAATATCATGGACCCGAACGCCAAGCTGGCGAACAAGTCATTGCGTCAGGCCCTTGGCTATGCGCTGAATAATGAGCAGGTTGGCAAGCAGCTCTATCATGGGCTTCGGACTCCTGCGACATCCCTGATCCCGCCCGCCTTCAAGGGATACCATGATGTGAATGCGAAGGGCATTGCGTATGATCCAGACAAGGCGAAAAAGCTGCTGGACGAGGCAGGATATGTGGATACCAATGGAGATGGATACCGTGAAGACCCTAAGGGCAAGGAACTGGTGCTCCATTATGCAGCAATGAGCGGGGATGCGACGGCCGAATCGCTGGCTAAGTTTTATTTGCAAAATTGGAAGGATGTCGGGCTTCATGTCGAACTGGTGGACGGTCGTCTGCTGGAGTTCAATTCTTTCTATGACCGTGTGCAGAAGGATGACCCGGGCATTGATATTTTTGGCGGCGCATGGAGTACAGGTACAGATGTAAACCCTAGTGGGCTGTATGGACGCGGAGCCAGCTTTAACTACTCGCGTTTTACCAGTGAAGAGAATGATAAGCTGTTGCAGGAAGGAGTGTCTGTAAAAGCCTTTGACGACAATTATCGTAAAGATATATACAATCAGTGGCAGGCGTATATGAGCGAGGAGGCGCCGATTGTACCGACGTTATTCCGTTACTCATTGGAGGCAGTAAATAATCGGGTAGCCAATTACGATATTACCCGCGGCAAGGAGTACGATGCAGACGCGTTTGCGAATATTACGTTAACTGCGGAAAAAGCAGAAGTAGCCCAATAATCTAAAAAAGCGCAATAACCTGAAGAAGCGCGAACCGGATTGATCCGATCTCGCGCTTCTTTTGACCTGTTCATGCAAACATTTCTGGGGATTCTCGAAGGGAGAGAAGGAAGACGGAAATACGTCAGCTTCAATACTTCATAGCCGTATGCGAGGAACTGCATTTTACGAAGGCTTCGGAAAAGATCGGTATCTCTCAACCCACGCTTAGCTTGCAAATTAAGGCGCTGGAAGAGGAACTGGGCATGACGCTCTTTGACCGTGCAGGCAAGAAAATCAAAATGACAGATGCCGGGAAACTGCTGCTGCAACACAGTGCGCATGCGCTCAAAGATTTACAGCAAGCGAAGGCTTCTATTGAGGAACTGCGTACCGAGCAACGCGGCAGTTTACGGATTGGTATCGCATTACCGGAGCTAGAGGAGTCGTTGCAAGAGATGTTTGCCCACTTTCATCGGTCATTTCCTAAAATCAGCTTGCACATCTGTCCATCCTTTGATGTAACAGAACAGCTGCTGGATAACCGTGTGGACGTTGGCATCACCCTACATTCGGGTACAGATGAAAGGCTTGTCCAGCTTCCTCTTCGCACAGAGAACTACTGTCTTATTGTCCCCGTAAATCATGCATTTTCCAATCGTTCTTCCCTTATGCTGGACGAATTGAGGCATGTACCCTGGGCGATGCAGCCAGAGTGCCATCCCGGCAGGAAGCTGATTGAGAAATGCTTCCTTGATCGCGGGTATCCCTTTGCAACCGTCCTGGAAACAAATTCTATACCTTCAATCCTGCGCTGGGTGCAGGAGGGACTTGCCGTAACCCTACAGACGAAGTCCCTTGCGGCCGAACTGGATCGTTCACTTTTTTGCACGGTACCTATTTTGCGTGGCGTGCCCCAAGGTCAGCTAGAGTTGATTTATCGGTCTGACCGTTACCAGGGAGAAGCAGTGAAGCGATTGATTGAAAAGATACAAACTGTACTAACAGAGTGTTCCAACTAGTGGCAACCCTGATGAGTACTACGTGCTTTAATGTGTACGAACTTCTAGCCTGCGTGCAATCAGTGACATACTGTAATTAACGGCAAAGTACAGGAAAGCGGCGAACAGCAGAGCTGGAATGACAAAAGATTGATTTTGTCCACCGACGATCTGAATGTTATGCGTCAGCTCCGGCAAACTGATAATGACAGCCAGTGAGGTATCCTTGAATAGGGAAATGAACTGGCTGACAATAGGAGGTACCATGCGACGAAGCGCTTGGGGTAGAATGATATGCCATAAGGTTTGAGAATAGCTTAGACCGGAGGAGCGTGCGGCTTCCAGCTGTCCTTTATGAACCGAATTGAGACCGCTGCGTACAATTTCGGCAATCATGGCTCCCTCGAAGATCGACAGTCCTGTAATGGCTGCCCACTTGAGGGAAATCGATAATCCGATGGATGGCAAAACCATGCCGATGAAGAAAATAATGAGCAATAAGGGCAGGTTGCGAATCAGATCAATGATAAAGGCTGCAACCTGTGAAAGGACAGGTATACGGGTATAGCGCAGGATGCCGAACACAATACCGAGAGCGAAGCTGAATATGATAGAGTAAATAGCGACCTCCAGCGTGAGCAGGAAGCCCTCCAGTATAAAACGCACATTAGGCCATGCAAACAATCCACCGAAATCCATGCGGGCTTCCCTCCTTAGGATGTTTTGGACAAGCGTCGCTCCATATATAGCACAAGAAAGCTGAGCGGAACCGTCAATACAAGATATAGCAGCGCCGTGATCGCATAGACTGTGATGGGCAGAAAGGTATCTGAGTTAATGAGATCCGAGTAATACATGAGATCCAGTCCAGCCACAATGGCCAGTACGGAAGAGTTTTTAACCAGATTGATGAATTGATTGCCGATTGCAGGCAGTACAATTTTAATGGCTTGCGGTAAAATAATGCTGATCATCGTCTGGTTGTAATTCAACCCGGAGGACCTTGACGCCTCAAATTGTCCCTTGGGTACAGATTGAATGCCGGCACGTATAGCTTCTGCAATAAAAGAGGCGGTGTACACAGTCAATCCAAGCGTTCCAGATACAAAGCCGTCCAAGGGGATGCCCAGAGTGGGAAGACCGAGATAAAAAAACAGTACAACAATCAGCAATGGAATATTGCGGATGACCTCTACATAGACAGTACCGATCCAGTTTAGCCATTTAAAAGGCGCAATTCGGAAGATGGCAATGATAGCCCCCAGAATAAAGCTTCCGATCAAGGCAATAACACTAGCTTGAACGGTATGAAGCAAGCCTTCTCTGAAACGGTCGCCATGATCGAAAAGTACGTTGATATCAAAAGTTAGCATCTACGGGTATACCTCCTTTTTCAGAGCTAAGAAAGGAAGGAGCACGCAATCGCGGCTCCTTCACAAGATCATTATTCGGGTTTAACCCCAAGCCATTGCTCATGCAGCTTATCGTATTCACCATTGCTTTTCAGTTCCTTGATCGTATCATTAATGGCTTGCAGCAGTTCGGTCTGCCCCTTTTTCACTGCAATGCCGTAAGGTTCCTCTGTGAAGTTCCCACCTACTAGGGTATAATTCGGATCTTGCTGTTGCATGCCAAGCAGAATAGAGTTATCGGTCGTCAGCGCTTGCCCTTTACCTGCCTTAAGGGCGTTGAAGGCATCTTGATAGTTTTCGAACTCTAAAATCGTTGCTTTGGGCGCTTTTTCGCGGATATTTTTTGCGGAGGTAGAGCCTTTAACAGCGAGTACCTTGGTATCGGGTGTCAGGGACTCCAGACCGGTGATCGGGCTTCCTTTTTTCACGAGTAGGGATTGCCCTGCATTAAAGTAGACATCGCTGAAATCGACCTGTTTTTTGCGCTCATCCGAAATGGTCATCGTGGCGATAATAGCGTCGATGTCCCCATTTTGCAGTAAGGTGATTCGTGTTTTGGACGTGACTTCCTTGAGTTCGAGCTTGGTTTCATCACCAAAAATATGCTTGGCTACAGCCTTGGCGATGTCGATATCAAAGCCCTCGACTTTCCCGCTAGCCGGATCTTTTAGTCCGAATAACTTGGTGTCGTACTTCACCCCAACGACCAGTTTTCCACGCTGTTTGATGGCTTCCAGCCCGTTGGAAGCTGCTGCTTCATTTCCTGACGTTGCTGCTTCTTGCTTACCTCCACAGCCTGCCAAGACGAGCAGACAGGTTAATGCAACCAGCACCAAAGTACTCCACTGAAATCTTTTTCTCATTACAATGATCCCCTTTCAATTTTTATTCCATTAATAATAGTCTGTTTAATGATGAATCAGACGGCTCAGGAACAGGCGAGCCCGTTCTTCACCCGGATTCTGAAAAAACTCAGCAGGTTGGCTGTCTTCCAAGATCTGTCCTTTGTCCATAAAAATCACGCGGTCAGCCACTTCACGAGCAAAGCCCATTTCATGAGTGACGATGACCATCGTGATGCCTTGATGGGCAAGCGAGCGCATGACATCCAGCACCTCTCCGATCGTTTCGGGGTCCAGAGCTGAAGTCGGCTCGTCAAACAGCATAATTTTCGGATTCATTGCGAGTCCACGGGCAATTGCAACCCGCTGTTGCTGTCCACCGGACAATTGGGCGGGGTAGCTCTGTGCCTTTTCTTCAATTCCGACACGCTTCAGATAGGTGAGGGCAGTTTGAATAGCTTCTTCTTTCGGGATACCCAGTACCTTCATCGGTGCCAGTACAATGTTCTCAATCACCTTTTTGTGGGGATACAGGTTGAAATGTTGAAATACCATCCCGATATTGCGGCGGAAGGCGTTAATATCAATCTTTTTGTCATGCACGGGGACATCGTTAACGATTAGCTCCCCATCAGATATCGTTTCCAGACGATTGATGCAGCGAAGCAGGGTGCTTTTACCTGAGCCGGAGGGACCGATGATGACAACGACCTCGCCCTCCTTAATCTGAAGATTGATGTCTTTAAGTACATGAAAGTGACCGTAATGCTTGTTGACATTGCGAAATTGGATCAGAGAGCTCACCCCTTTTTTTGACTTGAATACATCGCTTAGTAGACAGACTGACATGATTAAGCTCTATTAGAATTTCGAAATTTCTCTCATGATACTATAAGCTTACAATAAAAAACAAGATTTTATGTCAATAAACTTTACGTGAAAAGTGTTTTTGACTGTTTTTATACTAGTTATTTGTTATTTATATGATGAAAACGAATATATATCCACAATTTAATGTTATTTATTTTGACATAAACTATGAAACCTCGACATGCAGAGGGAGAAACGTGACAAAAGCAGCGCTATGTTTTACAGTAGGGAAGAAGGAATTTAGGGTAAAGGAAGGATAGACAATGACGAAAGCTATTTCACCGCTAGTCACGGCATTGGGCATGGAGCCCCATCCAGAAGGCGGCTGGTACAAAGAGATGTGGAAGGCCAATTTTCAAATTCCGAAGCCTGTACTGCCGGATGTGTATTCCGGTCCGCGCTTTGCAGCTTCGTCTACGTATTTCTTGCTGCATCCGGGTGAGTTCTCCGAATGGCATGTGGTCCATTCTGACGAGCTGTGGTTGTACCATAGTGGAAGCCCTATAGAGTTAAAATTGGGTGGAAGCGGAGAAGAACCTGGCGAAGAAACGGTAATTATCGTTGGCGCAGATGTGGAGGCAGGACAACATCCACAAGCACTCGTACCAGGAACTGTATGGCAAACGGCACGTCCGCTGGGGGATGAGCCTGTGCTGGTAACCTGTGTTGTTGCACCAGGATTCCACTTTGATGATTTCAAGCTGATTGCCAAAGGTAAGGTGGAGTAGGAATATTTTATCGGCGGGTATAATCCTGGATAAACAGGACTTACCCGCCTGATTTGTTGTTACGGGTATTTTTGTTAGTGTTAGAGAGTTGCCATTTGTTGTATACCTTGGATCTTTGTTTTTTTTCGAAAACCAGCTGCAAACTTTATCACTCGTGCAGTACCATATGATCTGACGTTTGGCCTCTGTCTGATCCTCTGGTATACAGCATAGCGGTTTCTCCCCATTCCTTTCGCTTGGTACATGGCGATATCGGCCTCTTTCAGTAAAGAAGGTAGGGGCTTCTTCGGAGAAGGATGCATAGTAATCCCGATGCTACCTGTAACTTGAAGATTGATTCCCTGGATGTTATAAGGAACGCTGATTTTTTGCAGCAGCAGTTCTGCCAGAACTGTGACCTGATCGGCATCATAATCCTTCATAATGAGTAGAAATTCGTCACCACCGATTCGAAAAGCTTTCTGATGGGAGTTTGTTACCTGGAGTAAATGATCGCTTACCCGTCTGAGCAGCTTATCACCGATTTGATGTCCATATGTGTCATTAATGGCTTTGAATCCATCCAGATCAAGATACATAATAGCAAAGCCTTCTTTGCCGTTGCTTCGTTTCCAAAATAGCTCAAGTGCATTCCGATTGAACAGACCCGTTACAGGGTCCTGATAGGCAAGTTTCCGCAGCAAATTTCTTTCCATCATCACAGAATGCAAAAAAATTAACGTATATATCCACAGCGCCAAAGTTAGACCGATTAGAAGTAAGGCTGTTAAAGATATACTCAATAGGGTCACCACCAATATAGTTTATAGGTTATTCCGCTTCTATTAGCGGCATTAGGTTAGTTGTCTGGCATGAACGATGAGTCGATGTGTCGGATTTACAAGAGGATCACAGGTAATTAGTGTGAGAAGCTTTTGTTTCTTGATGCTTTTTAAAACGGAGACATTTGAAGGAGTGACGACTGAAATGTTGTAGACCTTGTATACGTATTTTTCACCCCGAGTGTGAATTAGAATCTGATCTCCGATTTTCACCTCATTAAGCCGGTTAAATAAACGTCCAGTTGTTCGTGAGCGATGAGCGGCTATGGCAGCATTCCCCACCTGGCCGAGTGTCGCAGTTTCCGACATATGTACGGCTGCATATCTCATATGCTGTTGGGTTGCACCTTCGAGTACAGGAAGTTCCAGCCCGATACGATCAATCTGGATTGTAGCGATTGGGGCTTGCTCTGAAGCCGACGATGGGGGAGTGGCTTGTGACAATTGTGGCCCATCCGCTGCTGCAGTATTTGTCAGCCAATTGGACAAATCTGTATAGCCTTTCATCATTTCGGGAGTCAGTGTCGATGTATCTGTATTTGATAATGATTCAGCTTCCTGTAATAGCTCTTTTTGCTTTTGATCTTCCAACCATTCATTAGCGGTAGGAAATAACATGATGATGATTCCTAATATGATGCTCACGTATGCCAGCTTTCGCAATTGAAAAGCCTCCTAATACAGTAATCCATAGATCGGACATGTAAAATAATTCCCCTTCTCGCTGAAATGATGAGTTGAGAAGGGGATTTTTGATTATAAAATGTTATTTATTTTTTATGCGTTCGTCTATAACCCAGATAGGCCCCCAGAAGAATTAAGAACATGCCACTTACATAGAAGGGAGCAGGACTGTTTTCTCCTGTCTTTGGCAATGTATCCACCTTGGGTGTATGACCCGGATCACTTGGATTCTCTGGTTTTTCTGCTGGTAGGCGGATTACACCCTTAGGTACTGGGTCTTCTTCAATCTTCACGGGCGGAGAAGGCTCCTGGTGAGGATCGGCTTCCGGTGTCTCAGGTTGCACCCCTGGTTCAGCGGATGGTTGCGCCTCTGGTTCTACAGGTGGCTGTTCAATAACCGGAACGCCCAACGGAACATCCTCATCCTCGATAATTTTCGGCTCTTCGGTTGTTACGGGCGTAACAGGCGTCGCCGGAGGTTCAGTTATTTCAGGGTCCTTATCATGTTTTTTGCCTGAGCCCGGACTCGTAGGTGTACCCGGATCGGTAGGCGTACCTGGGTTTGTAGGCGTACCTGGATCAGTAGGTGTACCCGGACCCGGATCAACAGGAGTGTCTTTTTTGTTGGTGATTACGATTTGTTTAATGCCTGAACTTTGTTTGATAGTTGTATCTATTTTGATTTCTGTTTTTGGCGCTGTTATTTTGTAGCCTTCAGGAGCAGTAAGCTCCTCCAGGATGTAGTCATCATAACTCAATGAAGAAAATACGATTTTCCCGTCCAAATTGGTAGTTTGGACAAGAGGTGCTCTTTTCTGATTCTTGTCATAGAGTGCAAAACGTGCCCCGGATAGAACCTTATTGTGATCGTCCTCATCAACTTTGGTAATCTCCAGACTTCCCGTAACTCCTCCTCCTGATCCTGAACCAGAGGATGTGCGCACGGTAATTTCCTTACTTGTTTCCCTGATTTCGGTGGTCAAACGGTCGCCCTCGAAATTAACCTTATTGCTCACTTTTGCCTTGTCTTCAGCTTGAAGAAAGGATTGATATTGCAAAATATAACCCGATGATATAGCCTTCGCAAAGGCAAGCTCAAAGGATTGCTGACCTTGAGCAGTCGTTGTTATTTTTAGCTTATAATCCTGATCCTTGACTAACTCAGTGTCCCTAACAGCTTCTCCGTTGGCAGACACTTTGGTGGAGTATAGATGAAAGGAATCTTCAATCAGAATTTGATTATTGCTGGGCGTATCCACGATCTTCGCATTGGAAACATGGGATTGCCCTTCATTGATATGGATGTTCCAATCGATTTTATTTCCATTCTGAGCACCAGACTTTGTCACGTATTCTCCACCGTGGGGCACAGTCACTTTGGCAGCCCATTCCGAATCTACATTTTTTCCATCCATAAGCAGAGCGTTATTGTTAATCTCTTTATCAATAAGCTCTCCTTCCAATGTTGTTTGGAAAGTGACCCAGTAAGGAGAGTTGATGGACTGGTTAAACTGGATGCGCAGTTCGTTGTTGTTAGCGGCGGAAGGTAAAACCAGAGTATATTGGCTCGAAGGTACTTCGGCCCCTTTCTGTACGCCATTCCACCATCCAAGCAGGGTCATATCGTATACCTTAACAGAATTTGGGACCAACTTTTGGCCCTGTAACAAGGTATCTCTAATCTCAGCATAATTGAGAGTTTTGCGGTTATAGTTGGCCTTAATGTCCCATGTAATTTGCTTGGAGCTGGCATTGTAACTACCTGACTTCGCCCCATTTTGCTGGGTCATATTGTCCGGCCATAATCGAGCTTCGGCCTCAGCAGTTTGTGTTGTTCCGTTGTATAACCAAGTGATAGAGGCTTTATTCCAAAAGTCCGGCTTGGTTTTGTCGATTTTCCATTCGTTGTTAAAGGTAGTTGTATAGTTAATGGTGTACGTGTCTTGAATCTTTTTATGAAAACGTATAGTGAACCCTTTTTTGTAATCCAGCGTAAGAGGGATCAGTTCGTAGTCTGTCGGTGATGTTAGTGTTGTTTTTCCGTCCGCGCTTTGGATCTTCAATGTGTTCGGCAATAAGGCCAGACTGCCATTCGGAAAGGCATCGTCGATAACGATTTGATCCATTGTATACTTATCCGCATTAATAGAAATGACCCAAGGAATTGTTTTGGTGTTATAGTTCGGTTCCTTATAGCCTTTGGTGATAATTATACTTTTCAGTTCGGTGGTTGTTTCTTTTGTTACCCCATCAGAAGTTACACTGTTCTTTATTTTACTATTTTTAACTACACGATCTATAGCCTTTGTTTGATAACGGATGGTATATGGGGCTTCAATATCCGTATTGAAAAGCAGATTGAAACCATTGGTACCATGATCGTCAATAACTGGAGTGACGCTGTATTGGGATGCAGGGAGCTCATCCTGTGTATCCCCTTTATACACTTTAAGTGAATCTATGATGAGTTGTTGGCTGTTATTAAAACGGTCACTTAACGCGGCTTTAGCTGCGGGAATTTTTTTGTTGGCAAAATTATATTTGATTGCCCATGAGATCGTTTGAGTGACTGGGTCGTATTTCTCCACTTTTTTGCTTAAAAAATCCCCGCGTTGAACAGTGACTGTAGCTGTTGCGGACGTATCCTTCACATCGTCCCCTGAAAAAGTGGCTGTGTTGGAGAAACGAGTATCCTCGCTTGTTATGTTTGTGGAATATTGAATACGGTAGGCGCTGTTAATACTCTCCTCGTTAAAACGGATTATAAAGCCCGGCACAACCGGATCAGTCTCTACTGTATACTTATCTGCGCTAACAGTGTCCCCCAGCACGGTGGTTCCGTTCACATTAATTTGTAAATGGTTTACCCGGATGGAGTCCTTGACTAGTTCTAGTCCTTGGGGAGTTGGGTCGGTTACTACAGCGTGTTTGATAGGATCCAAGTGTTTATTTACGTCAACTGTCCAATGAATTTGGTCTTTTCCATCAAACTTTCCTTGTTTCTCCATTGTAGGACCAGCTGCAGGCTTAATATTTACGATAGCCGTTTGCTCGCCGCCTTTGATCGGGATCGCAATAATAACTTGTGTACTGCCTTTTTCTATTTGTGTGCTAAATTCAGTTTTGATCTCTAGCTTACCGCTGACATTAGAGTGGCTTTCTACGTAATCATTAAATGTCATAACCACTTTACCTTGACGGTCTACGGTAAAATGACCTACTTCTCCATCTGTATTCGTCAAAGGAGACATAATATCTGTGTAAATTTGGAATTGCTCAGGTAATTGAAAGGTAAAGGTGTCTCCAGCTTTATACGTATGGTTCGGCAGTTCCCATTCATAGCCTAAATGGATGGCGGAACCAATATCAATACGGCTATCGGGATTATACACTGCATCAATAACACTTCCAGTAGAATCTGTAAGGGTTAGCTTGGTTAAAATACTTTCTTGAGTTGCCCTAACTTCAGAAGTTGAGCCAGCAGTTGGTTCAGGGGCTGGAGCCGGGACAGCAGGTGGGATGTTAATTGGCTCTGAGGGCATTGGATAAACATCGTTAGTCACACTCTGAACCGGATCGGCTCCTGGGGTCACTGGCAGAGTAGAGTCGGGATTTTGTGCATAAGCTTGTGTTGTGCTGAACAAACACTGCAAAAAGAGCAATAGCGCAACCGTTGCTGCATTCCATTTTTTTCTCATACGGTAAACAAATCTCCTATTCTTAAAATACTCTTATTTAACGGCTAATGGTTATTCCTTCGAGGTCGAGAGAACTGTATTTATATATTCATCATTCATTCATATGATGCTATGTTAGCCGCATTAATTACTTGTTCAGAATTTATGAAAATTCATGTTCGGGGATGAACCTCCTCCTTTTGACTCGAAATTAGATAATGGTTGGAAATCTCATTGTCTTCCTGGACTAGAATACATGCCACATCTCAACAATTTCTCAACAAGGATAGAAAAAGAGCCTTGATCATGTGATCAAGGCTCTTCAAGAAATGTAGTTCTATTTTTTCATTTTTTAAAAATATGAATTAAAAACATTGATATTAATATTGCTTTGTTTTAATGTATTTGGAGGGATCTTTGACCATTTGGAATTTCTGTTTACCCATATAAAGTGCTGCATCTACTGTAGTGTCTACGACCACCCACTGATTATCGATGTAGACCTCATTCCAGGCATGATAAGTGTCCACGTAGGAAGATTTGCCCATAACCAGCTTGGTTGGTACATCTACACTTCGTAACATAGCAGCCATCAGTGAAGCATAACCATAACAAATATCTTTTTGAGAGCTTAACGTATGATCAATTTGTGGCAGATAGTCAGTCGTTAAGGCAAAGGCCTGATTGGAGTCATACTTGATATGACTAATTACGTAGTCATAGATTTTTTGCAGCTTCTCGCGATCCGTTGTTGCACCTTGGGTTAACTCACGGGCTTTTTGAATCGCTTGATTAGTACTACTCCAGTTAATATTTTGAACGGAATTAAGATACACCGCTTTGCTATCGTTTAGCTTTAACTCGATCGTATCTTGTCCTATCACTTTATATTGATTACCACTAAGCTGTTCTAAAATACTGATGTTATAGTTCCCATTACCCATTTGGAGAGGAAATACTTCTTCGGATTTCCCGGGTGTTAGATTATAAGAGTATTTTTGTGCATCTTTGGTAACCAAAATCTTGGTTTTAACGTTAGGTTTAACAGGGTAGCGCACACTGACCGTCCCATGATTTACATTGTTTTGGTCCAACCATGCAACACTATCAGCAGCGTAAATTGTCGAATTTAAGAGAATTGCGGACAGCATGAAAAATAGGAGAAGTGTGGAAAGTATCATTTTCCCCATAAAAAACTTCCTTTCGGTGGCCAGGCTGCCATCATCAATAGAAGGCCCTATAGCTTTGCGTCCCTGCCTTTCGACAGGTTTGCCATTTCGTATAAAGTTTTCGGGAAAAATAAGCACGACAAAAAGCCACTTCAACCGGTAGCTGGCTGCCATCATACAGAAGGCCCTGTAGCTTTGCGTCCTTGCCTTTCGACAAGTTTGCCATTTATCCTGAATAGCTTGTACTATTATTCTATCAGTTAGGTACTCTATTAGGCAAGTTTAAATCTCAGATTTTCGCTATTTATCGACAAAGCAAGCTTGCAGATTATACATAAGACCTATTTTATACGGTTTCCCCATTTTTTGCGATAGGAATGAGGCGTTTCTCCAATGTGTTCTTTGAACAGATTGATAAAATGACTTGTGTTGGGAATGCCCACATATTGTGCGATGTCCACAATAGCTACATCACTAGTTTTAAGCCAGCTTTGAGCAGCCGTGATACGAACATTAATAAGATACTCAATAGGGGAAAAGCCAATCTGTTTTTTAAAGTTTTTAGCTAGGTTGAACTTGTTTAGACCAAACATTTCTGCTAGCGAATCCAGCGTGATCCGTTCGCAATAGGATTGATCCAGATATTGCTTTACCTTGCGCACCTCTGCCGTTCCATCTGAATTCGCGTTGGGATTGGTGTAGGGGTGCTGTAAAATAATCGTTAACAAGTCAACGATTATCCTGGATGAGAGCAGCTCAGAGGATAAGCTTCGTTCTGGCTGTACATGTAATAAGGTGCGCAGCTTGTCCAATACTGCACTTGAATCCTGTAGTGAAATTACAGGCTTATTGTGTTTATCGAATTGTTCGTAGAAATGGTCAATAAGATTGCCATATAGATTCACACTAATAAACTCCCATGTCTTCTGACAGGAAGTTTTGTACTGTACATATTCTTCGCAATTAATAAAAAGCATATCATGAGGTTTCAATATATAATCCTTGCCCCGGTATTGTAATTCCCCTCTTCCGGACAGAGTAAAAAGGAGCAAAAAAGAGGTGAGCTTTTGCCGTTCCATTACATAAGCATCTGTTTTGAAATAGCCTATTTCCTGTATATAAAAGAGGGATTTTTTAGCAAAAGCAGAGGGTGTACATATAATTGCAACTGGATCTTCGCTCCAGACATACTGGGCATTTTTTTGGTTTGTTGTCATATCCAATTCCTTTACAAAAGAACAATTTTAGTAAGACAATTGTAGTTTGTTTCATGAATATCCTTTTAGAACCGGAGTTCCCATTTACAAAGGTTATTTTATCACATTAAAGTATATTCATGTATCGATTTGAGGCTATACATCATATAACAAAATTAACCAGAAAGTACCTATTTGAAAAGGATAGGGTCTTTCTGGAATTCATTCCTTAAATTGATGTAATAAAGAATGAGGTTGGAAATAATTAATTTCCTCAATGAATATATCGTAATCTTGCAATTCCACTTTTTGAGGCGTATATCCTTTAGGTTTCAGGAAAAATGGGACTATATTTCGACAAAATGATTCAAAGGGCTCATTTTGTTAGAAAATAGTTGTAACTTAATTGTTGTGATTTTGTTCACGAAAATGTATGAATAAGTGTGGTTATGCGAACTCAATTTAAGCTAATATGCAAATTTTAAATATCATGCAATTTGTTGACAATAGAGTATGGTTACCTTTGGTATCTGCACAGGCAATGATATGATGGTACTACAGATGTAATGAAACAAATTTTACAGTTAGTTTGGAGGAGTACATGATGGGAAAAACAAAAAACACAAAAACCGCAGCAGCTTGGTCACTTGTTATGATGGGAGCGGGCTTTGCTGCTACGTTACCTTTTCAACAATTTGGCTGGGCCCGTCTTTTGGCCGGATCTTTTGAAGCCGGACTTGTAGGAGGGTTGGCAGACTGGTTTGCCGTAACCGCGTTATTCCGTCATCCGCTGGGCATTCCGATTCCACACACAGCGCTTCTCCCTAAAAATCGGGGAAAGCTGACCGATGCCTTGGTTAACACGGTCGAGAATAATTTGCTTCATAAAGAAAGTATTGCATCTAAAATTGCCGAGATTAGACTGGCAGAGCTGGTGCTGAAAAGTGTGGAAAAAGGAATACGTACGCCCGAAGCGGTTACTTTTATAGATGTTCTTGCCAAGCAACTTGTCCGTTCGATTCCGCTGGCAGAGCTGGCCCCGGCCATCGCAACCGGGGTTAAGCGACAGGCGACAGAATTCGATATAGGACCATTGCTAGAGGTGCTCGCCCGGCAAGCTGGCGAGCGAAAGTATGACCAACGGGCGTTGGATTATGCGCTGGAGCAGACGGAGTCCTGGCTACTGCGGTCAGACACCGGGGTTACGCTAGGCACCTTGGGGATGCAGGCTGTTAGCGGCTTGCAGGTGAGCGGGCTTATGCAGTTTGCCCTGAACGCTTTCCTTGGCTATTTGAATGAGGAGCGTATGGGCGAGATGATTCGTCACTTTTTGCTGGACCGCGTAGCGGAGCTTCGAGATGAAGGACATCCGCGTCGTCAGGCCGTCCTGGATGGGTTCAACACACAGCTGATTCATCTGGCAGCCAAAGATACGGTCAGTGAGGGGCTGAATCACTGGAAAAACACCTTTATTGATTCTTGGGAAGGTGATGCAGCTATATCCGATAAGCTCGAAGAGCTTCGTCGTAATCTGCTGGATTACATGGAAGATGCCAGTTATGTAACGGCGTACATTGTACCTTTGCTAGATCAAATGCTGTCTGATTTATGGAGAAATACGGAGCTGCTGGACAAGATCAATTCGTGGATCGTAGCAGGTGTTACTGGAGTAGTGGAAGCAAACCATAGCCAGATTGGTAATCTGGTTCGAGAAAATGTAAATCGAATGGATGATGCCTCACTGATCGCTTTAATGGAGGACAAGCTGGGGCAGGATTTACAATGGATTCGGATTAACGGTGCGCTTACAGGTTTTCTGATTGGAATTGTGCTTACTGGGGTTCGTATGTTGCTTGAGTAGCACGGACAATCTAAGCTAAGGAACAATAAATGAAATTTGTGTAGATAAGGTTGTGAAACTATGAGGATTGGTCACCATCCAATGCTGCTGGTTCAGATGAGAGCCCGGCAACGGTACGTTGATATATGGTGCCGGATCACCAGTAGATGAATAAGCGGAACTTTTTTTTAATTACGCTGTCATTTCTGATCGTGATTATCGGCTTGCGTTTGTTGTGGTTTGATTATTACCACAATCAGGATTATCCCCGGGCCAAGGCGGGAATTCTGGATCTGAGGGGCTTGAATCTGCAGGAGATTAAGACCCTGCCATTAAATGGGGAGTGGGAGTTCTATCCTGGAACTTTATCTTCTCCTGCCGAACTGAAATCCTTACTTATGCAGAAGCAGCGCCAGACCATTCAGGTACCAGGATTATGGAGTGAGTCAGTATCTCCTGTGGATCATAAGGCATATGGCGTTGGAACCTATCGGCTGCTTATTTTGAGTGACAGGTCGGAGGACACTCTATACGGACTTCGGATTGGAAAGATCAGTACGGCATCCAACATATTTGTGAACGGTCGTTTAATTAGTCATAGTGGTCAGGTCTCTAGCAAGGTCGAACAGCATATAGGAACAACCGTTCCATTCTCTGCCATGTTTGATGCGAACAGGCAGGCCATTGAGATTGTCATCCAAGTATCCAATTTTGATTTCTCCGCTAGTGGAGGAATTATGAAGCCTATCATTTTTGGAAGCGCGGATGCTGTGAATAGCCGAACCAACTTCACGATCGCAATGCAAATCATGGTATGTATTATTTTGCTGCTTCACGGGTTATATATAGTCGTTATATTTTTTATGAATCCACAAAAGAAGGCGCTTCTGTATTTTGCGGGAATTGTAATCTGCACGGTATTATCCATCCTGACAGACGATGACAAGCTTTTATTGGACTGGTTCCCCATTAATCTGGGTCTTTCGTTAAAGATAACCACCCTTTCCTATATTGGAATAGGCATGTGTGTACTGAAGCTGGCGCAGTCTCTGTTGGTTCGATCCCGAATCATTCAGATTGTTTTTATAGGCCACTGTTGTTTTGCGATTTTGGTGTTACTTGCACCTGCATCCAGCCTTTATGCATTTCTTATGGTTCTTATCGCATTACCGGCTATTACTCTATGTGCTACAGTTCCCTCCCTTGCTTTTCTTAGAACATTCAGAGGGCAAAAAGAGGCTGTTTTTCTGTTGCTAGCATCCATTAGCATTGCATCCAGCATGCTGTGGGGCATTTTCAAGACGAATGATCTCCCCTATTACCCTTGGGATATTGTGCTGGCTTTTGTGGCATTTGCATCCTATTGGTTCAAGCGTTTTTTTAATACGAATGCTGAACTGAGAAGGCTGTCGGACAGATTGCAGCGCGCTGATCAGGTGAAAAATGAATTTTTAGCCAACACCTCTCATGAGCTGCGAAATCCACTGCATGGGATGATCAATATAGCACAGACCGTACTGGAGAATCAGGGCAGCGCCCTGGATGAACCCAACAGGAGAAACATGCAATTGCTCGTTACGGTCGGTCGCCGTATGTCCTTATTATTGAATGATTTGCTGGATGTTACACGTCTACGTGAAAAGGATATTATTCTGGAAAAAAGAAGCCTGAAGCCCAAGGCTGTAGCCTCGGGTGTATTGGATATGCTTCAATTCATGACAGATGGGAAACCTTTAAACATGGTAGTTAACATCCCTGCTGATTTTCCGAATGTATTAGCGGATGAAAACCGAGTAATCCAAATCCTGTTCAATCTCCTTCACAATGCTGTTAAACATACTGCTGAGGGGACTATTTCCGTTCACGCACACATCCAAGGCGAAATGGCCAGTATTCAGGTGCGTGACACTGGCGTTGGGATAGATGAGGAGACGCAAAAGCGGATATTTCATCCATATGAACAAGGAAACTCTCATTTGACGGTTATTGGGGATGGGCTTGGACTTGGGTTGAGTATCAGCAAGCAATTGGTGGAGCTTCATGGAGGATCTTTGAGTGTAAGTTCTGAACTTGGTCAAGGCTCAACCTTTTCTTTCACACTACCGCTCGATCCCTCACCTACCCCAGACGAATCACGAGATAACGAGCAGGTATGTATGGATGAAGAAGCAGGTACTGATTTTATAGCTCTACAGAATGAAGCTGTGATGCAAGTTGCGGCAGGCTCTGCACGATCTGCCATACTCGCAGTAGATGATGATCCGGTCAATTTAAGGGTGTTAGAGGGCATTCTCGCCTCGGAGTCGGAGCCTTACGAACTTGTCACTGTAACCAGTGCCCAGGATGCCTTACATAGGCTGGATCATCGGGAATGGGATTTAATTATAGCCGATGTCATGATGCCCCAAATGTCGGGTTATGAGTTAACTCGGCGTGTGAGGGAATACTTTAGCATTTCCGAGCTGCCTGTGTTGCTGTTGACAGCACGTAGTCAGCAGGAGGACTTATATACGGGATTTCTTGCAGGGGCCAACGATTACATTATGAAGCCTGTGGATTCTATGGAATTGAAATCAAGGGTCCGTGCCTTGACTGATGTTAAAAAGTCCGCAAGGGAGAGGCTTTGGATGGAGGCTGCGTGGTTACAGGCACAAATCAAACCTCATTTTTTGTTTAACACCTTGAATACCATTGCATCTTTAAGTCATGTGGATCACACCAGAATGGTGAATCTTATTGAAGAATTCGGCAAATATTTAAGATCAAGCTTTAACCCTCAAAATCTGGATAGAGTCGTATCACTAGAATATGAGCTTGCTCTCCTGAAATCTTATCTTTATATAGAGAAGGAACGCTTTGGCAATAGACTAGATATTGTATGGGAAGTAGACGAACAGATATCTTTGTTATTGCCACCGTTATCGATTCAGCCACTTGCAGAAAATGCAATCAGGCATGGTATCATGAATCGGATCCATGGAGGAACATTGTGCATTCGTATTCAGCAGCGGGAGGATGGAACAGAAATAGCGATCATTGATGATGGTGTGGGTATGAGTCAAGAGGAACTGGACCGTCTGCTGAGTCATCATCAAGAACAGGATAGCGGGATTGGATTACGGAATACAAATCGACGTTTGAAGCAAGTATACGGTAAAGGATTATCTATTAGCAGTCTTCCCAACCAGGGTACAACGGTAAGCTTCCATGTTCCCCAGGTACAAAGATAAGGAACATAATATCTCTGTCCCGTAGGTCCTCTATACAGAACGAGGCGAAGTAAGTGACGCTTCTAATGGGGACTCTACGGGTACGGAGAATGATTCCCAGTCGTGAAATTAGGCATGAGCCATTTGCCACTCTTTAAACCAATTTGTAATTTGTTCATTGGGCTTCTCATGAAGCTCTTCCCATAAGACGGATGATAATAAATCATACCATTTGATCACTAAGCTATTTTTATACATCTCAGCATAAGTCTTCATTAATCCCCAGTAGGCTTCCTCTTCTTGGGGGTGACGACTACAGATGCCCTCATAAATAGAGATCGCCTCTTCAGGCTGGGAGTTCCCTCTATACCATTCTGCCATTTTTAATGATACGGATAACCACATTTTATGCAGCCTTTGGCGTTCACTTTCAACCCACCAAAAATCATATTCTTGTAAATAGTCCCCTTTGTAAAGTTCCATCATTTTTACATAATATGGGATTGATTCCTTGTTCATCTGTGGAGCGGATGCCAGGAGAGACTCCCATCTTTCTGTATCTAACAGAACGTTTTGCGTGTGCAAAATATAACCGCCATTAGTATTGGAAATCTCTAAAAAGGAATGATACGGCGCTATCGTTTTTCTAATGTAATAAGCGGCTGTATATAAAAGAGAGTAGGCCTTATCTTCTTCATATTCTGGCCATAGTAATTCAATCAAAGCTGATTTTCGAACCCATTGGTCATGATTTTGGAGCAAGTACAAAAACAACTCCTGGGTCTTTTTAGTCCTCCACTGAATAACAGTGGGTTGCTGATCCGGTAATGTAAAGACGACATATTGAAAAACCTGTAACTGGAGAACAGAAGGCTGATTCTCAGGCATGGAGGCAGCTTGATCGTCACGCTTCAGAATGCGATTCATGGTTTTGATAAGACGTTCTGTCGTGACCGGCTTGAGCAGATAATCCAGTGCGTTAAGCTCGAAGGCCTGAATAGCGTACTTATCGTAGGCTGTAACAAAAACGATCTGAATATGGGGTTTGTGCTCCAAAATTTGATGTGCTAATTCAATTCCGCTGATCCCTGGAAGTCTTACATCCAAAAAAGCTATATCTATATCATCAAGTAGAATATAGTCCTTAGCCACGAATGGATTCGTAAAAGCTCCTGCAATATGTATGCCTTGTAACTCGCCAAGCAGACGCTTCATATAATCCAAAGCTAACTCTTCATCATCGACAATAACAATCCTTGTCAATATCTCTGATCTTTCCACGTGTACTGTACTCCTTTGTAGGCAGATACATCTTATTATATAGGATAACTTGACTACGGCTATAAGCAAACAGTTGTAGAAGAAAAAATTTTAAATAAAGAGGCGGGCTGCGATGGGCCATCGTTAAGATGAGTGATCGCAAGCCCGCCTGTTCAAATTGTGTCAAACTTAAAGATTGACTAACAGTATTGGACGAATATTTACAGGACCCAGCGTGTGACCTTCTCCAGGGGTTGTCTGGATTTTTCCCGCTTGGGTTCATGAGCACGATAACCGAAGGCGGCTATGACTGAAATATCCAGCAGCCCGTTCTCAAGCAATCCTTCTTCCTCTAAAATGGCATGTACCTGATCATAGTTAAAGCCTTCAATCGGGCAGGAATCGATACCGATCTGAGCTGCCGCTGTCATCATATTGCCTAAGGCAATATAGGTTTGCTTGGAGGCCCAGTCAAATAACGTGCGTTCGTTTTCCAGCAGGCGTTGGTTTTCACCCTGGAAAATCTTATAGCGGCCTGGTAGGGAGGCAAAGTCTTCGTCAGACATCCCCTTAACCTCTTTATACATGTGCTCCACGTAAGGAGAATCATAACGAACATCCTTACGTGCCAAGATCAGGACGACGTGGCTGGCCGCAGGAAGTTGCTTTTGACCACCACTGGAAACCGCCGCCAGCTTTTCTCTCAATGCCTGATTTTGCACGACCACAAACTGCCACGGTTCAAATCCTACGGAGCTTGGGGAAAGTCGTCCGGTTTCGAGAATAAATTGAAAATCCTCCTCAGGTATGATGCGATCGGGGGCGAATTCCTTCGTGGCATGTCTGAATAAAAAGGCATCCAGAATTTCCTGCTTTTTAGCTGATGTATTGGACATAAAATGTACTCCTTTTGATATGGGTTTAGTTGGTACTCTATGGGTTTTCTGCTACTATAATGAGAGCTAATATCGAATATATAGTTATCATATAGAAAGTTTTTGCAAGGAACAAGTACGCACATATTTGTTCCTGTTATAGGTCTGAGGCTATTAGCCTACATCCTGTAGAAAGAAGGGGAATACATGGCACAGGAGATGGAACATACAGTTAGCGTTAATTTTGGATGTCCGGTAGCCAAAACTGTCGGGGTGATTGGAGGCAAGTGGAAGGGAGTCATTTTATATCATTTGACCACAGGACCGCGGCGCTATAATGAAATTCGACGGACCTTGCCTAATATTACACAGCGGATGCTAACCTTGCAGTTGCGCGAATTGGAGCGTGATGGCATTGTACACCGTGAAATTTATAACGAGAACCCACCACGTGTGGAATACTCGCTTACCCCGTTAGGGGATACGTTAAGACCGTTGCTGGATTTTATGAGAGACTGGGGGATCTTCTACGGAGAACAGGGATGCGAGCCTGTGGAGACAATTTCCAAGTCAGGCAAGCATTTTTGCTAAGATAGACATGAGAAAAGCCCACCGATGATTTCATAGAAAACACATGAAAATCATTAGCGGGCGGAATAAGGACGGATTCCTTTTACAAAATGGACACTATTTAAACTCGATCGATTCGTTCATCTTCGCCCAGGCCGTTTCTCCAATAATACCCAGACGCCAGATGGCGATTCCCTTGAGGTCATAACGTTTGGCTAAACCGATCTTGGCGTTAACGGTACTGTCTTTTTCGCTACCCATTGAAATTCCCAAAATGAGCTTGTCCCGCGAGGTTTCCTTCAACGCCAGCTTTATGGCTTCATCCACTTTATCCAGTGGCTCAGGCGTAGATTTTTGTCCGTAATCATAGGCCATGATGATCAGATCGTCCGCCAGATTGCCCAGCGTCTTGTAATCATAGCCAGTGTAAGAGCTATTCAGCGGATGCAGAACGACGGTAAGCTTGAGCCCGGCTTGATGCGCTTTGGCTGATAACTTTTTAATAAAGGCGTTGTAATCGGAGCGAGCTTTGGCCTTATCGCCGCTCCAGCCTAATCCTTCAAGATCTAACGTAATGCCCTTGAACTGCTTATCGGTGGCAGTGCTGACGATTTGGGAAATGGTCTGTTCTTGAAGCTGCGCGTTTTCCAAAATCTTGGTTAGCTCATGATTACCGTCGACAGAATAAACCATCAGGTAAGGGGAAGTCCCCTGGCTATCTGCCTCCTGTAGAATAGACTCGGGCGTTACAGCTCCAGCAGCTTGAGGCCATTTATATTCTTTGCCGGTCGTTGTGAACTGTCCGTTCGTATCAATTCGGCTCCAGCCGAAGGCAACGGCATTAAAATTCGGTATTTTGGATTTTTGGTCAAAGGAAGACAGTGCATAGAAGCCTACAGTGTACATAGCTTCACGTGGCGATGTGATAGAGACCGTCCGTGTTCCCTGGTTCCAGTTCACTGTGGCTCCAAACTGTTGCCCGAAAAAGCCCAGCGGAATCATCGTGCTGCCGCGTACGGTTTGCGGTGCTGCTGTTAGTTGAACCGTTTGTCCATCTACTGTGGCATTGCGGCTCCCCATTTTGAGAACCACCTGCTTGGTTGCATTGCCTTGCGCTTTGGTAGCGGTGATGCTTTGGTTGGCTTGATCCCATTTCACTGTAATGCCCAGAGCCTCAGAAATAGCGCGAAAGGGAACCATCGTCGTGCCGTTCATCATGGCAGGCTGTACAGGGAACGGCAATGGATATCCGTCCAGCATGATGCTGACCTTACCCGCCTCCGCTTGTGCCAAGGGACTATAGATGCCCGCTGCGGTACTCAGAAAGATAACGCTAGATAACAGAGCCTTATTTACGATTTTCATCCTATGATCTCCTATGCTTAATAGATTGCAATGCTATCATGTTAGAATCGTGAGGTTTCTATCATTTTACCAAAAAAATGATAGATAGGTGAATGTAAAATGATAGGATGAGATAACGATAAAAAAAGCTGGTGCCTGAATGAATGGCACCAGCTTTTTTACATGTAAGGCTCTGTTGTTTGTAACTCAGATTACTTGCGACGCTTGAGTGCAATGCCTACTGCTGCGGCACCAAGCACGACTGCGATGATCGAGAGGACAAGTGCTGTTGTTTGTGCAGCAGAGCTGGCTGGAGCAGAAGCGGCAGGCGTAGCCTCAGCAGCATTGTCCGAGGTCGGCGCTGCACTGCTGTTATCTTTGGCCGTATCTGTGCTCGCATGGCCCTCTGCGGTGCCTGCCGAATCATGTCCGCTGTCTGCGGCAGGAGCAGAAGTTTCGGGTGTGGCATCTGCCGTAATTTTGGTAATGGAATGAGGATTGTTACTTCCTTCATCGCCTGTCCATTCCACAATACTTCCGTCACTGTAATATTGAAAGGCGTCCCAGGCTGCCGCGGTATTCTGGTCTGCATTTTGTGCTACAAAGCTGAAGCGTTGGTACTGTCCCGCTTGAATGCCGTCTTTTTCAGACGTCCATGTGACGGTGGTTATTTTGCCAGAGCTGTCTTTTTCGGTGGCTACCTTCCAATCCGGTACAGGCTCGTATTGTTTGAAAACGACCTCTTTAGGAACTTTTAAAGCGACTTTGGTGGTTGGAATGTTTTTTTCCACAGGCACTTTCAACGTGTACGTTTCCCACGCATTAGGTTGTGAAACGGAAGGCTTGACCGTCACATGCGCACTGGCCATACCTGCAAAAAGCAAGGCACCAGCCGCAATTAAACCTATAGAGGTTGTGAGCCTGGAAAACCTGGATTTTGCTGTTTGAATCGTTATATTCATCTTCATTTCGCTCCTTGTTAGATAAAATAATTATTTTTTACCGCCTACATGCAGAGTAAATTCAGCATCAACCGCATCGAGTGATGCCGTCAGGGCATGTACTTTTACCGCCCATGTTCCTTCGGAGGTTATCAATTCCTGACTGCGGAAGGGCTGTTGCTGCTTCACGGGCAGAACAAATTCCTGTTGATCTTGGTCAGGATCAGCTGGGGTAAGCGTCAATGTGACTTGCTGGATACCTGAAACGGCAGTACCCTTGCTATCCTGAACGGATACCTTAAATTCATTGCTGCCCACAGCATTCGGGCTGACTGCCAGTGTAACGCTGTATTCGCCAGTAGTGCGAGTCTCCTCAAACGGTACAGCAGGTGCCTGGCCAGGTGACATGTGAGTGAGCACCGCTGCCAACAGCATCACGAGCAGGCCGACGGACAGCTCGACACGCAATCCTCCGGCGGCTCGTTTGCTCGCTGCCGCTTGTCGAGCGCTGCGGAACTGGCTGGCTGCAAAGACCAGCATAACTAGCAGTAGCGCTGCTTTACCGAGCAGAACGAGTCCATAGGACGTGTTCAGCAGCATGAAGGGAGCCGGAAGGTACAGCACCGCTCCATAAATACCAGTGGCGAGTAGCGCCGCCACCATAGCAATGCCCCAGCCAGCAAAGCGGCGCAGGGCGATTTGTCGCAGAGCTGCCTGCTTGAATACAGGCAGCTCCGATCCGGCAACAGGCAGGCACACCACCATGACGGTAAGTGAGCCGATCCAAAAGGCTGACGCTGCAAGGTGGACGAAATCTGCCACAATGGCTGGAGCCGGATGGGTAGCTGCTGCCGGATGCCCAACAAAGGCCTTGGATAGCATGAGGCTCAGCGTTAGTAGAACGGAGCTGTAGCCCCATACACGGCGCTGGCGATTGGAAATGCTGGGATCAATCGCATAAATTAACGTTACGCTTAGAAGCAGCACGAGAATCATCTGGATAAACCAGATTTTCCCTGCCCCAGTAAATTGAAGCGCTTCTCCCAGAATGGGAAGTGAGAAGCCCTCCCTGATGGAAACTCCAGCATCCCAAGACGCCTGAAGCGGTAGGCTGATTAAAATGGCAGCAGACGTTATGCCATAGCCGCTCCATAGCAACTTAGTCCAACGGGGTAATGTGTCAGAGGGCTGCTGATTAAGCATCTTCTGCTCACTGCGATTCTTGTCTCGGTTTATGCTCGGTAAGAGGAACAGTCGGAAACAAATCGCTCCAAAAAGCAGCGATAGTCCTATGTAAAGGAGCCAACGGACAGCGATTAAGTCGATTCGTGATGTCCCAGAGCTTTCAGAAGGGGTAGCTTGATCGGTATACGCATTGGAACCGCTACCTACTTGAAATGGAATCACTCCATTGACTGGATGTCCATCTGCGGACAAAGCTCTCCAAGTGATGGTGTAAATTCCATTTTTCATCCCTGGAATCAATTGGATTTCCATGGTGGATGGGTGCTTTGGGTTGAGCTGTGCTTTTCCTGTGTCGACCCGCTTGCCTGTTTCATCGGTCACTTTGATGGACATGAAGGCAGATTGCAAATCTTCGTTGAAAGTGATAGTCACCTGAGAAGGTGACTTGTCCAAAACCTGATTTTCGGTCGGACTGGATTCAACGACAAATGCATGAGCCCACGATGAGTGAGGAAACAGGAGCAGAAGAGGGAGACACAGCAATAAAAGACAAGCCGCACGGGCTGGTCTGGACAGGTACAACATGCCTGTGAAGTCACCTTCTCTCGATTACTTGAAGCGAGGATATCCTCATTTGTAGCATTTTATACGGACAAACCAATTCCTATCTTAATCATAGTGCATATAGCGTGAATAGATGGAACGAATTATGACATTTATATGAAATTTGAAATAATAAGCATCATGCAGAATGCGAATCCCTATGAAAAATCCCTACTGTGAATGAAATCGCCTGGATTTCATTCGCGGTAGGGATAAAGAGGAATAGTGTATGAGACATTAGAAGCCTACTTCTATAGACTGCGTGAAAGCAGGTTGCTTATGTTGAATATATTGGATAAAAATAGCCGTTAGTTCAGGATCGAATTGGCTTCCCGAACAAGTACGCAATTCTTCGATGGCCTCCTCGAATGTTTTGGTCGGTTGATAGGGGCGCTCGGTTGTCATCGCATCAAAAGAGTCGATGATTGTCAGCATCCGACACAGTCTTGGGATTTGCTCGCCCTTGAAGCCAAACGGATAGCCTCCCCCGTCATAACGTTCATGATGCAGCTCCACAAAAGGAACTAAATCTATGAATCTTTCGTTGGCTTCGACAATTCGTTTGCCCCACATGACATGAGCTTGTACCATCCGCCATTCCTCGCTGGACAGCTTCTCTTTTTTATTAAGAATATTCCAGGGAATTTCCAGTTTCCCGATATCGTGAATGAGTGCTCCCAGTAAAAAACGCCGTTTATCCTTTGGACCGAGCTGAAGCACATCGCTCATGTCCGCTGCATACCTGAATACCCGTTTGGAATGCTTGAAGGTGTTAATATCCTTGTACAAGAACAGATTGAGCTGCTGCTCAAGATCACGGATATCCTGTCCCAGATCGACCTCGCGTTCCACTTCATTTAGACTGCCGTGTGTATGAACGATATTTTTGCCCTGTTTCTTGGCGTAGTACAGTGCTTTGTCCGCCAGATCGACCAGCTGTGATTTGTCGTAGATGTCAATGCGGCTTTGTGCAATGCCTGCGGAAAAGGACAGGCACCCGTGTGGGAAAATTTCGACTCCCTCGTAACGGGAATCATTCAGTCTTTTTCGGATAGCATTGACTTTTTCATAAGCTTGTTCAGCGGTATGATCGGGCATAAGCAGAGTGAATTCTTCTCCACCATAGCGGGATACGGTAATGTGAGTACCGAACGTTTCCCTTTTCAGAAACTCACCGAGGAAGCCCAGCAGTTGATCACCCTTGAGATGACCGAAATGATCATTGTATTTTTTGAAATCATCAATATCAATCAGCGCCAGACTTAGGGGAGTATTCTGCGATCTGGATATATTCAGTTCAGCTTCAAGCGTATTTTCAAAGTAGCTGTGATTGTACAACCCTGTTCTGCGATCCGTGTTGGCTTTTTCTTCAATCTCGCGATACATCGTGAACATTTGCTTGAACGCGTGGGATAAGAGCATGCTTAGGCCCAGGAACAGCAAAAGTCCTAAAATTCCGTTGTAATAAATCAGCGTGGTCAACACCAAAGACAGGATGAGTGTACATAAGTATACAAGCAGGGATTCAGCCAAAAAAGCCTGTTTGAGCTCATTGAACGACCCTTTATATGCGATATAGAAGTAGATGCCGAGGGTGATTGTGTTCACCGTAAAGTAGCAGATCAATGCCAGCAGGTAGGAAGTAAAATGGTCCTCGTTTAAGGCTCCCTGCGTTCCGCCGCTTAGTTCGAATACGGTTGACGATACGAAAATGGAAAGTGCGTAAATGGAAAAATTGACTGCATGTTTCCACCAGGACAGTTCTGTATGCCGAAACGCAGCAATAATCACATTGAACAGCAAAATCAAAATGGCAATTTCAGTGCCATGCACAAAAATACAAGCGAGGTACACGGAGGAATCCATGGACTGCTTGTTACTGGCTGGTGGCAACTGGAATGTAAAATGCTCCAAAATCAGAACTGCTCCCAATAAGGAATAGATCGTGACCCACTCTGTCGTTGAATAGTGCAAAAAGGACCAATGGTTCGTATACAAGAGGACGATCAGGCCTACCATACACATGAAAAATACGTATATTCCCGTCGTGGTAACCCGTTCTTGCAGCTTTTTTAATATACTCATCATTTTTTCTCCTGCCTTGTCGTATCTTGATGTCAAAGCTACCAGGGGTGAATGGGATAATTTACAATTTTGTAATCGAAAATTTCACATGAAAAAACAGGCCGGAATCCAGCCTGTTTTGTTGAGCCTGTGCTTCCCTTTTTATCTTATCGGTGACTAGCCCCCGATTTTGTAACCGGAAGTCAAAGCGATTACGACAGAAGCAACGATAATAGCATTGATAATCACACGGGAGTATTTCAAGTTTTTCATAATGTTCCCTCCCTTCCTTGGAATAAGGTCTGAACTAGGCGTGGCGGGGATTGGTTTCTTGCTGATTATCCTTATTTCTTTTCACGACCATCACATTTTGGATAAACAGGAACATCCCGAAGTTCATGACGACATCTCCAATACTAATCACCTGCGTGCGGGGATAGGGCTTGGAAAGGGGGATGATGTCCCCAAGCAATGATAAACGCGTGCTCGCATCCATCATGTAATGTTTCGAGATGACACTTCCGGATTTAAGCATATCTGTATAATAGGGGCCCAGCACCTCTGAAGCGCTCAACGAGACCGGCATTCTGCCGCCATTTACCGCCATCACGATAAAATTCAATAATACGCCGATTAAAATAAGCTTGAATCCCTTATGATGTCTGTTCAACCAGAGAAATATCAAGCCGACTACGTAGACTCCCATAAATAGATACCCGTTCATGGCTGCCAGCCAAGCCCATTTTTCCTGAGCATAAAAAATAATGAATTGCACCAGCAGCAGCAGGGGGAACATCCAGCCGGCTATAAGGCGAATATGACTGAAACGGATCAGACCTTGCCGCCAGCCTCCTCTAAACAGACCTACAATGAGACCCAGCAGCACTCCATCATAGACCATTATCATTCTCCAGATTCTACAATTTTTTTGTTTTGGTTACCGTGTGATTCGACCTGAAATTGGTAAATTCCTGCCTGATTTATAGCAGTTTTGAAAAAAAATTGCGGATTAGCGTGTAATTATTCGAAGCCAGACGAAATGAATGATATCATAATAAATTGAAGTCATTATTTATATTTTAGTGAAAAGGATGATTATTATCATGAACCGGTTATCCAATACGGTAATGGTTGCCGCAGATATGACCAAATCACGAATATTATGGATTGCCTTTGTTCTGGGTGCATTAAGTGCCTTCGGACCCTTGTCCATAGATATGTATTTGCCGTCACTGCCCACATTAGCCGACAATTTGCATACGACTACTTCGCTGGCACAGCTTAGTTTGACAGCCTGTCTGTTGGGACTGGCCGTTGGTCAGATCGTTGCTGGTCCGCTTAGCGATGTGAGGGGTCGCAGAGGACCGCTGGTGATCTCGCTAATTCTGTACGCTGCAGCATCGCTGTTATGTGTGTTTGCGCCGAATATCGGTGTGCTCATTGCGCTTCGCTTTATTCAAGGGCTTACGGGATCGGCGGGGATCGTGATTTCCAGAGCTGTGGCTCGTGATCTGTACTCGGGCAAAGAACTGACACGCTTTTTCTCACTGCTCATGCTAGTGAATGGTGTTGCTCCCATTGCTGCACCTGTGCTGGGCGGTGTCATTTTGAATTTTGTTTCCTGGCGCGGTGTATTCATGGTGCTGTGTGTAGTTGGTGTGGCCATGCTGATAGCCGTCGTATTGGGTCTTCCAGAAACGTTGCCAACGAACCGCCGTTCATCCGGTGGCTTGAAGCAGACGCTAGGAACACTCGGTCATCTGTTTGCAGATCGACGCTTTATGGGTTATGCCCTCTCACAGGCGCTGATTACAGGGGCGATGTTTGCGTACATTGCTGGCTCGCCTTTCGTGCTTCAGGATATTTTCGGGGTTTCCCCCCAGACTTATAGCATCATTTTTGCAGTGAATGGTTTAGGAATTGTACTGTTTTCCCAGTTGACGGGTAGACTCGTGGGTCGATTTAGCGAGCGACAGTTGCTCTTGTCAGGTCTGGTGATTGCGGCTGTAGCCGGGATCAGCTTGCTTACCGTAGCTTTTACCGGAGGCCAACTGTTAGCCGTATTGATTCCGATGTTTTTTGTCGTATCCTGCGTAGGTATTGTGAGTACAACGACGACTTCACTGGCCATGCAGAGTCAGCAGCGTTCCGCAGGCAGTGCGTCCGCCATGCTTGGCTTGCTGCCTCTATTGCTTGGCTCCATCGCTTCACCGTTGGTGGGCTTGGGTAGTGGAACAACCCCCGTACCGATGGCGGTTGTGATTGCTATAGCAGAGCTTGGTGCGCTGTTAAGCTTTATTGTACTTGCCAAGGAAGCACGAGCGAAGGCTTAAAATAGGGCAATTTGAACTGAAAACACCCATGGACTGATGCATGAACCACTTCAGACCATGGGTGTTTTTTTATCGTTTTACAATCGAGATATCTTCGGCTTCCCTCGCGGGGAGGGGTGTCTGTTTTAAGTACATACGAGAAGGTTTGTGAATTAGAATGCAAATCAAATAAACAGCAGGATCAGTATGGTCGGAATTAAACGAAAGAACAATTTACCTAATACAAAACCGACCATACCCTGTCTCCCTGTTATTGAGACAAAAAAATCGAACGATATTCCCCGTTCCTTCCAATATAGAGTATGAGCCGAAAGAGAGGAGGAGATTAGGATCGAACAGTGCAAGGAGGTGGTCAGATTGGCACAGGATGATCAGATGACAATGCTTGTTGCAGAGACACTGGCTGGCAGCCGCGAAGCTTATAAGGAGCTCTATGATTACACGATTCATACGGTCTATAAATCAGTGCATTTTCTGTTGGAGGAAAAGGCAGACGTTGATGATGTGGTTCAGGAAATTTATATACAGGTGTATAAATCACTGGAGACATTTGATACAAATAGATCTTTTCAACCTTGGCTGATGGGGATTGTTATGCGTCAAATTCGGGCGTATCGGAGAAAAAGATGGATGAGGATGCGAATCACAAGTAAGGCTGAGAGTCTGGAGCATCATGCAGCGTTTGATTTTTCTGAGGAAATAGTGGACAAGGTTGCAAATCATGTATTGCTCCAAGCAGTTCAGCAGCTATCGTTCAAGCTAAAACAGGTGATTGTATTGCACTATTTGCATGAGTATTCCCAAGAGGAAATCGCAAACATTTTAGACATACCGTTAGGTACGGTGAAGTCACGAATTCACGCGGCTTTGCAAAAGCTCCGTTCGAAAGAGCGGCAGGGACATTTTCTGATCGGAAAGGTGGAGAAAATCCATGAAGCTTGAGCAAGAACTACGTAAGGTGATGCAGCATGAGGATAACCACTTATCTCCTCCCATTGAGTTAAAGGAAAATATCATGATACAAATTGAGCGAATTAAAGGGAAAGGATCTAAACCTATGAAAAAGTATATCGTGACAACGATTCTTGTAGCGGCATTATTGATCCCGACAGGTGCCTTTGCTGCTTACTCTTACTTGACTGATACGCTGTATGGCTCGCAGGAAAAGCTAATTGAAATGGGAGGGACGGCACAGGAATATACAAGAGTAGAATCGAAGCTCCAACAAGCACAGGGACGTTTGTCGAAGGAAGAGTTTAGTGTTTTTATGGAATTACTAAAGGAACTAGGAGCCTATAATCTTAAAATAACGGACAAAAACGGGATGCTCCATAAGGAGCGTTTAAGCGTCGATGAACAGCGTGAGTATAATCGAATAACCGCCGAGTTGGAACCGTACTTTGATAAATTGAATCAGGAGGAATTCCAAACCCATAAGAGTATAGATTTACAGGACGAGTTAGACTATGCGAAAAAAGCTTTAAGTAAGGATGAATTTGTTAAGTTCCGTGTTCTGTTCACGGAGTTTTACAAGTATGTTCCCCGTATAACGGGCGAAAATGGGGTATTGTATCCAGATCGTTTGCCTGAAAGAGAAAGAGAAGATTACGAGGAGCATTTGAGGTTGCTTCAGCCTTATTTCGATCAGTTTAATTCGCTTGAGAAGAAACGGTGACGAAAATTAAGGCGAAAAGGTGACACTTTTCTGGAAGGTTGACATACCCCATGGGGGTATATTATGATGAGGATATATTAAATGCATGAGTGCATATACACCACACAGGAGGCTGATGTATGGCTGAGGAGCAACCTGTTTCCCACACTGAAGTCCACGGGGCTCATTGTGGAACAGATGGAGAGAAGACAGTTAGAAAAAGTCATCATTCGGCAGAATTCAAGAACAGCCTTGTATCCCGGTTAAACCGTATTGAAGGTCAGGTTCGCGGGATTAAGGGATTGATTGAGAAGGACACCTACTGTGACGATGTGCTGAATCAGATTGCGGCTGTTCAGTCGGCCCTGAATGGTGTCGGCAAGCTGCTGCTGGAAGGGCATATGAAAAGCTGTGTCATTGAGCGCATGCAGGCAGGAGAGCAAGAAGTGATTGATGAGCTGCTGGTGACGGTTAAGAAGCTAATCCGTTAAAAGTAGCAGGTATACACATTATGGGTATGGACGTACCCTTGAGGAGGAAACGAAAATGGCACAAGTTACATTGAACGTAGAAGGCATGAGCTGCAATCATTGCGTGAAAGCAGTAGAAGGAGCCTTGGAGAAAGTAGGCGCTACCGGCAAGGTCAGCCTCGAGACGAAACAAGTAAATGTAGAATATGATGAATCCAAGCTGAGCGTTGAAGCTCTGAAAACAGCCATTGAAGACCAAGGCTATGATGTTGTTTAAGATTAAGATGCTGTATGATGCGAGAACATATTTGTTCGAAGGAGAAGCTTCCATATTAGGAGCTTTTTCTTTTTGAACATAATATACCCCACTAGGGTATGTAGAAGGAGGACTACCATGGAAAACCGTGCGACCGACGGTGATAAACATACAACGCTTCATATTACGGGGATGTCCTGCGCAGCCTGCGCAAGCCGTATTGAAAAAGGTTTAAATCGAATAGACGGCGTGGCACAGGCTAATGTGAATTTGGCTTTGGAGCAGGCGTCCATATCCTATGATCCCAAGCAGGTGGAAATTCCAGAATTCCGCGATAAAATTGCTTCTCTTGGTTTTGGAACTGTGAGTGAAGAAGCCAATTTGAATGTGACGGGCATGACTTGCGCGGCTTGTGCAGCTCGAATTGAAAAAGGATTAAACCGAATACCAGGCGTAACAGGTGCCAGTGTAAATTTGGCGATGGAAACAGCCCATGTGGAATATGCTGCTGGGAGTACTACGGTTAGTGATTTGGTAAGCAAGATTGAACAGCTGGGCTATGGAGCGATCCCGCAGAGCGCTGAGGACAATATTGCGGATGTCCGCAGTAAGGATATCCAACGTAAAAAATGGAAGTGGATGATATCGGCAGTGCTGTCGCTACCGTTATTGTGGGCGATGGTGGCTCATTTTTCCTTTACCTCATGGATTTATGTGCCGGAACTGTTCTTGAATCCATGGTTTCAACTTGTACTGACGACACCAATTCAGTTCATCATAGGATGGCAGTTTTATGTGGGAGCATATAAAGCGCTTCGTAATGGAAGTTCGAATATGGATGTATTAGTTGCGCTAGGTACGTCTGCGGCTTATTTTTACAGCTTGTACCTTACTCTGCGTCCGTCTGACGCCATGGAGGGAATGGCGGGAATGCCTGTCACGACCATGCCAGAGCTGTATTACGAGACAAGTGCGGTACTCATTACGCTTATACTAGTCGGTAAATGGTTCGAGGCGGTAGCCAAAGGGCGCTCGTCTGAGGCGATCAAGAGCCTGATGAACCTACAGGCGACAACGGCACGTGTGGTACGTGATGGACAAGAGCTAGATTTGCCGATTGAACAAGTGCGTGTGAAGGACATCTTTATTGTGCGCCCAGGGGAGAAAATTCCCGTCGATGGTGTGGTCGTGGATGGACGTTCGGCAGTGGATGAATCCATGTTAAGTGGAGAGAGTCTTCCGGTTGAAAAAGGAGAGGGTTCCCCAGTCACAGGAGCCACGCTCAATAAAAACGGAGTACTTCGTATTCAGGCTGAGCGTGTGGGTGGTGATACGGCGTTGGCCCGTATTATTAAGGTCGTGGAAGATGCGCAAAACTCTAAGGCCCCGATTCAGCGGATTGCTGATCAAATCTCGGGTATCTTTGTCCCCATCGTAGTTGCTGTTGCCGTGATAACATTTCTCGTCTGGTTTTTCCTTGTGACACCGTCGGATTTTGCAGGATCACTGGAGAAAATGATTGCAGTTCTCGTCATTGCTTGTCCTTGTGCGCTTGGATTGGCCACCCCAACGTCCATTATGGCAGGATCGGGACGTGCTGCTGAATACGGTATTTTGTTCAAGGGCGGCGAGCATTTGGAAATGACCCGTTCCGTCAACGCAGTGATTTTGGATAAGACAGGTACGGTTACGAACGGCAAACCAGAGCTGACAGATGTTATAGTTAGAGCGAGCAGCCTGGCTGAAACGGATTTGCTGCGATTGCTCGGTGCGGCAGAAAAAAGCTCGGAGCATCCGCTGGCGGAAGCCATTGTAAAAGGGATTGCTGATCGAGGTATTGAGCTAGTGGGCCCGACGGATTTTGAAAATATTCCAGGCTATGGTGTGAAGGCCTCTGTGGAGGGCAAGCAGGTATTGGTGGGCACACGCCGATTAATGAGCAGGGAAGGCATCACGATGGATGACTCAACCGAGCAGCAAATGAATGAACTGGAAGGCGCAGGGAAAACGGCAATGCTTGTCGCTGTGGATGGTTCCTATGCCGGATTAGTGGCCGTGGCGGATACAATTAAAGAAACATCACGGGAAGCTATTGCCCGTCTACGGGCGATGAACATTGAAGTCATTATGATTACAGGTGACAATGAAAGGACGGCAAAGGCCGTTGCCGCCGAGGCGGGAATTGAACGGGTGCTGGCGGAAGTGCTGCCTGAAGGAAAGGCCGAGGAAGTGAAGCGACTTCAGGACCAGGGCAAGATCGTAGCCATGGTCGGGGACGGTATTAACGATGCGCCAGCGCTGGCTACAGCCCATATAGGGATGGCAATGGGCACAGGTACAGATGTGGCCATGGAGGCTGCCGATATTACTCTCATGCGTGGTAACCTGAATAGCATTCCGGATGCGATCGAAATGAGTCGCCGGACCATGACAAACATACGGCAAAATCTGTTTTGGGCGCTCGGTTATAACGTGATCGGCATTCCGATTGCTGCTTTGGGCTTTCTGGCTCCATGGTTGGCCGGAGCGGCCATGGCATTCAGCTCTGTTTCGGTTGTACTGAATGCGCTGCGTCTCCAGCGGGTGAAGCTGTAAACGTATTGATGTATTCGGCAGATGCATGCTGTTGGATATTTGCAGCGATATCATTTTTGTAATTAGAGCAAGTACGCACAATTTTGCTTTGTGCGTACTTGCTTTTTTGTTGTGTTTTTCATTTATTTAATTCATGCAGTCATTCTTCATCGCGTCAGGTTGCTTATCATTCGCGAAAGTTTCATAATATTTGTAAGAGTGCCATGCAAGCATGCAAGAACCTTTTCGTGTACTCACAGCTTGAAGCAGATAAAGAGCTTATATTATGGATTAGGAGTGAAGCAGTCATGAATGATACGATTTCCTTGTTGATGAACCATCGGTCTGTGCGGAAATTCAAGTCAGACCCCATTACCGACGAGCAGCTCGCAGCTATTGTGGCAGCTGGCCAAATGGCATCCTCGTCCAGCAATGTGCAGGCATATACCGTTATTGCCGTTACCGAGCCATCATTAAAAACAAAACTGGCCGAGTTGGCAGGAGGGCAGGCTTACGTTGAGCAGTGCCCGACATTTCTAGTATGGTGCGCAGACCTGTATCGTTTGAAGCAGGTGACGATTCATCATCAGCCAGGCCAGCCTTCCTATGAAGGATCCGTCGAAAATTATACGGTTGCAACCATTGATGCTGCGTTAGCTGCACAAAATGCAGCGGTGGCCGCTGAATCACTCGGCTTGGGCATCGTTTACATCGGGGGCATTCGTACTAAAATAGCAGAGGTATCCGAGTTATTAGGCTTGCCAGAGCTGGTATATCCAGTGTTCGGTATGTGCATTGGTGTACCGGATCAGGAAACGGGCTTGCGTCCACGTCTTCCACTGTCCGGTGTGTTGCATATGAACGGTTATGACAAAAACCAAACGATGAAAGCTGTAGAGGTATACGACCACACATCAGCCGAATATTTGAAGGAACGTACGGGCGGTCAACGCTCTACACCTTGGTCTGAGCAAATGGCCACGAGACTGACCGAACCAGCGCGCTTGCAGTTGAAGCCATTTTTGGAACAGAAGGGTTTCTTGAAGCAATAAAAATGGAGCAACGAAAAGAATGCTGCAATTTACAAGTGGCATTTGAGAAATATGTGTTATTTAAAACTATAAGAACCTCCTTAATTACGCATGTTGAAGTTTCGCGTACATAAGGAGGTTCTTTGCTTTAACTATAAGTTGTGGTTGTAATCTTTTTTAGTAAATAGCAGATATGCCTTTACGAATCAGACAGTGAGTAGAAGCGTCTTGTATTATCATAAAATAATTGACGGACAGCAGCTTCATCTTGATGGGTCAGCTTGCTATATGCGCGAATGACCTCGGTAGTCATCCGTGGATGCGTCTGCTGTCCGGTAAAAGGACCCTCGAACGGCCATGGACCGTCTGTCTCTGCCATGACCTGATCAGACGGATACTGTCTTGCCAAACTGCGGATTTCTTCTTCGTACAGGAGATCCGGTGTGAAGGAGACATAATAGCCGTTCCGGGCCATACGTTTGGTCGTGGCGGCAGAGCCCTTAAACCAGTGAAAATGCGCTTGTGTGACGTCATGACGTTCCAAAAGGTCGCAGGCAATGTCTGCATCTTCATAAACAGCGTGCAACACAATGGGTTTGCTATGTTTGCTTGCAAACTGGATAAAACGCTCCAGCAGTGCTATGTAAGGAGCGAGCTCAAAAGGCTCTCCGCTGCGTGAAGCCTCGATCCGATTGTAATAGGGCAAGCCAACTTCGCCCACCGCGATCATCTGCTGTACATGTTCGTCCATCCAGTCAAATAACAGGTCAAGCTCGGTATGTGCTGGCAGAGCCTGTTCTGGATGAAAGCCGAAGGCGGGACGTACTAGCCTGGGCCAACGCTCAGCCAGGCGCAAGTTGGCTTGACTGGAGGCGAGATGCATGGACACAGCTATGATGGCTTCTACATGGTTGTCGGCAAGCGAAGCGAGCAATAGCTCCTGTTGTTCAGGCGGGTAGCTGTCTACATGAATGTGCGCGTCGATTAAGGGAACAGTTGCTGCCGCGTTCGATCTCAATGCAGAGTGCATGTTCCAATCATTCATAATGGTTTACCCTGTCGTCCGAGGTGTATTTGCGGATGCTTTCAGCGGCGTCCATGTCGCCGTCCAGTTTGTGCTTTTCCTCGCGCATCCAGCCAGTCATGGTCCGTTTCCATTCCATAAAGCGTGGATCCAGGGTGATTTCTTCCCTACGCGGGCGGGGAAAAGGAACATCTACGACATGCATCACTGAAGCAGGTCGCGCCGACAGCACATAAATGCGGTCGGAGAGCAGCAACGCTTCTTCAATGCTGTGGGTAATGAACAGCACAGAGCGGCGGTTCTTCTCCCACATCCGCAATAACCATTGCTGCATGTCTGCACGTGTCAGCGCATCGAGTGCGCTGAACGGCTCATCCAGCAACATTAATTCCTGTGGGCTGAGCAGGGCGCGGAGAAAGGCCGCGCGCTGCTGCATGCCACCAGATAGCGTATGCGGATACGCCTTCGCGAACTTGCCCAGTCCAACCTGTTCGAGCCATTGCAAGGCTTCTTTTCGACGTTCACGTTCGCTGCCGTATCGGGAGCCCGCTGCTGCATCCTTTCGTGGTGCATTTTCCTGCCCGAGCAGTATGTTGTCCAGCGTGGTGCGCCACGGGAAAAGGGCGGGCTGCTGCGGCATATAGCTGATATGCCCGCGTTCACCAGTCATGTCCCGTCCATGCATACGGATACGTCCCTGCTGCGGCTTGAGCAGCCCTCCGATAATGTGAAACAGTGTGCTTTTGCCACTGCCTGACGGACCGATGAGGGAGACAAATTCGCCCGGCTTAACGGTAAGGGATACATCCTGCAGTACAGGGAGTGAGCTTCGCCTTTTCCGGAAGACGAGGCTGATCCCGTCCAATTCCAAAGCAGGAGGGGCAGGCGTCATTACCTGCAGTTCTCCGGCTTGTTGCTGTTCATCAGCGACGGGTGGTGATGTCAAGTCAGTCGGATGCAGACTCATATATGCCACGTCCTTTCATTGATGCTTTAATGCAATATGTGGAATCTACTCTTGGTCAGGTTTCCAGCGAACCAACCATTTCTCCAGTAGTAAAATAACGACAAACATCAGCAAGCTGAGTGCAACAATAATACCGATAGCGGCAAAAATGAGATCCGTACGATAGGCAGACTTTTGCAGCAACATATAATATCCAATTCCTTCACTGGCCCCAATCCATTCGGCAATGATCGCGCCCATCACACTATAGGTAGCAGCGATTTTAACGCCAGAGAAGACTTGTGGCAGGGAGTGTGGTAGCTCTAGCTTTAGAAAAATAGCCCTGCGGCTTGCACCTGACATTCGCATGTAATTCATCATCATACGGTCTGTCCGTGTCAGCCCGTCCATGGCCGCTACAGCCACGGGAAAAAAGCATACTAATGTAATGACCATAAGCTTGGGCAGCACCCCAAAACCGAACCATACCATGAGCAACGGACCGAGGGCGATAATCGGAATGTTTTGGCTAAGGATCAAGAGCGGGTATAGAGCAGATTTGAGAAAAGGAATCGTATGAAGAACGATGGCGATCAGCAGTCCCGTTGCTGTCCCTATAGCAAATCCCGCAAGCGTCAGGCGAACCGTAGCCCATGTATGGGTGCCAAGCAACGCCGATTGCGCCATGCCCTCTTGTACGATTAGGGATGGAGCTGGCAGGAGCCAGGATTCAATATGTAAATAGTTAACCGCTCCCTGCCAAGCCGCTAAAAAGAAGAGGACCGCCACAAGGGGCGGCCATACGCTTTTCCACCAGGATACGTTCTTGCCTTTCGGATTCATGGGCGATACTTCTCGGTCAGCTTGTTCATGCTGATGCCCTGTGGGTTATGTGCGATTTTGATCTGTGAAATGACGCTGGGACTTCCAGCTTCCGTCAAGGCCTCATGCATGTCTTTGACGACTTTCAGCAATTCGTCCAATTCGCCCTCCATTGTGGTATCCAATGGATTCACCTGATGCTTGACGCCGGAACGCTGAATGACCTCAATCGCCTTGTCTACATATGGATAAGAGTCTTCGTTATTAGGAGTTTTAGGGATGACTTGAATACTGAGCAATGTGTTAGCCATGCGAATTTCACCTGTCCTTTTTTGTTTAAGTTATTAGGAAAATAAATTGGTTTAAGGCGGGGAGACCGCTTCACGGTTCATTTGATCTTACGATCGCTGTTGCCGCGGGATTCTTTGAATAAAATTTAAAAGGTAAGAATCCCCCTGAGCATATGCTTCCGAAGCTAGCTTTCCTAAAGAAAGCTTTCAGGCGAACACCTCGCTTCTCCAGATTCAAATGAATCGCTACGCTGCCAACCGCCTTATAAGCACCTTATTTTTAAAGCAGGGTTGTGTGGCATTTTTACACACAAGCGCACCTGCTTTTGCGCTTAGATACTATGAGACTAAAGAATAAACCAAGTGGAGCGAGAGCGAAGCGGACGGAATGGTGCTGTACAAGCGAAGCGGTCGCTTTTGTCCCCGGATTTTTACCCTGCTGATGCTTTAATCCGGAAATCCGGGGGCGGTGGCGATGGAAAGCATCATCAGTCCGCGTAGTGGCACAAAGGCTACTTCAAGCTCTATTTACAAGATCAACGCTTGGGCAAGAAGTCGTTTGTAAAGGCTTTATCGACTTCCAAAGGTTTGCTGAGCAGCTTGCGTTCATACATCCAGTCCGAGTAGTTTTTCCATATCTCCGCTTTTTGTACGCCCCATTGCGGGGCATCGTCCTGATAACGCGGACTTAGCCATTTTTGACTAGCGAGTACCAGTTTTTTGTCCAGCTCCGGCACAGCTTTACTTAAGATATCTGCCGCTTCTTCTGGATGGGCGATAGTGTATTCATAGCCTTGCGCGGTAGCGTCCATGAACGCCTTAACCAGCTCAGGATCATTTTTTATCGTCTGTTCATTGCTCACAATTACAGGTGTATAGTAATCGAGGTTTTTGGAATAATCTTTTACATATAGCATATCCAATGGCTCACCTCGAAGCTTGGCCTCAATCCCGGTCCATGCGTAGAAAATCCAGGCAAAGTCAATATCCCGCTTCACGGCTGTAAAATAGTCTGCATTACCCATATTGACGATCTTCACTTTGCTCACATCACCTTGGTCTGAATCCATGATGGATTTCATGACCGCTTCTTCTACAGGAGAACCCCAGCCGCCGTAGCTTTTACCCTCGAAATCTTTCGGGCTTTTAATTCCGCGGTCTACCGGGGCTGCGAAGCCAGAGGTGTTATGCTGAATCACCGCAGCGATGGATACGAGCGGCACGCCTTGGATGCGAGCCTGAGTGACGCCTTCTTGATAGCTGATACCAAAAGGTGCAGCATTCGAAGCAACCATTTGGTCGGCTCCGCCTGAGCCTGGTTGAACAATTTGGACATTCAAGCCTGCTTTTTCGTAAAATCCTTTGTCCTTGGCGACATAGAGTCCTGTGTGATTCGTATTGGGTGTCCAGTCGAGCACGACTTTAACATCTTTGAGCCCCTTTGCCGAGGTAGACGTTGAAGTGTCGGCAGCAGGAGCCTCCTTTTGAGATGTAGGGGGATTGCCGCCGCAAGCGGTCAGAGTCAGAGCCATGAGCCAAAGACTGATTAGACCCAGGCTTAACATTTTCATGCGCTTCATCGTTGTGTTCTCTCCTTTTTAATTACCCGTTGTCCGTCCAATCAGACAGCTTATGTTCCCCATTTTCACAAAAATAACATCTGCCGGAATGCAATCTTTCCAACAACTTCATCTTCAACAAAAAAAGCGTCCCGGGATTCCGGGACGCTTGCGCTTGTATATACCAAAGTAAGGGATGTCCTGTTTTAATAAAAGGCACATCTTGCTTAAGCATTCCTACGCTGGCATTACCCAGATCAGGTTGTAAGGGTCAGTGTCTTGGGACACACTCTCAGCCGGCCGATTCCAGCACCCCTGGCATTGTATGGTTTAATGGGTTCGTTTATTCGGGTTTACTACGACGATTATATGCCTTGAAGGCGGGTCTGTCCAGCCTTAAGGAAGCGCTCACGGTTCATTTGCCGAACGACAGGGTACACTTTTACTGTGAGCTTTGATCTGAAAATGAACATGAATCATTCAGATCTGTTCTGGTCATGTTATTTTCAGAACAGCTACACTGTATGTTTAGGAGAGCTGGTGCCAAGTGGCATAGACTCTATAGAATTCTAATTCGTAAAAAGGAGTTGTTGTACTGTGGGTAAAACGGATACATTGGATCGCAGTCAGCTGGAACAAGCCATTGTGAAGGCTTTGGATAACAACAAATTTTGCTCGTTAGGTACGGTAGAGGGCGGAAAACCGAAAGTGCGCTATATGGCCCTTTTTAACGATGGAATGAACATTCATCTGGCGACGGATCGCAAAACACATAAAGTGGAAGAGCTAAAGGACAATCCGAATGCTTATCTGCTGCTGGGTTATGAAGTGGGTGGTACGAAGGAAGTCTTGGAAGTGGAGGCTACCGTCCAGGTTACAGCTGATGAGGGGTTACGCAAACAAGTGTGGAATGATTCTCTGAAAAAGTGGTTTTCCGGACCTGATGATCCCGATTATGTCGTTTTAGACGTCAATCCGACTCGTATTGAGTACGTTGGTCAACAAACGGAGCGCCAGGTGTGGACGAAATAGAAACAATATAACAGACAAGCCAGTAAATTTCCAACCTTTTCAGGAGATTTACTGGCTTTTTTTATGCGAAAAATAATTATTTTTTCATAAATATTTTAAGCAAATGACTACTCTTTTGTCTGGCGTTGGATTAAAATAGGAATGGTGGGTTCAAAGCTTACATATATGTGCAAAAGTATGTATATGAGGCATACACCTTAATGAGGAGGGGTATATTTTGTTATTTCGTAAAAATTGGTTTAAAGGGTTTACAGCAGTAGTTGTAGCTTGTAGCCTGCTGGTGTTTTCAGCCGCTCCATCCTGGGCAGCTAGCGACTCTCGCTATAGCGCTACGGTGAATTTGCGGATCATGGAGACAACGGATATTCATGGGGCGCTGATGAACTATGATTACTATTCGGACAAAGAAACCAATGAATATGGCTTGATTAGGACAGCAGGCTTGATCCAACAGGCTCGTAGTGAAACAAGAAACAGCATGCTGTTCGATAACGGTGATTTGCTGCAGGGCAATCCATTAGGCGATTATATGGCCCGCAACAAAACCTTTGAGAAAGAAGGCGGTGTCCATCCGGTCTATAAGATGATGAACTTGATGGGCTATGATGCGGCTACTGTAGGAAACCATGAATTCAACTACGGTCTCGACTTTCTGGACAAATCGCTCAAGGGTGCTGATTTTCCTTACGTAAATGCGAACGTTTATGTTGATAACGAGGGTCAAGCTACTAAAAATTATTTTACCCCTTATCAGATTCTTGATAAAAAAGTAACGGATGAGAAGGGCGAAGAACATACACTCAGAGTGGGTGTCATCGGTCTAGTAACACCTCAAATTATGCAGTGGGATGAAGCTAATTTGAAGGATAAGGTCGTTACAAAGGATATCGTGGAAACAGCCAAAAAGTTTATTCCACAAATGAAAACAGAAGGTGCTGACATTATTGTCGTGCTTGCACACACAGGTTATGAGGATGTGCCGCAAACGCCAATGATGGAGAATGCCGTTAAGTATTTGAGCCAGGTGGACGGAATTAACGCGATTCTGTTTGGGCATGCTCATAAATCTTTCCCAGGCCCTGATTTTAAAGATATGAAGGGCGTAGATTTGGATAAAGGAACCATTAACGACGTACCAGCTGTGGAAGCCTCTTCATGGGGTAAGGATCTGGGCATTATTGATCTGAGTCTGGAAAAGAGAAATCGCGAGTGGCACGTAATCAACTCTCAGTCTCAAGTGCGTCCGGTTGTGAGTACTACCAATCAGGCTGTGAAGTTTACTCCTGAATTTAAACTGGTTGATGCGATCAAAGGAGAGCATCAAGGAACGCTAGATTATATTCGTCAACCTGTCGGAACAACGACTGCACCGATTACTAGCTATTTTGCATTAGTGCAGGATGACCCGTCCATTCAAATTGTGACAAATGCACAGAAATGGTATGTTCAAAACCATCTTAAAGGAACAGAATACGAAAATCTCCCCGTATTGTCGGCAGGCGCTCCATTCAAAGCCGGTGGTCGCAACGGTGCTGAGTATTATACCAACATTCCTGAAGGTACAATAGCGATTAAAAACGTGTCCGATCTGTACGTGTACCCGAACACGGTTCATGCCGTAGAAGTTACGGGTGCTGAAATTCAGGAGTGGCTGGAATGGTCTGCGGGTCAGTTCAACCGCATTGATCCTAGCAAAACAGAGGAACAATCGCTGATCAACAAAGATTTCCCAACCTACAATTTTGATGTGATTGACGGTGTGAATTACCAGATTGATGTAACTCAGCCTGCACGATATGATGCCAAGGGAACTATTATTGATTCTTCAGCCCATCGTATCAAGGATCTGCAATACAATGGGAAGGCTATTGATCCTGCACAGAAATTTATCGTTGCGACCAATAACTATCGTGCTTCCTCCTCCAAACTGGCCAACCCAGATGGCAAACGTATTGTGATGGCAGCACCAGATGAAAGTCGCCAAGTCGTTGTTGATTATATCCGTACGAACGGAACGATTAACCCGTCAGCGGACGGCAACTGGTCTATTGCTCCTTTTGGTCAGGCCAAGGTTACCTTTGAGTCCTCTCCTGATGCCAAAGATGTGCTAGCCGGAAATCAACAAATTTCATACTTGAGCAGCGCGGCAGACGGGTTTGCCAAATACAGCTTGAAAGCTGACGCTAAGCCTAGTGCAGCAACGACGTCTGTGAAGGAAGCTGCGGCACCTGCGAAAGCAACCGCGAAGCCAGCTGTTAAAACGACTAAACCTGCAGCTGCAAAACCAGCTAAAACAACGAAACCAAAGGCGTCCAAGTAACTTGGAGTTTTAGTTTCCACTCCATATCAGAATGAAGCAGTAAGTCTCTTTAAACAAGAGACTTGCTGCTTTTTTTGATATCAAATACAACAGTACCTGCGTTTATCATGAGTGCAAAAAAAGGTTTTGTTTTTGTCGAATATGTACTTAAGTCCTAAGTTGTTATTGGGAATAAGCTTGTTTTTTGTAAAAACACGTAATTATATAGTACTTTTGTTCTAATTATTTGTGATATAATGGTGAAAAAACCGGGAAATTGTTCCGAGGAGGACCATTATGACTTGCAGCAATTGCAGCATCATATTACCTATTAAGGATCAAGGATTGCTGAAAATTAGGCATTCTAGGGTGTCACTTACTCCAGCATTAGAGGGCTTGGGCATGCTATCGGAACAAATGAAACAAGAACATTGGTGTGAGGGTAACATCGTGTTTCGCTATGACAGCCGTTCACAGTTGGAACAGCTGGTTAACGGACTGGCTCGTCTGCCGCAGGAGTGCTTGAGCCGAATGCAAGTTGTGGTGACTGGCTTGCAACATGTTGAGGGATTTGAGGAATGGCTTTTATTTGGTCAATTGCAAGCTCGACTGCAACATCCGGATCTGGTGAGTATTATTAATAATCAAAACTTTACCAGCCATATGCAGCCTATTGTTGACTACAAGCTGAATATTATCGGCTTTGAGTTTTTGCTGCGTTCATCACAGCCAGATAAGTCTTTTCAGCCTTTCCGACTGTTTGAAGTCGCCCGTGAAGCTGGATTGCATGCTCATTTGGATCGCTCGGCTCGTATTTCCGCTATTGAAAAAAGTGCGACCTGCCTTCCGGTGGGGATTAAACGATTTATTAACTTTCTCCCTTCAACCATTTATAATCCGGCTTATTGCTTGAATCATACCTTTGAGACGATTGAACGGTTATCTATGAATACGGAGGATTTTGTGTTTGAGGTCGTAGAGACAGAAGAAATAGACGACCTGAATTTTTTGCATCAAATCTTTGAACAGTATCGTACACGGGGAGTTTCAGTGGCACTGGATGATGTAGGAGCAGGCTATTCTACGACAGAGCTTATGAATTGCCTCCAGCCCGATTATGTTAAAATTGACCGCAGTATAATTGATGGCTGTCATCATAACAGTGATCAGAAACGGCAAATTACTGGGATAGTGGAATCCGCTTTTCGTTTTGGAGGTCAGGTGTTGGCTGAAGGTGTAGAGCAAATGGAGGATTTTGAATTTTGTCGCAATGCAGGTGTGTCACTTGCCCAGGGTTATTTGTTTGGTAAGCCGGAGCCTACGCCGCCTTCCAACTTTATACTGAGCAGAGTAGTGTAATCTGAAATAGCGTATTCTATAAAAAAATCGACATAAATAACCCGATGATCTATGGTCACCGGGTTATTTAACATTTTAGAACAATCACGTCTTAATTATATTCTTTGCACTATTGAGGCGATCCATGTATCCATCTAGTGTTATTGCGATTATAGCGTGATCACGTATAAACCCAGCGGAGTGGTCGCGCTACCTGCAACCATGAAGCTAAGAGAATAGCTCGACTGGCCAGGAGGGATGCGGATGTCAGTCAGTCGGCATACCTTGGTATTATCTTGTAGCAAGGGGATACCATATACATGACCATCCACGCGTACAGACCCGGCGAACGCGCCTCCACGTGGATTGGCATAGATTCGTACGGTACGTACCTCACTACTGTGATTAACGATAGGAATGGTTGCGTTATATATCGTTCCGAATTGTCCGCGATTATCAAGCGCAGGCCCCAGCTCGCTGCGTTCCCCTGTAAACAGCAGATCTGCAGGAGTTTCGCCGTTCAGCTTCTTAGTGGCACATGCTCGGTAGTTGGCGCTTTGCCCTACTACATACTCCGGCATGCGCGCATTTGTTTCAGAAAAGGACCATACTCCTCGTGGGTGCGCCTGCGGCGGCGGGACAGGAGGGAGTGCATCCTTGTGAATCTCGCGCAGATCCGTCTGCGTATCTTTGCTGACTACGGTGCGAATCACGTAATCCAGCGTCCCGTGGCCTTCGGCGTATTCTACCGTGAGGTCGTAGATGAATCCAGCCAGCGATCCTTCGGGTAGCTCAAATTCCTCCAGCAAGGCGGTGCCTCTGCCGAATTTGTGACGGTCTACTGGCTTCAGACGTTTCATCGTACCCGCCAAACAGCTTTTGGCAATAGACTGCCCAACATCAATAATCCAGTTGCCGTCCTCGGGTACAATCTCAAGGGCACGTTCAATATGACGTACTTCCAGGCGAGCCGTGCTTTTATTCTCTATGGTGATGCCCAGTTTAACAGGGCTGCCTATTTTGTTATAATGCCAGCCGAAAATCCGGTGCTTGACTGTCCGGGTTGTGGTGCGAACCACATCATGCCACAAAGTGGCTTGCTCGGTAGGTACCGTCACATGGGTAAGCGTCTCCGGGTTATCGCTAAGCATCAGGCGGCGTGTTCCCCCCTCAGTGGCTGACTCCACATCCACATGGATGTTGGGTGGGATTACAGCTGATTCCACAATCAGATCCTTTGGCTCCTTGGGTCGAAGGTTCATATACATTCCTCCCTAAATTCAAGAATGGCACCGCTCTTGGTTCAAGTATATGGGCAGTTCATAAATATAGGTAACGCCAAGCCCATTTATACAACCTGTTTTTCAAAAATTAAATTAAAAAATATATCGTAGGCTATAGCAGCTCTGCTTATGCGCCCGAGCAAGCTTACAAGTCCCTTATTTCCCTGCACCAACGATTCGCATACAGGTATTGCGTGTATGTTAAGAGCATAAGCTATTGGATGTACAGAGAAGATACAGGAGGGAAACATGCCTAAAAAAATATGGTGGAAGGAAGCTGTTGTTTATCAGATATACCCGATCAGTTTTCAGGATTCTGACGGAGACGGAAAAGGGGACCTGCGCGGCATTTTGTCTCGGCTGGATTATCTGTCTGAGCTGGGGATTGATGTGATCTGGATTTGCCCGATATATAAGTCGCCCAATCACGATAATGGATATGACATTAGCGATTATTATGCCATTATGGATGAGTTTGGAACGATGGAGGATTTTGATGAACTCCTTCATCAGGCGCATGAACGAGGCATCAAAATTATGATGGATTTGGTATTAAACCATACGTCGGATGAGCATCCGTGGTTCACGGAGTCACGCTCGTCCAAGGATAATCCGAAGCGGGACTACTACATATGGCGAACAGGCAAAAATGGCGGATATCCGAACAACTGGGAATCGTATTTCTCCGGTTCTGTGTGGAAATATGACAAGCTTACAGACGAATATTACATGCATCTGTATTCCGAGCATCAGCCGGATCTGAACTGGGAAAATGAAGAGATGGTGGGTGAACTCTATCGTATGGTGGAATGGTGGTTAAAAAAGGGAGTCGATGGCTTCCGGTTTGACGCCATTGCCCATATTGTCAAAGCAGAAGGGCTGCCGGATGCGCATAATCCTGACAAACAAACCTTGGTACGTGCCTATCAACTCTTTTCCAATCTGGAACAGGTTCATGTACTTCTACGGATGCTAAATGAAAAAGTACTGGAGCGTTATCCCTTAATGACGGTTGGCGAAACGTCCGGTTTAGGACCGGAACAGGCACTGGATTATGTGGGAGATCAGCGGCATGAGCTGAATATGGTGTTCCAGTTTGAGCACATGTTTATTGATGCACAAGGGTTAGGAACGGAAAAATGGAAGTACAAGTCGTGGACGCTGGTGGAACTGAAAAAAATAATGAGTAGTTGGCAGACGGTGCTTCATCAGGAAGGATGGAATGCCAATTATCTCAACAATCACGATCAACCACGAGCTCTCTCCCGTTTTGCGAATGATGGACAATATCGTGTGGAATCCGCCAAAATGCTGGCAACCTTCACACATATGCTTGAGGGTACACCTTATATTTATCAGGGTGAGGAAATCGGGATGACGAATATTGCCTTCCCGTCAATTGATGATTATCGGGATGTGGAAACGTTAAACTACTATGAGCAGCAACGGAAGCTCGGTGAGCCGGAGGAGCAGATTATGGCCGCGATCTGGCGAAAAAGTCGGGATAATGCGCGCACTCCCATGCAGTGGAATGCCGGACCTGCAGCCGGATTTACCGATGGAGAGCCGTGGATGAAAATTAATGATAACTACACGCACATTAATGCAGAGGCAGAAAGAAATGACCCGAACTCAATTTTCCACTATTATCGTAAGTTGATTGCTCTGCGCAAACAACATGAGGTCATAGTCTATGGCGAATACAAGCTGTTGTTGCCACTTGATACAGAGCTATATGTATTTTCACGCATGCTGGGACAAGAGTGTTTGCTTGTCATTTTGAATTTCTTTGACCGTGATCCCGTGTTCCACTGGCCCGACGGTGAGAAGTTTCCTGCCGCCAAGGCGGAGCTGCTTCTCTCCAACTACGAACCGGTAAAAGGAGAAAATTTGCACGCCTTGAAGCTGCGGCCTTATGAAGCCAGAGTGTATAAGCTGACCTTGAAATAGGCGTTGTTATCCTTTGGATGGTAAAAGGAAGGAAAGGCCCATAGAGGGACCTCCCCTTCCTTAGCATTGGACTAAATAGTTACTGTTTCAGCCAATTCACGTATTTTGGCGATAATCCGCTCTTCTTGATTTTCCCCCTCATTGGGGATAGATTCAGTCGCGTAGGCAGCCAGTTCAGTATGGTGATGAATCATGACGGATATCCATGACCTTCCTTATTCGTAAACTAATCAGCCCGATTCACACAGTCTGCTAGGGCAGATGTGGATCGGGCTGATGACGGTATTGAGTCATTAAGCTAGATGCTATTTTTAATGATAGTGCTTAACTTTAAGGTCATCCAGGCTTTTGAACTCATATCCTTGCTTGCGAGCCTCGTCAATGATCGAGCCAAGTGCCTCGGTATTATCCTTGGATACAGAATGGAGCAAAATGACCGCTCCAGGGTGGAGCTGCTGCATAACTTGGCGATAGGCATAGTCTGTTCCTCGCTGAATATTCGTGTCCCAGTCCTTGTAGGCCACCGACCAGAACACACTCGTGTATCCAGCTTCTCGACAGGATGCCAATGCTTTTTCATTAAAAATGCCGCGCGGTGGCCGGACATATTTCATTTCCTTTTGCCCAGTCAGCTCTGCAGACGCAGTTCGTACCCGATCCAGCTCAGACCGAATCTCTGCCGAAGAAATGGTGCTCATATCAGGATGGCTCCATGAATGGTTTCCGATAATATGGCCTTCGCTGGCCATGCGGCGCATCAAATCCGGTTGGTCTTTTACAAAATGCCCGGTTACAAAGAAGGCGGCTGGAACCTTTTTGGCTTTCAATACATCCAGCACCTTGGGAGTATATCCATTTTCGTAACCGTTGTCGAAAGTAAGAAACAATTCTTTCTTAGTCGTATCCCCCAAAAAGATGCCGCCTTGTCTTTCAATCAGGTGCATAAATCCTTCTTGTGCGATGGAAGGCAGCTCGCCTCCCTTACTTTTTTTAAATCCAAAATGATACGGCTGTCCGTCCACAGCTTGGGTAGCTGATGCTGATTCTCCCATAACTGTGGACATCCCCATCAATGCAATGCATAGCCACAAGGTAAATATTTGCTTCATCTATCTTCCTCCGCTTCCGCCCTGATTCGGGTAAGATGTGTATACTTCGGCTTATTCCATACCATCTGCAATATCATGTTCATTTATGCAAAGAAAGAAATGCTTGCACCAAACTTAAAACACATATTGACATCAATAAAATCGAAGTAGTATACTCTATAAAACTTACTAAAATACTCGGATTTAAATTTGATTCGATGTTCGTGCCATAGGAAAGAAATCAACTCAGAGAGATTTTACATACTTGATGGAGCGGGAGGAGTTAGGAGCTATGATTGAACTTAGGAATGTATCCAAAACCTATGTAAGAAAAGGCTTAAGCATTCAAGCGTTAAAAAATATAAATATCACAGTGGATAAAGGAGATATCTTTGGTTTTATCGGATTCAGTGGTGCGGGAAAAAGTACGCTTATCCGTTTGGTCAATCGTCTGGAGAAAGTAACGACCGGTGAGGTTCTTGTCGAAGGGGAGAGCTTAAATGCCTACTCGACCTCGGGGCTGCGAAAAGTAAGGAAGAAGATCGGCATGATTTTTCAGCATTTTAATCTGCTGGAATCGAAAACAGTATTCGAAAACATTGCCATTCCGTTGGTGCTGCTCAAGCGCAACAAGCGGGAAATTGAGAGGCGTGTAACAGAGTTGCTGGCATTCACAGGATTATCGGATAAGGCAAATAGTTATCCCAGCGAGCTTTCCGGCGGACAAAAGCAGCGTGTCGGGATTGCGCGGGCGCTTGCGAGCAACCCGTCCATTTTGCTCTGTGATGAGGCAACCTCGGCACTCGATCCGCAGACCACGCAGTCTATTCTTGATTTGCTTCGCAAAATTAACAAGGAATACAAGATCACCATATTGATCATCACCCATGAGATGTCGGTCATTCAACGGATTTGCAACAAGGTAGCTGTAATGGAGAAGGGGGAAATCATTGAGCAGGGCGATGTACTGGAGGTATTCGGGCAGCCGAAGCATCCAACGACGCAAAGCTTTGTACGCACAGTTATTCACGATGAAGTACCGGATAGTGTACTGCAAACGTTCGAGCAACAAGAGTCGCAACGCATATACAAGCTGGAATTTATCGGACAGGCAGCTTCCGACCCAGTGGTTCATGAATTGATTCGGAAGCATGATATCCATGTGAACATTTTGTTTGCCAACATGACGGAGATACAAGAAACGACGATTGGCTATATGACACTTCAACTGCGCGGTGAGCAGCAGGCCGTTCAGCAGGCTGTTGATTTTATCAAGAGCAAAGGAGTCCATATTCAGGAGGTGGAGAGTCTATGATGATTACAGGAACCACGATAACTTGGGATCAACTGTGGGAAGCTTTGTATGAATCCGTGCTCATGGTCAGCATATCATTATTTATTGGCGCTCTGATTGGGATTCCTATCGGTATTTTACTTGTTGTTACCCGTTTAGGCGGAATTTTGGAGAACAAATGGCTGTACGGTATTTTAAATCCGATCATTAACATTGTCCGTTCCTTACCGTTTATTATTTTGCTGATAGCGATCATTCCGTTAACTCGTCTGATTGTGCATACATCTATTGGGACTAGTGCGGCCATTGTCCCCTTGATTATATATATAGCACCTTATATCGGCAGGTTGGTGGAAAATTCGCTGTTGGAGGTCAACCCGGGGATATTGGAGGCAGCAGATGCGATGGGAGCGACTCCGTTTCAGGTCATTCGATACTTTTTGCTACCCGAGGCATTCAGTTCTTTGATTTTATCGTTAACGACAGCCGCCATTGGACTGATTGGTGCAACGGCTATGGCTGGTGCGGTCGGTGGCGGTGGGATTGGCGACCTGGCGATAGCGTATGGCTATCAACGTTTTGATACGCTGGTAATGCTGATTACTGTTATCATTCTAGTCGTGTTTGTACAAGGTGTTCAGTCCTTGGGCAATCTGCTCTCCCGCAAAGCACGCAGGGGTTAATGAACAAAACGGATATAAAAATATATAGTTGGTATGTCAGGTTTTAGCGTTATTACTGATCAAGAAACGCCCTATGTAACTGGATAGGGCGTTTTTGCTGTTTCTTATATCCAAACTATTATCACATTGCTATTTTTATAGAGCGCCAATTACTGGATGAGGAACATACAGTTCTTCCAGCGACGCAATTTCCTCTGGTGTTAACGTAATTGATAGAGCAGCTACCGCATCTTCGAGATGAGATGTCTTTGTAGCACCGATAATGGGAGCAGTCACCGGTGCTTTCTGCAGCAACCAGGCAAGAGCAATTTGAACGCGGGGAACTCCACGTTTTTCTGCGATTGTCGCAACCTGATCCACAATCAATCGATCGGAATCTGCAGTCGCATCGTATTTAGATTTTGACACTTGATCGGTTTCAGACCGATGTGTTGTTTCCTGCGTATCCCGCGTCAATCTACCTCCTGCAAGCGGGCTATATGGAATTACACCGATCTTTTCCTCCTTACAAAGCGGCAGCATTTCTCTCTCTTCTTCACGGTATAAAAGGTTTAAATGATTTTGCATTGATACAAACCGTGTCCATCCATTATTCTCAGCGACATGCAATGCCTTCAGAAACTGCCATGCATACATGGCAGAAGCACCAATATATCTTGCCTTTCCGGCCTTCACAACATCATGTAATGCTTCCATTGTCTCTTCAATAGGGGTATTGTAATCCCAGCGATGGATTTGGTATAGATCCACATAATCTGTCCCCAGTCGCTTAAGGCTCTTATCAATTTCGCTCATGATAGCCTTTCGGGAAAGTCCCGCACCATTGGGGCCTTGATGCATACGGAAATGAACCTTTGTTGCTAGGACAATTTCATCTCGATTCGCATAATCCTTTAAAGCCCGTCCGACAATTTCCTCGCTAGTTCCATCTGAATATACATTTGCGGTATCAAAAAAATTAATGCCTAGCTCCAGAGCTTTTTTTATAACTGGACGACTGCGCTCTTCATCTAGTATCCATGGATGAATCCATCGTTCAGCGACCCCGAAGCCCATACAGCCAAGACAAAGCCGGGATACATCCAAGCCGGTATTTCCAAGCTTAACATAGTCCATTTGATTATACCTCGCTTCCTAGATATGGTTTTCTTCAAATCTAGTCTACTCCACCGCTTACATCGGATATTATGCCATATGGAGTTAACTCCAAGCCAAGCATTTTTGCTGCGGAATGATTCGTATAGGTCTAATTGTTCAGAATCGGTTCAGTAGGGTTTCGTATACTTCTCTTAGCATAGTTCCTTGGTTGCATAAATCGTAGAACTAAATATGACTAAAGCCTTTGATATAACAGGATATATGCCAATAAATAGTGTCTAGGAGTGAAAATGTTGAAACTTGTAAATCGAAATAAATGGATTGCATCTGCAATGGTACTGGGGATTGCTTCAGGCTCCATCGTATCTCTGCCTTGGATGGGCGGTGCCCAGACTGCTTATGCAGCGACAGCAGATACGCAAAGTGAAACTGGATTTGTAACACAAGCTCGCACTTTGGGTTTGATGACAGGTGGTAATCAGGGCGATTTTATGGCACAAAAGAATTTGACCCGCGCAGAAGCGGCTAAAATTTTGTGCAGTCTGTTCCAGTTGGAAGTTAACAATCAGCCGCAAACATCTTTTATGGATGTGTCCTCGGATGCATGGGGTGCTCCCTATATTGAGGCTGTACGTGCAGCCGGGTATATGACAGGCAACGGAGAACTGTTCCGTCCGGGAGATGCCATTACCAAGGAAGAACTGATCGTATCGCTAGTACGCGCAATGGACTTGCAGGATGCAGGTACTACGGACGCACAGCAAAATGCAGTTCAGGTAGCTCGCAATTATGGTTTGTTATCAGAGGATGCTTCTGCAACGGATTTGAAAAATCCATTGAACCGGGAGAGTAGTGCGGAAGTATTCGTTAGCCTGTTGGATCATCCAGTAGGAGAAGTGAAATCAGAGGGCAATACTGTTCGAATCGGAAATATCCCATACCAGCTGGAAGGATCTTTGCAAGGTTTGTTCGGTGAAAATAATAAAGCGGTATTAAAAGGGGCAAAAATTGACCTTAACCGCAATTTGCGTACACTCACAGGTGTAAATAAACTGGAAATTAACGCAGACGGTGGCGTATTTGACGGTAAGGGTGTGTCTTTTGATGGACGCCTGATCGTCAATGGTTCGGTAACCTTGAAAAACATGTCCTCCACAGGCGTATTGGAAATCAAAGGTTCAGGAAATCAGTCTGTATCGGCCATTTTGGAAAATACGACATGGTCTGGTGTGGAGTTGGGCTCTAAGGATGCCAAGCTGACAGCAACCGGAACGACAAAGATTGACAACTTGACGCTGAAAAATGATGCATCGATCATGACCGAAGGAAATGCTGCGATTAGCCGTGTTTCATTACAACAGGGACTAGGCAAGCTGTTGGTGAGCGGAAGTATTGGTTTGCTGGATGCATCACAATATGTGGGAGTTCCTTTTATCACACTGGCCAAGGGGGCTGCAATCAACCAGCTCAACCTGCCGGAACAAAAACAGCCGCGGGATGTTATCATTAACTATGATGCGGTGAAAGAAGCTATTGGTCTCGTCAATGGTACAAAGAACTCATCCTCTGCTGGATCGGTTATCACGGATACAGACAGCAAAGATAAGAAAAAACACGACAGTGACATTATCAGCGTAGACCGCAGTCAGTTGGAGACGGAAGTCCATGCAGCCAAAGAACTGCTGGAGCGTGCAGGTGAGGGTGGAACAGATCAGGCGCTTTACCCAGCCGCAGCGAAGGAAAGCCTGTCTATAGCAATCAATCAAGCTATGCTGGTACTGAACAATACGGCAGCCACGCAGGCAGAAGTAGATCAAGCGCTCAGCACATTGAAACAGGATGTTTCTGTGTACACAGCCTCAGTCACAGAACCGGTGATTGGAACACAGGAATTAACTAGACTGATTCAGTTAGCTTCGACTATCCTTGAACAAAACCGGATGGTTGGTGACGAATTTCCGCCTCTTTGGGATGACTCACTAAGTCAAGCTATTCGATTTGGCAACAATGTGTTGGAAGGGAATGCGCCTCAGAATATTGTGGATCGGGAAGTAGAAAGCTTGGGTCGAGTAATAAAGGTATACAAAGCATCAGTAAAACTCAGAGATGTCTATCTGCATTTTCTCGATGTAACGGATCGTGTGGAGAATTTGAAAACTGACAAAGCGCGTTACAAGTCCATTGTGAGGGAAGGATCAAAAGTATATCTGAATCCATTATCTACAACGGAGCAGTTGGACGAATGGAAACAAAAAATAGAAGGTGCCACAGAATCATTCTTGGCACTGCAAGCAGCGGACTTCTCAGTGCTTAAAAATACTTTACAAGAAGCGCAGGTTATCTACGATCAGAGTGGTTCTCAAAATGCTGAACTAGACAACCTGATTCAGGAATATACAGAGAAGATGCACACTGCTATGACCCAGCAGGACGTATTGAACTTGAACATGGAGCTGAGTCAAAGGCTTACGGAATTTACTGCGCCAGTGCCTGCTACAACTCGGGAAAAACTGCAGCAGCTGGTTCAAGATATTCAACTCAAACTGCTGTCTGACCCTGTAGCTCGTAATTACTTGAATACGGAAATGCAGCTTTTAGATCAACAAACAGTACAAGCCCACTTTGCACTTATTATGCCGTTTACTCCTGAGGAGCAATTGGTGATCTCTTATAATCAATTAAGTCAGGCTAAAGGGACCTATATTGAAAAATATAATGAGAAAAGGCTACAGTTGAGAGACAAAGTCATTGAAATGCAGACTTCGATCAATGGAATTTTGCTGCAAAATTCAGGCACATTAAGCGCTGAGGCTCAGCAAGCTTTGTCTTCTGCTTCAGAGCATGCCTCTACTTTCTTAGGCTTGTCCAGCTTTGAATTACAAGACGTTGTTCCTGTATATGAGGAGCTGCAACAGGTACAGAACCAGTATACTGCACCTATAGCGGTGGATACTATGTTGTTGAACCTCAATATCAATTTGGCTAATAATGAAGTTCAGACGTTCGGACGTCATTATACTGATCAAGATAACGAAGAACTTCAGGGGCAAATTAATCTGGCAAACCTTGTGCTTAATAATCCGAATAGCACACAACTGCAGGTAGACCAGGCTAACACGGATTTGATTACAGCGTTTGCGAACTACCAATCCAAATGGATCGTAACTGATCTTGATATCAATGAGCTCAAGAACATTGCGAACAATCTGCTTACAGTAAATGGTACAGATCCTACGACGGTCTACTTTCACAGAGTAGTGGATGCATTCAATCGTCTGGACCAGTATTTGCCTATGCCGGAACTTAAGAAAAATTACATGAATCTGGAAGATGCGATTCAGGAGTATAAAGATTTTATAGACAGCCAGCAACAAAGCAGCGGAACAGGAAGCGGCGACAGCAGTGGTGGAACAACACCGCTAAGCGATAGCGACGGAACAGGAAGCGGCGACAGCAGTGGTGGAGCAACATCGCCAAGTGATAGCGACGGAACAGGAACTGGCGACAGCAGTGGTGGAACAACACCGCCAAGCGATAGCGACGGAACAGGAAGTAGCGACAGCAGTGGTGGAACAACACCGCCAAGCGATAGCAACGGAACAGGAAGCGGCGACAGCAGTGGTGGAGCAACATCGCCAAGCGATAATAGCGGAACAGGAAGCGGCGACATTAGCGGTGGAGCAACACCGCCGAGCGATAACAGTGGAACAGGAAGCAGCGACAGCAGTGGTGAAGCAACGCCACCGAGCGTTAGCAGCGGAGATGATTCAGGCTCGATTCCTGGCGGTAGTATTGATGACGTTATAATTCCTTAATAAGGGGAATATAGGAAGTGCAAGGATGTATAGAAGGGGACGATTCCGCACAGATTTTATCTGCGAGCGGACGTCCCTTTTTGTATGGGACAGATCTTCTAATGTAGCTGGATAGAATAACCGATACAAAAAGATAGACGTTATTGAAAAGAGCGGGGGATTTATGAAAAAACAGGGAGTTTTATTTTTTATTATACTTCTGCTTGCGGTTGCGTTGCCGGTATATCCGTTAGTGTCGGGTGTATTATCCGGAAACAGTCATTGGAAAGCTCACAACGGTGTTATTGATTTGCGTAATTGGGACCCCGACAAGGAAGGTGCTGTACAGTTGGGAGGAGAGTGGGAGTTTTATCCTAATCAGCTTTTTCAGCCTTCATCTTTTCAGGAAACGCGATATCAGGATTGGGGAAATCGTCAAAACTCCTCCAAATTGGGATTAGGCACCGGATCTTCTGCCAAAATTGTGGATGTGCCTGGTAAATGGAATCAGTGGATGCCTGGGGGACAGGCGACTGGATATGGAACCTATCATGTTCGTGTACTATTGCCTGAAAAAGTGGAAAATCTGTACGGCATCCATATGCAAAATATTCGCAACTCCAGCCGAGTATGGATTAACGGAGCAGAGGTGGGGGCAAGTGGTATTCCCTCTGTTTCGGCCGACAAGGGCAAGCAGGGCAACGCCCCCTTTGTTGGATTTGCTGCAGTAGATGGACATTCGGCTGATATTACCGTGCATGTGGCTAATTATAGCTATTCCTCTGGGGGGATCATTTATCCGCTGCTATTTGGGGATTATGCCAGTATTACGCATAGCCGTGAAGTAGCGATGGCAGAGGACACCGTACTGGTTGCAGGATTTTTTATCCCTACCGTATTTTTTATCATGCTGTACTTTTTACGTAGAAAAGAGAAGGCCCTGCTTTACTTAGCATGCTTTTGCATCGCGGCACTATTTTACATTCTGACACATGGAGAGAAGCTGCTAGTCTGGGGGATGCCGGATTTGCCTTATGAATGGATATTGAAAATTCAATCGTTCTCTTCGACGCTGTTCTACTATTTTCTGATTCGGTATGTTCATCTGACGACACAGATTGTTATGAATCGAATCGTGCTGCTTCTATATAATATTGTAACCGCACTGATGCTGGGTATGGGGCTATTGTTGCCTACACTGGTCCTTTCATCCTTTGAGACTTTTATTCTTCTTTTTGGTGTAGTCAGTGTGGGGTATGTATTACTGATTCTGATTCGTGGACTTCTTCAACGGACGGATGACGCTGCGCTGCTAGTCATTAGTATTATGAGCATTCTTATGATTGTGGTGACTAGTTTTGTGTATGTTCTGGGCTGGGGAGATGTACGTGGGGTGACAGCCTATGAAATGCTCATATTCGTATTGGCTCAAACACTGTTGCTGGCCAAACGTTTTGTACATTCGTTCATGGAGGTTGAGAACCTATCACGACGGTTGCTAACACTGGATGGGTTAAAGGACGAATTTCTGGCGAACACGTCACATGAGCTGCGTACTCCTCTACATGGAATTATTAATATCGCTCAATCTATGCTAGACCGCTACGGGGCACAATTCAATGAGCCGCAAAAGCACAACTTGGCCTTGATTGTGAATGTAGGGCGCAGACTGTCTTATTTGATTAACGATATTTTGGATTTTTCTAATTTGAAAAATGGAAGATTAGCCTTAAACCGTCGGCCTGTAAATGTACAGACTGCCGTGAATTCTGTGCTAGAGGTATTAGGTCATAACGTAGGTAAGAAAAAGCTCCAATTCGTCAAAGAATGGCCTAATTCGTTGCCCAAGGTGGATGCAGATGAGGACCGGTTGAATCAGATCTTATACAATTTATTGGGTAATGCGATGAAATTTACGGAGGAAGGCGAAATCGTAATCTCTGCCAAGGTGAGGAACCGTGAAATGGAAATCAGTGTGAAGGATACCGGACCAGGTATTGCCCCAGACCATCTTTCACACATATTTGAACCTTTTAATCGAGGAGCGAATGCTGAGGACAAAGGATATAGTGGAACTGGGCTTGGGTTAGGCATAACCCGTCGTCTGGTGGAGCTGCATGGAGGTTATATCCGAGTAGAATCTAGATTGGGCAAGGGTTCGACCTTTTATTTTACACTGCCATTAGCGGAGACTGGTACGTCGGCACATGAAGTTCAAAAAGATGTCTTGTCTGAGGTTATATTGAAGCCTGGTGTGACCTCGAATCAGGGTGTGAATCCGCTTGAAGAGGATGGATTAGAGCAAGTGAGGAATGTTCCTTACAGAGTGCTGGCTGTAGATGATGATGGGGTTAACCTTCGGGTATTGGAAGAGCTGTTATACGCCACAGGTTGTAGTGTGGTGGCTGTGGACCATGCTGAGGAGGCGCTTCAGCTGCTGAATGGCCGTGCCCGATTTGATCTAGTTATTACGGACTGGATGATGCCAGAAATGTCCGGTATTGGGTTGTGTCGACGAATTCGCGAAGGGTATTCTCTCTCCGAGCTACCCGTATTGCTGCTGACGGCACGCGACCTGCCCGGCGATATCCATGCAGGCTTTATGGCCGGAGCAAATGACTTTCTGCGTAAGCCTGTTGATGCGGAGGAATTAAAGGCGCGTGTACGCACCCTGTTGAACATGCGTAATTCGGCAGAGGAAGCGGTGCGTTCGGAAATGGCCTTTTTACAGGCGCAAATCAAGCCGCACTTTCTGTACAATGCATTAAATGTCATTGTTTCGACCGTAGCAGTAGACCCGGACAAAGCAGCGGAGCTGCTCATGGAGCTGAGTCAGTACTTGCGGGGAAGCTTTGATTTTCAAAACAGGGAGAATACAGTTCCGCTATGCAAGGAGCTGGAATTGGTAGAATCGTATGTGGCATTGGAAAAAGCCCGTTTTGAAGAACGGTTGCAGGTAACTATAGAGGTAGGGAGGAACATCCGGTCGCTGATCCCGCCATTAAGCATTCAGCCCATCGTGGAAAATGCGATACGACACGGTGTGATGCAGCGGGCCACAGGTGGAACAGTGCGGGTGATTGTACAAGAAGATGGAGCCGATTTTGTGGTCAGCGTGACCGATGACGGCGTAGGGATTCCACCAGAGCGACTACAACAGCTACTGTCGGAGGAGCATGTATCCTCCAGTGTGGGACTGCGTAATATCCATCGCCGTCTGATCCATATGTATGGAGAAGGATTGCGGATTGAAAGCAATCCTATGCAAGGGACGACGGTAAGCTTCCGTGTGCCGGAAACGATCTTATCTCACCCTACTGAATGAATAAAAAAATACAGTACATCGGCCAGAAAAGCTAATGTCGCGCCCGAGTTTATACGATATATAAAATATAAGAAATTAAAAATCGGATGATAAAGCAGATAGCCTGGTCATAGAGCATTGTGATGGATGGTTGCAGCAAGAAGGGGGCGCGGACACAGATGAAGGCGATATTGATTGATGATGAGAGGTCGGCATTAACGTACCTGGAACGGTTGCTGGAGGCGGACGGACGATTAACGGTCATGGGCAAATATACGTCTGCACAAGCTGGGTTGGATCATCTGGCGGCAGAACGCGTGGATATTGTTTTTATAGATATCGGAATGCCGGAGATGAACGGACTGGAGGCCGCCGAGTGGATTCAACAGCTGGACTCGCATATTCATATCGTCTTTGTGACTGCGTATTCGGAATACGCTATTGAAGCATTCGAACTGCAGGCACTGGATTACTTGTTAAAACCTGTTCATGCCCGGCGGCTTAATAAAACGTTAGATCGGATTGTAGCCACGCTGGCAGATTCCCGTCCTTCCAGCTCGGTCGTCGCAGCAGAGCAATTACCCAAAGTGCGTTGTTTTCAAAAGCTTGAAATTCCGGAGGATGGACAAGGAGCCGTGGGAGCAAAGCCATTCAAATGGCGTACACTAAAGTCGCAGGAGCTATTCTCCTTTTTACTACATCATGAAGGAGAATGGGTTAGCAAGGAGCAATTGCTGGATGCGCTGTGGCCCGAATATCATTTGGATAAGGCTGTTGTTCATCTACACACGTCCATTTACCAAATCCGCAAGGCGTTGAAAGAACGGATGCAAGATACGAAGCTGGAATACAACCTGGATCGCTATCGTTTGAATCGTAATGGCTGGGTTACAGATGTGGAGCTATTCGAGCGGGGCATCTCCGAGTGGGCGGCCTCTGGGAATGGCGGTACACCGCGTATCGAGAGCCTGTTGGCTCTGTACCGTGGCAATTATCTGGAGGAGCACGATTATCCATGGGCGTATGCAAAAAGAGAAAAACTACGCAATATGTATCTGGCATGTGCTTCAGAACTGGCTAAGGAAGAGCTTCGTTCAGGTCGTGCCCGGCAGTCTATCCAGCGCTTGCTCAGCCTACAACAGAGGGAGCCTTACTCAGATGATATCTGTGGTCTGCTGCTGACAGCCTATGCCCAGTTGGGCGAGTATACAGCTGCTCAAAAGCATTATGAAAGCTTCGTCAGCTTATTGGAAGATGAGTTGGGTATTGAGCCACATCAGGTTACACACCAGTTGTACGTGCAATTGAAAACACAGACGCTACCTGCGTAGACTGCTGTACTCGCTCAGGTCATATGAATAGGCCAACCAGAGGTTACTGGTTGGCCTATTCTCTATTGGAGATTCTACGAGGGAGGCAGCCGGTAGAATGTGATAGCGCTGCTTCTTGGTTTTCACAATCGCTTGCTGAAGTTTTAATACACTTTTCTCCTGGCGGAGGATAAATACCCCAATTCTTCTCGGTATTTGGCTACCGTTCTGCGTGACAGCTCTAGTCCTTCCTTTGCCATCAGTTCTGTGATTGCCTGATCTGAAAATGGTTTTTGCTTCTCTTCACCGTCGATGATCTGCTTTATCCGCATTTTTGCGCTCTCTGATGAAGTAGCATCTCCGTCTTTCGATCCTAGGGCGGAGGTGAAGAAATATTTGAGTTCAAACAATCCACGGGGCGTCTGCATGTATTTATTACTGACCGCCCGGCTGATCGTGGATTCATGCAGGCCGGTTATTTCAGCAATCTCCTTTTGGGTCATCGATTTCAGATGATAAACGCCATGCTCAAAAAAATCCCGCTGCCTATCAACAATAGCCTGGGCCACACGCATCAGGGTCAGGCGGCGCTGCTCAAGGCTATGAATAAGCCATAATGCCGTATTCATCTTCTCACGAAGAAATCGTTTCTCTTCCTCCATAGCCGGCTTTCGAAGCATACTTTGGTAAAAAGGATTAATCCCGACGCGTGGGACTGTGATATCATTAACTGTCACAATGTAGTCGTTTTTAAATTTCTCCACTGAGATATCTGCTATATGATGCTGGCGTTCATATGGAGCAAATGCCGCTCCCGGACAAGGATTCAGCTTGCGTATCTGATCGGTAATTTGTTGTACCATGTGAATGTCGATCCCCAGAGCATCTGCGATTTTTTGTATGCGGTTACATGAAAGATTGACTATGTGATGTCGCACGATTTCTTCCAGATAAACATCATCATTCCCGGCATATCGCAGCTGCAAAAGAAGGCATTCCTCCAGACTGCGGGCAGCGATTCCTGCCGGTTCAAAGCCTTGAATCAGGGCAAGTATATTTTCAACCTCATCGGTGGGGACGTCAAGTATTCCGGCAACTATATTTACATCCAGCTCAAGGTAGCCTTTTTCATTTAAATTCCCAATCAGAAACATGCCAATCATCTGTTGTAGCCTGGATAGCCCGCTGACCATCCCAAGCTGCGCTTTAAGATGTCTATATAAATTATCTGCGGGATTAGAGACAAAATCCAGAAGGTCTACCGGATTATCATTTTTTCGTGGCGAATATTCTTCTTCTGTATTGATTCTTTCGATGGACATATCGATCTCTGCCAAATCAATGATCGGATTTTCATTTGCTTGCTCATGAAGATATGACATCAGATCGACCGAAGAATATTGAAGAATCGTGATGGCTTGTCGTAATTCTGGAGTCATAGCCAGCCTGAATGTTTGCTCTTGCTGTAATCCGTAGCGCATTATTTTATCTCAGCTCCTTACTGGGAAACAAAAATAACTTTTTATGCAGCTTATTCGTGAAGCTTATGCAATTATACTGCCAACCTTTGATCTTGGAAAAGAAGTGAATGGAATAGGCTGAATTTGAGTTTTGGATAGATTCAATAAAAAGGGTATCAGATTAATGATTAACTTGTCAGTTTATTTTCTTGTAGAGGATTATTTCTTTTTTTATATACTAATTAAATAAGAACTAGTCAGCATGGGGGAATACCGTGAAACGAATTGATGAGATCTTAGAGTATATTGCCAATGGGACAAAGAAACTGTCGGTAGAGGCCTTGCAGGACGGCAGTGGAATTACGGCAGCGGAAATAGCCGATCAACACAATATGTTAAGGAATAATGTAAGCAAGGAGCTTAATAGCCTACTACGCGCCGACTTGATTATTAAAATCAAGGGGAGACCCGTCAAGTTTTTGCACAAGCAGGTGATCGAGGAGACCTTTCGGGTTCAGCTTAAAGAGAAACAAATCCAAGTCAACAGCATTCATGAAATATTGCTGCCTGGAGAGCAAGTGGATCCGTTTCACGCCTTAATCGGTTTCATGGGGAGTATGAGAAACCAGGTTGAGCAGGGAAAAGCGGCAATATTATACCCGCCGAAGGGCTTACATACGCTGATTGTGGGGCAGACTGGCGTTGGGAAAACAATGTTCGCTAGATTGATGTATAATTATGGTAAATATATGAAGCGCTTTTCAGAGCAAGCACCGTTTATCGTATTTAACTGCGCCGATTATTACAATAACCCTCAACTGCTACTTTCCCATATTTTTGGTCATGTAAAAGGAGCATTTACCGGGGCTGATCGGGAGAAAGAGGGGCTGGTTGAGAAAGCGGATGGGGGCATCCTGTTTTTAGATGAGATTCATCGGCTGCCCCCAGAAGGCCAAGAAATGATATTTTATTTCATGGACACGAACAGTTACAACAAATTGGGCGAGTCGGAGCGTAAGCGGGAAGCGAATGTGCTGCTCATCGGCGCTACGACCGAAGATCCCGGTTCTTCTATGTTGAAAACCTTTATCAGACGGATACCGATTACGATCAACATTCCTTCCTTGCAAGAGCGGACCGTTGAGGAGCGGTTTTTGATCCTGAAGCATCTCTTTGCAAACGAAGCCCATCGTGTGAACAAGCCCATTAGGGTTGAATTGGAAACTGTAAAAGCGCTGATTGGCAGCGTAACCTATGGCAATATCGGTCAGTTGAAATCGAACATTCAGCTTGTGTGTGCCAAAGGATTTTTGAACAGCATACATGAAAATAAGGAAGAGATTGAACTTGATTTTAAAATTTTGCCCGGAAATATCAAGGAAGGTCTATTTAATATGGGGAAGAACCGCAAGGAGATTGCCGAAATGGAGATGGTCAACTCCTCGCTGTATATTACTCCTGAAGGCAGCAAAGGAATGGATGAAGCAGACGCTTCTGAACTGCCGTTCAACCTGTACAAATTGATTGAAGACAAGATAGGGATGCTCAAAGAAGAAGGACTCGATGACAGTTTTATCAATAAGTTTATAACTACAGATGTCAATATTCACATCAAAAGTTTCTATAACCGATTTTATAACATTAAAGGGGGACGGGAACGGATTCTTAAGATCGTAGGCAGAAATATTCTGGAGTTCGCTGAACAGGTGCAAGAGATGGCTCAAAAAGAATTGAATAGAAATTACAGTGACAGGTTTGTTTATGCCTTCAGTCTTCATTTGAGTGCCTTCTTAAAGCGAATCCGGGAGAAAAAATATGTCAGTAAACAAATCTATGATCCGATGAATGATCAGGATGAAGAATACAGACTGGCACTTATTATCAAGGATTTGATCGAGTCCAAGTTTGAAGTCAACGTACCCGATGCCGAGACTACCTATGTGGCGATTCTTCTGAAATCGGTAGAAGAGGAGCACCAGGGAAATGTGGGAATCATTGTAGCTGCACATGGCAACAGTACGGCAAGCAGTGTCGTTAGCGTTGTCGACAGCCTGCTGGGAAGCTCAAATATTTGCGCAGTAGACATGCCTTTGGATGTTAGTCCTAGAGAAATCCTGGAAGTTATTGTGGATAAAGTGAAGGACATTGACAATGGCAGAGGCGTATTGCTGCTGGTTGATATGGGCTCCTTGCTCAATCTTGAAGCAACCATTATGGAACGTGTCGGGATTAAGGTGAAGACTATCGATATGGTTTCAACCCCGCTTGTGTTGGAGGCTGTGCGAAAGGCCAGTATTTTTGATATGAATATAGAGGAAATTTATCAATCTTTGAAGGATTTTCGTGGATATAACACTGGAAATGCTGGAGTGAAAGCGGAAAAGACCAGTAATAAGGTAATCGTGACGGTCTGTTCCTCCGGCAAAGGTGCCGCCGCCAAGCTAAAGGAGTTTGTAGAGAAGGTTGTTTATGACTTAACCGAAGAGAAAATAGTTGTTGTACCGGCAAAGGTCAGGGAATTGGATAAAGTGGTGAAGGATTTACGGGCCAAGCATACGCTTCTTGCGGTGATTGGGGTTAAGCGGCCAAGCGAGCTCAATGTACCGTTTATCCCTTTGGAAAAACTGATCGAGGCAAGCGGTGAACAGGCATTAAGAGAATTGTTGCTCAACAATCAGTTGCCTGTTATGCATGAACACGGAAGCGTGGTCGTAAGAGATCTATGTGAGGATACGCTAAAGGAGTTTATGACTTATTTGAATCCTCACAAAATTTTGGGGATTTTGATGAAATTTATCGAGCAGCTGGAACAGGAACTGGAGGCTGATTTCCATTATGCAAAGAAGGTTCAGCTTGCTGTTCATACGGCTCATGCGCTGGAACGAATGGTCATTGGAGAAGGGCTAGTGTATCAAGAGGATGTATCCTTGCTTGACCAACGATTAATCGATGTGGTGAACCGTTCCTGCAATATATTTGCCTCCAGTATTAACATTAAGCTGACTAATGATGAAAAATATTATATTTGCGAAATCCTAAGCGAAGTATATAACTGTATCCCCAAGTAGTGGCGCAAGTGTATAAAACGATGCTGGATGTGTATTAATCATGCGGATAAGGATAATAAGTAGTTGGTGAGAAAAGGCCAAATTCCCGGAGCAGCCGAGGGTTTGGTCTTTTTTTTGATAGTTAATCGCATCATACAGAATCTTGGCATGAGACTTGCATATAAGTATAGGCGAAGGATGCAAGGAGGGGGTGAAACAAATGATAGGTGTTATTGTTGGCACTCATGGAAAATTTTCCGAAGAGATCCTAAGATCCACGGAAATGATTTTCGGCCATCTGGAAAATGTGGTGGGTGTAACGTTTGAACCAGGTGAAAGTGTTAACGGACTTGTTGAGAAGTACAAAGCGGCCTTGGAAACAATTGATTGGACGGACGGATTGATTTTTCTCGTCGATTTGTTTGGTGGCAGTCCCTATAATGCGGCCAGTAGGATTGTGGCCAGGTATGAAAAAATGGACATTGTAACAGGGGTAAACCTGCCAATGATCGTAGACCTGCTGACCAATAGAGGGCTGGAGAACGTGGAGAATCTGAGTGATCTGGCCATCCGTGCGGGTCAGGATTCAATGAAGTCTTTTCGTGTCATCCGGGACATACAAACAGAGGAGGAATTATAGGTATGGAAATATCATTTGTTCGTATTGATGACCGTCTAATTCATGGTCAGGTGGCTACTGTGTGGGTGAAGGAAACGAAGTGTAACAAAATTATCGCCGTCAGCAATGAGGTCGCTGCGGATACGCTGCGCAAAACCTTATTGTTACAAGTGGCGCCGCCGGGGATTAAAGCTTATGTTGTCACGATTGCGAAAGCGATTGAAGCTTATAACAATCCTAAATATAACGATTTCAAGACCTTGTTCCTGTTTACCAATCCCACGGATGTACTGCGGGTTGTAGAAGGTGGGGTACCGTTTACATCGGTAAATGTAGGTGGAATGTGCTTCAAAGAAGGCAAAACACAAATTACCGGAGCAGTGTCCGTAGACAAGCAGGATGTAGAGGCATTTTATAAATTGCACGAAAAGGGGATAGAACTGGAGATTAGAAAAGTGGCCAGTGATCCTAAAATTAATTTGATTAACAAGCTCCAAAATGTCCAGTTTTAACAACACGTACGCATAAGAGAGGGGGTCAAACATGAGTGTTTTTGAAATCGTAATGGTCACGCTGGTTGCAGCCATTTGCGGAATGGGCAGTGTTTTGGATGAAGGACAGACTCATCGTCCTATAGTTGCGTGTACACTGATCGGTCTGGTCCTGGGAGATCTCAAAACCGGTATTATTCTAGGCGGTACGCTGGAATTGTTGGCTTTGGGCTGGATGAATGTCGGAGCGTCCATGGCTCCGGATGCGGCTTTGGCCAGTGTAGTCTCAACCATATTGGTTATTGTCGGGCACCAATCGATCGGTGCGGGAATTGCCGTTGCGATTCCGATTGCGGCTGGCGGACAAGTGTTAACTATCTTTGTTAGAACGATTACCGTGTTCTTTCAGCATCTGGCAGATAAATATGCCGAATCTTCAAATTTCAAAGGAATTGAATTATGTCACTTCATAGCCCTCCTTCTTCAGGGATTACGTGTCGCTTTGCCTGCCGTATTGGTGGCTATTGCAGCCGAAACCGGTCTAGTTACGACTTTGCTGGATGCCATCCCGGAGGTCATTACAAAAGGGCTGCAAATTGCAGGAGGATTCATCGTCGTTGTAGGATATGCCATGGTTATTAACATGATGGCAGCCAAATATCTGATGCCTTTCTTTTTCTTGGGCTTTGTCATCGCGGCATTTACAAGCATCAATCTGGTTGGCTTTGGAATCATGGGAGCGGTTCTGGCTCTGCTGTATATCCAGCTCAATCCCAAATATAGCCAGCGCAAAGATCAAGTGGGTGAAATTGAAGAGCTCTAAAGAAATTCTTAATGAAAGAGTGGGGTACTATGGAAGAAAAAAAGTTGACCAAAAGCGATTTAAACAAAATGTTTTTCCGTTCATGGTTCCTGCTGGGCTCGTTTAATTTTGAGCGTATGCAGTCGATTGGTTTTTGTGTCACCTTGATTCCGGCAATCAAGCGGCTATACAGCAAGAAGGAAGACCAAAAAGAAGCACTAAAGCGGCATTTGGAGTTTTTTAATACTCAACCGTTTATCTCTGCACCGATTATGGGGGTAACGGCCGCTATGGAGGAGCAGAAAGCCAATGGACAGCCGATTGATAATGCTACCATAAGTGGCGTGAAAGTTGGCTTAATGGGACCTTTGGCTGGAGTAGGGGACCCTATTTTCTGGGGAACATTACGCCCCGTTCTGGCTGCATTAGGAGCTTCCATTGCGTTGTCCGGAAGCGTTATCGGGCCTGTCCTATTTTTCTTGCTCTTTAATGTTATTCGCCTGGCTACCAAGTGGTACGGACTGAAATACGGCTACCAAAAAGGGACGGAGATTGTGTCCGACATGTCCGGAAACCGGCTGCAAAAGCTTACGGAATCGGCCTCCATCCTGGGACTATTTGTTATGGGCGCACTCGTATCTAAATGGACTACTCTGAATATACCACTCGAAGTATCCCGATATACCCGTTCGGATGGAGTAGAGGTTGTTACGACGATACAGATGATTCTGGATCAATTGATACCTGGACTGTTACCTCTTTTGCTGACTTTTTTATGCATGAGACTGCTCAAAAAGAAAGTGAATGCTATAGCTCTGATTTTTGCTTTATTCGCAATAGGAATTATTGGATACGCTCTTGGTGTATTGGCTTAAGCCAATTTGTAAAGTGATCCGGTCAAGCAATCGTCGCTGACCGGCAACCTGCCGCTTAACTTGTAAACGCTTTAAATTTTACTGATTAAAATGTTCAATCATCTACAAGCGAATCTGCAAGCGCTCAACGATAGTCATGAAAGGCTACTGGCTTGTTGAAAACTGACATAAGCAATGATTCTCTATCATTAATCACTACAGGCTCAATGATGGTTTTAAAGCCACATTGAGCCTGTAAAAGCAGGTTCCGCTCTTTTGCTGTTAGTATGTTTGTTGTAATTTTTTGGATGAGCTTGCCAGATCGGGTACTAACAGCCTCTTTTCTCTATGATCTGATATTCGCCGAGACCTGTTTTCTTCAGTGGCATATGCATATAGCATATCTCTTCACAGTTAGGTCATATTGAGAGGTTTATGAAGCCACGAAGACTTAAGGAGGCCATGGCATTGGGAAAAAGGAGACGAACTGGCTTTAAGGGCAAAAGAATTAGGGTGGACGTTAGACAATCTTCTTCAGCTCAAACAGGACAAGGCGGTAACCCCATTTCTATCAATGCGTCGGACGTTGGGGTAGTAAGAACAGATGTCCAAAATAAATAATCAGCTTGTACAAAAAGCTATATCCTCAACGTAAAAAAATCGCCGGGAATAAGTTGGATAACTTGTTCCCGGCGATCTTGCTTTTTTTACAGTCGGCAGGTATTTTCATCAGCATCCGCGTCTACATAGCCTATGCCTTGCTTTGCATCTTGTCGTCAACTTCTTTTGCAGAGTTGACTGATCGCACAGGCGTTGCCTTCAGCACAGCATATCCGTAAGGCAAAAGCTCGGCATGCAGCCCCTTTGCTCCCACGGACCACCGGCTTTCGCCAAAGACTAACTGCCATTCCTGCTCTGGAATGGACAATTCAAAAGTGTGATCCTCATCGGAACGGTTGAGCAGCACAAGCAACACTTCTTCGTCGCTGCGCCGCTCGTAGGCGAGTGAGGCGCCCTCCGGTTGTGCCTCCAGGAAAGTGATGCTTCCTTGATCACGAAGGACAGGGTGCGCCTTGCGAAGAGCGATCAGCTCACGATAAAAGTTGAACAGCTCGTGGTCCTGCTTGTCGGTATCCCACTCCATGCACTGGCGGCAGCCTGGATCGGCATCTCCATCCAGGCCGATCTCATCGCCGTAAAAAATGCAGGGTGCGCCCATATACGTGAACTGGAACAAAGCAGCCAGCCGCATCAGTCGTTTGTCGCCCCCGCACAGCGTCAGTAGGCGTGGTGTATCATGGCTATCCAGCAGATTAAAGGCAACCTCGGATGCCTGCTGCGGATAGCGGGCAAGCTGGCGTCCAATGGCGAAGGCGAAGCTCTGGGCATCGGTCACTTTTTTGACGAAAAAATCATTCACCGCATAGGTGAATGGATAATTCATCGTCGCATCGAATTGATCGCCCTGAAGCCATTCTGATGATTCGTTCCACATTTCGCCCAAAATGTACGCCTCCGGATTAGCCTGCTTGACCGTCGTACGGAATTCACGCCAAAAGGCGTGATCTACCTCGTCTGCCACATCCAGTCGCCAGCCGTCGATACCGACCTCTTCAATCCAATGCTTTGCCACATTCAGCAGGTACTCTTTTACCTCAGGATGTTCCGTGTTCAGCTTGGGCATCATCGGTTCAAGCCCGAATGTATCGTAGGTCGGGGTGCCATCGACCACTTCCAGCGGAAAGCTATGAACATGGAACCAGTCCTTGTAAGGTGAGGCTTCGCCTTTTTTCAGTACATCCACGAACGGTTTAAAGGTACGTCCTGAATGGTTGAACACCGCATCAAGCAGTACCCGGATTCCCCGATCGTGGCAGGCCTCCACCAGCTTTTTTAATATCTTTTTGTCCCCGAAGTGCGGGTCTACCTCCATATAATCCTCAGTATCATATTTATGATTGGTCGTCGCCTTGAAGACAGGAGTCATATATATGGCGTTGATTCCCAGCTCGTTTAGATGATCTAGATGATCGAGAATCCCTTGTAAATCGCCACCGAAAAAATTATCTCTTTGCGGTGTGCCACCCCAGTCCTCAGCACCTTCCGGGCTAATGGAGGGGTCGCCGTTGGCAAAGCGTTCCGGGAAAATCTGATAAAATACTGCATCCTTCACCCATGCGGGTGGCTTCAAAATATCAATCGGATTTAGAAACGGGTATTGGAACAGACTGTCTGCATTTTGAGGTTCCTCGGTCGTGAAATCATCCTCGTTCATCCAAATTCGTTCCTCGTCATCTTCCAGCAAAAATCCATATTTCAGCCGACGGTGAGTAGGCTTTACAGTACATTCGTAGTAATCGAACCTGCCATCGGTGGCAAATTTGGACATCGAAATAAGCTGCCGAGTACGATCCCAGTCGTACTTATCTACGGTAAGAACGTGAACAGAATTCAGGTCATTTTTCTTTGCACGAAGCCGTAAAATTATCGTTTCATCATCATAACCAAAAGCCCAATTACGTTTCGGGTGGTGGTATATCGCTTCCAGCAGCATCTGATAGGCCTCCTTGTTCACCTGCATTCAAATTTGAAATTGTGAAGCGTATGTCGTATAAGGTAGTTATTAACCTTTTTAAGTGGGTTATGTACCATAAATGCTATAATGCCCATTACATAAAAGAAAAACGATAAGTAGGTGTCTATTATGAAAACAAATGTGCTATACATCGAAGATGACCAAGATATTGGTGCTTGGACGCATCAGTATTTGGAAGAGCGAAAATACGCTGTAACCTGGCTTCGCAGCGGGGATGGGGCTGTGGAGGCAGCTCGTACGTGCCAGCTCGTGATTCTGGATGTGATGTTACCCGGTCTGGATGGGTTCACCATTGGGAAGCGGCTCAAGAAAGAGTACCCGGAGCTTCCCATTCTCATGTTGTCTGCCCGTACATCCATTGACGATAAGCTGCAAGGATTGGATTTTGCTGATGATTATGTGACAAAGCCCTTTCACCCCGATGAACTCATAGCACGTATGGAAATTTTGCTGCGGCGATCAGGAAGCGTATCCGAAGAATCTCTACAACTGGGGCATCTGTCTGTGTTTCCTCCAGATAATCGTATTGTAAATCGTGATACCGGGGAGGAAATTACGCTGACAGGCAAGCAATATCATATTTTTGCTTATTTGCTGCGGCATTTGGGCCAGATTATGACGAAGGAACAAATGTATGAGGCGGTGTGGGGAGATCCGTATATCGACGGAGACAAAACCTTGATGGTCCACATCCGGCACTTGCGGGAAAAGCTGGAGATTGATCCTGCCACACCCCGTATCATTGAGACGATCCGTGGTGTAGGTTATCGGGTGAAGGCATAATGAACGGTATGCGTAAAAGGTGGACAGGATTACATCTCAACTCCCGTCCAGGTCAGGGAGGGCGGTTTCGTAATTCATTGTTGTTCCGCTATCTGGTCATTATTGTGTTTGCTATGGTGCTGTTGCCCATTGTATTGCCTGTTACAACCTTAATATATAGCATACTGTTGAATTTGCAGACGGATATCAAGCCTACGAATCCTTACTATCCCTCTACGACCCATACTGAAAATAGCTGGCACCGAGAAGCTATAGCTTTGAAGGGGGCTAATCCAGAGCAAGTCTCAGCCCATCTGCGTAAAATACAGCAAAATATGTTCCCGGATTCACAAATATTTTGGGTCGATACCGCAGGGTTAACCAGATTAGAGCTGCCAACCCAACCTAACATTCCAAAACAATGGAGCGCGGCACAGGCTATAGCTTTTATGAAGCAAGCCAGCTATGATGGGCCGTTTACAGTCGTGGCCTTTATCGGCGGGGGCAAGGATGATGTGAATCAGGGCTATATGGTATTAAAGGTGCCCCGTTCGTTTTTTGAACAGTCGTCTACTGATAATGGCATGTTGATGTACTATCTCCTTTTTATTCTATTGGTTCTGGGAGCTTTTATATTCGTATCTCTTCTGTTTTTTGGAGGCATTCGGCGGAGGTTGTTGCAGCTTCAGGCTGCCATGTCGCAGCGAGGAGAGGATGGGTTGCCCATCCTCGTTGCCACCGGTCGACCGGATGAAATCGGCAAACTGGAGGAGGCTTTTAATCGGATGGTCGAACAGTTGGCAGAGAGCCGAGGACGTGAGCGTCAGGAGGAGGAGCTACGGAAGAGGCTGGTCGCTGATCTGTCACACGATATTCGAACACCGCTTACGGTTGTGCGCAGTCATCTGTATACACTGGATGCAGAAAACCTGAGCAGCAGAGGGAAGCAGTCGATTACACTAATGGAAAATAAGTTAAAAGACCTTGGAAGTCTGATCGACAACTTGCTGACCTATAATCTCCTATCTAGTGGCAAATACACCATGAATAACGAACCGCGTGATATTTTGCGGCTGGTGCGCGAGTGTGCGGCCAGCTGGTATCCGGTGTGGGAAAAGGAAGGCTTTGAAGTGGATATCGACCTGCCCGAGCATAGTATGGTGTGGAATGTCGATGAGCAGGGCTTCCGCCGTCTGCTGGATAATCTTTTTCAAAATGTAGTTCGTCATGCTGCCTCAGGCCGGTATATTGGTATTCAAGTTCAGAAGGTTAACGGGAGAGAGGCATTGGTCATTGCAGATAAAGGCCCGGGAATGGAACGGCAATCCAGTGAAAAAGGAGCTGGAATTGGCCTGGCGATCACAGAACTATTGGCTCGCGAAATGAATTTGGAGAGGGAGATTTGCAGTTCATCGGCCGGGACACGAATCTGTTTTTTAAACAAAACTTAAACTCAGTGTTCCCTTGGCTTTAAACTTGGCGCGTTACGATAGGTGTCGAGGTGAGGAACTTGAACGAATCAATCATTGAAACGAACAGTCTCAGCAAAATATACAAAGGCCGCGCCGCGGTTAATCAGCTGGACCTGAAAATAGCGCGGGGAGATATTTACGGATTTCTCGGACCCAATGGAGCAGGGAAAACGACAACGATCCGCATGCTACTTGGGCTTATTCGCCCAACTCGAGGAACGATCCGTATATTCGGCAAAGATATTCGCAGACATAGACTCGATATTTTGCGTAAAGTCGGTTCATTGGTAGAGTATCCTTCGTATTATGGTCATTTGAACGCCGTCGAAAATCTGGAGGCTATTCGTCGTATTTTGAATGTGCCGAAAGAGAACATTGCGGAAGTATTGGAGGTCGTTCGGCTGACCAAGCACGCTAAACGCCCGGTTAAAGGTTACTCGCTGGGCATGAAGCAGAGACTTGGTATCGCAGCAGCCCTGCTCGGCAATCCCGAAGTGCTTATTCTGGACGAGCCAACGAATGGCTTGGACCCCGAGGGCATTCAGGAAATGCGCGAATTGATCCAGGCGATGCCCAAGCAGCGGGGGATCACTGTATTGGTATCCAGCCATTTGCTGAGTGAGGTAGAGCATATGGCGAATACCGTCGGCATTATCCGTGAAGGACAACTGGTCTTCCAAAATACGATTCACAATCTTCGTCAGGAGTCCGCAGGGGGGATTCGGATCGTAGTATCGGAGCCGGAAGCAGCCCAATTGATTGCACGTGAACAGGGCTACCATTCAGTGAAGGACGGGTCAGCGCTGGATTTTGACAACATGAATGATGCGGCTGTTGCGCTGCTAGTTAGAAGATTAGTTGAAAACACACATGCCGTATATCGTGTGGAGGAACGCCGCAAATCGCTGGAGGATATGTTCATGCAGGTGGTGGGCAAAGGAGGGGGCTCCCTATGATGCTGCGAGCGCTGACAGCAGATCTGCTCAAAGCACGCAGAAAGGGAATCTGGTTCCTGGTCTTCCTCGGTCCTCTTGGGCTGGTGGCGATGCAGGGACTGAACTTTGGGCTCCGCTATGACTATCTGATTCCGCGATATAAGGGCCGCTTATGGGAAAGCTTGATGGATAACATCGCACTGTTTGTTCCCCTTGCACTTGTGTTAGGAGCTACGATGGTCGCTTCCATGTTGGCGAATGTGGAGCATACCTCTAACTCCTGGAAGCAGCTGTTGGCTTTGCCTATTTCCAAATTTAGTGTTTATATGGCAAAGCTAACCCTGGCCATTGGAATGCTGTGCGTGTCCTGCCTACTCTTGACGGTAGGGACTTGGACCTTGGGGATGCTTCTTGGCTTTGGGGGAGAGCCAGCACCGATAGGGGAGCTACTGCGGCTCGGGTTCTGGCCCTTAGGCGGCACGCTGCCTATACTCGTATTGTTGTTGTGGCTAACGGTCACGTTCCATAATCAAGCTCTGCCTGTAACACTGGGCATTACGTTAGGCATTGGCAGCTTATTCGCTTCCCAACTGTCCGAATGGTTTCCGCTGGCTTGGCCGCAATTCGCATGGGTTGCGCCACAAGCGTGGGTATTCGCGTCTATCGGATGCGCAACAGGTATAATTCTCAGCCTGCTGACCGCAGCTCATTTTAGCCGAAAGGATGTGGCGTAATGTTCGGAGGATACGTACGGTTACTTTCTGTCGAACGCCTGAAAATGGCGAAATCGCCCGTCTGGCTGCTTGCGCTCGTCAGCCCGGCGATTGCCGTCCTAGTTGGTTTACTGGCGAATCCGGGAGGAAACTGGCTGTTGCTGTTGGCTGCCATGCTTACAATACATGCAATGCTGTTCCTGCCGATGCTGACCGCCGTGTTTGGGTCTCTAGTCTGCCGTTTCGAGCATGGGGGCGGCGGCTGGAAGCAGCTGATGTCATTGCCGTTGTCCCGCACGGGTCTGTACGCAGCCAAGCTGACCATCATTATGGCTATGGTCGGACTGACTCAGCTGCTGTTCGGAGGAGCGCTGCTGGGTGTTGGAGCTGTGCAGGGGATGAACGGGCCGATTCCTTGGACCGTGATCGCCCAAAGCCTGCTTGCAGGCTGGGTTGCTTGTCTGCCGTTGGCCGCCCTGCAACTGATGGTGTCCTTTTTGTGGTCTAGCTTTGCTGCACCGCTTGCTTTGAATTTCGTCTTCACCGTGCCCAATATGCTGATCGCCAACTCTCAGACCTATGCTCCGTATTATCCGTGGGTACAACCTTTATTGGCGATGATGCCGAGTGGGGGAGACGACTTTGGGGCGTTCATGGTGCCAACGGATACACTCTTGATGGTGGTACTGGGTAGCTTTGTCCTGTTTGCGTTGGCTGGCCTGACGATATTTCGTTATAAAGAGATATAAGACGAAATATAGGAACTGTAAAAGCTCCTTGCCCTAAATGAGGGCAAGGAGCTTTTTTACTGTACCCAGGTTCGTGTTCTGAATAAGGTACTGGCTCTATGGGGTTACACTAAGTCTGAAATGGCGCGAATATTTTCGCTGATCAGGCGGCAAGAGGCGTCGAACTTGGCTTGTTCTTCTGGATTTAGCTCAAGTTCGATAATCTCCTGAATTCCTCTACTGCCGATGATTGCCGGAACGCCCGTGCAGACATCAGTGTGTCCGTACTCGTCGTCCAATACGGCAGAGATCGCTATAATTTTACCATCGTCATTCAAAATGGAACGGGTAATGTACGCCAGCGCATTGGCAATACCAAAATAAGTGGCACCTTTGCGGGTGAAAATCTCCCAACCGGCATCCCTTGTTTTACGGGCGATGTCATCCAGATCAACGTGTCTGAATCGTTCCTTATGCTGACGCAAAATGTGCAAGAGCGGCTTGCCGCCAATCGTGACGTGTGACCAGGCCACGAATTGGGATTCGCCATGCTCGCCCAAGGCATACCCCTGCACACTGCGTGGATCTATAGAAAATACCTCAGAAAGCAACGTCTTGAGTCGGGATGAGTCAATAGAGGTGCCTGTGCCGATCACCTTATTACGCGGCAGACCGGATATACTCTGCACCAGATAAGTAACAATGTCGACAGGATTAGCGGCAATAACGAAAATACCATCGAAACCGCCCTCCATAATAGCTGTCACAATCTCTCTGGTGATATGCACGGCATCGTCCAATACAGACAAGCGGTCTTGGCCGGGTTTAGGGTTGGATCCAGCTGTTATAATTACAACATCCATATCCGTGCAGTCTGCATATGTGCCTGCACGGACCTTGGTGCGTGTAGACGTAAAATCCATACAATGGGACAGATCCAGTGCATGGGCTAAAGCTCGGTCATACGTGCGGTCAATCATCATGATTTCATCACAAATGGACTGATTGACCATTGAGTAGGCACAGCTCGAACCGACCATTCCCGCGCCGACAATCGCTACTTTCCTTGCCTTCCCCTTCATTTATGTTTCCTCCTCGTTCCAGCGAACGTTAATATGCTACAAATTATGCCTGAAATCCATTTTACGTTACATAACATAACATATTGCTGATCTTTTGAAAATATCCATTTTTTTGCCCTCATTCCGATAAATTAAAAACGAAAGGTGAGTAGGGAGAGCTATTTAGGAATAATTAAAGAATAAGCGAGGATTATCAATATTCTTTTAGGGGAGGGCAGGATAGAATATATCCATTTATTTATAAATGGTTTTCGTATAAATCATAACATGGACCATATTCATGGAAGAAATGTTGCCATGATATTATTGGAAGTGTGACATTTATGTGACGCTTCATAAAGAACCTTAAGAGTATATAGTGAAGGGGCATTCTCAGCGATGTCGCTTCTTGTATTTTTATAATGTATTCGTTTATGACAAAGGTTCTTAGTAGTCTGCATTATTAGAACATTTTTGCCAAAGGATTTCCAATACTTTCCGCGAATTCTACATATACAAGCTTATTTCTTTCCATACCATCCGGGGAGGTAATGATTAAATGGAAGAAAGCAAGTCGACGACGGAAGCAGCAAAGCAACTGGGAATTGGGGCGAGTACCCTTCGTAAATATGCAGCGGCGCTGGAAGAACAGGGATACGTGTTTCAGCGTTCCGCTAATCAGTCGAGAATGTTCAGTGCTGGGGATGTTGATTGTTTGAAGGTGATGCGGAGGGCGTTGCGTGAGCAGCATATGACGATGGAGCAATCCGTTCAGGTGGTACTTGAGCGAATAACCGCTCCCTTCCAACTGGAGGATGAAGAATTCCGCTTGCCACCTATCTCGGATGCTGAGTCACTGACCGCAACCTGGCAAGAAATAATGGCGGCGGCTGAGAACAGAGAAGAGACAGTCGTGCAGGAGCAAGCTGCTGCTACGGTTGAGCTGACAGAGTTAGAGGATGAAATGAGCGTTCAGGAATTGTCGGAGGAACCCATGCAACCGCAGGAGCAGCTTCAGACTTTGACATCAGCCATTGAATATAGATTGGAGCAAGCACCTGTATCCGTACAAACACAGGAGTCTGTAGAGCCGCAAGAGCTGGCGCAGATGCAGGATATGGTGCAAACCGCTTTGTCGGAAATGCGGAGCCGTTTGGAGGAACTGGAAGCAGAGCATAGCCGTTTGGTGGAGAAGAATGTTAGCTTATCTAACCAACTGGAGGATCATAAACGTTGGATGAAAGAAAGGGTCGAGGAAGAACGGGATCGGCAGTTAATCACTAATTTACGTACCTACCAGGGCCGGCAACGCAAAACGCGCAGTTCGCTGTTGTCCTGGCTCGGTCTGACACCGCGTAGCCGTAGAGAGGCATAACGAACATTATCTTGTCTAATAAGACCATCAGACCTAATCGGTTCTGATGGTCTTTTGGCGTGGATGATATAATAACGGAATACAAGAATACGAGGACAAGTCGCATAGGAAACGTGGTGCGGCATGTATAAGAAAGGATCTAAGTATGTTTGCTTGGTTGCGGAATATTTATGAATCATGGATGGATTATCCCAAACAGCCTGGTGATTTGCTCAGCGGACGTTATTGTGTTCGTTCGCTTTTAGGCATGGGTAGCTATGGTTTAACCTACCTCTGTCTGGATCGGCACAGCGGGCAGGAGGTGGCGGTCAAACTGCCCAGACCGAGCAAACGAGCGCAGGCAGTTCAGCTATTGCAGCGCGAGGCTCACATTATGCGACAGATGGAGCATCCTTATATTCCAAAGCTGCTTGAGAATGACATACATTCGGACGAAATGTATATGGTCATGGAATACGTCTCCGGTATGACCTTGGAGGAGCTTATCTTTGAACAGGAGCGTTCCTTTACGGAACAGGAATGTATCGTCTACATTTTAGAGTTAATGGAGCGAGTTTTGCATGTGCATGAACGGGGATATATCCATCGTGATATCCGCATCCCTAACGTAATTCACCGCGAAGGGATGCCGTACCTAATCGACTTTGGGCTTGCTCTGGCCGTGGGAGAACGACAGGAGGATGTATTCACCGAAGCCATGCTGGAAAAGCGCGCACCTGAGCGACAAGATGTCGCTTTTTACAGCGATTTGTACGATATCGGGCATTTCATGCTCTTTATGCTGTATAGCAGTTATGAGCCTCAGCCGGATCAACCGCCTGGAAGCTGGCAGGAAGAATTAGTATTAAGTCAACCAGTGCGTCATATATTGGAGCGGCTTTTTCAAATTCGCCCACGTTATGAAAACAGTCGACAGTTTATGCAGGAGCTGGAGGAGGCATTGTTGCTGCTAGAGGTTAATCCAGAATGGTAGCTGAAAATAAACAGGCATTCGCCGCAAAAATGGGGGAATGCCCCCCTTACGCATTAGGCCAGGTCTACATACAATGATCCTGTAAATGAGCGAAGGGAGTGTTGTAAATGAGTCATATGTGCGGAGTAGGCGGTATGGGTTGCGGTGTAGGTGCCTGGACCTCTGTAGGGGCGATTCTGGTACTGTTTATTTTGCTGGTGATTATCTCTAAAACTCTGTTTCTGTAATTTATGTAATTTCGGTTATAGACAATTTCCTGTAAAGTGCACTGATGTTGCTCTGCAAAACGAAGGGCGCACAACAATAAAGCGAAGGCCCTTGATGAGAAGGGGCTTCGCTTTATAAGTTTAAGGAGCCTGTGGTTTGCTTCTGTGTTACGTTGTACTCCGCCCCTGCTTCGTGTGGTTTGGCTAGGAACTGGAGTAATGACGGCGTTTATCCTTGTAATATCGGTGACCGTTATGGCTGTTCTTGTATCCGTCTGATGAAGAATGGCGTTTACGGTCGTAATAACGATCTGAGCTGCTGTATCGCCGCTTATGGGAATGAGAGGTGGAATGTAGCAGGCGGTGCAGTAAGTTTTTGAGCATCGTCTAATCCTCCTTCTTATCCTATCCAACTGACATAGACAGGTCTTATAAAACGATAATACGCAACAGTGTTAGAACAGGTTCCACTAATTTAAAATTGTAGGGACTTGGCCTGAAATTCTGCAATATCCTTGAACTCTTCTTCAAATTTACGGGAAATGCGAATATAGATCGGCAGTAAATCGCGATAGATATCTACATGCTCTGCCGCAGGTTTATGCTGATGAGTGGTGCCGATCATACCGGATACTGCATCTAGCGAATCAATTCGCCCTAACGCGTACAAGCCTAGAATAGCTGCACCTAGACATGAGCTTTCCAGACTTTCGGGAATAATGACTTCCTGGTCGAAAATATCCGCCATGAGCTGTCTCCATAGCTCCGAGCGTGCAAATCCACCCGTGGCATGAATGACTGACGGTCTGTCGATGACTTCTTCCATAGCGAGCATGACTGTATACAGATTGAACAGTACGCCCTCCAGTGCGGCGCGAATCATGTGCTCTTTTTTGTGCCGCAGGGACAAGCCGAAGAAGGAGCCGCGCGCATTTGGGTCCCACAGAGGAGCGCGTTCGCCGGATAGATACGGAAGGAAAAGCAGACCGTCCGAGCCGGGACGCACCTGTTCCGCGATTTGGGTCAGTACATGATACGGATCAATTCCCAAGCGTTTGGCAGTTTCCACCTCAGAGGCTGCAAATTCATCCCGTATCCAGCGGAAAACGATACCGCCGTTGTTCACCGGGCCGCCGATGACCCACAGCTTTTCGGTCAAGGCGTAACAGAAAAAGCGCCCTTTGGCATCGGTGAGAGGCTTATCAACTACAGTACGGATGGCTCCGCTGGTGCCGATGGTAACAGCGACAACTCCAGGTTTGATTGCATTCACACCGAGGTTGGATAAGACACCGTCACTGGCTCCGATCACAAAAGGAGTCGTCTCCAGCAGGCCCATGTCATGTGCATAGGCTGCGTCAAGCCCTTTTAGCACATGAGTTGTCGGCACCAGTTCGGACAGTTGCTCCTTCGTCACACCTGCAATAGTGAGCGCTTCCTCGTCCCAATCCAACTGCTTCAAATTCATGAGTCCGGTAGCGGAGGCGATCGAGTGATCCACGACATATTGGTGGAATAACCGGGCAAAGACATATTCTTTTATAGAAATAAATTTGTACGTCTGGGCCGCAACATCCGGTAAATCTCGTGTAATCCACATCAGTTTCGTCAGCGGTGACATGGGGTGAATGGGCGTTCCAGTGCGTAAGTAAATATCGTGTCCATTGTATTTATGTTTGAGCGCTTCAGCCCATTTGGCACTACGGTTATCTGCCCAAGTGATGGAGGCGGTCAGTGGTTTACCGTTCTTGTCTACCGCCAGTACGCTGTGCATAGCCGAACTAAAGGAGACGAACAGCACATGTTCGGCGGGTACTCCGCTTTGTGTCATGACCTCTTGCACCGTCGCTACGACAGCTTTGAAAATATCTTCAGGGTCCTGTTCTGCCGCATCTGGCTCAGGTGTATGGAGTGGATAGCCCACATGATGCTGCGCGGCAATATTGCCGTTTTCTTCGAAAAGCACTGCCTTGGTACTGGTTGTGCCAATATCGACGCCGATCATATATCGGGTTTCAGTCATATTCATTCTCCCCTTCACTTACCTTATTAGCTCATTATCGTTAAATTAACACATTCAGCAGCATAATCAAACCGAAAGCGACCAGGGAGAGAATGGTTCCATAACATTTAAAAGAATGAAGGCAACAATATGTATAGATAATTGTATACTTGTCGACAATTGAGTCTGGAAAAAGAGCCGCGTCAGCTGGAGCACGCATAAAGACGCGGTACATTGGCTCTTTGCTAAGCAAGTTGCAACTAGGATAATGTCTTTCTATAGGAGGACAAAACGCTATCGTTAACCGCGTTGCGGGTGTCTCGATAATGTTCATCGATAAGTCGTGACAACTCCTGGGCATTCGCTTGGTTTAAAGCATTTGCAAAGGTGCGGTGCTTGCGAATTGTGACTTGAGATTCTTCGATGTTAGACGCAAATCGTTGTTCTGTCGCAGCCAGCATAACTGTCAGGATCAACTGTCTCATACCATTCCAGGTATGGAGAATACGGGTATGGCCTGCTTCCAGAACCAGAGCTTCATGAAAATTAAAATCCTGAAGAGAAAATTCAGCGATATCCCTGTGCTTGAGAGCGACTTCCATTTTGTCGATCATCTGATTTAAAGTGGTTACCAATATGGTATTATCCCTATGTACATACCTTTGAACAACAAAATGCTCGATCAGCATTCGTACGTCGAATAGCTCCTCCATATCACCGGGTGTCATGCCGATCACAACCGCCCCCATGCGCTCCAAACGGATAAGTCCTTCGCCTGAGAGCACTTTCATGGCTTCACGCACAGGAGAACGACTGGTACCAAAATCGGTAGCAATCTGATTCTCAGATAGAACAGTGCCGGGTGTCTGCATACCGCGTATAATCTGAAGTCGGAGTTCACAAGCAATCCTCTCTCCAAGCGATGCGCCCTGTAACCAGGTTGTTGGATATTTCATAGAATACTCCTATCTTGCAAATAATTTTGCATACTTGTATACAAATTATGGAGTATTATAAACCCCGTTTAAGCCCCTGTAAACGGTATCAATTGACATCGGTTCCATTTCACTGCTTTTAGCGTTACAATAGAAGCAGAAAAAAGAAGCAGCGAAAAGTGGAACGAACACGGATAAGAAGGAGAACGTTTAATGATTATCATTAAAACCAAAGAACAAATTGAAAATATGAAAAAAGCTGGCGAAATTTTGGCTGCTTGCCACCGGGAAATTGCCAAAATGATTAAGCCGGGTATTACGACACTGGAAATTGACGCCTTTGCAGAATCATTTATGAAGAAGCACGGCGCAACGCCGGAGCAAAAGGGTTATAACGGCTACCAGTTTGCAACTTGTGGTTCACCTAATGATGTGATTTGCCACGGCTTTCCTAACAAAACACCATTGAAGGACGGCGACATCGTGACGATCGACATGGTTGTGAACCTGAATGGCTGGTTGGCAGATTCTGCTTGGTCGTACGCGGTAGGGAATGTGTCTGAGCAGGCACAAAAGCTGTTGGACGTTACCAAAGAGTCTCTGTATAAAGGGATTGAGCAAGCTGTTGTTGGTAATCGGATTGGGGATATTTCCCATGCGATCCAAACTTACGCGGAAGCGGAAGGCTTCTCGGTCGTACGCGAATTTATTGGGCATGGCATCGGGGAAGAAATGCATGAGCAACCGCAGGTTCCACATTACGGACCTCCGCACCGTGGACCACGCTTGAAAGAGGGCATGGTCATTACAATTGAGCCGATGCTCAACACAGGCACATACCGTAGTAAAATTGATGCGGACGGCTGGACCGCGCGTACGTTGGACGGCGGTTTGTCGGCACAATACGAGCATACGCTGGCAATTACAGCAGACGGTCCAATCATTTTGACTCAGCAATAAAAGCAGGCATCCATCAGTAACGTACAGACTAACGAATTAAATAAGTAAACATATTACAGAAAAGAGGCTGTTCAAAGGACAGCCTCTTTTACCACGTGCATTCTATAAAAGAATTCTCTGACGCGGATTAGTTCTGTAAGTGGACTGTATTTCACGGTTCTGCATGTAGTGAGAATGACCGGACTGACAACCTATGGAAGAAGGCTACTTTTCTGCTGAAAAAAAGAAGAGCCTGATGCTGATCCAGAGGTATGGGGGTGATGCTGACGGTGATGGGAAAGTATATATGTGAAATATACAAGGATGCTATTTTTTGGGGTAAGTAATTTTAAAAAGTACCAAGCCAACATCAATCGTTAACGTTGATCCAATTATATAGGAAGCTTCGTCAGAGAGAATCAAGCGAACCTTTTGCAACTGCTGGATCGCCAGCTCGCTTCATTGGTAAGACCTTGAATTGCATGTTTTGGTGCCACGTAAGCGCCGTATGCCGGAAATGCTTTCAGACCAGCAATGGAAGAACCATTGAGAATTGACCCTCCGCCATTTTAGCATTTGTTGGATCTCGATTTTCATGCTCCAATATACACTTAAATGCATTAGTTTTATGGTATTCAAAAACAAGGTCATTATCGGACTTTAGCTAATGATGCTTGCTCTAAAGCAATTGCCTGCATGCAATAGATCCAGTTAAATACTCACGATGTCTATAATGAAGAAAAACAAATTCAAAGGTTTAATGGATACAGTTGTAGAACTGATGTTGAAAAAAATCGGTTGGCGGTTATTAATTGGAATTTTTTACAAGTTGTAATCAGTAAAGCTAAATGGTATATTATTTGAGCTGACAACAAAACAGCCGTTTCGAAAAAGAATAACTAGGGCGAAACAACCTTCGAAAAGAAGAAAAAAATAACCCTTGCATTTTTGAAATGAACATGATATGATCTTATAGCTGCTGAAAAATGCAGCGAAAAAGAATTTGATCTTTGAAAACTGAACAACGAGTGAGTAAATGATTTTGTTCGTAAAATCAAACAAGAGATATTTTTTATCTCGTCAGTTTCAAAATGAGCTAATCGCTCTTTCTATAAACCGACTTCGGTTGGTCTTTAATGGAGAGTTTGATCCTGGCTCAGGACGAACGCTGGCGGCGTGCCTAATACATGCAAGTCGAGCGGGGTTGTTTAGAAGCTTGCTTCTACATAACCTAGCGGCGGACGGGTGAGTAACACGTAGGCAACCTGCCCACAAGACAGGGATAACTACCGGAAACGGTAGCTAATACCCGATACATCCTTTTCCTGCATGGGAGAAGGAGGAAAGACGGAGCAATCTGTCACTTGTGGATGGGCCTGCGGCGCATTAGCTAGTTGGTGGGGTAAAGGCCTACCAAGGCGACGATGCGTAGCCGACCTGAGAGGGTGATCGGCCACACTGGGACTGAGACACGGCCCAGACTCCTACGGGAGGCAGCAGTAGGGAATCTTCCGCAATGGGCGAAAGCCTGACGGAGCAACGCCGCGTGAGTGATGAAGGTTTTCGGATCGTAAAGCTCTGTTGCCAGGGAAGAACGTCTTGTAGAGTAACTGCTACAAGAGTGACGGTACCTGAGAAGAAAGCCCCGGCTAACTACGTGCCAGCAGCCGCGGTAATACGTAGGGGGCAAGCGTTGTCCGGAATTATTGGGCGTAAAGCGCGCGCAGGCGGCTCTTTAAGTCTGGTGTTTAATCCCGAGGCTCAACTTCGGGTCGCACTGGAAACTGGGGAGCTTGAGTGCAGAAGAGGAGAGTGGAATTCCACGTGTAGCGGTGAAATGCGTAGAGATGTGGAGGAACACCAGTGGCGAAGGCGACTCTCTGGGCTGTAACTGACGCTGAGGCGCGAAAGCGTGGGGAGCAAACAGGATTAGATACCCTGGTAGTCCACGCCGTAAACGATGAATGCTAGGTGTTAGGGGTTTCGATACCCTTGGTGCCGAAGTTAACACATTAAGCATTCCGCCTGGGGAGTACGGTCGCAAGACTGAAACTCAAAGGAATTGACGGGGACCCGCACAAGCAGTGGAGTATGTGGTTTAATTCGAAGCAACGCGAAGAACCTTACCAGGTCTTGACATCCCTCTGACCGGTCTAGAGATAGGCCTTTCCTTCGGGACAGAGGAGACAGGTGGTGCATGGTTGTCGTCAGCTCGTGTCGTGAGATGTTGGGTTAAGTCCCGCAACGAGCGCAACCCTTATGCTTAGTTGCCAGCAGGTCAAGCTGGGCACTCTAAGCAGACTGCCGGTGACAAACCGGAGGAAGGTGGGGATGACGTCAAATCATCATGCCCCTTATGACCTGGGCTACACACGTACTACAATGGCCGGTACAACGGGAAGCGAAGCCGCGAGGTGGAGCCAATCCTAGAAAAGCCGGTCTCAGTTCGGATTGTAGGCTGCAACTCGCCTACATGAAGTCGGAATTGCTAGTAATCGCGGATCAGCATGCCGCGGTGAATACGTTCCCGGGTCTTGTACACACCGCCCGTCACACCACGAGAGTTTACAACACCCGAAGTCGGTGAGGTAACCGCAAGGAGCCAGCCGCCGAAGGTGGGGTAGATGATTGGGGTGAAGTCGTAACAAGGTAGCCGTATCGGAAGGTGCGGCTGGATCACCTCCTTTCTATGGAGAATCGTTTCCTGCAATGGAAACATTCAAATATGAAGCATAAGCTTCAAACTTACTCACTCGTTGCTCAGTTTTGAGGGTTCAAACTCTCGAATTGCACCTTGAAAACTGGATACCGAAACGAAATTGCGTTTTAGAATATTCCTTTAAGCTGATCTTGTGTAAACAAGTGAAATAAAGGTAGCATATCGTATTTACAATGTAGATACTAGGTTAAGCTACAAAGAGCACACGGAGGATGCCTAGGCGCCAGGAGCCGACGAAGGACGTGGCGAACAACGATAAGGCCTCGGGGAGCTGTAAGCAAGCTTTGATCCGGGGATGTCCGAATGGGGAAACCCGGCTGTCTTCATCGACAGTCACTACTCACTGAATTCATAGGTGAGTGAGAGGCAGACCAGGGGAACTGAAACATCTAAGTACCCTGAGGAAGAGAAAACAATAGTGATTCCGTCAGTAGCGGCGAGCGAACGCGGATTAGCCCAAACCAAGGAGCTTGCTCCTTGGGGTTGTGGGACGTCTCACATGGAGTTACAAAGGAACCGGTTAGATGAAGAGGTCTGGAAAGGCCCGCCAGAGAAGGTAAAAGCCCTGTAGTTCAAAACTTGTTCTCTCCGAGACGGATCCCGAGTAGTGCGGGGCACGTGAAACCCCGTATGAATCCGGCAGGACCATCTGCCAAGGCTAAATACTCCCTGGCGACCGATAGTGAAGCAGTACCGTGAGGGAAAGGTGAAAAGCACCCCGGAAGGGGAGTGAAATAGATCCTGAAACCGTGTGCTTACAAGAAGTCAGAGCCCGATCTATGGGTGATGGCGTGCCTTTTGTAGAATGAACCGGCGAGTTACGTTCCCGTGCAAGGTTAAGGTGAAGAGCTGAAGCCGCAGCGAAAGCGAGTCTGAATAGGGCGACTGAGTACGTGGACGTAGACCCGAAACCGGGTGATCTACCCCTGTCCAGGGTGAAGGTGCGGTAACACGCACTGGAGGCCCGAACCCACGCATGTTGAAAAATGCGGGGATGAGGTGGGGGTAGCGGAGAAATTCCAATCGAACCCGGAGATAGCTGGTTCTCCCCGAAATAGCTTTAGGGCTAGCCTCGGAAAGAAGAATCGTGGAGGTAGAGCACTGATTGGGTGCGGGGCCCGCAAGGGTTACCAAGCTCAGTCAAACTCCGAATGCCATAGATTTAGTTCCGGGAGTCAGACAGTGAGTGCTAAGATCCATTGTCGAAAGGGAAACAGCCCAGACCATCAGCTAAGGTCCCCAAGTGTGTGTTAAGTGGGAAAGGATGTGGAGTTGCACAGACAACCAGGATGTTGGCTTAGAAGCAGCCACCATTGAAAGAGTGCGTAATAGCTCACTGGTCGAGTGACTCTGCGCCGAAAATGTAACGGGGCTAAACACACCACCGAAGCTATGGCTTGATGCTTTGCATCAGGGGTAGGGGAGCGTTGAATGCGGGTTGAAGGTGTACCGGAAGGAGCGCTGGACTGCATTCAAGTGAGAATGCCGGTATGAGTAACGAAAAGATCTGTGAGAATCAGATCCGCCGAAAGCCTAAGGGTTCCTGAGGAAGGTTCGTCCGCTCAGGGTAAGTCGGGACCTAAGGCGAGGCCGATAGGCGTAGTCGAAGGACAACAGGTCGAAATTCCTGTACCACCGTAATCCGTGATGAGCAATGGGGTGACGCAGTAGGGTAGTGACGCGGACTGATGGATGTCCGTCTAAGCAGTGAGGCTGATGTGTAGGCAAATCCGCACATCGTAAGGCTGGGCTGTGATGGGGAGCGAAAATTATAGTAGCGAAGGTCATGATCTCAGACTGCCAAGAAAAGCCTCTAGCCAGGAGAAGGTGCCCGTACCGCAAACCGACACAGGTAGGCGAGAAGAGAATTCTAAGGCGCGCGGAAGAACTCTCGTTAAGGAACTCGGCAAAATGACCCCGTAACTTCGGGAGAAGGGGTGCCTCGGTAGGGTGAATAGCCCGAGGGGGCCGCAGTGAAAAGGCCCAAGCGACTGTTTAGCAAAAACACAGGTCTGTGCGAAGCCGCAAGGCGAAGTATACGGGCTGACGCCTGCCCGGTGCTGGAAGGTTAAGGGGAGTGGTAAGCTCTTCGGAGCGAAGCTATGAACCGAAGCCCCAGTAAACGGCGGCCGTAACTATAACGGTCCTAAGGTAGCGAAATTCCTTGTCAGGTAAATTCTGACCCGCACGAATGGCGTAACGACTTGGGCGCTGTCTCAACGAGAGATCCGGTGAAATTTTAATACCTGTGAAGATGCAGGTTACCCGCGACAAGACGGAAAGACCCCATGGAGCTTTACTGCAGCTTGATATTGAATTTGGGTACGATCTGTACAGGATAGGTGGGAGCCGTTGAATCTTGAGCGCCAGCTTGAGAGGAGGCATCCTTGGGATACCACCCTGATCGTATCTAGGTTCTAACTTGGTACCGTGATCCGGTACGAGGACAGTGTCAGGTGGGCAGTTTGACTGGGGCGGTCGCCTCCTAAAGAGTAACGGAGGCGCCCCAAGGTTCCCTCAGAATGGTTGGAAATCATTCGAAGAGTGCAAAGGCAGAAGGGAGCTTGACTGCGAGACCTACAAGTCGAGCAGGGACGAAAGTCGGGCTTAGTGATCCGGTGGTACCGCATGGAAGGGCCATCGCTCAACGGATAAAAGCTACCCTGGGGATAACAGGCTTATCTCCCCCAAGAGTCCACATCGACGGGGAGGTTTGGCACCTCGATGTCGGCTCATCGCATCCTGGGGCTGAAGTAGGTCCCAAGGGTTGGGCTGTTCGCCCATTAAAGCGGTACGCGAGCTGGGTTCAGAACGTCGTGAGACAGTTCGGTCCCTATCTGTCGTGGGCGTAGGAAATTTGAGAGGAGCTGTCCTTAGTACGAGAGGACCGGGATGGACGTACCGCTGGTGTACCAGTTGTTCCGCCAGGAGCACCGCTGGGTAGCTATGTACGGAAGGGATAAGCGCTGAAAGCATCTAAGCGTGAAGCCCCCCTCAAGATGAGATTTCCCAGTATGTAAGACCCCTTGAAGACGACGAGGTAGATAGGTTGGGGGTGGAAGTGCAGTAATGCATGGAGCTGACCAATACTAATCGGTCGAGGGCTTATCCTAAAGATAAGGCGCAATGAAGTTTCGGATCCAGTTTTCAGGGTGTAACCTTGAAGTTAGAATTTGCGAGGCAAATTCATGTTTGGTGGCGATAGCGGAGGGGTTCCACACGTACCCATCCCGAACACGACCGTTAAGCCCTCCAGCGCCGATGGTACTTGGACCGCAGGGTCCTGGGAGAGTAGGACGCCGCCAAGCATAAGCCCCTTCTCTGGGGATTTTTTTTCGCCTGTAAGACTAACCTCTACATAATCAGAATTTTAATGGTTATTTCTAAGATGGGGCTATAGCTCAGCTGGGAGAGCGCCTGCCTTGCACGCAGGAGGTCAGGGGTTCGATCCCCCTTGGCTCCACCAATATTCCCTGATAGCTCAGTTGGTAGAGCACTCGACTGTTAATCGAGTTGTCACAGGTTCGAGTCCTGTTCGGGGAGCCATATGGAGAGGTGTCCGAGTTGGCCGAAGGAGCACGATTGGAAATCGTGTAGGCGCCAAAAGCGTCTCGAGGGTTCGAATCCCTCTCTCTCCGCCAGCTCTTATAATAGATATGTGGCCCGTTGGTCAAGGGGTTAAGACACCTCCCTTTCACGGAGGTAACAGGGGTTCGAATCCCCTACGGGTCATAGTAGTATGGAGGCTTAGCTCAGCTGGGAGAGCATCTGCCTTACAAGCAGAGGGTCGGGGGTTCGATCCCCTCAGCCTCCACCATTAATAATATTGAGAAGTACCTTCAATGTCGCGGGGTGGAGCAGTTCGGTAGCTCGTCGGGCTCATAACCCGAAGGTCGTAGGTTCAAATCCTGCCCCCGCAATTAATTTCCTGATGGAAATGCCTCTGGAACTGTGGTGTAGAGGCCTAACATGCCTGCCTGTCACGCAGGAGATCGCGGGTTCGAATCCCGTCAGTTCCGCCATTTAACTTAATATGCCGGTGTAGCTCAACTGGTAGAGCAACTGACTTGTAATCAGTAGGTTGGGGGTTCAAGTCCTCTCGCCGGCACCATTTTGGAGGATTAGCGAAGTGGCCAAACGCATCAGACTGTAAATCTGCTCCCTTACGGGTTCGGTGGTTCGAATCCATCATCCTCCACCAGTTTTATTATTATGGTGGTCGTGACGAATGGATTAACGTACCGAATTGTGGCTACGGCATTCGTGGGTCCAAGGCCCATTGATCGCCCTGTTAAATACATAATGGGGATTAGCCAAGCGGTAAGGCAACGGACTTTGACTCCGTCATGCATAGGTTCAAATCCTATATCCCCAGCCATTAAGAGCCATTAGCTCAGTTGGTAGAGCACCTGACTTTTAATCAGGGTGTCGAAGGTTCGAGTCCTTCATGGCTCACCATTATCATTGTATGCGCGTGTGGCGGAATTGGCAGACGCACTAGACTTAGGATCTAGCGTCTTTGACGTGGGGGTTCAAGTCCCTCCACGCGCATATTGTTTTTGCGGACGTGGCTCAGCGGTAGAGCATCGCCTTGCCAAGGCGAGGGTCGCGGGTTCGATTCCCGTCGTCCGCTCCATATTTGCGCCCTTAGCTCAGCTGGATAGAGCGTTTGACTACGAATCAAAAGGCCGGGAGTTCGAATCTCTCAGGGCGCGCCATTAATTTCATAAGCCGGTGTGGCGGAATTGGCAGACGCGCGCGACTCAAAATCGTGAGGGAAACCGTGGAGGTTCGAGTCCTCTCACCGGCATCTATTTCGGGATGTAGCTCAGCTTGGTAGAGCACCTGGTTTGGGACCAGGGGGTCGCATGTTCAAATCGTGTCATCCCGACCATTTTTTTGCGGGTGTAGTTCAATGGTAGAACTCCAGCCTTCCAAGCTGGTAGCGTGGGTTCGATTCCCATCACCCGCTTTATATAGATGAAAAAAGAGACGGCTTATGCCATCTCTTTTTTTTGTGCTTTTAAAAACCAGCGTGTCCTTAATCAATAAAGCTCAAGAGTTAGAACATTATAGTCTAAATCGATGATGGTTCTGCAGTTGTTATTATACTTCATGGATTTACACAGACTGGTTACTCATCGTCCTTACTAACCTAACATGCCCCGTTATTTGCCCCACTATTTTAAAACTCCTTTTCTAATTCAAGTCGCTCGGAGCTCCAATCTCCTAACTCGATAGCACGATTGTAGTTGTATGATTTCTCTGAAGATTTGATTTTTCTGGATCCGTCCCACTTTGAATAGAGTTGGCACGTACAAGTTTTTCCAGACCATTTCCTGGTTGTTTGGTTGTACGAATGCTGGAACGAAACGGAGTTATGGCATTACATTATTCCACATAAATCGCAGGAAGAAGAATAGGAAACTGGGGAATAATAGTTTCACCTCTAAAAACCGAATTTGGCCCAAAGGCCGAATATCGGTTTTTTTGTTTCATGAGTGCCAAGCCAACATTTTAAAGAAAATAAACGCTATGTTTTCAGAGTGATCAGTTTAGTTCTAATAGACGCTAGTGATCCACCGTTGCTAACTATTCTGCACGTGTGTTTATTTTCTAGGCTACTGATAACAGGATACGTTAAGTGTGTGATTATGAATCTTCTATATAGTCCAAAAATAGCAATAATTTGAATCTGAATTCATAAGAGTGAAATAAAAAGATTACCTTTATTACACACTTAGTCTCTACCACACTTTGCAAAGTTTGTTTATTTAGTGTTATCTGAATTAATTTTTGATCTAATAGAACTATTTCAACCTTTTTCCTTGATGTCGATATAATTGAGGGTCGCAAAAGTGTATTCCTTTAGGCAAATGGAGATCAACTCGCTAAAACGAAAAATATGTAGGTTGCGAATCAGAATTGTCTTATTGAACAGGAGGGGTGTACTAGAAAAAAGACTCATTACGGAACTCAGAATTGAGGAAAAACGGAGGTTATGTTTATGGACAATAAGAATGATAAAAGTTGCTGGATGAAGTGATTGACCATAAGCCTTGCGATTACAAGCAGCAAGATATAAACATTAGGAGGATAACCAATATGAATTCATTCAAGAAAACGAAGAGCTTGATCAGCGCCCTGACCGGGGCTGCACTATTATTCTCGCTACCAATAACGGCAGGCGCGGAGAGCAATATCAACTATACAGGCATGTTCCTGGGCTATGACGGAAGTGTAAACACCAGCCCTGTCTGGACCTACAACCCTGACATTGTCTCCTATGATCTGCTGAACTGGAACCAGGGGGGCACCGATGCAGCCTCCATTACCTCTAATAGCGCCTCCGTCATCCAAGACCTGGGGAAAATCGTCACCGTTTCCACCCACATGCCCAATCCTCAGGGTGGAAATGTAAACGCCCCAATGTCTGATTCCGATTTTAATATCTTGGCCAATACAGACATTTCATCCATCAATTCGTCCAGCCCCGCATGGCTACAAAATTATAAGGCCCAGGTTGACAATGTTGTGACCGGTCTGCAAAAGTTTAACTCATCCCCCGTTTACTACAGACCCTTCCATGAAATGAACGGAGGCTGGTTCTGGTGGGGAAACAAGAATACGACAGACTATAAGAACCTGTACATCAATTTGTACAATTACATCGTGACGACCAATGGCATGTCCAACGTCAATTTTGTCTATGCCCCAAATAAAGGAGCTAACGCGGCTGCTTATTACCCCGGCTCTAGCTATGTCACATGGATTGGCATCGATGCTTACAGCGATGATCCGTCCAATGACAATGAAATCAAGGTGGCTTACAATGACATCAAAGGACTTGGCAAAACTTACGGCTTTTGCGAAATTGGACCAGCCGTGGGTGGCGACCATGTGGATCGCAACAATAATCAGCTCAAGGAATTCGATTATTCGCTTTGGAACAACGCCCTGAATGAAGTCTACACTGGAGCAAGTTTCTTTATCACCTGGGATGGCGCTTATGCCCCGCAGAATAACACAAACGGCAGCGTGCTGTTTACAAAGGAGAGCTCCCAGTAAGTGCCTAGCGCCCGGCGTCCAGGCAGCACGGCATCAAGGCGTTAATCCCAAGCTGACCGCAGAGCCTTGGGAGAGTGAGACGTTTTCAAGAACGACAACAAAAAGCACCACCTTAATGAATTGGCCCCTGATAGACTAAAAAGACCCAAAAGACACGACCTCCTGTTAGGAGAACGGGTCTTTTGGGTCTACACAGCAACATGCGAGTATGCACGTTAAATATCGGTTGGTCAGATGCGGACTTCCGTCTCTTCCGGAATGAACTGACGATATTGAAAATACATCCGGAGCCGCCAGTGTAACAACGTCCCGAAGGCTAGTATGAAAAATAGCCCTGCTGTTTGCGGGATGGTAATGTAATGCTGAATAAATTCATGCAGCAGCAATCGGACGATCAGCAGGCTGATCAGGATAAAAAAGAAGGTGCGCGAGCGTTGCACGAAAACCAGCCCTTCTTGTAACTCAAATTTGGTGCTGCGGATCAACGGGTAGGAAAAAATAAACCAGCCGATCAGAAAAGCGCCCAGCGCCCAAAGCCAGGGAACCCGTACTTCTGGCACCACAAACATCATAAAGCCGGTGCTCATGCCGAGCGGAGGAATGATGATTTTTTTGGCATTAATCGGGCGATGACCTGTCTTCATACGGATGAAAATAGCCGATATAGCGATTAAGATCATACCGAAAGTTGCGCCATATTGCAGCAATGGGGTGCTGATATGAAACATGGACTGGCCCCCTCTATAAGGAATATAAGCGTTATTGGACAGACTGCAAACCTTTTACATTATAGCACATATGCAATGGATATATTTAGTTACAGTCTTTCCTCCGGCAAGCGGATTATACGCCTTTTGGTGGTAACCGGCCCTATAATCGGGTCTCTTTCATCTTATGCGAGTTCTTGTGCTTGTACCTCACCTGCGGCTGATTTTTTCTCTTGGCGCATGATATAAACCATCGCTGCAATAATAAGGATAAAAGCAATGAGTGCGAGAAACGGAATGGTGATGAAATCCAACCAGTTCAAATAATCCTGTTCACAGGACACTCTGCCGCAGGCCGTTGAAGTTTGTGTGGCAGCTTTGGCGGCTGCATGGATGCGCTGAATAATAAAATGATAGGCCGAAATCGCACCACCGATGACGGCTAATGGCATAACGTAAATACGTATTTTCGTATCGCCTCGAAAATATGCGATTCCGAGCAGAAGGGTCAGGGGATACATTAGAATGCGCTGAAACCAGCACAGCTTACAAGGCTCATACCCCAAGATTTCGCTGAGATACAGACTGCCCAATGTCGCCACACAAGCTACTACCCACGCGGCAAATAAAGCAATATCCGTTTTTTTAAACGATCCGATCATAGTAACGCTCCTTTTTAAATTCAAATGAGAACAGTATGAACTCATCGTGTCTTGTCCCATCGGCAGGCATTTGCCGATATGCATGTCTTTATCCGTATTGTACTGTATTTTGAGTGCGGGGTCATACTTAAACATATTGACATCATTCACTATCATTTTTATAATTGCAGTAGTTTGGGAAGTTAATAAAGATTCAAGATATATATTAAGAAATTAGGAGTGTGCCCAGAATGTCGAGCAGCCGGAAAAATGAAACCTTATCTGTTATTAGTGAAAGACACGCGGTAAAAAGCTATGTAAAGGATTTTAAAATGCCAGAGGAAGATCTGGAAGCTATCTTGACTGCCGCGGTAGAAGCTCCTTCCGCTTGGAACCTTCAACATTGGAAATTCCTTGTTATCGAAAGTGAAGCGGACAAACAAAAATTGCTGCCTATCGCCTACAACCAAGGTCAAGTAGCAGAGAGCTCTGTTACGATTGCCGTACTGGGTGATTTGGAAGCCAACCGCAATGCTGTCATTTATGATCAAGCGGTAGAAGCAGGCGCATTGCCAGCGGAAATCCGTGACGCATTGGTAGGTCAAATCAATGGTGCTTATCAAAACCCGCAGGTAGCTCGCGATGCAGCGATCCTGAACTCTGCTCTTGCAGCACAAAACATTATGCTGGCTGCTAAATCTTTGGGCTACGATACTTGCGCAATGGGCGGATTTATTCCAGCACAATTGATCGAGCAATTCAATATTCCAGCACGATACCTGCCAACCATGCTCATTAGTGTAGGTAAGGCACAAGTGCCAGCACGTCCATCAGGACGTTTCCCACTGTCTGACGTTGTTGTAAAAGGCAGCTTCTAAGAAAAATAGTGAATATAAAAGGGTGTTCCTGCAACCATTTGTGGCGGGGAACACCCTTTTTTACATCGTTTTAAACTGTCAAAATCCTTTTGTATCGTACCTTGTTTAGTCCGAGCGTTTGGACACGAGATATACCAGCTCCAGCGTCAGGATCGGCAGAAAAACAGAAGCGGGATAGGCCAGATAGCGCGGCTCCCACTGCGGCTTGAATTTATCCTTAAAGCGTCGAAGCCCCTGGAAGCCGTAAAAATGTCCCCCGTATTGAAAAACGAGTCGAGCCAGCTTTTCCTCGCGCAATGCCTTTTCGCTTTGTCCTACCTGGGACAGCGGGGCCATGCCCAGGTTAAATGTCGTATATCCACTTTCCTTGGCCCACTCAATGACCCGTGTGAATAAGTAATCCATCGTTCCATTGGGTGTGTCGGGCAGGTGACGCATCAGGTCGATAGAGACCGTCTGCCCATGATCATAAGCTGGGGCCATCGTAGCGAAAGCAATGACCTTCCCTTCGGAGTCTCTAAGCAATGCAATTGGAGCCAACTGAAGGTAAGATTCTTTGAACCAGCCGAGAGAATATCCCTTCTCCTTGCGCCCATCCAGCCAAATATCCGAAATATGACGCATCTCCTCAATTAATGACGCCTCTAGAGGCGGCTGGACCATTTCGAATGAATAGCCTTCGCGGTCAAAGCGATTTTTGGCGCTGCGCAGCGCCTGATTGCTTTTGCCCGTTAGTGTAAAGGACTCGAGCGGCACGAGCGCCTCCTCGCCCAATTTAAAAAAGCGATAGCCGTTCTCGTGATAGATGGACAAATATTCCGGTGATGCTTGGTAAAATACAGCCGTCAATGCATATCGATCCGCGAACCGTTGGAATTCCTGAATGGCTTCACTCACACGTTCTTTTGGACCGAGAGGGTCACCTAATACAATCAGTTTGTCCCGGCTGCGAGCATAGGGGAGAACCACCTGTTCGTCCTTAGTCCAATACAGATATTTATCGCCCAGAAAAAGCATATGAGAAACGAGGTTACCACCCTGTCGTTCCAAAAATTCTTTTAGCTTAACCAGCTCCTGTGCGTCGGGTAGATTACTGATGCTACGCTGAGGACGAAGAAAGAAATACACCGTCAGGAATACCCATGCCAAAATCAAACTAAATACGGCTGTAACTCCGTAATCGCTGCGGTTCATAAAAAAGTCCAGATGGACCTTGGCATGTATATGACGCATAAATGGTGTATTGGAGCCTGCCCCGATCATAAAATAAGCGCCGGTTACGAGTAGAGATAATCCGCCCCATATTAAAATGTTGTGCCGATTCAGCGGCGCACTGACCCGATAAAACCTTGAACGCGAAATCCACAGCATTAATGCCACGAACAGCAGGAAAAAGGCTTCTTCAAAATCCAGACCTTTAGTGAAGGTGAAAATGGCTCCTGTCAGCAGAAGTATCAAGGTCAGCCGCAATGCTCTGCGAATACGCAGAGAGATTCCGTGGGACAGAACGACAAGCATAATTCCGATGATGACCGAGATTTCGTGCGATAAGCGCATAACGGGCAGGCTGAGCAAATGTTCAGCAAAACGGAGCCGATACAACAGACCAGGCGTAGCGGCCGACAACAGAAGCACCACGCCGGAGATGAGTACCAGTTTCCCAAGCGCCCATACCCCCAGATCGGCCAAAAACCGGAATTGACCAGGCCAGCCCCATACCTTCTGCCAGGCATTAAGGGAGTAATCCCAGCCTGTCTCAGCGAGCTGGCTCAGGCGCTCGTTACGCGGAATCATTTCCAGCGCGGCTAATACCAAGCCGATGAGCCACGGAATGATGTAATAAAAGACGCGAAAGACCAGCAGCACAGCCAGCGCCCGGTCCGAGTTGGCTCCTGCCATTTGCAGCCCGAGCAGGGCGATAATATCGAATGCACCGACTCCTCCGGGTGCAAGACTGATTAACCCCGCAATTGCGGCTATTACATAAATACCGAACACAGCATGGAGCGGCAGCTCATGGAGCAAGTGCGAGCCGATCCATGCAAAGGTAAGACCAGCCAGCAGCCATTCCAGCAGAGAGGCGCCAATGGAGGCAGAGATGGTGAACCAGGAGAGCTGTCCTTCTCCCTTGTTGAACCATGTGGCATACCTTTTGGAGCGCTGCATGATCAGAAATAGAGGCAGGTAAAGTGCCATTCCCCATAGTGCCCAATGAAGCCATGGGTGAGCATCAAGCACAGGCTGCACCGGATACAAATGGACAATAGCACCCCAAGCTAGCAAAGATAGTCCGGTAATGACGACAGGCGAAAGAAATACGACTGCCGAGGTGATGACACCCAATGGCACACCGCTCTTTTTATACAGTACAGTACGTAGTCCAGCTCCTGTAAAGCCTGCAAAGCCGAAGACATTATTGAAGGTATTGGAGATCCAGGCGTACCGAAATGTCGTTCCAGGCTTGACTTGAAGCTTGAAATGATGCCTGATTACATAATCGTAAGCACTCATAGCAGCCACGGCTACCAGGGAGAACAAGCCAATTTCGATGAGAAACGTGGCATCCATTCGCCGCAGCTCATGAAGCATCCGTGCCAGATTAAAGTCTTTTAGCTCTCGTCCAGCCTCCCATATAATAAAAGCCAGTACAGCCAGCGGTAGTAAAATACGCGTCAATCGCTGCCTGTAGATGGTCATCATATACTGTACGATTTTAAAGGATTGGAACGGTTTGTGATTTGAATTCATAGATTCACCTGCTTGAAAAGGATAAGATTGAGACTGATAATGCGCGGAAACTTCCTGCCCAAATAAAAGGCTTCGTTATATTATACCTGTAATAATAGCTTGAATAACAACAGAAGGGTTACGAAATGGGAGTTCAGATTGATTGCTGTAAATAATTCCAATATAATGATGGAATACCTAGTAAATTGCTTGGCAATGGAGCTGACTGAACATGAGTATATGGGATCGAAATCTTTTTATACGTCGATTGGAGCTATTGTGGCCTCCAGATGCTGACAGGAGCCAATACCCTTTTAACTTAAAGGCTCTTCAACAGTGGAATGAACTCAAATTCCATCCTTCCGTTACCTATATTGTTGGAGAAAACGGTGTAGGTAAATCAACGCTTATGGAGGCAATCGCGGTTGCGTGGGGTTTTAATCCAGAGGGTGGCACTAAAAATTTCAACTTTTCTACACAAGCCACGCATTCCTCGCTGCATGAGCATATTCGGTTGGTGAGAGGGGTTGAAAAACCGAGGGATGGCTTCTTTTTCCGGGCGGAGAGCTACTATAATGTGGCGACTCATATTGACGAGCTGGATCGAGAAGGAGGAGGGCGACCCATTCGGGATTCGTACGGGGGGAAGTCGCTGCATGAGCAGTCGCATGGCGAGTCTTTTTTTGCTGCATTTGTGCATCGGTTTGGAGGACAAGGATTGTATATTTTGGATGAGCCAGAGGCAGCGCTATCGCCTTTGCGTCAGATGGCCATGCTTGCCCGGATTCATGAGCTTGTGCAGCAGGGATCACAGTTTATCATTTCTACCCATTCCCCCATCTTGATGTCTTATCCAGATTCGGTCCTGTATCATCTGACACATGAAGGGATCGACACACGGACGCTAGAGGAAACCGATCATTTTATCATTACCAAACAATTTCTGAATAACAAAGAAAGGTTATTGCAGGAGCTATTCGAAGATTCACCATAAGGATATAGTAAGTTTGGTAGTATCCACTTTGATGAGGAGGAAACCGTATGAGTTCAAATCTCGATGTAGTTATTCAGCGGATATCCGCTTTCAAGGTAGCAGCGCTGACTGCGCGAGCCCCTTTTGCCGAATTGGGTGATGAGGTACGCAGACAGTGGCAACAAGTGCAACAGAACGTCCCAGAGAACCACTCAGGTCGTCTGAACGCGGATATGGGCTATGTGTTAACTCCCCAATGGACAGTTGTTGAGGAGAACGGAAGTACTGCGGTCAAGGTGGGCGTTAAAGTGTCCTCGTGGAATGAAGTACCGGATAGTCTTGAACGCATCGAGGTGCCCGAAGGAGAGTATGCAGTGACCCGTTTTCAGGGAGATCGAGAACGATTAAATACGATTTATGATGATCTATTTGCTTGGTTGGACTGTAATGGCTATGAGCGTAATACGACAGAGGGGGTATATTGGATCGAGTCGAATCGACTAAAGCCGGTGAATCCTTTTGATATTCCATCCGCAGAAATTCAGAAATTTGATTATGATATTGCGATTGCTATTGTACAAAAATAAAGGAGTAACATTCAGGGGTATCGGAAGTATTTTATGATTGTTATTTGCCTCCCACTCTATTAATATAATGAAGAGTTTTGCTGAAATGGTTGCAAAATAAGAATTTCGTATACGAAATAAAGAACCTGAGGAGGACAAAACGCAACATGTCGGATTCACAACAATTGAAAATGGGACCGCTCGTCATTTTGATGATTAATATGTTTATTGCCATGCTGGGAATTGGACTCATTATTCCGATCCTCCCCAAGTTCATGGGTTCCTTGGGAGGCAGTGGTGAAACGGGAGGCTATCTGGTTGCCGTGTTTGGCTTGACCCAGTTTATATTTTCGCCGTTAGCGGGGGAATGGTCCGATAAATACGGACGTAAAAAAATGATTATTATCGGTCTGGTCATCATGACGGTGTCTTCTGTATTGTTTGCAATTGGACACTCATTGACCATGCTGTATATTTCCCGTTTGCTTGGAGGCGCAGGAGCGGCATTTATGATCCCTCCAATGATGGCTTATATTGCCGACATCACAACAGTCCATAACCGAGGCAGAGGAATGGGGCTGTTGGGGGCCGCGATGTCGCTTGGTTTTGTGATTGGTCCTGGTGTAGGTGGTTTGCTGGCAGATATCTCGCTTCGTACACCCTTATACGTTTCGGCGGCGGTATCAGGTTTAGCGGCACTGATCTCATTGATTTTACTGCCCGAAACCTTGTCGTTGGAGAAGCAGTTGAAGTTTCGAAATGTTAAGGTGAAACGGGACAATGTGATTAAACAGTTTGCGCTGTCTTTCCGCAAGCCGTACTTTATGCTGTTGATTATGATATTCACGTTAACCTTTGGCCTGACGCATTTTGAAACGATGTTTCCGTTCTTTGTAACAGGCAAGTTTCATTACAATGAACGTGATATTGCTATCATTATTACGGTAGGTGCGTTGGTCGGAACTATAATTCAAGCTGTGGTCATTAGTCCGATGTTGAACCGTTTTGGTGAAAAAGGTGTGATTATCGGTTCTTTTCTGTTTTCCGCGATTTCCCTTGTGCTTATGTTGCTCTCAGGGAACTTCTATTATGTACTCGGAGTATCGCTTATCTTCTTTACCGCTACGTCGTTGCTGCGACCAGCCATTAATACTGCTTTATCCAAAATGGCAGGGGATGAGCAGGGAGTTGCAGCCGGGATGAACAATGCTTATATGAGTATTGGTAATATTTTGGGACCTGCGCTTGCTGGTACATTGTTTGAGGTGCATATCAATTTGCCGTACATTTTTGGGGCGGTCATTCTCATGCTTAGTTTGGGGCTGGCTGTAAAATGGAAAAGCAGAGATACGCAATCCACAGCGGTTTAATGTTGTTTTTTCTGTAAAATAGTCTCTTTTGGTGTGAACTGTGGCGTTCTTATGAACTACTACAGATTACAGCGGAAGAGGCTATTTTTTTGCATACATAGCCAAATGTTAATGAAACGGCAGAATCTTGGGTAATAATGCATGATAAGTTTATAACCAGTTAGAAATTAGAACTTAAAAGTCGGATAACTTGTGAGGAATACGCTAAAAGGAGCTGAGATCGGATGAAAGAGCGGAATGAGCAGTTATTTTATATAGGAACTTATGCGTCTCGTGAGGAAAGAGGAATTTATATAGGCTCTTTGCATACGGACAATGGTGATTTGCGTATGGTTGGAGGTGTGGAAGGAATAGAGAGACCTTCTTTTCTGGCACTGCATCCGAATGGGGCGAAGTTGTATGCTGCCAGTGAAACAGACCAAGGCGAACTGTACACATATCAGGTGAACAACCAGACGGGGGAATTGCATCCTTTGGATCGAAAAGGAACGGAGGGAGCACATACTTGCTATGTATCCGTAACAACAGATGGACGATATGTGCTGGCTTCTAACTATTCTGGGGGCAATGCCGTTGTATTCCCTGCAACAGTTGCTGGAGGGTTGGGAGACATGTCGGGGCAGGTTCAGCATACGGGGTCAGGGATTCGCCAGGACCGCCAGGATACGCCACATCCACACTCGATTATTCCTGATCCTTCAGGACAGTATGCTATGGTATGTGATCTGGGGCTGGATCAGATTATAGGTTATCGTTTGACAGAGGATGGGAAATTGGTAACCCACCGTGAGACAGATTTGCCACCTGGTTCCGGCCCACGTCATCTGGTTTTTCATCCCTCGGGTCGATATGCCTTTGTCGCCAATGAATTGAATAATACCGTTACTGTGTTTGGTTATAACGAACGTAATGGTAAGCTTACCTTGCTGCAAAGTCTGTCCACACTGCCAGAAGGCATTATCGATGTAGAAAATACAGCAGCGGATATTCGGATTACACCCTGTGGACGTTTTCTGTATGTATCCAATCGAGGACATGACAGCATCGTACTCTACCATGTCGATCTAGACAGCGGGAAGCTGAAGACGATTGAATGGGTCGAGACTTTCGGCAGTACGGCGCGTAACTTCAACATCTTGTCTGGTTATTTGCTAGTGGCGAATCAAGAGGGAAACAACGTCGTATCCTTTGCTATCCATGGGGATGATGGACGGTTGACCCGAACGGGATATGTATTGGAGGTTCCTTCACCAGTTTGTATTGAACCTGTACGCTAATTACATAGCGCATGGCAAAAAGAGGCCAGTAAAATAGGATGAGAAAGTAAAACACGGCGCTTTGTCTCCCAAGAAAGGCATGGGCAAAACGCCGTGTTCAGGTTTTGAATGGTCTAATGATTACTTGCTGCTATCGCCAGCTTCTACCGTTGCTGTTTTGGTATGGTTTTCCGCAGGTTTGTAGTACAAACGGAACAGGATATCCTGGTTATAGTTACCGAATCCGGTACCGAACAGGGTTACCCCTCCAACATGCTGTGCATCATCCAAAATGGCAATACGGAATTTCCATTGCTTCTGATCAATCAGTACGTCGCTTAGAGTCACATCGGATATCTGCTTGCCATCCATAAACGTACCTTCGGACGTAACGCGAAGTCTCTTAAGCAGGCCATATTGATTGATAAAATCAGGCCACCATGAAGGTGTATATTTACCACGATTATCACCGAAATCCCCCGGACTGGTCCAAGTGCCCAAATTCACATCATTTAGAAAAAACGTGATGTCTGAAGGCCAATTATCATTGGTAAAAGGGGCCTCCGATGATAATTCCATCGAAATTTCCAGTTCCTCAGCTTTTTGACTGGACAATAGGAAATTCGGCACTTTATAATCCATATACCCTTGGCTAAACCACAGAATTTTGGAATTGAAGCGCTCAGGGTCTAAGAACGAACGAGGCTCATCGAATTCTCCGATAATCTTTTCGACGGTGGCTAGGCCGCAGGTTGCCTGAATTTCAAAATCTGTAAAGTGTCCCACGGAAATCTCCGTCTGATGAAATTGCCGTACATCCTGCTGATAGCGTGGCATGGCGATTTCAATTTTGTCCGTAGCCAATGAGCATACCTTCTGAACCCCGCCTCGTCCGGGCAGCATTTTAGTCGAAATAATGGATGCTCTCTCCAGTTTCTTAACATGCATGGTCATAATCGCACTACTGAGTCCCAGGGCTTCCGCCAGCTCACGTATATTCATAGGCTTCTCCGCAAGCAGAACAATCATGTTCAGCCGAACCTCACTGGCCAGCGCTTCATAAACGGGAAGTGATTTTTCAGAAATGTCCAGTTGCATAGTTCCTCCAATTCTAACGCACATCATAAATTGATGGTAGTTTAACATATATGGATTTTTTTCAATATTAATACATATAAAACGATATGATTTACATTTATATAAACAATATACCCTTTCCTTGATCGTTGGCACAAGCCTAACCCCGTAAAAAGCCAAAAATTGTTCAAAAAACAGGACACCCCATAAACTCTTTCTTTGTGTGTTGGGATGTCCTGTGATGGTATATGATTTGCGGGATGTATACAGGATCTAATTTCAGGCGCAACGGGTGTTTAGGACCGCATATGTTCATCAGCCAAAGAAGAATCAGCGGTTGTATCTTTGTCAGTTGCGTGTAATTCCTGATGCTGCGAAGCATCGGCCTTCATCAAGCTGGGATGACCCACATAAGGACGATCACTTCGCGAGCGGCCTCGGGTAAGTCGGAAGCCAATCAAGAACAGCACAAGCTGTGCAGCCAGTATGTAGGGAGACGCTTCTGGCCCGAGCCACTGAAACAGGGCGACAACGGCAATGACCATACATAACAGGCTTGTTGGGAAATGGGATGCCGTCACGTCCAGATCATTTTGTCTACGCAGGGTCATCAGACGATAGACATACAGCAAGGCGATCAAGCCAGAAACGAACCTTATCCATGCATACCCTATAAGCCATGATACAGATTGTGTGGTGTCGGGTAGACTAACATCGACATGACTGTAAGTCATCAGTTCCACAACCAGTCTTGAGGTCAACCAGACGATTCCCGCCAGCGTCAGCGGACCGGCCGCTGGGCGTAATAGCTTCCATAATGCTGTTCCCCAGCCTGGAGCATGGGATTCCAGCAGAACAAGTCGCCGTTCCTCGATCAGTTTGTTCATTTCACGCTCCAGTGACTTGAGAAGCAATTCCCTGCGGAATGGATCACATTCCCGCAGGGATGCTTGAACCTGCTCTTGAAGGTGAGGGGTCAAATAGGGGGCGGCCTTAGCCTCCTGAAGAGCATGGATTAGTCCATGCTGGTGCTGCTGCTTTTCGCTGTTGTTGATCGCGTTCTGGGTAGCAGTCTGGAGATAACCAGCTAACCGCCCATAGATACGCAGTGATTCCTGTAATTCTTCGAGCCGCTGCTGACGCGAATTCCGAAGCTGGGCTGCACTATGAACATACAGCCATACCAGCAAGGATAACGCCAGCAGGAAGGCGATCAGACCGGGTGAGATATATGCGACTAATGCCGCGAAGTCCGTCGGGGACACCCGCAATCCCTCCTTCCATTGTTCTTTCTACACTATTGCACAGACCACACAGGCATTTCAAGGGCTTGTATATCTCTAAACCAAGAACTATGAAGTATTTTTTGGTAAAATAGACAAGATTACAGCAGGAAGGGAGATTCGGCATGAATAAAAATATAGATTTTGCAACAGAACATCATGAGACATCGAATCAACCGTACGAGCTGCTTCGCGTAGATTACGCTATTCCAGCCGTCGAGGAATATCAGGCTTTACGCAAGGAGGCTGGTTTGTCGCAAATTACGGAAGAAGCGGCAGCTAAGGGCTTGCCGAACAGCCTATTTGCTGTAACGCTACGGCTTGGACAGGAATTGATCGGGATGGGCCGGGTGAGCGGTGATGGCGGTGTGTTTTTTCTGGTTACGGATATTGCAGTCAAGCCTTCCCATCAGGGGAAGGGTTATGGACGTAAGCTTATGGAAGAGATTATGGAGTATTTGAAACGGGAGGTTCCGGCGGGCAGCTTTGCAACGCTGATTGCGGATAAGCCAGCCGACCGGTTATATGCGCAGTTCGGTTTCCAACTGGTCAGTCCAAGGTCGGAAGGGATGTACTGGCGACAGCCGGGAGAACTGTAAGCTGAAATCCTGCACGAGTTTGAGCTGGTTATAAAACGGATAAATAACAGTAAGAAAATTATAGATAGGAAGAAGGCACGTTACTATGAAAGTGATTATTTTCGGAGCAACAGGAACAATTGGCAAAGCGTTAGTAAAGGAAGCAATCAAGCGTAAGTATGAGGTCACGGCGGCAGTGCGCGATCCGCAACGAGTGACAGAGCAAAATGAATATTTGACGGTGGTTCAGGCGGATATTCTAAACCCGAATTCCGTTACGGAGGTAGCCAAAGGGCACGATGCTATCATTAGCGCCTATGGTCCCAAGTTTGGAGCTGAGGAGGAATTGCTCGAAGCGACTCGTTCTTTACTGGAAGGAACTCGGCGTTCCGGTGCGGAGCGCATACTTGTCGTTGGCGGAGCGGGTAGTCTGAAAACAGAAAACGGTGAGCGTCTCATGGATACCGCTGAGTTTCCAGAGGAAGTGAAGCCACTGGCGGCGGCGCACGCTGATGCACTGGAGTTGTACCGTGCTGCGGATGTAGACTGGACATATTGTAGTCCTGCCGGAATTATTGAACCGGGTAAACGTACAGGACAGTTCCGTATTGGTTTGGATCATTTGGTGGTGGACGAATTAGGCCATAGTCGCATCTCTGTAGAGGATTATGCGGTAGCCCTGATTGATGAGTTAGTAGAAGGGGAATTTGTCAATTCCCGCTTTACCGTCGGATATTAATCACAGGGATGGCTGTATGGGAGGCGAATAAGCATGTATATGGTGACCGCCGAACAAATGCGGCAACTGGATCGGTACACGATTGATAAGCTGGGGATCCCGGCCCTGACCTTGATGGAAAATGCCGGGCGAGCAGTAGCTGACGAGGTACTGAAACTTTGTGCTGAGAGACGTGGAAAAAGCGGTGGCATAAATGAGGTTACACACACAGGAGCGGGGGATGTACCGGAACATGGCAGTGTTATACGGACGGATTCATCGAGCCGAGGGCGATATGATGTATGTGAACGAGCACACTGGTATATCCTCGTTGGTAAAGGCAACAACGGCGGTGACGGACTGGTGGCAGCCCGCCATCTGACCGATGCAGGTCTGCGCGTCACCGTTGTGTATGCCGAGCCGCCTGAAACGCTACGCGGTGAAGTGGCTGCCCAGCGCGACATCATCGCGGCGCTGGATATCCCGGTTATCCTCTATGGTTGGGATAACCTCGAACTGCACGGTGCCTCCGGCATCGTCGATGCCCTGCTGGGCACGGGCACGCAAGGTCCACCGCGTGAACCCTATGCCTCGCTAATCCGCGAGGCCAATGCCAGCGGCGCGCCAATCGTGTCGGTAGACGTGCCTAGCGGCCTCGACGCCGACACAGGTGCACTGCACGAGCCGTGCATTCATGCGCGTGTCACCGTATGCCTCGCCTACTTGAAGTGTGGGCTCGCCCAATATCCGGGCGCCGGAAACGCTGGTGATGTGGTGGTACGCTACATCGGTATTCCGCCCAGCCTTGCCCGTGAGCACGGCGTACAGTTGCAGCTCCTGACCAGCGCTACGCTACGCGACGCGCTGGACGTGGATGTCAGCCGTAGTCGTGTGCCGGACGGGCACAAGGGCACCTACGGCCACGTTCTGGTCGCAGCAGGAAGTCTGCGCATGAGCGGTGCAGGCCTACTGGCTGCACGCGCCGCCTTGCGCATCGGCAGCGGCCTTGTGACGTGGGCGGTGCCTGAGGCACTGCTTCCGCGCGTCATTGGTGCCGCGCCGGAGCTGATGCTCGCTGCCGCAGCAACAGGCGGAGACGGCGAATGGAACGCCGACTCCGCAGCCGAGCTGCTACAGCTCGCGCAGGCGCGCGATGTGCTGGCCGTCGGGCCCGGCCTCGGCCGCTTCGCAGGGGACACTGGCTGGCTGCGCCGCCTGTGGGAGGAATACAGCGGTCCGCTCGTGCTCGATGCGGACGCCTTAAACATCCTGGCCTCGGCGGAGCTGGATGCCTGGAAGTCGAGAGATGCGGCGGTCGTGTTAACGCCGCACCCCGGTGAAATGGCTCGTCTGCTGGGCATACCGACAGCAGAGGTGCAGCGTGACCGAATCAGCCATGCCCGGGAATACGCCCGGACACGCGGAGTCACGCTGGTGCTCAAGGGAGCACGCACGGTCATCGCGTGTCCCGACGGAAACGCCTATGTCAATACCACAGGCCATGCCGGGATGGCGACAGGCGGTGCGGGCGATGTGCTGACCGGCATCATCGCAGGGTTGTTGGCCCAAGGCTTGAACGCTTCGCAGGCAGCAGCCTTTGGCGTGTATCTGCATGGCGCGGCTGGGGAAACGGCCGCGCGCCAACGCCAGCATCCCGCCTCAGTGGTAGCTGGCGATATTATTGAAGCCCTATAATCCATAGCAGCAGTGGCAGGAGGAAGGCCAGCATGATCTGTACTCCATATTCACGGTTCAGCCAGTGCCTTCCCCCATAATAAAGCAGTGTAATCCCTGCACCTGCTATGCCGTTGCTCCATGATATGCCCGTTCCAGCAGGCGACATCAAAGATCCTAGCAGGAGAAAGACACTGGACCCTACGGCAAGGTATAGCGTGAACTGCTCAGGCTTGCGAAGCCAGGGTAAAAGATCACGTAGCGCATCAGCGGCAAGAGCCGCCGGAAGGGCAAAGCCATAGGCCCACAACTGCGCGGTCAGTTCACCGCTATTGCCTGCTATACTCACAGGCAATCCCGTTATTTCCTCTGTCAGATAGCAGTAGACCCATAAGAGACCAAAAACCAATCCTCCACAGGCTAGCTTATTCAGGGCATAACAACCAAGCTCCATCCGCCAAGGCATTTTGGAATTAAACTCATTCCAAGGCTGTCTCATATTGCGACTCCCTCCTCATTTCAATCGGTAAATCAAAACCATTCAAGGAATTTATTTTCAATTACAATCCGCTTACCGTTTGCGACATTTGAGTTTACGTTAGCTGTGTATCATGTTCCTAAGCGAAATAAAGATTGCGGATAGCCGCGGTACGGAAAGGCGGGGATTGCATGATACAGGCGGTTATTTTTAATCTTGAAAGTACATTGTTAGACCCCGGAGGACGGGGCTTAATCCAGGGAATGTGCGACATCTTCAGATGGAAGGGCATACAGGTAACTGAAGAGCAGGTATCTCATGGACGGGGACTGCCCATCCGGGATCATATTGCGAATGTGCTCGGACTTTCAGAGGTTCGTAGAAAATGGTTAGAGTGCTTTGGTGCGCATCCTGGCAGAATGGATATTGAGCATATTTATCTTGAGCTTGTCCCTGTTCTTCGCTCTTTGATCCAAGGGGCTGAGACTGCTACCGGTATAGATAGGGCGCTGCAGGAGCTTCAAGATCGCCGCATTCAGTCAGGCGCTACTGCATCTTGCCCGATGGAGATGCTGAGTCACGTATTCACGCCTGCACAGTCACCCTATACACTGGATTGCATGGTAGCCCCTTGTGAAGTTTCGCAGGGAAGGCCTTATCCGTGGATGATCTATGAAATTGCACATCGCCTGCAGGTATTCCCGCTTAGCGATATTGTAAAGGTAGGAGACACAGCAGCCGATATGCAAGAAGGACGGAATGCCGGCGTTTGGACGATTGGTGTGTTGAACCATAACGAGAGTGCTTTGACCCCGGATCACACTACAAGCTGTGAAACGGACGACAGAGTATCTGAGGAACGACGCAGACAAAGTATATATGGCTTGAAAAGGGCAGGGGCCCACATCGTGATGAACTCGGTCGCTGACTTGCCGCGTATTTTGCGTGAAATTGAAATGCTCCAGCATACGGGAGGCTATCCTTCTTATATGAAACCGATGAAAACAGCCGCGGCTCCCCCATCGTGAGAATAACGGCACAACTCTTAAGTACCTTTAATAGACCTTCTAGGTTATATATGTATGCATCTATCTGGATAAAGGTGTATTCAGTCCGACTTTCTAACCTCAAAAGGAGCATTCGCATGTTAGCGAATGCTCCTTTTGAATGTACTCCCTTTCGTCTGGAAAATGACCCGTAAGATAGACACTTTAGATCAAGTGTCCATCTTACGGGTCACAGTTCACCGAAATCATTATTGGTCTGAACTCTTCACCCGGAACTGATCAGCATGACGCTGTAGATTGTTTGATAGTGTAGTCAGATTACGTGCTACTGCGGATAGTTCTTTTACCGCTAAAGCCTGCTTCTGTGCGCTTGCGGATACGTCTTCCGTCATTCCGGCAGTTTGCTGCGCCGCGCTGGCTGTGTGATTCAGATGTTGATCTACGCTGTGACGTACCTCGTGCATTTCTGTCGTCAATTGGGCCAAATGTGCAGCAAGTTCCTGAACTTCCTCTGAAACCTGGGTGACTTTGTCAACAGACTGTAAACATAATGCAATTTGTTTTTCTTGTTCATTGACAGTGTTTATATTTTGATCAAATTGATCGCCCATTTGCTCAATTTGCTCGACAAAGCTGCTTAGGATTTGGTCGATTTCACGAATGGACATGGCAGATTGTTGGGCAAGTTGTCCCATCTCATGAGCTACGACAGAAAAGCCTTTACCAGCTTCCCCTGCACGCGAGGCCTCAATCGAGGCATTAAAGGATAAAATCTGCGTCTGCTTTACGATGCCCTGTACCTGCTGCCCGATGTTAGCTGCTTCGCGGGATTTTTCAGTTAGTGCGTGTGACATACGCTGCATCTGCTTGATTCGCAGGGCGCTTTCTCGTCCCTTCTCCAATAGCTGTTCATGTTCACTGGCTACCTGATTACGGACCTTATTGAGATGGCGCGCCGTATCCGTAAACTGGTGCACATGGCTTCCGACTTCATCCAGCGTTTGCCCTAAGCGGTCAGATTGCTGAACCGATTCTAACGTTTGATCCGCTTGGTTTGTAGATACATCGGCAATTTGCTGAAGTGTGCGGGACAGTTCCTCAGTCTGATGGAGTGTTCCTTCTGTTGTCACGACGATATTCTCCGATGCTTGCTGAAGTGTACTTGAACTGCTTTGAATGTCCACAATCATATTGGACATGGCTTCCACCATTCGGTTCGTCAAGCCGCTGATTTCACCTAGCTGATCATACGTAACTTGCTGCGATGTAACCGTAAGATTGCCGTCGGCTACTTGCTCCAGTGTATTTTTAATGAATCGCACCTGACGCAGTATTCGACGGGTTACCAGCACCATTGCCGCAATGGAAATGATCAGAATGATGGAGACCACAGGGATAACTAGCCGGTAGGCCTCAGGCAGGGTTTTCTCGTATACTTCAGTTACAGAGGCAAGGGATCTGTCAATTCCCAGATAGCCTATGATGGTTCCATCTGTATCCTTAATGGGTGTAAAGGAAGAAAACATCGTTCCCCAATCAGGGTCCGTTGTGATATCTGTAGTGACCGTCTCCCCTTGTTTCAATCTATCTGCCGTTTCTTTACGGGTGAAACTAACAGGGCTTCCAAAAGGACTGTAGTCTTTGTCGTCCCAAGCAGCTCCGTCCACCGTGAGCTTCCACTCATCGCCAACACGGTTGTACATATACATATACAGGACTCCGCTTTGCAGCCTAAGCGTATTTAACTCGTTCCGAAGTTCTTTATACTCGCTGCTCTGCTCGGATGGATTCGTATTTAAGCTTTTGACAGCTGATTTGTCCAATAGCTTGGCCGTATTCACTGCCAGCGCTTCATTGTTGAGCTGCATGGTTGATAGAGAAGCATTCTGAATAGATAGTTTGGTCGTCCACAGAATCATGACGCCAATCACAACTAAAGGAATGAGCAAGATGAAGTAGAGTTTGGATTGTAATCCCATTCTTTTTTTGACTTTGCTTTTCATAATATGCTCCTTACTATATTATTTCACCTTCATATAATATCGTGTTCAAGTAGGGAAATATGAATAGTATTTCATATGTTTCATGAAAATTTTGCGCATTTGTGCAAATTTCATCCCATAGAAAAAAGCCTTAACTCAGTAATAACCGAGTTAAGGCTTGTAGCGTATGACTTACAAATCGTCAAATCCGTTGTCATCTCCGACTTTGCCATAATTGCGTGATTTTGCTTCAAAAAAGTCCGTTTTTGTTGCATTCAGGGCTTCATCCGAAAATGGCTTGATCCAAGGCATACTATTTATATCTACACCTTCATAGGCTTTGTCCATACCCAGAAGTCTCAGGCGCATGTTTGCCATGTATTTGATATAATCGCTCAGCTCGTTCAAGTCAATGCCACGAACCTCCTTGAGCGTATAATGTGCCCAATTCGTTTCCAGCTCCACAGCGCGGTTGATCATACGATAGACGTAGTCCATGTTCTCTTTCGTGTTCAGCTCAGGGAAATCAGCCAAAAGCTGCTTGAACACTTCGGCAAAGAAGTAGCAATGCTGATTTTCATCGCGCTGAATATACGAGATCATCTGGCTGGTAGCCATCATTTTTTGGTCACGAGCCAAATTGTAAAAGAAGGCAAACGTACTGTAAAAGAAAATACCTTCCAGAATCAAATCCGCTACCATCGCTTGGAAGAAGGTTTGGGGATTCTGCTCATCGCGGAATTCCTGGTAAATGGCCGAGATGAATGTGTTGCGCTCCAGCAGGACAGGATCGTTTTTCCAGTATTCAAAAATTTCTTTCTGCTCCTGCTCCGATACCAGGGAAGATAGCACGTAAGAGTAGGACTGGTTATGCACGACTTCCTGTTGTCCGATAATGGCCGAAATGGCTTCCAGCGAGGAATCGGTAAAATATCGTTTTACATCTCCGACAAACATGGTCTGCATGGAATCCAGCACGGCCAGCAGGCCGATATTAATTTTGAAGGTGCGCTGTTCTTCGGCATCCAGCATAGGGAACTGGGACGCATCCTTGGACATCGGAATTTCATCCGGGATCCAGTGGTTCAGCAGCAGTACTTTATATAGTTTGTACATATGCGGCATCCGAATATCATTCCAGTTCAGAATACCGGAGTTTTCGCCTTCAATAATACGGGTAGAGCGGTTAGGCGCTTCTGTGTTAAAAATCTTTTGTAACTGCATGAGAGCCTCTCTCCTTTAGTTTAGGATGCGCAGCTTTCGCATTCTTCAATCGTCAGTGCGCGGCTGCGTACATAATAGGTCGACTTCATACCTGATTTCCAAGCATGGATGTGCAGCTCTAAAAATTCGGTAGCTTTAATATCTGGGCGCACATACAGGTTAAAGCTTTGACCTTGGTCAATATGACGCTGACGTGCAGAAGCCATGTTGATCGAAGCATGTTGATCCAGCAAGAAAGCTGTTTTGTAGTACCAGATGGTTTTTTCATTCAAGTCTGGTGCAGGGTTAGCGATCTTGTAGGTTGTTTTCTCTTCATAGGAAAGCAACTCATACAGTGGATCAATGCTAGCGGTAGAGCCTGCAATGATGGACGTGGAACCATTAGGCGCGATGGCGAACAGCCATGCGTTACGGACACCGTTTTGTTGGACTTCTTCCGCAAGCTCGCTCCACTCGGATGTAGTGACGAATTTGCCTTCACGTGTACCGTCTGTATAGCCACGGGAAGTGAAATAATGCCCGGTCGCCCAGTCGGAACCCTCGAATTTGGCATAACGGCCTTTTTCTTTCGCCAGCTCCATGCTGGATTTTACAGCCAGGTAGTTGATTTTTTCATACAAATGATCGTTATAGGTTACCGCTTCATCGGACTCCCAGCGGATGCCCTCAAGTGCGAGCAGATGATGCAGCCCAAATGTACCCAAGCCGACTGCACGATATTGGCTGTTCGTGTATTGTGCTTGCAGCACCTCAATGTTGTTGATGTCAATAACATTATCCAGCATACGTACCTGAATCGGTACGAGACGATCCAGCACACCTGCCGGAACAGCACGAGCCAGATGAATGGAGTTCAGGTTGCACACCACAAAGTCGCCAGGAATTTTGGAAATAACAATGCGTGTTTGTCCGTCCTTGGTGACCAGTTCTTCTTTTTCTACTACCGTTGCAGATTGATTTTGCATAATTTCCGTACACAGGTTGGAGGAATACACCATACCATGGGCACGGTTCGGGTTAGCCCGGTTTACCGTATCGCGGTAGAACATGTACGGCGTACCTGTTTCCAACTGTGATTTCATTAGACGCTTCATGATGTCAATGGCAGGCACTGTAATACGAGAGAGGATCGGATGCTTTGACGCCTCCTCATACTTCTCGCGGAAGGAGCCTGAACCGAAGGCTTCATCATAAAAATCTTCCAGTCCCAGTGGACGACCCTTGTCATCTTTCCAGCCCATGACCTTCTTCACTTCATGCGGACAGAACAGATTCCATTCGCCCCGTGCTTCGACCCGCTCCATGAACAGATCGGGTAGACATACGCCGTGGAACACATCATGCGCACGCATCCGCTCGTCACCGTTGTTCAGCTTTAGGTCCAGGAATGCCAGAATGTCTTTGTGGAATACGTCCAGATAAACAGCAATTGCACCTTTGCGTGTACCCAGTTGGTCTACGCTAACCGCTGTATTGTTCAACTGGCGAATCCAAGGAATAACACCAGAGCTTGTATTTTTATGTCCGCGGATATCGGAGCCGCGCGCTCGTACTTTACCGAGGTATACGCCGATGCCGCCACCCATTTTGCTAAGACGGGCTACATCGGTATTGGAATCAAAAATACCTTCCAGTGAGTCGTCTACGGTGTCGATAAAGCAGCTGGAAAGCTGTCCAGCCACCTTTTTTCCGGCATTAGACATGGTAGGTGTAGCTGCTGTCATGTACATGTTGCTCATCGCCCAGTATGCTTCCTTAACCAACTCCATACGCTTGTCGGCAGGCTCTTGATGCATCAGGTACATTGCGATAATCATGTAGCGTTCTTGCGGAAGTTCCATCACGCGTCCGTCAAAATCATTGGCCAAATAGCGCTCAGACAGCGTCAACAGTCCGATATAGTCGAATAGCAGGTCATTCTGCGGCAATATGGAATCGCCGAGTTCATCAATCTGCTCCTTGGTGTAGCAGTCAAGCAGCTCTTGACGGTAGATTCCTTTTTGAACTAAATCGGTGATCAGTGGATAAAAGGCGCCGTAAGGCTCGTCTGCATACGATTTGTAACGGCGGTGAGTAGCTGCTTTTTTATATAAAGAAGTGAGCAAAGCACGCGCAGCGGCAAATTTCCAGTCCGGTTCTTCCTTGCTAACCAGTTCAAGGGCAGCCATTGCAAATGCATTGCTAATTTCATCCCCCGTGACTTCATCCCGGCGCAGCTTACTGGTTACACCGCGAATAAGTCGATCTTTATCCAGCTTGTCCAGCCCGCTGAGCACACGGTCAGCATATACGGATATACGTATTTCATCAAAAGCCAACTGGCGATTGTTTGGTTTGGTTACGAGTTGTGGCATAGGATTAATTCCTCGCTTTCTTGATTTGGAATTCATACTTAGGGAATAGGCATGAAAATGATCTGAGAAAAGAAAATGATGAAAAAAGCGATGGTCAGACAGCATTTTGGGGCTGTATGTAATCCAATAACATAGAAATAGCGATGCGCCTGCCAATGAAGGGGAAAAAGATGGTTCCCGTAGGATTTATCGGCTACATCACTATATTTAGAGGTGTTATGAATATTTAACCCAACATATTGTGTATATAAACTTAAAATTTCAAATAAGTGCAAGGAGTATTATAGCAACATTCGAAGCCATACGTAAAGGAAAAGGACTGGAAAATCAAAATATGCAGAGAAGTAACGGGCTGTATTTGAATTGAGACGGAGTGAACGGTACAATAAATAATATAGAGGTTTCCTACGGAAACAAGCAGTATACATATGGAACTTTTCTTGCAAAACAAGGTTGCTTTATGGACTGGGTTTTAGAATCTTAAAAAAAGAAGATTTTTTTAAATTAAAGGAGGAACTTGGTGATGGCTATTGCAGAAGTGACAGTGATCCCGATTGGAACGGGGAGTACGAGCCTGAGCGACTATGTTGCTCAAATGCAAAAAGTGTTGAAGACGCAAAAAGGAATTACCTATGAGCTTACCTCCATGAGTACGATTATTGAGGGGTCGTTGGATGATGTGTTCACCGCTATTGCTGCGCTGCACGAAGCGCCATTCCTGGCAGGAGCCAAGCGTGTTTCCACCTCGGTCAAAATTGATGATCGCCGTGATAAGCCTTCATCCAGTCGCCAAAAGCTCAGATCCGTTGCAGATAAACTATCCGGAGCCACGGCAGGGAATGTTACAGAATTAAATCCAAATCCTAGTTGATAAAGTTGATGTAAGTGATTGATTTTTATGTAACTAAGAGTATAATAGTTTTTGTTGTCAGTCATACTGACCTGCTGGTGTAGCTCAGGGGTAGAGCAACGCACTCGTAATGCGTAGGTCGGGGGTTCAATTCCCTTCACCAGCATCTTATAAAACTCAAGCACAGCGCGGCTTCCAAGCTTTTTGGAGGTCGCGCTTTTTTTGTGATTTTGGACAATCTTCTACCATTTTTCTAACCTTTAGTCTAGTAAAGTAGGTTCTTCAGTGCTAATGCTCTCTCCTGTAATTGAATCGCCAATGTTTTTTAACACCGCTTCTTGGAGATTCGGAAGAACATGTGAATAGGTATCCAGAGTTACATTGATAGACGAATGTCCAAGTCGTTCTTGAACAATCTTTGGATGGATACCAGCTTTGAGAAGTAGTATTGCATGAGTGTGTCGCAAATCATGGAAACGAATCCGATGAAAATCGGGATGTTCCTTTACAATTCTGTCCAAAATACGATAGTAATGTCTCATTAGATTGCGGGTCCAAGAGGCGTTTCCACACTCGTTTGAATTACTAAACCTGAATCATTATATAGCTTATTTCTGGTTTGCTCATGCTCTTGCTTTCTAAAGTGCTTTCCAAAAATTTAGCGGTATTAGTAAACAGTGCGATGGAGCGAACGCTGCTATCATTTTTAGTATCATCAAGACCATGTCCTATTTCAGAAATGGTATATGCTTGTCGAACCGAAGCTGTTTTTTCTGTAAATCTACCTCTGATCGGGGTAGTGCAAGTATCTCACTTTGACGCATGCCAGTAGAAGCAGCGAGCTCGAAGGCCATAAAGTATTGATCTTCAGATGCAGCATCGAGGAACATTTTGGGGATTGGCTCGTAGTGTCGGCCTATCTTCTGGACAGCTCACTGGAAAGTTGAACAAATACAAAGAGCGCGTTAAAGAGCAAACGGTTCAATCAACTGCTGTTTAAATAAATCCTTTGCAGGGTGGCCTCTACCTCACGGGCTACGGCGGCCACCTGCATTTTATAAACGGAACGTATGTTCTTAATCCTCTTTCATTTTCATTTCAACTAATGTCTGCAATGAGGGCACTGGGAAGTCAATGAAAAAGTTTTCTTCTCATTGATGTTAAGCAGGGATACCAGTTGAACAACTATTCCCGGCAGTGAAAGCATTCCTAATATTAATGCAATTGAGTTAACAGCTGATCGTATCCTTACGTTTGAAGTAAGTGAATACTCTAAATAAATTAAAAAGCTCTGCTAACCTTAAGGTCGGCAGAGCTTTTTAGTTGAAAAATTGCTTACAGACGGACATTTAAGGCGGAACTGATATGAATCAACTTTAAATGTATGTTGAAAATAAAGTTTTGATAACTACAATAAAAGAAACAACGGTAGGCTAGGACGAGAAAATATGCCCTAGACTGTCGCTGCTTCATCTGTTTCATTGAACTAACGTTTCCCGTTAGCGTAATGGGTTCATTGTCATTAGCCTCAACCGCTTACCTGTTTGCTCAGACTCCTGGCAACAGCTGGGGCATGATGCTTTTGCCATAATCCAAGACGTACTTATTAATCTCTGAGACAAGTTTTGTGTCCTTAGTTTTGTAGTGCACCTTGTTAATTACGAAGTAACCTGTACTAGAATATTGCTCATCACTCGAAAACATCAACGTAAAACGATAAAACAAAAAAGCCGCTAAAATAGCGACTTCAAATGGGACTATGCTCTTGTCCCCCGACAGTTAATCCAGATACAAAATTTCAATCTCGCCCGGAGCGAAGGATTGCTCTGCGTAATTTCCCCCCCAATCACAAAGCGATCTCAAAATGGGTTCAAGTGATTGACCCAGTTCCGTCGTTGAATATTCCACCTTAGGCGGTACCTGATTGTACATCTTTCTGCGAATTAATCCGTCTGTTTCCAGTTCCCGAAGAGTTTGAATCAGCATCTTTTGCGATATATTATGAACGAGTCGCTTAAGCTCTCCCGTCCGTTTAGGTCCTTTTATTAAATAGTACAGAACAAGCCCCTTCCACTTTCCTCCGATAACCTCTAGTGTAACTTCCAGTTCACAGAAAAATGTTTTCATATCAATGACCATCTCCCGATCTAAGAATATCCCCTTCATGTATCGCTTGGTCCTTCAAGGATCACTGAAGGAAAGATTGAACGTTACATGGAGGGGATAATACAATCGCATTTAAGTTGATTTAAAAGTCTTTGTCGTTTGAAAATTATTATGTCCTGGTTAAACTTGAGCTACTCCGCCATCTACGAATAATTCAACGCCGTTCATATAGCTGCTTTCATTAGAGGCTAGGAACATGACAGCATTGGAGATCTCTTCAACCTGCCCCACTCTGCCGAGCGGAATATCATTTTTTGCCTGTTCAAGTAAATGATCTAGTTCAGAGCCAAATAACTCATCGTATGCCGGCGTTACGATTGTTCCCGGACTAAGGATGTTTATACGAATTTCGGTCCCTCTCATATCAAGAATCCAGCTGCGGACGAGCTGTCTGATCGCTGCCTTGGATGCACCATAGATACTAAAAGCTGGCATCCCCGTCGAGCCAGCAGTGGATCCCGTTAGAATAATCGAACCTCTTTTATTTGGAAACAAAGCTAATGCCTTTTGTACTGTAAAGATGGTTCCTTTCACGTTGACATCGAAAGTCTTGTAGTATTGTGCTTCTGTAATTTCTCCTAATGGAAGAAATGACCCTAGTCCGGCATTTGCAAAGAGAATGTCCAAGTGTCCCTTTTCTCGCTTAACTGTTTCGAATAAAATATCTAGATCTTCCGATTTAGATATGTCACCTCGGACACCTGTAACATTCTTTCCGATCTGCTTTACTGCTTCATCCAGTTCACGTTGTCTGCGTCCCGTGATAAAAACGTAAGCCCCTTCTTTTACGAACTGTTGTGCCGACGCGAGACCGATGCCGCTTGTACCTCCGGTTACAACTGCTACCTTCCCGTCAAATTTCCCCATTCTATTACACTCCTTTTATAATGATTTATATGGTATAGGATGCTCTGTCTGCTTCATGAACCTCCTATGAACGATAGTATGGGGGAAAAGTTACAAGAAAAACAGTACCCACTTTTTTGTGATATAGTCACCAAAAAGTGATAATTGAGGCGGCACAAGCGTTTGTTTTTACAGCCTAACAGATGGAAGTGAGCTCCATTAAGTTTGAGATTGTATATGTGCTTTTAATTTCTGCCGGACTTATTTGTCCGGTTCTGTTGACCCAACAGGTGTCAATGCCCGACTGAAGACCACCTTTGATATCCGTATTTAATGAATCTCCAATGACAAGTGCATCCTTTCTATTAAATTCTGAAATATGACTTATGACGTAATTGAAAAATTCTTCCTTCGGTTTTTGATAACCAATGCTTTGCGAATCAAAGATATCCTCGAAAAACTTATATAGCCCAGACTGCTTCAAGCGTTTGATTTGCGTGTGAGTGATACCATTCGTGATTACGAACATACGATGGGTCTTTGATAAGCGATGACAGACATCCATTGCGCCTTCCATAAGCAATTGGTTTCCATCTCCCAACAATTCTCTATACAAACCTCCCCATTCCAAGCCGACCACGATTTCCCCCATTCTCAACATTGTAAAAGAGGGCTCCATTAATTACTCACCACATGATACCACGTATTTGAACTATCCTGCCCGTTAGCTTAACGTCGCGGTTCAGTCTACAGTTTTCAGCAGGCGACCGTAGGATGCTGCTATGAAGGATCTGGAGATGAGACGGAGGGACTTGAGACCATTAAGGCATCTACCTTGTACTTGTTGCCTCAATTATTTTCTTCTACCAAATCTTCTACCGAAATACGGATATCTGTAATACCTGACGGAACCCTATTTATTGTTGGACAGGCTATAGGAGCTTTGTAAAACCCATCAAAACTCTATTTCAACGCACTCGTAATACGTAGGTCGGGGGTTCAATTCCCTTCACCAGCATCTTATAAAACTCAAGCACAGCGGGGCTTCCAAGCTTTTTGGGGGTCGCGCTTTTTTTGTGATTTTGGACAATCTTCTACCATTTTTCTAACCTTTAGTCTAGTAAAGGTGGGGCTGTTTTCACATTTTCGGGAACATGCAGTCCTGAAACCAAAGCTGTTTTTTTAAATCTTATTGCAAAGGTGTGGATGACTAATGTTGAAAAAAACGGTACTGCTGATTATCGCGGCTAGCTTTTTGTTGTTTATTATAACTGTTCCAGATCAAGCCTTTTACCACCATAGTATCCAGCCTCAGGTTACCATTGGAGGAGCTTAAACGTAAGCAAAGCAAATCCCCGCTAACCTGAACTGTTCGGCGGGGATTTTTGTTGAACAATCTAAGGACAGTGTATTGTACAGTACCCCTTGTACAAATTTATGATTCTCAGAAGTGATGAATTAATGTGTAATTAAAAGCAATGCTGCATTACAAATAATGTATACAAAATAAGCTGTCTGTTATGATTAATTGAATTGGCAGGTTAAGACAAAGTAACCATAGAGATCAGATAAATAGTCGAGGGGTGCGCTTCAATAATATGGTTATTTACCTGCTTATTAACCAAAAGAAAAAATAGGTACTAACTATAAGCCCTTCTCTTCTTCTTCCGAATTAGCATGGTCAGGAAAAGGAGGACAGGTAGAGCAATCTGAAAGATAGGCCAGATTTGAATCAAAGCAACATTAAGACCGAACCACAAAAATTCGGTTAACCTTGGGGAGAGAAACGTAAGGCCGTATATGATGATGCTTAGCAACAGTAACGCAGGCTTATATCTAAGAGGGGTTATTGTTTGAAGTCCAATGACGGCGCCAAACATAAAACCAGTAGTTTTAACTCCGATTCCAATAAATAGAATCATCGAAAATAGGACATCAGCTCTCTCGAAGATTTTTGGTAGCTGAATAAGTTGTGTAACTTCAAATAAGGGATAGGTGCTTGATGCTGCCCATTCCGGACCTAGAACTAGGATTGTTAGCTCATTCATTAAAATAAGGAACACAGCAGTGATCCAGTAAACAATGACGATCGATCGCTTTAATTTACGTTTATCCGTGACAAGCTTGAACAACACAAGAAAAAGAATCGTCTGACCGAAGGGAAAAGACATGATCTCGGGAATAGCAGCCTTCACTACGGGAGTTAAACCGTTCTCCAATACAGGAAACAAAAACTCAAAGTGGATGAGTCCCGTAAAAGGAGTAAGCAAGAGTAAAGTGCTGTAACCAAAAAAAAGCAGAAGAAAAAATATATGACATAGAAGGAACCAGACTCTCGGCCCAAACCATGCCACATCGGCACAGGCAATTAATGCTATAAACGTAATAACTTCGGTAGGGGTTCTGTTCAGCAATGTCAATGCGCCGAGCTCACCCATGTCTCTGGCATTCCTGGAAGCTTCATAAGCAAAGTAACTGATGAACAGAAGACCACCCAAACTACCAACCCATTTTCCCCAATAATGGCATAGGAGTTCATACAAATCTCGGTGTGGGTCAAGCTTATGCATGTATAAATACATGATTAGCAGGACGAAGCCTGCAAGTGCACCGATCAGCATGGCTAGCCATGCATCCTGCTTGGCTTTAGCTCCCAATAGGAATAATGTTGTACTGCCAACCTGAAACAAGGAAAAGGCGATAGCTAACCCGGATACCCTGGTGACGGTTTCCCTCATACTTTTTGAGTCCCTTCATACAAATTGGTTTAGGTTTGACTTCCGATACGCTTTTGTAGGAGTCCAGGACGCTTAATCCGTGCATCCACTTGAATGTCCAGTTCTATCCTCTTGAATTCCTGCTCCCAGTCTTTTTTCACTGTCTTCCACTCTTTTGGGAACCTCCGGTGAATCCGGTCAGCGAAACCAGTTGCATCTACCCCAAGTTCCTGAAGTCTAGCCCAGCCCTCATTTATCGTACTGGTCACTTCTTTTGCAATCTCTTCTTCCAAATCATGTATGGTCTTCGTCTTGGAAATATCCTTAGTGCATGTTGTTTCACTTAAAGTCCCGTTAATTTTCACTCCAACCTGCATAGTGTAATGAGAATTCGTTTTTCTGGGTGTAAGCTTTACATCAGCAGAGTTTACTAGCAGGGAAGAGTACATTTCCCTATTAGATTGTTCACCGCATGGAAACGAAACTTCAGTATTGCTAACCTTTTGAGACAGATAAGATACTCCCAGACTCTCTTTCTTGTTGAGAAACCCTTTGAGCTTTCCTTTTTGGAACACCGCCAATTTAGTCAGTGCCAGCTTGAGCGGGGTTGAGGTTTTTTTGAAGACATCCAGACTCTCTGCTTCCTTCTCATCCTGATAGTCCCTTTCTCCAATCAACTCGGCGACTGGTACTCCAATAGATTTGGAATCCGAGTTCATACTTAATACGAACTCATAAACCCTAACTTTTGGAAACAACGATATCATATCGCTCTCTTTGTTGACCAATTCAGCCATAGCGGCGCCTTGAAGTTTTTCAGGCGGCAATAATTTCTTTATTAGATCGGATGCTAATCCGTCCGTTACAATCATATTGACCATCTCCCTCGCTTCCGTATTACGAAGATAAAAATCGATTAAACGGTCCATTCCCTTCTCAGCCGCTCTTTTGCCGATATATACAACACGATTATGTGCTACGTAAATTCGTCTTGATGTTTTTAAATTGCTGTACGATAACGCCTGATTATAGGTTTTGGACTTTACTGAGAATACATGGGATGCCGGTTGAGAAGACCCTCCCGTTCCTCCACCGGTACCACTTGCAAGGGCGGAGGGAACAATAATCTGATAGGACACCATCCACTGTCCGTCATCCATCATATCTACTCCTGTAGCCGCAGTTACCCACAGCTCATTCAGTTCGACTCGGTTCCAGCAACCCGGCAAAATGAATAATATGACCAAGACCCAAATAAACCTGCCTAATTGGGACATATCGATTCCTCCTTACGCCATGGGATCTCGGCCGTGTTCCCCTGCCTGTTCTGCAAATGATTCCTGTTCCGTTGCCTGCTTTACTGGATTGGAATCCCCAATCATTACAGGCCGCTTCTTCATCTTCCACCTAGGTACACGCACAAACAGGTCTTTCATATTGCTCTTATAGAAAGGTGCGAGCGGCATCATATAAGGAACGCCAAACGAATTCACAGATACTAATCGAACGAGGATGGGAACCAAGACTGACAAAACGCCGTATAACCCCAATAAACCTGCCATTAGCATAAGTACAAACCTGAGCAAACGAACAGACCCAGCCATATTGAATGCAGGTAACACAAAATTGCAGATGGCTGTGAATGATACCACAATGACCATAGCTGCGGAAACCAATCCCGCCTGAACGGCAGCTTGTCCAAGAACCAAAGCCCCAACGATAGAGATTGCAGGCCCTACGGCACGAGGCATTCGTACTCCTGCTTCGCGGATGACTTCGAAGGTGAGCTCCATTATCATTGCCTCAAGTAGGGCTGGCAATGGTGTGTTTTCTCTCTGTGCAGCTAAAGTGATGAGCATTGTTGTAGGCAGCATTTCCTGGTGAAACGTAGTTGTTGCAATAAAGAACGCGGGTAAAAGCAATGCCAAGAAAAAGGATGCCATCCGAACGATCCGAAGAAAAGATGCTAGATCATAACGTTGGTAGTAGTCCTCACTGGAAGAGATGAACCGAAAAAAGGTTACGGGAGCAATCAGTACAAATGGGGTCCCATCAACCAATATCGCTACTTGCCCTTCAAGCAAGCTGCCTGCTACAGTATCCGGCCGCTCGGTGTTAACCATGGTTGGAAAGGGCGTCCATACCCCATCTTGAATAAATTCCTCGATATATCCACTTTCGAGAATACTATCAGTGTTAATGGAATCTAATCGTTTGGAGATTTCCTTAACCACCTCTGGATCTGCAATGCCTCGAACATATGCTACCGATACCTTCGTTTGCGTGTATGATCCGATAATTCGAGAATCAAAGTGGAGTTCAGTTGATTTGATCCTTCTCCGGAGGAGTGCGATATTGGTGGATATATCCTCGGTAAACCCCTCTTTAGGGCCGCGAATTACTGTCTGCGATGTTGGCTCCTCAACCGCTCTTTTAGCCCCCCCGCCCATAGAAGCAGCAAAGGCCTTGGTGCTGCCTTCGACAAGGAGAACCACCTGTCCATAAAGAACGGCATCGATAAGTGCTTTCTCATTTTTAAGGCAAGTGATGCCCCCAATAGGAATACGATCCATCAACCAACTTTCAACATTACGATCAGAGAGATCCCCATTTCGAATACCTGCAGTAAGTTCCTCCAGCAGTGTCGTTAAAATTTGCTGATCAATCAGGCCTTGAAGAAAACCTACAGCGAGAACCGGATTGCCCTGTTTATCATTCAAACAACGAAGAATGAAATCCGTGCTATGTCCTATTTCCTGCTTCAGCAGGATTATGTTGTCCTTAAGCGTAACACTCAGCTTTTCGGATAGCTCAGTCGATTTTTCGTCATTAACTGGTTCAGGGCTCGTGCCACTATTAGATCGTGAAGGCTGCTTAAATAGCCATTTTTTTAACTTGTCAACCATAGCAATACAGTTCCCTTCTAGATAACGGTCAACTGTAATATGCTACTATTCCACAGTTTATATGTACTGTTCTTGTCAAAAGATGGTCGCATATCAATCCATTGCAGCTATGTTTATTGTGGAGATGCCCGTTAGCTTAACAGTGTACTGGCAGTGCTTCTTTACTTCCAATTTACAGGGCGATGGGCTATTTATGTTCTATTTAAGGCAGATAAAAGACATCATCATCAGCTAACTCATCTACCTGACGTTCGTAAACTTCTAAATTAGCTGGGATGGTAGTTCTATGTCACGTAGATGACTGATATCTCTCATCGGTGGGCGTCCGAATAAGCGAGCGTATTCTCGGTTGAACTGAGAAGGGCTTTCGTAACCGACCTGAAATCCTGCCGTTGCAGCATCGTAGCCTTCCGTGAGCATCAGTCGACGTGCGCTCTGCAATCGAATGATCTTTTGATACTGAAGGGGGCTCATTCCCGTTACTCTTTTGAAGTGCTTGTGAAAGGTTGTTGGGTTCATGTTCACTTTTTTTGCTAACTCTTCAATGACTAGCTGTTCAGAATAGTCACGATTGATTACATGTATTGCATTTGAAATACCTTGTGCATAGCTTCCGATCACGGCGAACTGCCTGAGTAACGCTCCTTGCTCTCCCTCCAGCACACGATAAAATATCTCCCGGATGTAGAGTGGAGCTAGTATCTCGATATCCGTGGGTGAATCTAAAAGATTGACGAGGCGTAGAATCGCATCTAAAAGAAAGGAAGTGGACGGATTAACCAAAATGCCCCTTCCCGTGACTCCCTTTTTCTGCGAACTAGATTTCTTGCTTATATCTATAATGACATCAGGGCTAAGTGTTAATTGTAAACTTAGGTACGGCAACTGTGGAGAAGCATGAGTGATTTTCCCAATCACTGGTAGATGTACGGATGCAACCATATAACTGGACGAATCGCACATGAGGCTTTCCCCAACAAACGTGACAGTTTTAGAGCCTTGGGCAATTATGTAAAGAGAGGGCATGTTGAGGGTATGCGTCGGTTTCGACTCCGCGGATGCGCGCCTGAAACAAAGCTCTGGAATCGCTGTTTGGTGTAAACCATCCTTAGGCGTATGCCGTGCTATTTGCTTAGCTAACTCCGTAATGAGTTGGTTCAAACTTGTTCACCAATCCTTTTTCATTTAATCTGATATGAATATTGTAATTCAAACCGGACAGGAATAGGCAAGGAACGCGTATGAATCGTCTATCTGCTTTATTTTGATATTTCTTATAATTCAAGGCGAAAGACAAATTTCCAGATGAAAGAAGGATTCGGAAATGAGATTAATCCAGAATGCAACCCTGTCCGGAATCAAAGATAAAGTTGTTGTCATTACGGGTGCAAGCAGTGGGATTGGTGAAGCAACTACACTTTTACTGGCTGAGCATGGGGCAAAAGTCGTACTTGGGGCACGGCGACCTGAGCGCCTTGAAGCTCTTGCGGCCCGCATCGCGGAGGTTGGCGGTGAAGTCGTGTATGCTAGCACAGACGTCAGACGGCGGGAGGACGTAACCAAGCTCATCCATTTGGCATGTGAGCGATTCGGCACGATTGACGTTCTCGTGAATAATGCCGGCGTGATGCCGATTTCTCCCCTTGACGACTTGCGTGTTGAGGATTGGGAGGACATGATCGACGTCAACATTAAAGGTGTTTTGTACGGCATCGCCGCAGCACTGCCTGTCTTTCGCAAGCTGGGTTCCGGACATTTCGTCAACATTGCTTCTACAGCAGGACATAAAACTGTACCGCACCAGTCTGTTTATTCTGCCACGAAATTCGCTGTCCGCGCCATCTCTGAGGGTTTGCGACAGGAAGCCGGTGATAAGGTGCGGGTAACGATCATTTCACCCGGTTTGGTTCGGACGAATTTCGCTGAAGGTGTGACGAATCTGGAGGTGAGGGCCCGGCTCGAAGAGTCTCGTGACCAGTTCGCGTTGCCACCGGAGGCGATTGCCCGTGCCATTGCGTACGCGATTGAGCAGCCGGTTGACGTTGATGTGAATGAGATCGTAATTCGCCCCACATCTCAAGTGTAAGGTATAAGGGGTATGATAAGTAAGCCAGTGCTTCAGCGAAAGTAATGTGGGCGCGATTACAAGAGCACTTAATCCCTGGACAGGACAAAAAAAGCAGGCCAAACGAGCAAATGTACTCGTTGAGGCTTGCTTTTTTTGCTCCTATAGGAGCTGAGCAACCCACATAGAAACCGGCTGAATGACTTTTTAATTTATTTTCAAAAAGACATTGAAATTTTTGTAACTACTAGTTATAATACAAGGCATAACAATTAAAAGCGCTTACATGAGAGGGGGTGAAGCAGATGAAGATTGCAGGAATGAATATTACGTACAGGTATTTTCCTTTCGAGCACTTCTTGGACCAAGTCGCCGAGCTTGGGATTGAGCACATCGAGCTGTGGGCGGGCGAGCCTCATTTATACGTCTACCGGAATGTTCTTGGCAACTTGAGGCACGTGAGGCAGCAGCTGAAATCCCGAGACATGAAGGTCGTCTGTTATACGACGGAACAGTGTGTCTATCCCTTCAATATTGCCGCTTCTGACCTCCAGCTACGGCAGAAGAGCATCGATTACTTCATAGATAATCTGTACGCGGCGCTGGAGCTGGAGACCGATATGATGCTTGTGACTTCAGGAATAGGAGACTTCGCTGTACCGCAATTGGAATCATGGAAATATGCGAGCGACTCCATCTATCAGATATCCAGGGTGGCTGAGAAGGAAGGGATGACTTTAGCGTTGGAGCCTCTGACCCGATTCGAATCGAATCTTATTATCGATGCTAAGGGAATCAAGAGGATGTTGGAGGAGATCCGTTCCCCGTCATTAAAAGGGATGATCGACACCGTAGCGATGCAACTCGCTAACGAGACACCCGAAGATTATTTCTCCTTACTCCCGGAGATGGTTCATTTTCATCTGATCGACGGTGACGGCTCGTCTGATGCGCATCTGGCTCTCGATGATGGGGTGCTGAATTGGCGGGAATATCTAACCAGTCTTCAGAGCCATAATTACGAGGGAGCTTGTACACTAGAAATTATGGGGTTCAATTATTATCAGAATCCGCAGGAAGCACTTAGGGAATCGGTCAGGAAAATAAGGGGAATGCAATTCTTATCACCTTGATTTGGAGGAACTCGTTATGAGTAATGACTCACTTAAACGAAAACTGGGCTTTTGGTCGGCCCTAGCCATCGCTGTTGGAACTACGATAGGTTCCGGAATCTTTGTCTCTTCCGGTGATGTCGCAAAAGCTGCGGGTATGCCCTCGATCTCAATTCTAGCCTGGATTATTGGTGGGGTTATTGCGATTCCGCAGGTCATGGTGTTGGCCGAATTGGCGACTGCCTACCCGCAAAATGGAAGCGGTTACGTATACTTGAATAAAGCAGGATGGAGGCCTTTGGCCTTTCTATACGGATGGGCAACCTTCTGGGCACTCGATCCTCCGTCCATTTCAATTATGGCTCTGGCCATTGTTGCATACCTGGCGAGCTTCTTCCCTTTTTTCGTTGGAATTGCTGGCAAGCTGTTAGGGGTAGCAATCATTTTGATCATCACGTCCATCCATTACCGAAGTGTCAAGGCAGGCGGTAGTTTTCAAGTCATTATTACGGCTGTCAAAATCATCCCTTTCCTGATTGTTATTGTGTTGGGCCTCATGTACATGAACTTTGACAACTTTGCATACACACCTGCTGCAGGAGCGACAAGTTCAAGCTTAATTGGTGGCGTATCTGCCACGACGTGGGCTTACACGGGAATGGCCGCCATTTGTTTTATGGCTGGAGAATTCAAAAATCCAGGGAAAGTTCTCCCTCGGGCATTAATTATTTCAGTACTGATTGTATTGGGTCTATATACACTGCTTGCGGTATGTGTCACTGGCCTAATGCCGTTCGATAAACTGATGGGTTCCAGCTCGGCTGTGTCCGACGCCGTTAAGTATATTCCCGGATTATCCGGCATGGCCTCATCCTTTGTAGCCGTTACCGCGATTATTGTTATTCTGGGTTCTTTGAGCTCTTGCATTATGTTTCAGCCTCGCCTGGAGTATGCCATGGCGAAAGATGGGCTGTTCTTTCAGCGTTTTGCAAAAGTTCATCCTAAATTCGAAACACCAAGCTTCTCGATTATTGCTCAGGTTACCTTGGCCTGTATTCTTGTGTTCTTCAGCAATTTAACCGAACTGCTTGGTTATTTCACGCTGATTCAGCTGGTCATTAACATTCTGGATTTTGCCGCAGTCTATAAATGCCGTAAGAGAGAGGATTATAACCCGATTTACCGCATGCCAATGTGGAGAGTAACCACTGTTCTGGCTATCCTTGGGGCAGGATGGCTGGCTTGGGGAACCTTTACGTGGGCTCCAGTGCAGGGCATGATTGCCGCAGCGATAGTCATCGCAACCGGGCTGCCTGTGTATTACTACTGGGAGAAGAAGTATGGATCTAAAAGCAGTCATGACAGCAGCAATATAGTCATTTAGCCCGGATGAAATGAAGGGAGCGAACTCTAACATACTGATTTCCTTCAGATTTTACAAAAAGAGTTGTTTTAATTGTATTACCTGGTTATACTACTGTATATAACAAATAAAATTGGATGATATTGGAGAGGAACCGCTCCAGTATTAGGGAGGGAACGTAAATGTTGAATTTTGACGAACAGTTATTCCTTAAGCTTGTGGAGCAAGAGGGCCTGGCCTTTAGAGGACAAATTGAAGAGATTGTAGACGGGATTGCCAAGAAAGGGTACAGCAATATTTTTCTGATTGGTGCAGGTGGCACAATTGCGATGATGTATCCTTATGAGTATATTCTGAAATCAAACTCGACCATTGATGTGCATGCGGCGATTGCCGCTGAGTTTATGGTGATGAACAACAGACATTTCAGTAAGGATTCCGTATGTATTTTTACATCTGTGTCGGGAACCACGCAGGAGACCGTTGCGGCAGCCGAGTTCTGTAAGGAACGGGGAGCGACTACGATTGCACTTGTGGCAGAAAGGGATACTCCATTAACTAAAATTGTAGATCACTGCATCACTACTGGCTCGGAGAAACATTCCTTCGATACATTCTTCATGCTCCTGTACATGGTTGTGTTCCGGTTCATGTATAACAACAATGAGTTCCCTCAATATGAGCAGTTCACGAAGGAAGTTGCCTTATTGCCGCGTGCGATTCTGGACGCAGTCAAGACCTTTGACCCTAAAGCGGAAGCTTTTGCAAAAGAACATAAAGATACTGACTATCATATGATGGTTGGCTCCGGCAACCTGTGGGGGAATACGTACTCCTACGCGATGTGTATCCTGGAAGAAATGCAGTGGATTCATGCGAAGTCGATTCATGCGGCGGAATTCTTCCATGGCACGCTTGAGCTTGTGGTTGAAGATACCAGTGTTATTTTGTTGAAAGGCGAAGATGAGACCAGACCTCTGATGGACCGAGTGGAGAGATTCGCCGAGAAGATTACGAAGAAACTGACGATTATTGATACCAAAGACTTTGCCTTGGAAGGTATCAGCGAGGAATTCAGAAAGCATTTTGCCGTAAGTATCAACTGGTCTGTACTAAGCCGTATCAGCGCCTACCTGGAGCGTGAGAGAAATCATCCGTTAACACTTAGAAGATACTATCGCCAAATGGAATATTAAGATACACAGTCTTTAGTTCATTCTATATTGATGCATTTGATTTGAGCACTACTTTGTAGTGCTCATTCTTTAATAGCAGGGAAGGCGGGAGCAAGATGAGAATCATTACAATCGGGGATAATTGCATGGATGTCTATCAAGCAAGTGGAAAGGCTTATCCTGGAGGCAATCCGGTGAATGTGGCCGTCTATTTAACTGAAATGGGTGCAGAGACGGCGTATCTGGGCTGGGTGGGCACCGACATTTATGGGGAGATCATGATCCAGGCTATTCAGGACAAGGGTGTGGATACTTCCCGGATTTCAAAAAAGGACGGAAAAACAGCGGTAACTTACGTGGAGATGGTGGAGAATGACCGGAGGTTCGGCGATTACGATGAGGGAGTTATGGCACAATTTTTCCTTACAGCAGAAGAGCTCGATTTTGCTGGACATTATCAGCTTGTCCACTCGGGGATATGGGGTCATGCCGATGCGTACTTTCCTCTCTTTAAGGAAAAGGGCCTGATCACTTCCTTTGATTTCTCGGATCAGTTGCAGGATGATCGAGTACTGACGTTAACGCCCTATGTAGACTATCCATTCTTTTCGTACACTCAGGATGATGATTATATTCGCCAGCTCTTGGTAGAGGTCAAGCAAAGAGGAGCACAGATTGCTGTAGCTACCTTGGGAGAGAACGGTTCGCTTGCTTACGACGGGGAACAATTCTTTCCGCACGGCGTGGGTAAGGTGAACGTCGTAGATACGATGGGAGCTGGGGATTCCTTCATTGCCGGGTTTATTTACGGCCGATTGAAAGGGTTTTCAACGGAGAACTGCCTGGAGCTTGGGGCAATCACAGCTGGGAAGACGATAGGTTATTTCGGTGCATGGTGACTGGAGATGATCATCAATGTATAATACTTATTATAATCATTGATGGATAAGGATGAATTTACCATGAATTTGAATCCTTCAACCCCCCAGCCGCTGTACATGCAGATCAGGCAAATGTTGAAGAACGATATCCAGGACGGACGATACAAACCGGATGAACAGATTCCAACGGAAGCAGAGCTCTGTGATACGTATAGTGTAAGCCGAATCACCATACGGAAAGCGATTGAGGAACTCGTGCGGGAAGGAACCCTGACGCGAATTCCTCGTAGAGGCACCTTTGTGGCCTCCAACAAATTTCATAATGAACTGTTATCCGTAAGCGGTTTCTCAGAGTTCAGCCACCAGCTGGGCATGATCCCAAACTCACGGATATTAAGGAGCGAAGTAATCCCGGCGTCTGAAGAGGTGGCTGTACATCTTCTTATTGAAGAAGGCAGCCCTGTGTTGGAGCTTGAACGGTTGATGTATGTAGATGACCGCCCGCTTTTCTATGATATAGCCCATTATTCACTCACCCGGTTTCCGGATTTAGAAAAGAAGATCGCAATGAAAGAATCGACTTACAAGATTCTGTCGGAGGATTATAACACCGAAATCGTGAGTAATGATAAGATCATTGATGTAATCGGTGCGACCAAAGATTATGCGAAATTGCTTGAATGTGATATTGGAGCGAACTTGTTCCGGATATTGAAAATTGCTTTTGACGCAAACGATGAGCCTGTTCATCTCTCCACATTTATGTGTGAGACGAATCGGGTCAACCTGACGGTCCACCGGGCAAAATAGTTCATGCCCATCGGCATGGCCTATTCTCCAAAAGGATCTAGCATCGAAACGAGTATACGGCTACTTCAGGACGTAGCTTGTTCATCAGCATTGCTTCTTTTACTTGGACCATGGAATCATGGGCTCTGCTGGCTAAGCGCCGGCAGGCCTTTTTTGTGTGTTGAAATACGAAATCATGTTTTTGTAAGATCGTTACGAGGGTGATCAGCATGTTAGATGGTAACGGCTGAAAGCTATAAATATTCCTGCGCATAGAATCGTATACTTCAACCATAATAAGACAGCCTGTTTATTCCAAACGTAAGAGGAGCGGATGAATATGAAAAATAAATGGTTACTGGCATTGTCGTTAACCTTGACGTTCGTTTTTAGCATGACTCCGGTAGTAGTCTCGCAAGCGAAGGCGGGTGAGGAAAAGGGTTTCACTTGCCTAAGTCCCAAAATGGTGCAACTGAAAGGAGATATGCAGAAGGTATGGATCGACCATACGATATGGACGAGAAGCTATATTGTCAGCGCCATATCTAATCGCCCGGACCAAAAGGACGTATTGGACCGGCTTTTACGGAACCAGCAGGATATAGGCAATGTGATCAAGCCTTATTATGGGGAAGCTGCCGGTAATAAGCTGGCTGACCTTCTGAGAGAGCATATTCTGATCGCAGGAAAAATTGTAGCCGCTGCCAAAGCGGGCAATCAGGCGGATATGAAAAAGCTAGATGCGGATTGGCATGCAAACGCCGACGATATTGCCAAATTTTTAAGTGAAGCGAATCCGAACTGGCAGTTCAAAACACTACAAGATATGCTGTATACGCACCTTCAGTTGATTACGGAAATAGTCCTTAACTGTCTCAAAGGAGATTGGAAAGCAGATATTGCAGCAACCGATAAAAATGAGATCCATATGATTCACTTAGCGGACATCCTGACAGAAGGCATTGCCAAACAGTTCCCTGAAAAATTTTAAGCGAGCGCTATAGACGCCGCAAAGCAGATTACAAAGGAAGAAAGCCCCTCTCGTTAATTACCTTGGAGGGGTTTTTCATTTTGTGAGAGTTGGCTAGTCCGTGTACAATCTGCTGAGAAAATCTTGTTAGGACGATATTGCACGAGCTGGTCAATTGAGCCGCCGTGCCTGACTATCGAATCCCCAAAAAGCATAGTTTTACTACAACAATTAAAATCTAATGTCACGGATGTCGCCTACCTAGTAGGATTTAATGGTACAAGGCTACTTTATTGATAAACTCCGAAATTCAATATTCTATTATTTTCGATAATATACTATTTGATGTTTTATTAGATACGAGTCTCAATAGCTCAATTTTCGGAATTAGATTCGTATGAGACGTGGAACTTTTATATTCATAATAACCTGGCATATCCCATATGACTAAGTAGGTGCTTTTTGGCTCACATAGAGGAGGGATATGATTGGATGCATTCGTGGCGCGTTCATTAGATGAAATACGGTTTTGGTCGAGGATCATGAAGGAGCATTCCTTTTTTCTGGGGTTAGGTTTTAGAGCAGAAGATACTCAGCTTAAAACAGAAGCCAATCGGTTTTACTCCATTTTTGAGGATATTGAGAAAAGATCGTATGAATTTAAGACTGACACAGATCCTTATACAATTAGAGAGTTTAATACGGAAGTTCAGAATGCGGCGACGAATATTTGGGCATTTAAGAGAATGGTATTGGGCCTTATATTACAATGCAAACTTCCTGGGCAAACCAATTTTCCCTTACTGGTAGATCACGTAAGCCGGGAAGCAAATTACTTCAGAAATCGTTTAGGGGAACTCAATTCAGGAACGCTTGAACCCTTACCTGATGCTATTATTGACGAAAATGTATTTTTCTTAAAGATTATGGCCGATCACGCAAAATTCATAGGCCATCTGCTAGATCCCTCCGAACGTAAACTGGTTGAACAAGCTAGGGAGTTTAGTAATGATTTTGATACACTGATGTTTCAAGCGATTGATTTAAGTTATATGCGCCCACAGTCGCAGACGGTTCCACTTCTGAGTCAATTTGTGGATGAAAACCGTATCTCTGTGAAGTCCTTGCGAGATTTTAAGAAAACAGCGCGTGATTTGATCGACGAGTGTCGAATAAAAAGCATTATCCATCCTTTATTAGCTGATCATGTATTTCGTGAGGCTGAGCGTTTCCTTTTTATTCTCGATATGTTTGATCAGTCCTTATCCGGTGTCAAGGTGAATAAGAATGAAATTATGCACTGAGATCCCCCTACAAAACGAATACAGTTTCTGTAAAATGTGCATTGGAAATAAAGTTTTAGATTGAGCAAAAAAATCAAACAGCGGCGGACCAAGACTTAAAAATAAAGTCTTAGACTGCCGCTGTTGTTATTCCACTAACGTATTCTGTTAGGTTGTCCAATATTATTGGCTGCCGTTAATTCTGACTCCGATCCTCCGGTATTTACTACACCTCTCGGCTCTACTAGCGTTCACTAAACTTAGATATCCTCTGATGGATTTATAATCGCCAGAACCTGATGGTCCTCCCATTTTCCATTAATTTTTACGTTGCTTCGAGAAATGCCTTCTTTGTGAAAGCCAGCCTTCTCAAGCACACGGATGGATCCTGGATTCCGAGGGGAGGCTTCTCCGACGATCCGATGAAACTTTAGTTCATCGAAAGCGTAGCGAACCACCTGCTTCACCGCCTCCGTCATATAACCTTTGCCGTTATAAGCTTGGTCTAGGCTGTATCCGATCATACAGCTCTGAAGGGGTCCCCTCACCACAAACGATAGACCTATGCTGCCTATAATCCGGTCGTCCTCCTTGTGGCATACCACGAAGGAATATTTCCGATCCTCCATCATGTCAGCCTTACTCTTAATAATCGTTTGGAGCTGGTGCTCCTCCGTATAGTGCTCTTCTTGGTGGTTTGGCGAAAACTTATCAAAGAACTCGCGATTGCGTCTGTACATCGCTGTCAATTCTGTGACGTCCACCTCTTCTGGGAATCGGACGTATACTTGCTGTTCCGACATCTGCACCATCCTTTCATACGATGATATTGAAGGAATTATATCACAGGAAGAGGATGAGGATGAGGATGAGGATGAGGATGCAGAAACTGACTTGATGAGTGTGTGTATGAGAAGCATTTCTCTAAATTATAACCAAAAATATATAGCGAAATGATCATATTGGATATAGTATTTTCTAAAAAAGGGAGGCTGGAAAGTATGAATAATGCTTACCAAGTGCTCGAGGAGCGTATATTCGAGCAGCACTGGTTGTATCCATTGAACTGTTCAACCGGTTATCCTTAGAAGTGGCGCTAAGTATAAATATATGTATCCGGAGGATTTGTTTTACCATATTCAAACCTGTTTGGGGGAGCAACATGATAAGCATAGATAAAAAATCGGACACCCTAATTGTCGTGCTGCATGAGATTTATGGGATTAACCAGCATATACAAAATTTTTGTAGTTTATTATCGGGTCAGGGTTATGACGTCATTTGTCCAAATTTAATAGGCAAAGAAACGCCTTTTGACTATTCGCAAGAGGAGGCGGCCTATGCCCATTTTATGGGGAGTGTAGGATTTGAACGCGCTTCCTATCATATCGAAAGTGTATTATTAAGTATTCGAGCTCGCTATAAAAAGATATTTATCGTCGGATTTAGCATCGGGGCAACGATTGCCTGGTTGTGTAGCAAAGAAAAATATGCTGATGGAATCGTAGGATACTATGGCTCTCGTATTCGAAATTATTTGGAAATAACTCCACATTGTCCAACACTGCTTTTTTTCCCACAGGAAGAAAAATCATTTAATGTGGATGAGCTCATTTCAACTTTAGACAACTATAATATCCGGGTACATAAATTCAACGGACAGCACGGATTCAGTGACCCCTACTCTACCCGATATCACGTACACTCAGCGCAGCAATCATTTAACGAAATGGTAGAGCTCTTCAGGAAGGTTGATCAATAAAAGCAGTCGTTTGCTTCTAGCCCACACCTTTTTCACTGTTCTGGGGAAACGCACAGTCATGATGTGCCGATTAGTCATAGGTATATACATCATTGACTATGATGAAAAGGAGATGCATGTGGCTGTGGCTACCTTTTATCAAGCTTTCAAGTTGAAGAGTCGGATTTGGCGAACGATGCTAAAGCGAAACGGAGTAACAGGGATTGGAGTAGGTTATGCTGATCCCAATAGACCGGCAAAGGGTGCGGCGATTGTGTTATACACCTTGAGAAATCTTTCGGCTGTGTCGCAAACCAAATTACAAGCAGTAACCCAAAATATAAGTCGGGCTTCTGCGGTACCTATCCGAATTTTAGGTGTGGGTTCCTTCAAAAGGGAAGCGGCCACGCCTACCCAAACGAACCCTCGCCAAAGATGGCGCCCCGTGCCCGGTGCAGTCAGTGTAGGAACAACGGTTCCCACCACTGCAGGAGGGACCGGAGGACTCATTGTTATTAAGAATAATACTTTGTTTATTTTGAGTAATGCCCATGTTCTAGTCCCAACGAATACAAGCCAATTTCACAATACCATTCAGCCTTCTCCGGCAGATGGGGGTAGAACGGCGGATCAGATCGGGAGAGCTTTTCAATTTGTCCCGCTTACCACGACAGGTGTTAACTTTCAGGACTCTGCCATAGCTATTGCCAATTCAAATAGCCTGCTTAATCCGAGGTATCTGATTAACCAAAGTGGTGGTCTCATTACCGTACCTGGGCACTTATTGAGCTATCGTCTGGGGATGACGTTTAAAAGAATGGCTAAAACAAATGGCTTCGCCAGAGGAGTTGTGGAGGCGATTGGCGTGGAGCAAAGAGTGAGGGGCGATTCGGGAATCAAGACTTTCCGTGATCAAACCGTCATTCGTTTTACCCAGGGACGAACTGGGCCTGGAGATTCGGGTTCCGTATGGCTGAATGACAGTAACGACCGGCTGAACAATTATGCAGCCGCGGTTCATTTTGCCGGATCTACCGATGGAACGCGCTCTGTATCTTTCCCAATTGAACGGGCGATGAGAACCTATGGAACCTTGGTTGCCATTCCGGCTGCTGCTGGAGGATATAAGGCAGGTGTGGCAAAAGGAAAGGCTCCAAAAAACAATTATGCCTATGTCCGGCCATTGACCAGAAAACAAAGGTCCTTGTCTCCGGTCATAACATCCAATACAGAACAAGAAAAGCATTAGACTATGGTTATCTAGCCGATCTCTATCGAAAACACCTCTTTAAAACCTCTTTTACCCTCGGCTGTAATGCGTATCGCTCGGGTTGTGGGCAGATGCTCGACCCAATGTAATTCGAATAATCTGTCCAGAAGAGCACTTCCTAAAGCACCGGCAAGGTGATGGCGTCGTTCACTCCAATCCAGGCATTTATGTGAGAAGGAGCGACGCTTTTGTCTTGTGTTCTTGAGGTCTATCTGAAAGTCAGCGAAGAAAATCTCTCCTTGTTGGGTAATATGAAGTCCGTCCTGATCCTCGGAAAGAATCCCCCTTTGAATGAAAAAACTCATGATTTGTACGCCTAAATGACCCGCAACATGATCGTAGCAAGTTCTTGCCAACCGTATGGCCTCGTTTTCGGAGGCTTGTTTGAATGACTTGATTGGAACAGGTGGAGCTATGGATAAAAGTGACTCCATCACCTGGGCAACCTCGGGGTCTTGAATGCCATAGTAACGGTGCCGACCTTGTTTTTCTACGGTAACGACTTGTGCCTCGGTCATTTTAGCCAGATGGAAGCTGGCGGTTTGCGGTTTGATACCTGCCATATGGGCTAATTCACTTGCCGTGTGAAATCTGCCGTCTAATAGAGCGGTGAGAATGGCTGCACGGGAAGGCTCACTGACGAGAGAAGCAATCATGGCTACATTTGATTTGGTGCTCATGGCACGGTTATCCCCCTTTGTAATCCATACTTCGATGAAGGTTGAAATGTTTACATTTTACAATAAGGAGGCAGATCTGAACAGAAGGAGAAGAGAAAATGGACCCAATGAATCAAATAAATCAGATGAACTACAGCCCAAGTATAAAAACGATAACCCCTAGCATTTTATATTACGGAACCCCTGTGATTTTACTCAACACGCTGAATGAGGATGGAACGACCAATATTAGCCCTATTTCCTCCTCGTGGGCATTAGGAGATTGTGTGGTACTAGGCATTGGAACAGGTGGCAAAGCATTAGAAAATATGGAGCGGCATTCCGAATGTGTAATCAATGTTCCTGGGCCTTCCATGTGGGAAAATGTAGAGCGTTTGGCTCCTTTTACAGGTAAGAATCCCGTTCCAGTGGAAAAAGAGAAACATGGATTTACATATCAAAAAGATAAGTATGAGATCAGCGGACTGACTGCGATTGACTCGAATAGGGTCAAGCCCGCTCGGATCAGGGAGTGCCCTATTCAAATCGAAGCCAAGGTGAAGGAGGCCCGGATTCCTGACCATTCTCCTTATTTTGCGATCGTCGAAACCCAAGCCATTCAGGTGCATGTTCATCAGGATATCATCCTCGGTGAGAATCATATTGATCCGGCAAAGTGGAGCCCACTCATCTATAATTTTCGCCATTATTTTGGTTTGGGTGAGCATTTGGGCAAAACTTTCCGATCCGAAACCTGATACTTCAAATAAAATAATATTATCCTACCTGAATAATGAGAATTATCTTCCCAAATCGTCCTTTTTGTGCGAGAATAATTGAAAAATCATCCATGACTACGCATACAGGAAGAGACGATTCATACAGCACGTATAACAAGGGAGGAAATAATCATGTCAGAAGAACGCAAGCTGTCATTCGAAACCCTCGCTGTCCATGCCGGACAAGAGATTGATCCTACTACCTTTTCCCGCGCCGTTCCGTTGTACCAAACCACTTCATATGGATTTCGGGATGCCGAGCATGCGGCTGATTTGTTCTCGCTGAAAGAATTCGGTAACATTTATACGCGTCTGATGAATCCAACTACGGATGTGTTCGAGCAACGGATCGCCGCACTGGAAGGCGGGGCTGGTGCGTTGGCCACAGCTTCGGGAATGGCGGCGATTTCCTTCTCCATTCTGAACATTGCGGGAGCTGGAGATGAAATTGTATCAGCCTCCAGCCTGTATGGCGGTACATATAATCTGTTTTCTACCACACTGCCTAAATTGGGTATTAAGGTGCATTTTGTCGATTCGGATGATCCGGAGAATTTCCGTCATGCCATTACGGATAAAACGAAGGCCATATTTGCCGAAACGATTGGCAATCCACAGGGCAATGTGCTGGATGTGGAAGCAGTATCTGCGATTGCGCACGAATATGGTATTCCGCTGATTGTGGATAACACGTTCCCGAGCCCTTATTTATTGCGTCCTATCGAATATGGAGCGGACATTGTTGTGCATTCGGCAACGAAGTTCATTGGCGGACACGGTACGTCTATTGGCGGAGTGATTGTGGACAGCGGCAAGTTTGACTGGAAAGCGAGTGGCCGTTTTCCAGGACTGACTGGGCCGGACCCGAGCTACCATGGGGTTGTATACACCGAGGCGGTGGGACCTATTGCGTACATTATCAAGGCACGGGTGCAATTGCTGCGTGACTTGGGAGCAGCCATTTCTCCGTTCAATTCATGGCTGCTGCTTCAAGGCTTGGAAACATTGCATCTGCGGCTGGAAAGACATAGTCAGAATGCCCTGAAGGTAGCGCAATATCTCGAAAGTCACAAGGATGTGGAGTGGGTCAGCTATGCCGGATTGCCGAGCCATCCATCCTACGAGTTAGCCCAAAAATATTTGCCAAAAGGACAAGGGGCAATTCTGACCTTTGGTATCAAAGGCGGGAGCCAGGCGGGAAGCAAGCTGATTGCGAATGTAAAGCTGTTTTCTCATCTGGCGAATGTGGGCGATTCCAAGTCTTTGATTATTCATCCGGCAAGCACGACTCACCAGCAACTGAATGCAGAGGAACAGGTGGCTGCCGGAGTCAAACCGGAGCTGTTACGTTTATCTGTTGGGACCGAAGCGATAGACGATATTTTGTATGATCTGGAGCAGGCAATCACGGCCAGTCAACAATAACAAACAGTAGTTGGCGTCTTGTTAGGCCCAGTGAGATAGGGAAGTTTTGTAGCATTCGCAAGTGATTTTTGATTCCGATCGGTTTTCATTCAGAGTTTGATCAGGCGGGGGGCAACCTTCGCCTTTTTTGTATGTTGACAACATACCCCCATAGGTATATATTATACCCCATAGGGTATATAAGGAGGGGAAGAAATTGGGTAGGAAAATAATTATTATTGGCGGGGTAGCAGGTGGAGCTTCTGCTGCGGCAAGATTGCGTAGATGGAGTGAGGAAGACGAGATTATTCTATTTGAACGCGGTGAGCATGTTTCTTTTGCAAACTGTGGCCTTCCCTACTATATTGGGGGGACAATCCAGGCGCGGGAGAAGCTGTTTCTCCAGACGCCTCAAGGCATTAGAGACCGTTTTAATATAGATGTACGGGTACAAAAAGAAGTAATACAAATAGACCGCGAGCATAAGCTTGTCCATTACCGCGATATGATCACAGGAGAGACGGATGAGCAGCCATACGATATTGTGGTATTATCGCCGGGAGCCAAACCGATGATACCGGATATTCCCGGATTACATGAAGCTACAAATGTATTTACGTTAAGAAACATTCATGACACCGACCTTATTAAGGCATATGTAGATGAAAGGCATCCCAAGCATGCCACGGTAATCGGGGCCGGATTTGTTGGGCTGGAGATGGCTGAAAATTTGCGGGAGCGTGGACTTGCAGTAACCATCATGGATAAGGGACAACAATTGTTGAATCCGCTTGACCCCGAAATGGCTAAACTGGTGGAACAGCATGTGAAGCTGAACGGGGTGGAGGTGCGTTTAGAGGAAGGAGTCGCAGCTTTTGAAGAACAGGGTACACAGCTCCGTTTGACTTCCGGGGAGATGCTTCAGACGGACCTGGTTATTCTGGCGATTGGTGTTGTGCCTGAAAATGAGCTGGCCAAGCAATGCGGATTGGAACTAGGTTTTCGCGGTGCCATTCAGGTGAATGCTCAGCTGCAAACCAGTGATCCGTCCATTTATGCGGTAGGGGATGCCATCCAGGTCAAAGACCGCAATCATGGGTTTGCAACGATGGTATCGCTGGCCTGGGGAGCCAATCGGCAGGGGCGTTTGGCCGCAGATCATATTAATGGTCAGGCGATTTCCTATGATGGTGCGCTCGGAACATCCGTAATTAAGACCTTTGCATTGACCGCAGCTTCTACAGGCAACAATGAAAAAACATTGCAGCGACTGGCTGTTCCTTATCAGGCTATTCATATTCATCCCGGTTCACATGCCGGTTATTATCCTGGCGCGTCACCCATTTCGATGAAGCTGCTCTTTCATCCGGAGACTGGGATGATCTACGGGGCGCAGGCTGTTGGGGCTGATGGCGCGGACAAAAGGATTGATGTTATTGCGACGGCGATTCGCGGCCATTTGAATGTCCGTGAATTGGCAGATATCGAACTTGCTTATGCACCTCCTTATTCTTCAGCTAAAGATCCTGTGAATATGGCGGGATACGTAGCTTCGAATATTATGGATGGGCTGGTTCAGACGATACAATGGCATGAAGTTGACGATTTCCACCGCAATGGTGGTCTTGTAATTGATGTCCGGGATGCGGTGGAGCTACAGGGAGGAACCATTCCAGGTTCCATGCATATTCCTCTGGTCGAGATCAGAGAGCGGATGTCGGAAATTCCTCGTGATCTGGAGATCGCGGTATCCTGCCAAGTCGGGCTGCGCGGCTATCTAGCGGCCAGAATTCTGACCCAATCGGGCTATCGGGTAAGGAACGTTGATGGTGGCTACAAAACATATTCGGTTATGGCTAAACGTGATCATCTTTTAAAATAGTTCATCACCCATCCAATCTGATTAAGATGATCCGTTACTTCGCCGTGCAGCGCACCAAAGAAGGTATCTTGTAGCTCTACAGTGATGGTACCCTTTTCTGATAGTGAATAGTAAGCCTGTTTAAGCTCATCCTCACTCTCACAGTCGAGAATGATTTGGACATGCTGTGCTTTCAGCGGTTTACCGTAGGAATCGGAGAAATGGATATGACTGCTACCTAGGTGCAGTTCGGCATGTAAGAGCTTGCCTTCTTGCTTGTTCAGTACTTTGATTTTCCCGCCTAGAACAGATTGGTAGTAGTCAATCGATTGCTGCACATCGTTTACAATGACAAAAGGACTTGCACTTCTCATGGGATCCAATCCTCTCATTTCTTCTATGTAGGGCTGTCTGCTAACATACATTATTTACATTGTCGGCAGGGTTTACCCCTTTTCTGATTAAATTTATGGCTTGGTTCACTGTGTGACGTCTGTTACAATAGAAGAGGCATATATGATGGATAGAAAAGAGGTCGAACAGGTGGGCACTTCAGCGATTTGGGAAGCAGTTATCTATTGGGTGATCTTGGTGATTTCTGCTCTGTGTGTGATTGCAGTATCTGGTAGTCGTAAGACCGCAAGCACGATTATTTTGGCACCCATTGTTTTGTTCTGTACCATATTTATGATGCAGGGCTCGGTGTTTACTGCTATGAAGCACCCGACCATGGGGGCTAATGTTGGTCTGGGTATGGCGTTTCTGACCACATGGGTAGTCAGCGGAATATTGTTTGCTGTAGCGCTTGTGATTGCTTTTATTAAATATAGCAAAAGGAACAAGGCGTAGTTCAGCCTTAACCTCAGATGAACAAAGGCTTTCGGTGATGTACCGAAAGCCCTTTTTGTATTCTTAGTTAACGATACAGGATGTTTTCGTTCATCTACGTCTTCTCATGAGCAAAACAACGATCAGCACAATGATGATCACGATCAATAGAAACTTCATATTCGATAACCTCCTTGATCTGTCTCCTATTTGATATTAACCATTTTTAATAAGTGTGCACCGATGCATCCCAAGCAAGTATGTATTGTCAAATGTTTGGCGAAAATGTGATTGTGGGATCAAAAAGAGGTTTACAGGATTAGCTGGAAAGTGTATACATAAAGTGAGGAGGCGATTGCCATGAGTGATCGTGCATTTCATTTGTTTTATATTGTTTTCTTGACGGTTCTGGCACTTGGAAGTGTTGGAGGAATCTCTTGGTGGTTGCGCTCTATCGGTCGTCAGGAGAAGGAAAAAAACTAAATTCAGCATGGGCATACAAGCCCGTATGCATCTTCCAGTAGGAGGGTGCATTTTTATATGTTATAATGAGAACATATGTTCTTTACAGGAGGGATAATGATGTTGCCGGATTTGGAACGGAAGCTATTGCGTATTTTGTATAATTATTTTGCCCAGCATCGCCACATGCCTACAATGGCTGAATTGTCAGCAAAAACGGGTAGGCGAGATTCTGAAATTACAGCCGCATTGCGGCATATGGAACAAGAGCGCTATATCACATGGGAAAATAACACAGGTACCCAGCATATTGTGTTACTGGAAGGATGGGAGCGTCCTTCCACCTACAAGCCTGCCCAAGTGGAAGCTGGACGCCCTACTACCCAAACGATACAGTCTGGTAGTACGGAATATTGGACGAATTATTAGCAGCGATATATAGCTGGAAAATTAATGAGTTTTTAAGGTGCATATCATTTAGTTTTAAGAAAGCAAGACTATAATGACCCTATTAACCCCTTTTTGATCAAGCTATAGGCCCTGTCGATGTATCGGCAGGGTCACTTTTTTGTTCATAGATACGTTTTCCGTATATAAAAAATCCCCCGGGGATCATCCGGAGGATGTGTGCAGCTTGCGTATACTGCACGGCCTGCTCAAACTTCATCGTTTGACGGCATAATATATATTTAACCCCTGCTACCTTGTATTATATGGTCAGCATGTTCATAAGGGGTAGTCTGATTCCTCTGTTCATTTTCCAAACGACAAAAGCCCTACCTCTCTTTCGTCCTTGCGGCTCCGATGACCGCGCCAGTGTGAATGTGAAAATCTTCGGCAAAAGCTCAAAATTCTACATTAGGGTTATACATAAAATTTGGAGAAGCTCCATGCGGTATTAGGAGTATAGCTTCTTGCGTGGAATCCTATGGGGTTAATACATACTTTATTAGTATAACAAGCTTAATTCTAAAACGCAAGGTATTTATGGTTTTTTTTGATTGTAGACTGGAAATAATGCACTTTTTGCAATGAATTAGACTCATTTGCATTTGCAGAGAATGGAGACTGTGATAAATTGCTCTGACAAAGCACCCGAATTTTGAAATAGTGTAGTTACACGAAAAGATGGAAGGAAATTAAGAACTATGACTGCCTCAAGGAAAGACAAAAAAACATCACAGAATAACTCGCCCTCAGTCTGCACATGCATTAATCTGCGTCGTGCCTCGATGGCTGTAACAGGGCTGTATGACCAGTATCTGGCTCCAAGTGGACTCAATATCAGCCAGTTTTCGCTGCTCAAGCATTTAACGGTACTGGGACCGGTAAGTGTAAGCGAATTAGCATTGGAGATGCGACTCGACCGAACCACGCTTGTGCGCAATTTGAAGGCACTGGAACAAAGCGGGTATGTGGAGGATACATCCGCCGAGGGAAGCCGGAACCGCTGCCTTACCCTGACGGAGAGTGGAAAAGCACTATATAACGATGCAGCAGAGCTCTGGGAGGAGGCGCAGTTATTTTTACAGGAGTCACTGGGAAGTGCCGATTTGCAGATATTGACCACACTGTTATCTAAAATTGAAAAATTGCGACTGTGATTAGCTTTTGCCTAATAAGGGAGGTATGCCGACTCATTCGTGTATATACACGAAAAGGGTTCGGATGTGTAACGCAGCCATTCATCGGTCAACAGGTATCCGCCAGGAAGTCGAGAGAATTCACAATAACTTAAGAAGAGGGATGTGGACAGGATGGTAACGCCCGTACCGGACATGAAAGAACTTATCGCAGCCGAGATGAAAGCCTATGTGAGTGAAGACAAGGGCAATTTCTGCGAAGAATTACAGAGCCCGTACTACGAGGAACCGATTATTCAATTTGCAGAGGCCAATGATCCTTTGTTTGAGCAGTATAAAACAGTGGTGGGCTCCGACCATGCTACGCCGCAGGAAGCCTTCGAACGGACCTTCGGCACAGGAAGTTTTGGTGGAGGCACCGTTGTCAGTGTTGTGCTGCCGATCAGTGAGACGATCCGCAAGGCCAATCGTGCGCAAAAAGCAAGAGCCTCCAGAGAGTGGGCGCTGCTACGGACCTTTGGCGATGAATATTTTGTGCGTTCGGCAAGGCAGCATTTGGCGGGATATCTGATCGGGCTTGGTTACCGAGCTGTGGCGCCGCTGGATACGGATTGGTACAGCATCCACGGTGCCGTAGGGGGTCCGGTCTCTAACTGGTCGGAACGGCATATCGCGTATGCAGCCGGTCTTGGCACCTTCAGTATCAACGATGGCTTTATCACCGAGAAAGGAATTGCCATCCGTCTGCTGTCTGTAGTAACGGATCTGCAGGTGCCGCCTGATGTCAGAGTGTCCTCGAACCTGAGCCATACCGGAAACTGCCTGCTGTGCAGCAAAGGCATTTGCGGTGTGTGCATTACTCGCTGCCCTGTGCAGGCTATCAGCAAGGAAGGTGGTCATGACAAAATCGCCTGCATGAAATTTGTGTATGGTGAGGAATCCCGAAAGTGGGCCGTGTTAAACGGCGGTGAGGCTAAATCGGGTGCCGGCTGCGGACTTTGCCAGACCAAGGTGCCCTGCGAAAGCCGCAATCCGATGCGGACCGCTCGCTAGTGTTATTTTCCTAAGATCTATGCAAATTGCTCAAGCAAGAAGGTTAACTTTTGACGGCTGGACTCCGATATTGAATACAAAGATATCTTATGAGCGTACGGATGAAAAGAGGGGTAGCATTTTGCCGATCTATAAGCGCTTTATTCAGCATGTTATCCTGAACTATATTATAGGTTCATTTATTGCTGTACTACTGGTATGTATGATTTTTGTATTTTCCACGTTAAATGTAGCCCACTATGAGCTTCTGGGTCTTGTCAAAATTGTTGCATTTTCCAGCGTCATTATGATTGTTTGTGAAACCATAGTGTTTCGAATGCATTTAAGACCTGTTCATCGTTTTTTTCAAGGAAACCAGGAGACGCTCAAGGATGTAGAAGCGGTGTACATTCGGGTTCACCATCTGCCTAATTTGTCAGTTTTGCGTATTGTTGGGCCGCATTTGTTAGGCTTCTCTATCCCGGCAGCCGTTATTGCATTATGGATGATACATACTGGACAACTTACCTTTCCCTTTTATTATGTAGGAATCGCCTGTATAGGAGCTTGTCTGGTCGCTTCCATGCATGCACTGGTTGAATTTTTTCTGACCATGAGAGCAATCAAACCGCTACTGGAGGAAATTCGGGATCGGACCTACCAGCAATATGGATTGAGCTTGTCCCTGCGAGGTCGAGTTCTGCTATCACTGCGGCATAAATTTCAGTTAAGTGCAACGTTAATTGGTGCTTTTCCTCTGTTTCTGTTTTGTTTAGCTACACAGATTCGGCTGGAACGTTTGGAAGCGACGGATTCCGGCTCCTATTGGGCATGGGCGGGTACGATTTTAATATTTGGTGTAGCTTTTGCTTATCTGGGGGGCAGATTGCTGACCCGTGAAATTGAACAGCCCATCCATCACTTGTTGGAAAAAATGAATGAAGTGAAGGAAGGCCGCCTGAACAGTAACGCCAGTGACTTGTATTCAGACGAATTTGCGGAGCTGGTCGAAGGATTTAACATGATGATCGAGGGCCTGAAGGAACGAGAGGAAAAGAACGGTCAGCTATTAGACAGTTATTTTGCCACTTTGGCTGCAGCGCTGGATGCGCGGGATGCCTATACCGCAGGACATTCGTTGCGCGTGGCTGAATACTCTGTACTCATTGGGCGAAAGGGCGGTTTGAGCGAGACGGACCTTGACTTGCTGCGTAAAACAGCCTTGCTGCATGATATCGGTAAAATCGGTGTGGCTGACGCTGTGCTGTTTAAGGATGGCAAGCTGACGGACGAGGAGTTTGACCAGATTAAAATGCATCCGGTTATGGGGGAGAGTATTCTTCGGCAAGTGGAGCCGGCTTATGCTATGGCCCCTTATCTGCCTGGGGTGCGCTCGCATCATGAGCGTTACGATGGCAAGGGATACCCTGATCAGCTCTCCGGGGAAGATATTCCTCTATTTGGGCGAATCATAGCCGTAGCAGATGCCTATGATGCGATGACGTCGGATCGCCCTTATCGGAAAGGGATGAAGGAAGAGAAGGCGGTTATGATATTGGAAGAGGGTAAAGGAACCCAGTGGGACCCTTACTTTGCCGAATTATTTGTCAAGGAGTGGCGCCGGAACAAAGGCATTCTAAGCTGACACTATAGATACTCCCACTAGAGCGAGCCGTTGCGGTTCGCTTTTTTTATACATACACGCAAGCCTCTTTGGATATGTCGAAAGATGGGGCTTCATGTTATGATGTACGAGTAAGGCAAAATCGGCTAGCATAGGCCTGGCATCCAATTTCTCGCGCAATGGGAGTGTGAATCCATGCAATTTTCAATGATGTTTCTAATGAATTTGGGGATGCTGATTGCTGTTGCCTATGTGGCGAACGTGATTTATAAATATGGTTTGAGTCGTACGTCTACGCGGTTCAAATATGTCAGTTCGGTGTTGCTGGTGGTATTTGGCGGATGGGTCAGCTCTTGCTTTGGTTTTAACTTCAATGAAACCGTTATTTTTGATCTGCGTTTTGTTCCGCTAATTATCGCAGCGTTGGTATATCCCCGTTCCTACACGCTGATTATTATTGGGGTAGCGATCGGTCTTACAAGATTTACTTTCGGTCTGAATATGGCGGCGTGGGTCGGCTTTCTGAATATGAGCATTTTGGGTGTATTGTGTGCCGGTTTGAACTACTGGATGCGCCGCTCCACCTGGCGCTTGATTATTAAGGCATCCGTAACCATTTTAGCGGTTAATATTGTAAATACGTTAAATATTGCTTTCCTGGGCGTCATTCCCTGGCGCTATTATGTAGCAGAGGTTGTTCCTCTTACACTGCCTATCGGCGTGATCCTCAGCTTTTTATTTGCACTGATATTACGTGATTTTCAGATGGAGCAGCAGCGAAACTATCAGATTCAACAGGCGAATGAGTTATTGTCAGAGCAGCGTGATAAGTTGCAGAAGGCAAAGGTTATTTTAGAGGAACGCGCCAAGCAGCTCATGATGGCTTCCCAGTATAAATCGGATTTTATGGCAACGATGTCGCATGAGTTACGTACACCACTTAATAGTATTATTAACCTGGCACAGATTATCAACGAGCAGGGAAAAGAGCTGGATGAGGACGAGCTATACCAGTACAGTGATCTAATCTATGCCTCGGGGCATGATTTGCTCCAACTGATCAATGACATTCTGGACTTATCCAAGGTCGAGGCTGGGCACATGGAAATCGTAAGTGAGCCAGTCAGTGTGCGTGAGATTGCGCAGGGGATGATGATGCATTTTGAAGTCACAGCGAAGGATAAAAACCTGGAATTCAACTTGAAAGTGCATGAACATATACCGGATGAAATCCGATCCGATTCCAAACGAGTACAGCAAATTTTACGCAATCTATTGTCCAATGCCTTTAAGTTTACTCATAAAGGACGTGTATTGCTGGAAATCAGCACACAGCATTTAGATCGAAAAGGCCAGGAGGGAGATTGGGTTGTATTTGCTGTAAAAGATACAGGCATCGGTATATCCAAGCTTCAGCAGCATGTTATTTTTGAGGCATTCCAGCAGGCGAACGGTTCGATTAATCGTAAATATGGTGGAACCGGGCTGGGGTTGTCCATCAGCCGTGATTTTTCCCGCTTGTTAGGCGGGTTTATCCGTCTGGAGAGTGAAGAGGGCAAGGGAAGTACTTTTTCCCTGTACCTGCCTATGTGTCCGTCCGACAGCAAGGAGGCGGACGAACAGCCGTTTAAATTAACCTGATCGCAATCATGGGAACAAGGAGCGTTAGGAGGTATATATGGAACGTAAAGCGGTCGTTGTGGGTGGCACAGGGCTTGTCGGGGGTTATGTTGTACGTGAGCTGCTGGTGCAAAAAGAATACACCCGCGTCATGGTTATGGGCAGGCGTCCATTGGACATCAAGCATCCCAAGCTGGAGCAGGCGTTAATCGACTGGAAACAACCACAGAAGTCGGCCTTCGCCCTCGAAGGGGTGGATGATGTGTTTTGCTGCCTTGGGACAACGATGAAAAAGGCAGGCTCCAAGGAGCGATTTCGACAGGTGGATCTGGACTACCCCGTTCTGACAGCCCAGTTGGGCAAAGAAGCTGGAGCGGTACAAATGCTTGCGGTTTCTGCAATGGGCGCTGATCCGGATTCACGTGTGTTTTATAACCGTACCAAGGGTGAAGCTGAAGAGGCGCTTGCCGCGATCGGGCTGCCTGCACTGCATTTGTTCCGTCCATCGCTCATTTTGGGAGCGAGGCCTGAACGGCGTTTTGGTGAAGCCGCCGCCACGGTTGTCATGAAGGCGCTAGACGGCCTGATGACAGGCAGGCTCGCTTCCTACCGCGCTATCCCCGCTTCGTTCATCGCACGAGCTATGGTCCGAATTGCTCTCGCGCAGGCGAGCGGCGTACATATTTACCCGAACGACATCATTCGGGTCATCGGTGCGGAACTAACCTCCGATGATGAGGAACCTGGTACAGGAACGACTCCTGATGACAATGTATAAAACCATGCTTAGGATTAGAAAATGACAATAACGCCGCTGTTGCCCAATGACTCGGGTAGCAGCGGCGTTATTCGTGTTTTATGGGTGGTTTGTATTTGGCGGCACATCGATCGTAATCTCTAATTCATCCATGTAATGGCGTGGCCAGTTGCCATTAGCATCGAGTAGGGCACTACCTCCTGGTTGGGTTGGCAAGATATACGGCTTGAAGATGATCTTCTGGGGAGTGTCCACAAAAGGAGTAAACAGTGTGATCATTTTGCTGTCACGTTCTTGGGTATGGGGAACTCCAGAACCGCTCAGCAATTGAAGTTCTCTTCCCTGCTCGTCGAATACAGCATAATCGAGTATATCTAATTCCCTTTTGGTGTACTGGATCGTGTGTCCGTTCTTCATGTTATTGTGCTCACGCTCTACAGTGTACTCATCTGGCATATGTGCAATATCGGTCAGCATTTTGAATGACGTTGTGATCTTGGTTGTGATGGGGGTAATTTCTAACTTTTCTACCGTAAATGCAAGATACGGATTAGATTTGCTCATTTGCGGCTGAAGTATCTTGTTATTTATTTTAGTTTTGTGAACCGTGGTTTGTATGCGGAACGGCTCGGGTACACCTTTTAACTTTGCATATACCTCTAGCTCAAACTGATCTGGTAAGGCGGATTTACCACTGGCAGGGTCACGCATATACGCAATCAGCATAGAATTATTGTCTTTGCCCGGACGACCATACATGTGATTGAAGGCGCTACTGTTGCTGTTGACCGACGTCCCATTGATGAACAGGTCTATTTTCTCCACCATATCCTCTTCCTGTCCTTGCGTATTGGTAGTTGGATACAGGGGTTCATGTGGTGAATCCCCACCACTCTTTTCCAACGCCACGACCAAGCGTGTCCCGTCAAATATGATTTGAGGTACCTTCAATGTAATACCGCTATGGGTAACACTAAGGTTTACGGAAGTGGCCAACCCTTTCTGGTCAGCGGTTTGCAGCCCAAGATCCCCAGCTAGCTTGAACACACTATCAACAAGGGGGACCTGTTTCAATGACTCCGCCATTGTAGGCGAAACAAAGGCGCTGCCAATGATCATAACGCCAATGAGCGCTGCAGAAGCAGCGGTAATTGCAGTTCCCCGAAAAAACCTTTTAACGGAAAGATGGGAGGATGGGCGGTTGGGTAGCAGTTCCGGATCCGATTCCATTTGTGCATAAAATGCATCTAGGCGTTGCCTTACCAAATCAGGGATTACTACCATTTTTGCTTCCAAGTTTTCCTTTTCCAATTGTAATTTCTCATCCAGCTCTTGATCCTGGTTTTCAAACCCTGAAGGATTCATTGAAAGGTCACCTTCCTTTCTCCGCGATTTTGTAGCAGGTCCATTAATGTTCTGCGAGCACGGTGCAATCGTGTTTTGACGGCACCCTCTGATAGATCCAGCAACTCTGATATTTCCCTGATCGGCATATCGCGCAAATAGTGAAGGGAAATCACGGTTCGCATGGATTCCTCCAAATGGTCGATGGCCTCGCGCAGTTCGATTTTTTCGTATCCGCCCGAGGTGGACGGTTCCTTTATAAATTCCGCGACGGGTACAACCCGTTTTTGCTTGCGGATAATGAGATGGCATTCATTAATGAGAATACGAAGCAGCCATGTTTTAAAATAGCGAGGTTCACGTAGCTCACCCAGAGACTTGTATGCTTTGAGCATCGCTTCTTGCATTGCGTCCGCGCAATCCTCATTGCTGCGAAGAATGGAACGCGCCATGCCATACATATCGGATTCCATATGTTTCATCAAGGCGACGAACGCCTTGCGGTCCCCATTCCTTGCTTGGTGTAAAATTGTTTCGAGATTCAAAGGATGGTACTCCTTTCCCGTCTATACTACTAGCTATAATCATTGTACTTGTACCTGTATTTGATTTTGTACAATCTATTGTGTAGCAGGTTACAGGAATTAGATGTTACATGGGCGTTAAAGGTTACAGCGGAAATAAAAAAATGTAGCACCATTGCAACAGGGTGTCTTTAAAGAAACCCAACGTGTCAAACCGTCGCACGGAATAGTGGCTTTGGACTTCACATGCTATAATACGGTGAACCAGTATCAGGAAGGAGAATCCAACCCTTATGAAAAAAACAATTGCTACTGAAAAAGCACCCGGTGCGATCGGACCCTATAGTCAAGCGGTAGAGGCAGGCGGGTTTATTTACACCTCAGGACAGCTTGGGCTGAATCCGGCAACAGGTGAGTTTGGCAAGGATGTACAGGAGCAGGCTCGCCTGTCCTTGAGCAATGTACAAGCTATTCTGGAAGCAGCAGGCAGCAACATGAACCAGGTTGTGAAAGCGACTGTATTCCTGAAGGACATGAACGATTTTGTCAGCGTCAATGAGGTGTACAGTTCTTTCTTTGAGCAACCGTATCCAGCGCGCAGTGCGGTCGAGGTAGCTCGTCTGCCTAAGGATGCACTGGTGGAGATTGAAGTCATTGCACTGAAGGGCGAATAGTTGGCAAGGTTTGTTCATAAAATATATAGTTTGCATGACAACCGGGTGTCACTACTATAGTGGCATCCGGTTGTTTTGAATGTAATATGTGTTGTTCTTTTGTATACAAAGTGGAGGTGGAGATGATGAATAAAAAAATAATGTTCACTGGTGGAGGCTCTTCAGGACATGTAGCAGTAAACCTAGCTTTGATTCCTCACTTACTGGAACAACATTGGAGTGTCCAATACATAGGCTCAGAACAAGGGATTGAAAGGAATTTGATCTCGGGGCTAGAAGATGTGTGTTATTTTAGTGTCGCAACTGGGAAACTACGTAGATATTTTGACTGGAATAATGTTAAGGACCCGTTTAAAGTGTTAAAGGGGATTTCTCAAGCATACCGGATTATAAAGAAAGAAAAACCGGATATTATTTTTTCAAAAGGCGGGTTTGTTTCCGTTCCTGTGGTATTGGCTGGGTGGTTGAACAGAGTCCCCGTCATCATCCACGAATCCGATCTTACCCCTGGATTAGCGAATAAGATTTCCAGCATGTTTGCTACCGAAATTTGTACTACTTTTCCTGAAACAACTGAATATTTTCGGTCAAAGAATACCCGGTATATTGGTGCTGTTGTGAGAGATGAACTAAAAGAGGGGAAGGCGGCCAAAGGGTTAGCCTACTGCGGTTTTACTCGAAATAAGCCCATCATGCTGATCATGGGTGGGAGTTTAGGTTCCAAGAAGATCAATGAGCTGGTTTGGCTGAATTTAGAGGCTTTGCTCGCTCATTTTCAAATCGTGCATATTTGTGGTAAGGACCAAGTGAATAATTCTATTCGCACGAATGGTTATCAGCAATTTGATTACATAAACGATGAACTGGCGGATGTAATGGCGATGGCAGATATGGTTGTTTCCAGGGCAGGTTCAAATTCTATTTTTGAATTCTTGACGCTGCGCAAACCTATGCTGTTGATTCCTCTTTCAAAGGCAGTCAGCAGGGGAGATCAGATTCTAAATGCAAGATCATTTAAAGCACGAGGCTTATGTGAGTTTTTAGAAGAAGAAGATCTGGAATCTGAACGATTTGTCGACATAATTCTTCGTTTGTATGAAAAAAGGTCGGATTACATTCGTAATATGGAGAAAATAAATACTGATCAATCGGCAAGCAAGCTTTTAGATTTGATTAAAGTCTATGCCTGATCATATTTAATAAAAAACGAAGCAAGCGAGCTTGGGTTAAATAATTCAGACCCATGCTCGCTTGTGCTTGTTAGGAGATTATATTCGTTGACTTTAATCCCGGTCTCGATTACGGGCAAAGAATAGCCATAGCGCGTACACCAGGATGATTGCCGACAAAATCCATGCAGCCAGCCGTACATTTTCATTGTTCGGATGCTCGATGGCGATAGCGACATAGGCCCATACAAATACAAGCGGGTAGATGCTGTCACGAGAAGGGAAGCTGACCAAGATGGCCAATACGGTGCCAATAAACAGGATGATGATCGCCCATATCGTATCGCTGAGACCCCAGCCACTCCATTCATTCTTTTCCAGTGCTACTGCAATGTTGATGAGGGTAGCCACAGATACCCAACCGAGATTCAGACTGAAAGGAAGCTTGACGAACCACATTTCTCCGCGAGTTGGCTGCGGTGTACGGGTACGTGTATACACGACGAATAGGGAGAGCAAGTATAGAATAATGACGATCACGCACAGCTCTACGTATACATACTGCCATAGGAAAATCCAGATGATGTTGAAGAGACAGCTCAAAATAAAGAAAATACCGATAGACTGAACGCTTGTCTTGGCTTGCCCTGTAGATGTAGCTTGGTACATGGCAAAACAGGCGAGCAGCACGTAGATGACCGACCAGATGGAAAAAGCGTAACCTGCTGGCGTAATTAAGGTAGGATACATGTTGGATACAGCAGCAGTGCTTCTTCCGCCAATAGGAAGTGTAGAAGCCAGAATGTTAACGAGAACGACAGCGATGAATGCGATAATATTCCACCATTTATACGGATGGCTTCGTGACATAGGAATAACTCCTCCTCAACGAATGATGTTCAAAATGACCGACTGGTCACTATCTTCTACTATGAATATACCCACTTTGCTTTCAAATATGTCCGAACGGGAAAAAGTTTCTTGAACCCAATATAATCATAAAAAGTTGTATGTATATACATTCATATGTAGTACAATGGTAAAAATTTTAAGCACTATATGAGCTGAATGAAGAGTTCACATTGGGGAGCTAATACGCAGACGGAAGATGCTTCCGATGTGAATTTACTTAAATCAGCTTATATAGAAATAAGGGGATTAGTGGAATGAGAGGATTAGAGAAAGCAGGTAAATTTGTAGGTGGGACCTTTTCCATCTGGGTGCTTTTGTTTGCATGTTTGGGATTTTTCTTTCCTACGGCGTTTACAGGGTTGAAAGGATACATACAGCTATTTCTGGGCATTGTCATGTTCGGGATGGGACTGACTTTATCTGCAGCTGACTTTCGTGAAGTATTCCGGCGTCCAGTGGATGTGGCTATAGGAGTGGTCGGGCATTATCTGATCATGCCATTTCTCGCTTTTGTATTGGCATTAGTATTACAGCTTCCACCGGATATTGCGGTGGGTGTTATTTTGGTCGGCTGTTGCCCGAGTGGAACTGCATCCAACGTAATGACGCTCTTATCCAAAGGCGACGTGGCGCTTGGCGTATCGATTGCTTCAGTGTCGACGCTGATTGCTCCACTGGCGACCCCGGCGATGATTAGTCTGCTTGCCGGACGCTGGATGAATATTGATGCAAAGTCGCTGATCATGGATATTCTCATCGTGGTTATTGTCCCGATCGTGTTGGGTGTAATCGTCAAGTCGCTATTTCGCAAACAGGCGGAAGCGAGTGTTAAGGCGCTGCCGCTCATTTCAACATTGGCAATTGTACTCATTGTGGCTATTGTGGTTGCAGGCAGCAAAGGCAAGATTTTGGAGACAGGCCCGATTATTTTTGCTGTGGTTATTTTGCATAACGGTATCGGCTTTCTGCTCGGATATTGGTTTGCCAAGCTGTTTGGCATGAATCTTTCCAAACGTAAGGCCGTTACGCTGGAAACGGGAATGCAGAATTCCGGGCTGGGCGCTGCGTTGGCAGCAGCTCATTTTAATCCGATTGCTGCTGTACCGAGTGCGATTTTTAGCGTGTGGCATAATATTTCCGGCTCGTTGCTGGCGACCTGGTTTTCCCGCCGAGAGGAGAAAGATAGCATAGCCGGAGGCAAATAAGCGACTGTCAATAGCTAATGACAAGTGGCTGAAATTCGGGTTTTTCGGACAGTTTAAGGGAGATCAGAAAGGATAGATTTGACTTTGTAGGGGCGGATCATTATACTGTGGTTATTATAACCACTGTATTTAAGTAAGCACGGTAGATAGGCTTTGTCATGGAAGAAAAATGATATCGAATTCGTATTCGCAATCGTTTCATGCTCAAAAGCCTTATATGATCTGTTCTGACTTAAACTGAAGGAGAGAGAACGAATGAATCCGAAATATAATCCTTTATTTGAAGCTTTTACCCTGCCATCCGGTGTTACATTGAAGAACCGCATTACGATGGCCCCTATGACTAACTTTGCTTCCCACGAAAATGGCGAAGTCAGTGACGAGGAACTGGCATACTACCGTGAGCGCTCCGGTGGTGTGGGAGCGGTTATTACCGCTTGTGTGTATGTAACTCCAGATGGTAAAGGATTTGTTAATGAGTTTAGTGCGGACAAGGATGAGATGATTCCTAGCCTACGTCGTCTGGCAGATACGATTCATCAGGAGGGCGCGAAAGCGATCCTGCAAATTTATCATGGTGGCCGTCTGTGTCCGCCGGATCAAATTCCAGACGGACAACCAATTAGTGCAAGCGCAGTAGCCGAGGAAAAAGAAGGCGCACCTGTGCCGCGTGAAATGACATCTGACGATATCCACCGCGTCATCCGTGCCTATGGCGAAGCTACTCGCCGCGCGATTGAAGCAGGCTATGATGGTGTAGAGCTTCACGGAGCGAATGGTTACCTGGTTCAGCAGTTCTTCTCTCCGCATTCCAACATTCGTACGGATGAATGGGGAGGAAGCCTTGAAGAACGGTTGACTTTTCCGCTGGCGGTTGTTCACGAAGTGAAGAAAGTGATCGCAGAACATGCGAAGCGTCCGTTCATCTTCGGATACCGCTTGTCTCCTGAGGAAGGACACACGCCAGGCATCACGCTGGATGATACGATGGTGCTTGTAGACCGCCTGGCAGATGAAGGGCTGGATTACCTGCACATTTCCGTAAATCATTTCTTCGGCGGTTCGTTCCGTGACCGTAGTGACGAACGGTCACGTACGGTTCTCATCCATGAGAAGGTTGGGAACCGTGTGCCAGTCATGGGAGTTGGTTCACTGAATACTCCGGATGAGGCGCTTGCAGCACTGGAGACAGGTGTACCGCTTGTTTCACTGGGACGTCCGTTGTTGATGGAGCCGCAATGGGTTCAGAAGGTGCAAAACGGCACTGAAGATACTATTCGCACGACATTATCCAAGCAAGCCCAACAGGAGCTGGTCATTCCTGACTATTTGTGGGGTGCACTGACGACCATCCCTGGCTGGATGCCGGTTACGGACTAAGTTTTGAATAATAATACCCTAGGCTGCGTTCATGCGCCTAGGGTATTTTCTTGTCTCATGACCGTGATTTACAATTATATAGGAATAACATAGAGAGAAGGTAATGATAATGTTCTATGAAACGAATGGTGTGATTTCGATGAGGTCCACCCATCCGGGGTTACAGATTCGATTGTTACAAGTAAGTGATGCTGAACATTTATTGGAGATCAGACGTGAAAATTTTGATTTCTTCAAGCCGTACGAGCCAGAACGACCTGAAATTTATTTTACGCTGGAAGAACAGGCGCGCCTGATTTCCAACGGTTTAGAAGCGGCACAAGCCGGACAGGGATATACGTTTGGACTTTTTTTGGTGGAAAATAATAAGCTGATTGGCAGAATGGAGCTGTCTGGTGTCGCTAGAGGGCCCTTTCAAAACGCTAATCTGGGCTATTTCGTAGATCCTGCATATCACGGACAAGGCTATGCTACATCTGCAGTGAAGGATATCGTCCGCTACGCCTTGAATGAGTTGGAATTACACCGTATTCAAGCCGGAGTCATGCCAAGAAATACGCCCTCCCATCGAGTGATGGAAAAGGCGGGATTTCGCCGCGAAGGGCTGGCTCTCAACTATTTGAAGATTAATGGTGTGTGGGAAGATCATGTGTTATATGCGATGACGGCTGAGGATTTGCAGAATGGCGCCTTCTGAATTCGCCAGGCGTGACTCCCTCAAGCTTTTTGAACACCTTGCCAAAGTATTTCTCATCCTGATATCCGACCATACCGGCAATATGATGAAGCCGCAGCTTGTCATTCAGCAGTAACAGCTTTGCCTTGCCCATCCTGATCTGGCACAAATAATCGGACAGATTAACCCCGTACTCCTGCTTGAATTTACGAGAAATATATTCTCGGCTAAGATAAAAGCGGCTTGCTATATCCTGTAGAGAAATGTCCTCGTCATAGTTAGCATCCAGATAGCGGGCAATATCACGGATCGTCGGATTGTTGGGGCTATGGCTTGGTGTAAGTGCCTGACCAGCTGCCAGCAATCGATTTTCGATTTGTTTTTTCCATAAAGGCAGGGAAAGCATGCCGCGATTGTCGACCGGCAAGGCAGGAATGGAGTTCGACTCATCCGTCAGTTCCTCGCCTTCGGTATCTCCAGGTCTGTCATTCAGCCAGCGAGCCAGCATCCAATCCAGCTCTTGATTCCAGCCGGCTAGCTGCTCTGCTGTAACCGAAGGCAGTACGGCTACGGCTTCCATCCAGCTACTTACCGCCATAGATACGCGACTGGCATTACAGCTGAGCGCACTAAGCCGTAGTTCTTCTTCCATTTCAGACAACTGGGGAAGACGAACGGTCTGCCGGGCCGGAGAACTCTCGTGCATCCAGTTGGTGGCCTGTAGCACATCCCGTTTCCACAGTGCTTGCCGTGCTTCTTGGTAGGCTGTGGCTGCCCCCACGGGAAAGGTTCCGAAAGAACCAATCCCGATGTGCATGTAGCATCGCAGCGCCGTTCTAATCCCTGCGTGAATGTCCTGCAAGAGCACTGGCCAACGAGCCGGCTCCCCCCAATATAGCAGAATAATTTCGTCCGTACGCTCCAGATGACGGAATGCAACTCCGGTCTGAGAGGTACCCAGAAATTCGTTGCAGATGTTCATAAGGGAAAAGCCTAGAAGCGCGCGACGCGTTTTATATTTGTCGAGTATATCGGCATCCAGTTGAGTGGTACTCATCACTGCCGCATTACATACCTGAATAGCTGGCGGGAGACGCAGCTCCTCACGTAAAGGCGTGATGGAGAGCGATGTACCGGAAATGAGCTCGGTCAGGAGTTTATCAGCATAGTGCGGCCTCATCCGGTTGACCTCCATAGCCTGCATGGTCTGCCTGTTCCGGTCTTGCTCCGCTGTCCGCCAAGCTTGAGTAGCTTTACTGAGCGCCTCATTGATCTCTACCGGATCTACAGGTTTAAGAATATAGTCCATACCTCCCCGGCGAATGGCCTGCCGAACTAACTCAAAATCATCGTAGCCACTGACCACCACGACTCTGGTAGCTGGAGAATTCGCCTGAATCCACTCCATCAAGGCTACTCCATCTCTACCAGGCATTCGCATATCTGTGAGTACCACGGGCGGGGAAAGTGCGGTAATGACCTCAATCGCCTGATCGCCCGATTCAGCCTCAATCACCTCGGTCACACCGTAAGCTTCCCAATGTACAAGCATCCGAATGGCGTGACGTACATGCTTTTCATCATCCACTATCAGGACCTTCATTGACAGATCACTCTCCCTTAATATGATTTTCTGTATGGGGCTCGGTGCGAATTTCAAGTGTGAAACGAACGCCATGAGGCAGAATATTGTCTACACACAGGGTATTAGAACCATCCTCCGAGTGAAGTTGGATACGTAATAGAACATTACGAAGACCAATGGAGTTCTGCTCGCTAGTGTCTGATTCTTCGTGGGCTTTCAGCGGACGTTTCAGCATTTGCTGGAGCTGCTCCAACTCGGTTGGTGGAATCGACGCGCCGTTATTTTCCACTTCAATCCTCACAATGCCTTCCCGGATTCGGCAGGCTGTAATATGAATCTTACCAGGCCCCAGCCGGGGATCGGCACCGTGTTTAAAGTAGTTTTCCACCAACGGCTGGAGAATCATTTTAGGCACCCGATCATTCAGAACCTCATCATCCCACTGATAGGTGACCTCTAATTGCTCACCGAAGCGTTCTTTTTGCAAATCAAGATATTGTTTTACATGCTCAGCTTCTTCCTTGAGTGTTACAACTGTGTGATCCCGCATATTGTAGCGCAGCATTTTGGCAAGGGAAGAAAGCAGAGAATAGATTCGCGGCACCTCATGCTGTAGAGCCAGTGTTCCAATAGACTGTAGCGTATTATATAAAAAATGAGGATTAATCTGTGCCTGAAGCGCTTTCAATTGGTGTGTCTTGTTAGCCAGTTCCAGCTTGTATTCCCGCAAAATGAGGTTATTGATGGTATCCATCATCTGTCTGAAACGACGCGACAGCACTCCAATCTCATCGTTGCTCATGGCCCGGATGTCTACATCCAGCTGACCGGACTGAATCTGGTTTATGTAGCGAGTCAGCCGTTTAATAGGTTCCGTAATTTTTATTGAAATCCATAACGTGGCAACAATAACGAGCAGCAACGCTGCGCCTGTAATGACCGCATTGATCTGGGTCAGTTGGGTAGCCCGCAAATAAAGCGTCCGATGAGGGATTTTCTTGACGAGCGTCCAGCCTGACAGATTGGCATCCAGTTTGCCATATACGTGCAGGGCTGTATCATCTTCAATTACACCGTGCTCGTCTTCTTTAGAAATTCGCTTGAGTAGGCCAGATTCCTTCCAGTGTGTTCCAATGAATGATTCTTTTCCGCTATATACGATCGTTCCGTTCCGATCAATTAAAAATAGCTCCTCTGTATCTGCATCATACAACTGACGGCAAATACTGCGCAGCGGCTCCAGATCCACATCTATAGCCAGTACCCCAAGCGTTTCTGAAGACGGAATGTTCCGAATCGCCCGGTGGAGTGTAAATACCTGCCGCTTTGTATTCTGCTCAGCATAGGAAACTGCTGAAAAGCCGTACAAATGCTTTATGTGCGAGGGTTGCATGAACAGCCCAGAAGGGCCGTAATGAATAGAACCGGTGAAGGGCTCCAGCCGGAACTCCCGTAGAGGGACCGTGCTGGTAATCAGTGTAGATTGCCCAGCCTCAAACGAATGCAAGTACACCTGGTCAATGCCTGAGGAAGCATTCATCATCGTTTGCAGCGTGGTGTAAATCTCGGCAACGGCCCGGTAATCATCCGGAATTTTAGCCAGGTTGCGCAGAAAATGAGGGTCATTATAGACTCCGATCGATGCACGATTTAATCCCTGTAAATAGTTATCCAGATTCGTAATTCCCTGAAAAATAAGCCGTTCGTTTTCCTGGGTGGCCTGTTCCCGTAAGGATTGCTTGGTGAGGATGAAGGTCATGGTCATTGAAAGCAGCAACGGAAGAGTAACCGCAATGAGTAGAAACCAGATTAGACGAGAACGAATGCTATGAAATTTCATGCAGGTAGCTCCTTTCACAATTCAAGGCAAGCCAGAGGTCAATATTTTCCCCCCTAATGGTTCACGATCTTGCGTGTTCTCCAGAGCGCTTATTCGACATAATGAACATGTGAATCGCATATCCATACGGATTCAACGTCCACACTGCTTGCAAGGATGCCGTAGAGGAGCGTTCCAGACACCAAAGAGAACAAAGGGGGGATCGGTTTGAATCGCGCCAAGTCGTCGCAATGGCTCCAGCAATGGATTTTTGTAGGGCCATCGACGTTATTTTTCGTTATCATTATTGTAATCCCTTTCATGCTAGGAATGTACTATTCTTTTACAGAGTGGAATGGGGTAGCCAATCAGGCCAAGTGGGTCGGGCTGGATAATTTCAGTCACATTTTATTTAATGATGACAAATTCGGGACAGCGTTCTGGTTTACCGTCCGTTTTACGGTGATTGGAGTGGTAGCTGCCAATATTTTTGGTTTTCTGCTGGCGTATTTTCTAACCAAGCCGCTAAAAACAAAAAATGTGCTTCGAACTATTTTTTTCATGCCTAATGTGATCGGAGGTCTGTTGCTCGGTTTTATCTGGCAGTTTATTTTCGTCAAGGGATTTGCAGCGATCGGCGAGAGTACGGGGTTATCCTTCTTCAACCTGTCCTGGCTGGGAGATGAGATCACGGCCTTCTGGGGCATTGTGATCGTGTTTATCTGGCAAACAGCCGGATATTTAATGGTGATTTATATCTCTTCCCTTACCAATGTGCCCCGGGATATGCTGGAGGCAGCCGAGATTGATGGGGCGAGTCGGATGCAAATCTTGCGGTCGATTATACTGCCTTTGATCATGCCCGCCATTACGGTATGTCTCTTCCTGGCGATATCATGGTCGTTTAAAATGTTCGATCTCAACCTGTCATTGACGAAGGGTGGTCCCTTTGGTTCTACAGAGTCAGTGGCACTCAATATATACAATGAAGCGTTTGTCAATAATCGTTATGGGTTGGGAACGGCTAAAGCACTTATCTTCTTTATCATTGTTGCTCTCGTTACGAGCCTTCAGGTACGCCTGACGAAAAGCCGGGAGGTGGAATCGTAAATGGAAACAAACAATCGCTACCGCGTTGGAACCTGGGCGACCGAGTTGGTGATGATCCTCGTCGCATTGGTATTCCTCGTCCCGTTTTACTTTTTGTTCGTGAATTCGGTCAAAAGCTTTGGTGACTTGCTCACCGATTCTGCGGCCTGGCCACAAACCTTTGTATGGAGCAACTATGCTAGAGCTTGGAGCATCACGCGTTTTCCTGAAGCGTTATGGAACTCACTCGTGGTTACGGTGGTCAGCAATCTACTGCTCGTACTGATCAGCTCAATGGCTGCCTATCGAATGGTTCGGCGTCCAACACGTTACAATCGGGTACTGTTCAGCCTGTTCGTGGCTGCGATGGTCATTCCTTTCCAATCGGTGATGATTCCTTTGGTCAAGGTTGTAAGTACGCTGGATTTAATGAACAGTATTAGTGGTCTGGTAATCTGTTATCTGGGATTCGGGGCTCCTATGTCCATCTTTCTCTTTCACGGATTCGTCAAAGGTGTGCCTGTTGAGGTGGAAGAAGCAGCTACAGTGGACGGTTGCACGCCTTACGGGGTGTTTTTCCGGATTGTATATCCGTTGATGCTGCCCATGATGGTAACGGTTATTATTTTGAATACACTCTGGATCTGGAATGACTATCTACTGCCTTCTCTGGTACTGCAAAAGGCTGAATTGCGCACCATTCCGATTGCAACCTATGCCTTTTTCGGACAATACACGAAGCAGTGGGATTTGGCTTTGCCAGCTCTGGTGCTGGGTATTTTGCCGGTCATCGCGTTCTTTCTAGCCATGCAAAAATATATTATACAAGGTATCATGGCAGGCTCGGTCAAAGGCTGAGTGTGGGATGTACTGAAAACATGTGCACGGTGTGCCACTCCGCAAACGGAGAACACTTTGAAATTTAGAATAGAAAGGAACATAAATATGAAAACGCATACTTTTAAAAAGAAAGCCCAAGCAATGATTTTGCTTTTTGCTGCCTTTGCTCTGGTTTTGGCGGGCTGTAACAGCAGTGGTGGACAAAATGCAGGCAATGAGGAAGTGAAGGAAAAAACCATTCACATTTTTCAGTTTAAAGTAGAGATTGCAGAAGCGCTAAATCGCATGAAGGCGGAGTATGAAGCGACTCACCCGGGGATCAAGCTCGACATTCAGACCGTAGGCGGGGGGAGTGACTATGGGGCGGCGTTGAAGGCCAAGTTTGCCTCTGGCGAACAGCCGGATATTTTTAATGTCGGCGGTTATCGTGAGCTGGATACGTGGCTGGAATATTTGGAGGACCTGTCCGACCAGCCTTGGGTTGGTGATGTGGTCGATGTCGCCAAAGAACCGATGACCAAGGATGGCAAGCTGTATGGTCAGCCAATGAATCTGGAAGGGTACGGCTTTATCTACAACAAGGATTTGTTCAAAAAGGCTGGAATCACCGAGCCGCCTAAAACGCTGTCCGAGCTGGAGGCTGCTGCGCAAAAGCTGCAAGCCGCAGGGATCACACCTTTTTCCAATGGGTACCAGGAGTTTTGGGTGCTGGGTAATCATTTGCTGAACGTGGCATTTGCTAATCAGCCAGACCCCTCGGCCTTCGTCAAGGGACTGAATGATGGTACAGCCAAAATTCCAGGCAATGCTGTATTCGCCGAATGGATTAAGCTGCTCGATCTGACGCTCAAGTATGGCAATTCGAAGCCGCTCACGACTGATTACAATACGCAGGTAACGAACTTTGCCACTGGCAAGGCTGCCATGATGCAGCAAGGGAACTGGACTCAGGTCCAAATTGATGGAATTAATCCGAAGCTGAATCTAGGTATTCTGCCTATGCCGATTGGTGAAGACGCAACAGCCGGAGATAAGCTGTTTGTAGGGGTTGCTAATAACTGGGTGGTTAATAAAAATTCGTCTGTCAAAGCTGAGGCCAAAGAGTTCTTAAACTGGATAGTGACATCCGAGCAGGGGAAAAAGTATATCACCAAGGAGTTTAAGTTCATTCCGGCGTTCAAGAGCATCAAAGGGGAAGAGGCCGATATGGGTCAACTGGGTGCCGAAGTAGTGAAATATAGTCAGGAAAATAAACTGCTGGGCTGGTTCTTTAGCCGTTATCCTGAAGGAGCACAGCAAGAATTCGGAAGTCAGATGCAAGCCTATGTGGCAGGTAAATCGGATGCCGGGAAGCTGTTCGAGGATTTCCAGAGAACATGGGATAATTTAAAGACCAAATAATGAAATGAAATACGCAGTAGAGCCTTCGTATGTCAGGGAGATTGCATGATCCTGAGCATACGAAGGTTTTTTTGTGAACATAATTATAAATGATAATGAAGTAGAACAATATCCCCGCGGCGTTCGATTTCTTGGAGTTGAAAAGTACTTGGCAGCGTTCCTTCTGGGAATAAGGGTATTCCTTGTCCCAGTACTTTGGGAATGATCGCAATGATCGCCTTTTCCAGCAGCCCAGCCTGCATGAAGGCCTGAACTAACTGACCCCCACCTACTAACCATACCAAACCTTCCGATTGTTTTTGTAGACGCGGAACCAGTTCAGACAAAGCCTCGTCCGTAAATGTAACATGTGGTGCCTGCTGTTGCTCCGTCAATGACCGGGTGAGTACATAACACGGCTTTCCGGCATAAGGAAAATCATCCGAAAGCTTTAACACTTCCTCATACGTCAGCCTGCCCATCAGCACTGTACTTACAGTATCATAAAATTCAGCGTATCCATTGTCCCCGCCATCTCCTTTGACATCATACAGCCAGTCCACCGCCCCGTCCGGCATTGCGATATACCCGTCGAGACTCATGGCGATATACAGCACCACTTCATTTGATTTCAAATCCTTCATCGTTCATCACTCCTTTTTATCTCTATGTTACAATCTATTTATGACATACTTTGTCGTAGTTAAAGGATCGTCTAAACTTTATTTTTGATTAGAGGAGTACCTTATGAACGAACGCAGAATTGCTCTTATGAGGATACTGGATTCCCGAAAAAAATATACGGCGCGTGAGTTGGCCGAACGATTTGGCGTCTCCGTCAGAACGATACAAAGAGATCTCGACTATTTGCAGCAAACCGGGTTACCCCTGTATACCGAGACGGGCCCTCATGGCGGATACCGGGCCCTTCCCAATCGGCTCCTTCCTCCCCTTCATCTTGCGCGCGACGAAGCACTGGGTCTTTTTCTCATGCTGCAACTGCTGGAAGACATTCCGGATATCCCTTTTGGATCGGTTCGTGGACATTTGTCCGATCATTATTATGCCGAGCTTCCCCAGGATGTGCAGGACAGCATTGACCAATTAAAGGATTACATTTCTTTTCGTATGATACCTACTCACGCAGACTCACCCTACACCTCGCTCATTTTGGAGGCTGCACTAAACAAGCGCAGGGTGAACATGCACTACCGCTCCGCTTCCGGGACAAAGTGGACCCAGGTATATCCGATTGGGCTTTATTTTGATCACGGATATTGGTATATGCCAGCGCATAACAAAGACCGCATTATTCTTTACCGTTCAGATCGGGTGATCACCATCACGATACTAGATGAAACCTTGGACAGCCTCCCCACCCTTCAAGCATGGTTGGCTTCAGAGGATTCCCGTGTAGGAATTCCGTCCAAAATAAAATTTACCGCATTGGGTGCTAGGTTGGCCGAATCAGATACCCTCTTCCACAATGTCTCCCATCAGGAAGGCCTGGGTCAGGAATGGCACGGACATATCCCCGTTGAAGAGTTTAGGTATGTATCCAGACTTTTGTTAAAGTATGGGCCAGAAGCCGAGGTCGTATATCCGCAAGAACTGCGTATGCTGGTCAGGAAATTGCTGCAAGACAGCCTGAATCCTTATCTGAAGGATGATGAAGAATAAGAGGCAGTGCTTATAGTTAATCACATGAATATTTAAGGTTATTAACGTATGACTTTCCATTTATTTTTGTGATAAAGTTTTGAAATGAGCCCGTTTTCGTATATGATGAAGAGTAATAATTCAAAAGGCTGGACGGGAGACAGATATGAATCAACCGCTTTATGGAATATGGCTCGGAGATGTGTTTTTTTGCTTTTCTGGTGAGACGTCGGAACCACGTATTGATGCGTGGAGCAGTGTAATCCGCAGGCTGACGCTAAAGGGAGACCTTCGGCCGTTTCGGCAGGCTGCGTTGCGTCTTGCCGAGGTGCGGATACCTAACAATGCTCGCGTGGAAACCGCAGGCAGAGGTGGCAAGAGACGTTCCATGCTGGGGCGTACGCTGGAGGGTCTGGCACTGGAACCCCGCGAGACGATGGCTCTGCTGACTCGCATGGACGAGAAGGGCTGTGCGGCATCGGGCATTACGCTTGGCGAGGAAATGCAATATTGGCAAAAGGCTGCTTATTTTGCGCTGGAGCTGATGCAGCGGGGCGAAATCGTGCCATCACTTACAGAGGCGCGTCCATCTGGACCGCGACGGCGCGGCCCGGATGCGGCGGTAGGGGTGTGGATTCCTCGGCTTCGCGAAGAGGAGGACATCCGCCGCTTTCATGAGCTGGCAGCTGCGATGCCGGCTGTTTGTATGGCAGCTCCGGCCGTTTTTGCGGGCAAGGAGCCAGAAACACGTGAGGATGCAGCTGGAATGGTGCTGTATTCCTTCTTGTGTGCGGTCGTTCATGCAGAAACGACCGCGGTGCTGGCTGCGTCAGATCGTGAATTGGGACGATATCGGGCAGATTATCGGCGCGGAGGATCACCACTGGCGGAGCTGTGGTGGAACAGTCTGTTGACAGGTTCGCGTCAGGTTGCGATTCAGGGAACGCCTGCTGAGATGGAGGAGCTGGTGCTTCAGGCGTCCTCTCTTAAGGGAAGCACGATGCCTATAACGGAACGGGAAGCCAAGGAACCCGTTGAAGGGCAATTGCGTCTGTGCCTTCGTTTGGAGCCTTCTTTGGAAGAGAGTATCCAGGAATGGCGCATTACCTTTTGGGCAGAAAGCGATGCTGAGCCCGGATTACGACTGCCTGCTTTGGCATTGTGGGCATATCCGGAACGTGATCTGGTTCGCGGTGAAATTGTGTACCGTCAAGTACAGGCGCAACTGCTGACGAGGCTCGGACAGGCGGCTGAAGCGGCACCTATATTGCAGGAAGCATTAAACCGCCCTTATCCCGAGGGACTGACCCTGGAGCCGGAGATGTTCTTCCGCTTCCTGACGGAAGCCGTACCTTCTTTACAAAAGAATGGTATCACTGTGCAAATGCCTTCACGCTGGAGCCGGGAGGGGCGAAGACGTGCAGGCTTACGGCTTAAAATGCGCTCGACAGAGCAGGGTGCCAAGCCAGATGGTGTGATCGCCGATACATCGTCGGTTGGCATTAACCGCATGATTTCGTTTGATGCCGAGGCTGTGCTGGGGGATACGACCTTGACGATGGAGGAATTGGAAAGCATCGTCGCGGCCAATTTGCCTTATGTACGTCTCGGAGGGGAATGGATTGAGGTAGATCCCAAGGAAATTCGTCAGGTGCTGCGGTTCATCAAGCGCGGAGAAAACGGTGAAATGAGCTTGTCCGAATGGATGCATTTGGCTGCGGAAAATGAAAGTGCAGGCGAGGCCTCGTGGAAGGGCTTGTCCATCTTTGGCGCGGAATCCGCCGGATTGCTAGCCTCGTTGGCTGAGGGCGGGGTACTCCGTTCCGTAGAGCCGCGGCCTGTGCCGGAGACGCTGCATGGTGCACTACGGCCGTATCAAGAGCGCGGCTTTCAATGGCTGGCTGCGATGCGCGGATTGGGCTTTGGTGTGTGCCTTGCCGACGACATGGGGCTGGGTAAGACGATTCAGGTTATTACCTGTTTGCTCGATGGTGGCATCGGCGCAGATGATCAGCGTCCGGCGTTAATTATCTGTCCGACGTCTTTGCTTGGCAACTGGCAGCGGGAATTGAAGCGTTTTTCACCGGATTTGTCGCTTTATATTCACCATGGCAACCAGCGACTCCACGGTGAGCTGTTTCAGGAAAATGTACGAGAGTATGATATCGTCCTCACTACCTATCATTTGGCGGGCCGGGACGGCAGCGATTTATCTGCGGTCTACTGGTCTTCCATTGTGTTGGATGAGGCGCAATATATAAAAAATGCACGCACTAAGCAGGCACAAAGCGTCATGAAGTTGTCCGCCCCGCATCGAATTGCCATGACGGGCACGCCGGTAGAGAATCGGCTAAGCGAGCTGTGGTCTATTTTTCAATTTCTGAATCCAGGGTACCTCGGTACGGCATCTTCATTCCGCCAGCGGTACAGTCTGGCAGGAGAGGAGCGGGGGTCCGCGTTGCGTGAGCTTCATCGTCTCGTCTCCCCGTTCATGCTGCGTCGGCTCAAAAGCGATCCGGATATTCGTAAGGATTTGCCAGAGAAGCTGGAGTTGAAGTCCTATTGTGTACTGACACCAGAGCAGGCCGGATTATACCGCGGTGTGGTGGATCAATTATTGGGAACATTGGATGGGCAGGTCGGTATGGCCCGCAAGGGGCTTGTTCTGTCATCGCTGACCAAGTTGAAGCAAATCTGTGACCATCCGGGTTTGATCATCCCAGGACGTGCTGACAGCAGTAAAACCGAAAACTCGGGTAAAATGGAGCGACTGTTGGAATTGGTAGAGACCATTCGCGAGAACAATGAATCGGCGCTGATTTTCACCCAATATGTGTCGATGGGAGAACTGCTGGTATCCCGTTTGGCCAAGATTTTGGGAGAAGAGCCATATTTCCTGCATGGAGGACTGGCGAAAACCAGACGGGACGAAATGGTTCACAACTTCCAGCAGGGAAAAGGACCGAATATATTCGTACTTTCCTTGCGTGCAGGTGGCGTGGGTCTGAACTTGACGCGTGCCAGCCATGTCATTCACTATGATCGCTGGTGGAATCCTGCGGTGGAAAATCAGGCGACAGACCGAGTATTCCGTATTGGCCAAAGTCGCAATGTACAAGTGCACAAGCTGATTTGTCAGGGAACACTGGAGGAAAGAATCGACGAGCTGATCGAGAGCAAAAAGGCCCTTTCCGAGCAGGTTGTCGGCTCTGGAGAACATTGGCTCACCGAAATGTCTGATGATGAACTGCGTGGTCTGATTGCGTTGCAAAATGACGTATGGATCGAGTGAGCAGAGAAAGGATGAAGGCGATGACGAGACCGCAAGTGAAGCTGAAAGTAACTGACGGTCGATGGATCGTGGAATTAGACGGCAATGGGCCAGAAGGTAAATCGACGGGTGTACCTTTCGCACATCCCGTTCAATGGACTGGCCCAGTGCCTGTACTGAACCTGGAACAGCGAGGGGCATGGCTGGAGCAGTTAAAAGCGGAGCCTTTGGACATCTACCGTCTTCTGAAAGGGGAAGCTTGCCTGTCGCTGGATGAGATTGTTCAACTCGCAGCTGAGACCGCCATCTCCAGCAGAGAGAATGGAGTGGGTGCAGTCGAAGACGTGAAGAAAGCTCTTCAGACCGGACTGGAAAACGAGCCACAACACTGTCCGGCGTTGATCGGAATGACGCAGGAAGAGCTGCTGGAATACGTGTTTAGTGCTTGGGCTGGAGAGTTATCCCATATGCAGAGAACATCCCCCGCGCTTGAGCCTACCTCACGCGCGGAGGGCGGACGCAGCGGAACGGCAGCGATTAGCGAGTGGATTGCAGAATCTGCAGCTGAAGGAGCGTTACATCGCCCCGGAGCAGGCTTTCATGCCATTGAAATCCGCCTACCGCAGAAACTTGCTTCCAAAAAGGAGACCGATATTACGTCCTTGCTGCCAGGGTTACCCCGTGCTGAAGAAGCATTGAAACTCATACGTGAACGGGTAGCCGAGCGAGCCCAGGCTGCAATCCCGCAAAAACGTCATAATCCGTAATAATTCGGGTATTTGCTTTCTTTTTCGAGTCTGTTCACCCTCATTGAATAGGATAACGGCTTCGAAGAGTGTCCAAAGTTCAGTTACAATGAGGGAACGGAAAAGTCACTGCAAGTCATGTATCAATTGCAATATTGGAGGAGATACCAGCATGAAACGACATATACAACAGACGCGCACATCTCAGCGATGGACCAAAGCGCTCATTCCGGGGCTGATCTTGCCAGGGCTATTGCTGGCAGCTTGCCAGCAAGGAGGATCAGGTGGACAGGAAAGTGAGCCATTAAAATCATCCACAACGGTACAGGAGAATGTACAGCCTTCCACCCAGACGGATGCGGGGAATGGCAGTACTAGCGCTGGACAAGCCTCTGCGGATACAGGAAGTGGACAGGCTGATCCTGTGATGGCGTTGCGAAGCCAAAGTGCACTGCAGGCCACAGTTAAGGAAGAGGATGGAACTGCGGTTGTCACCAATGCGACTTCGGATACAGTCGTGGTGAACAAAAAGCGCAGCTTGCCTGTGGGCTACGTCCCGGATGATCTGGTAGAGCCGCAGGTGCCTTTTTCCTTTGAGGGACCGCATGAGAAGCGGCATTTGCGTAAGGAAGCGGCAGAGGCACTGGAGAAGCTGTTCGACGGTGCGAAAAAGGACGGCATTGAGCTGCGTGCGGTATCGGGATACCGTTCCTATAAGCGTCAGGTGTCTATTTTCGACAACAATGTAAAGACAAAGGGGCAGGAATATGCCTCTAAAGTCAGCGCTGTACCAGGTACGAGTGAGCATCAGACGGGATTGTCCATTGACGTATCCAGCCCCAGCGTAGGCAATGTGCTGGAGCAATCGTTCGGAGCTTCCAAGGAAGGTCAATGGCTGGAACAACATGCACCGGAATACGGATTTATTATTCGTTATATGCAGGGTAAGGAAGATGTGACCGGCTATGTGTACGAGCCTTGGCATATCCGTTATGTGGGAGTAGACATTGCAGAGGATGTAGCCAAGCAAGGGTTGACGCTGGAGGAATATTTCGACGAAAACAATATCAAGCTATAGGCGCTACAACCAAGCCGTAATCCTGGGGATTGCGGCTTTTTGTCGTATTTTTCTTCCAAATTGAACCTTTTCAAGGTAGAATCTCGTATAGTGAACGACGACAGAAGCTTGAATTTATAGTAAACCTCATGACAGAAGCGTACAGGAAGGGAAGGGAATCATCATTTATTATTCATTAACGTATCGCGAATGGTCAGAAGACACTCAAAAGGAACTGCGCAGCCTGACACGGGAATCCGTATCGGGAGATGAGCTGTTTCTGCGCAAGCTTGTAGACGCAACGCGTCTCCATGACAAACTATGGGCGCATACCTCGAATGAAAGTGAGGAGCATACGGATCATTCCGTCTATGTGACCGAATTTACAGGGGAACGTGCACAGCCTTACGGCGCGTCGATCACGGACCTCGTGCTAGCCAGTGAAGGAGGCTATACGTCCACGTTCAGCGCATTGTACTGGGTATGGCATGAGCCTGCGTTCCGTAGCATGGATCAGCGGGAAGGCTCGGTATTTACCTTAGACCTAGCCCAACGGCTATTGGATCACTATACGGTATTGGGTGGCAAAACATACGAATTTATATATTCGGTATTGGACCCTCAGTTGAAAAAGGTGCATTTGTTTGTGAAGGAGGTCGATCTGTGATGGAGCATTCTTGGGAAACCATGAAATCCAAGCCCGGCTCTCGTGCACGGATGGCGGCCTTTGCCCTGATGTTGGCTGTCCCGGCCGCTCTGACGGGTTGCGGTGACGACGAGTATTATGACTGCGACGAGCTCCCTGTATCAGAGCAAACGGCCTGTCGGGATTCAGGCAGCAGCGGGTATTATTATGGCGGATCGACCTATTATAGTGGAGGCTCCTCATATCATAGCAGCCGTTCTTCCTCCAGCTCTTATCGCAAAAGCTCGTCCTCATCTTCCAGTTCACACAGTGGTTTTGGCAGCAGTGGCTCACGCAGCGGCTTTTTTTCTGGGGGTTAAAATGAGCATGCGTACGATTCGGCAATTACCTTATGAACATGACGAGCTTTTTAAGGGTGAAATCAGCCATATGATTCCGTATCATCGCATGTACGGCAAGTCCTACTGCGTGCCGGCCTTAACGGTGTATCGGGAAAGCGAGCTGGCAGAGCTTCAGGCTGCTTCTGAGGCGGTACATCGTATTTATCGCAAGGTTCAGCAATTTATCCAGCGCTATATGCCGGATGAATATCTGGTAGAGCGTTTGGGGATTCATCCAGGCTTGCTGCGTGCTGCACGGATGGAAGCCGCGCCGGATGGGATCACCCGTCAGGACTGGATTGTGGGGGAAGCGGGGATCAAGTGCATTGAGAATAACACCGATACCCCGACCGGGATTCCCGAGGTGGCTTATCTCGAAGGAAAGCTGTTGGAAGTGCTGCGTTGTGAGGGAATGTCAAGGGATGACATTGATTTACATGGACCCTCATCAGGAATGGATGAGGCGATTCAGTCTGCCTTGACGGAGCTCATTCATTTTTATAGTCGTAAGGGTTTGGGGACAAAGGTGTATTTCACTTGCTATGAATGGCATATCGAGGATCAGACGAATACCAAATATATCATGCGTTTATGTGAACAAGCCGGGTTTGAAGTGGTTTATGCGCCATTGGAAGAACTGGAAATTATCCCGAATGAAGGATTGTATCACCGTGGAGAGCAGATTCACATCCTCTATCGCCTGTATCCGCTGGAGTATCTGATTGAAGATCGGGAAGAGGACACAGGGCTTGAGGTGGGGCAGGCGTTAATGGATATGGTGGCAGACGGAAAAATAGGACTAATCAATCCGCCGCAGCATATCATTACGCAGAGCAAAGGGTTCACCGCAACCGTATGGTCGCTGTACGAGCGCAATGAACAGACACCAGCGTTCTGCGGTTTTCGTTTGTTTGACGAACGGGAGCTGGAGGTGATACAAACCTACCTGCTACCTACATATTTTGAGCCATCCGTGTTTCTGCAAAATAAAGAGCCTTATGTCGCCAAAGGCATATGGGGCCGAGAGGGTAAAGGCACGCATTTGATTGAGCAGCCTGAACCCGAGAAGAGACTGGAAGGTGTCTTGGGAGTGGCCCAAAATGCGAAGGCTGACCAGCCTGATCTGCATCATCAAGCTGATGCTCCACTAACACCTGAACAGGAGGAAGCCGCACATATTGCCGCTTATTACGAGGAACAGCCTAAGATTTATCAGCGGCTGTGGCCCATGCAGAGCGCAGAGGTGCAGACCGAGGAAGGGCTATTTCACGGCTATGTACTGACAGGCATATTCGTGATCGGGGGGCGTTTTGCGGGGGTTCTGCCGCGAATCGGTGAAAAGGTAACAGGCGATATGGCCTACTATTGCGCTGCCGCCGTTGCCAACGAACCTTCTAATCCACCCGCTGTATAAGCTGAATTGTGAAATGTAAAATATTCGAACAGATCTGTTCCTATTCACAAGTATCATAAGGAGGAAAAAAATTGGACTCTCATATCAGTTTGGGCAACGCATTGGGCAATGTAGGTATCGGCCTGCTTATCTTGTTTGCCATCTTAATCATAGGTTATTTTGTGTTCAGCTTGCTGACACGTTATAACGATAATCAGGAAATCGCACGCGGCAATGAAGCGGCAGGCATCTATATGGGGGCAAAGCTGCTAGGTCTGTGTATCATCGTGGGAATGGTATCGTATAGCAGCCATTCATGGCTCGATATGCTGACCTGGTCGGCCGTGGGCATTGTAGTGCTGTGTCTGGTGTATGTGATTTTTGATCTGGTGACACCGCGCACCAAGGTGTGCGAGGAAATTGCCAAAGGCAATGTAGCTCTGGCACAGCTGTTGCGCTCAATCATCATCGGGGTATCTTTTGTCGTAGGTACATTTTTGATGTAGTCGATGTAGTCGATATAAAGAAGAAGCATAAAGGATCTGCAAAACCGGACAACGGAGCTGCAGATCCTTTTTTTATGGGGAATTGTATTCACTGTCTGCTATCTCTCTGTGGAAGTAAAACTTACGACGATCACTTCTGATGGGGACTATTCTACAAAGGTACGGGTGATACTGCATAGCAAAAAGGAATGTGCTCCAGATATCAAACCAAATTGTAGAGAAGGGAATTCTGAACATATGAGTACCTCTACCTCCCCAACCCTACCCATTCGGATGGGTATCATCGGCTTGGGTCTGATCGCTGAATATCACATCAGATCATTACACAGCATGTCGGGGGTATCGATTGTGGCCGTTAGTGATGTAAATGCGAACCGCCTTCAAGCCATCGGAGAGCAATTGCAACTGCCTGCCTCCAAGCGGTACTCCCATTATGAAGCATTGATCCGTGACCCAGAGGTAGATGCGATTCTGTCGCTGACACCCAATGATGTGCATTTTGACATTATTCGTATTGCGCTGGAAGAACACAAAGCTGTACTGGCAGAGAAACCATTGACACTCACGTGGTCGGAGGCAGGTCAGTTGAAAAAGCTGTATACCGCGAATCCGGTGCCTTTGCTGGTTCACTACAAGCATCGCTACGGCGCGGCCTTCCAATATACCAAGCAACTGCTGGATGAGCACAAGCTGGGCAAAATCTATAATATTCAATTTCGTTATCTAATGGATGCATTTTCACCGTATCGTCAGCATCCGTATACATGGCGACACAATTTAGCCAAGGCCGGCTCTGGAGTAGTAGGGGATACGGCCTCACATATTATTGATCTGGCCCGTTTTCTGATTGGTGAATTTAAAAGCGTCGCGGCGCTGCTACATATCATTACACCTGAGCGGCCCGATCCGGTCACGGGTCTGCCTGTAAAAGTGGATGTGGAAGATCTCGCCGCCTTTCATGGCATCATTGGCGATAATACCGTGGGTACCTTCATCACTCACAAAAATGCCATCGGCAAACGTCACGATATCGAAGTGGATATCTACGGCGAGCTCGGTACACTGCACGCTAGTCTCAATAATCGGGAAAGTATTCGCATCGTGCTGCGTGACCTGGAACACCCGGATGCCGAATACGAGACTTGGGCTGTTCCTGCCATCTATAATCATACAGCCGATGGCGATTTTGTTAAGCTGGCAAGGGGGGAGTTCGTGGACCGAGCCCCATTGTTCGATGACGGATACAACAATCAGTGGGTACTTGAGAAAATACTGCAATCCTGGAGAGAGAACGGACGCTTAGTAGAAGTGTAAGGAGATAGTATAGTAATCTTTTTATAAATTAGCCTGTTTGGCATCCTGAAGGCTCTATCTCTTTTCTTGCTGCGTTCTTGCCCGTTTTGTCCCAATCAGCCTCCAGCCTGTTAACAATGCCGACACAAGACAGATGGAGGCAGACGTCATAAAGACTACATGCATTCCTTCCAGAAAAATTTCAGGGTGACCCGGAACCAATCCGGTGACTCGATAACCAGCCTCTTTACTCATAACATTAAAGAGAATGGTTGTGGCCAGCGTGATCCCTACAACCATCCCGACGTTGCGCACCAGTGAATTAACACTTCCGGCTGAGCCAAGCTGTGTACGGGGTACCTTGGACATAATCAGCGAATTGTTCGGCGATTGGAATAAACCACTGCCAATACCCAGCATGGCAATCCACAGACCGACGAGCGGGATGGAGCTACCTGCATGCAGTTCCGCTAATCCAATTTGGGCAACGACCATAACGACCAGCCCGGCGAAGGTGAGTAGTTCAGACCCGATTTTATCGGAAAGCGCACCGCTGAGCGGGGCCACAATAACCATAGAGATGGGGAACAACATCAGCAGAAATCCGGCATAAAAGGGCGACAAGTTCAGCATATTCTGTGCATAGAAAGGCGAAATGATGTTAAAGCAGAAGTTAGCGACAAACACCAGAAAAGCACACAAAATACTGAGCGAAAACAACGGATTTTTGAATAGAGCGAGCTGTAACAGCGGCTGTGGACGACGCAATTCCAACCAAATGAATATGGCAAAAGCAACTACAGCCACCACCAGCGAAGCAATAATACGTGGGTCTCCATACCCGACCTGCTGTCCCAGTAACAATCCGACGAACAAGGTGAGAATGAAAATGGCAAACACCAGGCTACCTGGAACGTCGATCTTATCCTTCACCTTGATCAGATCCTTAGGCAGAAGCCTCCAGCCCAGAAAGACAGCGATCAGGCCTATCGGTACATTGACCCAGAAAATGTATTGCCAACCCAGCGAGGAGACAATAATACCGCCCAAGCTCGGCCCGGCGATACTACCCAAAGAAACGAAGGTTCCGATGAGGCCAAGCGCTTTGCCCCGTTCAGTAGACGGGAAGATATCTGTTACGATCCCTTGGCTGTTCGCCATGGTCATGGATGCTCCAATTGCCTGAATGATGCGCGAAATCAGCAATAGGGAGAGTGAAGAGCTAAGACCGCACAATAGGGAGCCAAGAATGAATATGATCGTGCCGATTTTGAATATTTTGATTTTACCGACCATATCCCCTAGCTTGCCAAAAAATAAAATAGCGGTACATATCGCCATTAAATAGGCGGTTGTCACCCATTCAATCTGTGCCACAGGTAAATGTAACGTGCGGGACAGCACAGGAAGAGCGATATTAACAATGCTTCCATCCAGGGTGGACATAAACGTAAACAGATTTAAAACAATTAAAATCATCCAACGTTTCTTCTGAACTTCGATATTCTCTTGATAGGTTGCAGCAGTTGTAGCAGTTGTAGTAGTTGAACTCATTATTAACACCTCTTTATCGTTGACAGTCCCTCTTTAGTTGCGTGCGCAACTAAATGAACGGTTCTAGTGTACAGCAAATTAGTTGCGTGCGCAACAATAGTATTGTAAACTTTGTTTTGGTCCCAGCTGGGGATTGCCATTTTCAAGCCAATGAGGTGAATTTGATGAGAAAAAAACCGATTGGAAAGCTAATTTCCCACCTGTACCGTCGAAATCAAAAAATACTGTCCAAAAAACTGGCTCCTTACGGAATCGGCAGTGGGGGACAACACAGTTTCTTAAAGCTTATTTTGCAGCGACCGGGCATTACACAGGAGCAACTGACGAATGAACTTAAATTTGACAAGGCAACCACAGCCCGCTCTGTAAAACAATTAGAGGAATCAGGCTACATTGAACGTAAAACGGACCCGAATGATCGTCGTTCTCAACTTGTATCTCCTACGGCCAAGGCGTTAGAGTTCGCTCCTGTCCTACAAGCAATACTGGACGAGCTCAATGCCGGTCTTGTCCACAATTTATCCGAAGAGGAAGAGGACCTTCTGATCGACTTACTGCAAAAGATTAGTATAGATCCTGACGAATAAATAAAGCAGGAGTTAGCATAGAGGATCGGCGGGTAAAAGAAAAAGGAAAAAAGAAATAAGCAGCCACCACGGAGAATACTCTGTGGTGGCTGCCAGCCCCGCTATATGGCATTCGCAATTCAGTCCAAGCTAATCCCTTCGAACGCATTCATGACTAATTGTCGTACATAGGCATCGTCTAATGGATAACCGGTTACCAGCAATCGATAAAAAACCGGCCCATAAATGAGATCGATACATAATTCAACATCGAGATGCTCCTTCAATTCCCCACGCTCTATTCCCCGCTCAATAAGATGCCGGGCTTCAAGTCGCCGTGGATGAAAATACCGGGTTCGGTATGCCTCTGACAACCCTGCATCAAGTTGCCCTTCGCCAATTAACTCCGTAATAATTTTACCTTCTCGACTGATTAGAAACCGTACTAAATTCGTAGCATGAATGAGAATATCGTCTAGTACACGACCCGTGTCGGGTACAGGTAATCTTGCCATGGTAGCTGACAGGAAGCCATCCATGACTACGGCAGCTTTGTTAGGCCACCATTTATAAATGGTGGCTTTGCTCACTTTCGCTCGCTCCGCAATTTTTTCTACTGTTACCGCTCCAAAGCCTTGCTCCAACAGTAGATCATAGGAGGCGGCAAGGATAGATTTTTGCGACTCGACATTACGCGGACGTCCTCTTTTACTCTGCACTGGAATGCTCACCTTCTTACATAGATATAAGAAAACATTAAAATAAACTATACGTTCAGTATATCAAATATCAGGTAAGAATAAAAAGTTGAATTTACCTATTTACAAAACGAAACGTTCAGTATATTATTTGATTATCGAATTAAAGAACTATACGTTCAGTATTTAAATTATTGAGGAGGATTATCATGCAAAGAGAACAACAAGCCGTAGAAGGTAACCGTATTTCAAATTGGATGATGTTTCTGTTGGCAGCGGCATGCGGCCTTATTGTTGCCAACCTTTACTATGCTCAAACCCTGGTAGGACCTATTCATGTAGCGATGGACCTTTCTTCCACAACAGCGGGCTTCATTGTCACTTTAACTCAAATCGGTTATGTTGTGGGCCTGCTGTTTATCGTACCCATTAGCGACATTATTGAAAATCGACGGCTCATGGTCGTATCGCTCATCATTACAGTCTGTGCATTGCTCGTTGCTGCCTTCGCCCCCAATGCCACGTTGTTCCTGACCGCATCCTTGTTCATTGGAGTTGGATCTGTAGTAGCCCAAATACTGGTACCGTATGCTACCTATTTAGCATCCGAAGAGCAGCGCGGCCGGGTTGTCGGGAATGTCATGAGCGGACTCTTGCTAGGGATTATGTTCGCACGTCCATTGGCAAGCTTCATAACCAGCATCTGGGGCTGGCAAGCCGTATTTATTATGTCAGCCATTGTTTTGACGTTGTTGACGATTCTTCTCTCGCGGGCTCTTCCAGAGCGCAAGCCTGTACCTACAGTATCTTACAGTAAACTGATTCTCTCGCTAGGTACTCTTTTCAAACAAACGCCCGCATTGCGCCGCCGTGCCTTATATCAAGCCTGCTTATTTGGTGCCTTCAGCCTGTTTTGGACGGTTGTTCCTCTACGCTTGGCGGATGATTTCGGCATGTCTCAGCAAGGGATTGCACTGTTTGCTCTAGTAGGTGTAGGGGGCGCAATAGCAGCTCCGATTGCCGGGAGATTGGCTGATAAAGGTTGGAGCAAAGGTTTAACCGGGCTAGCTATGGTCATTGCCGCCTTGTCCTTTTTGGTCATCTATATTTTCCAAAGTCATTCGACGGCTGCGCTCATCCTTCTCTTTGTTTCAGCGATTACACTGGATATGGCTGTATCAGGAAACCTTGTGCTTGGGCAACGCGTTATTTACTCCTTGGGAAGTGAAGCGAGAGGGCGTCTGAACGGATTATTCATGTCTATCTTTTTCATAGGTGGAGCGATTGGATCATCATTAGGTGGTTGGTCTTATGCGTTGGGTGGTTGGAATTTCAGCGCTCTGATTGGAGTCATTTTGCCTGTGCTGGCTTTACTCTACTATTTCACTGAGAAAGAAACTGGTGGAGACGTACGAAAGAAACAAATCGGGTAAAGATCAGCTTTAAGCTATGCCGTACGTAAAAGCATCATCATTAAAATGGCTGTTCCCAAGAGAAAACAAAGGGGCGAATAGAGCACAGTATCCCATTTTGCAAAAACCGTTCCTTTTTTTCTCTTGAAGAACCCTACCCATTTGAAATCTCCTATAGATCGTAAAATAAATAAACATGACAACAAGCCTGCACCGTAGAAATAGAAGAAATGGAAAAACTGAATTGGTACGACTCTCCCTAACTCCAAAACGAACCAAGCGGCTAAGGCTAGTAAAATGGCAACAATCGACGTCCCTATTTTGGAGGGTTTAAAAAGCAAATCCGTTCCCGTGCTTGGGATCGCTGCCTTAGCACCTTTTTGTCCGCCGAATACCCAATATAAGTGCATACCGCTCAGTACAAATAGAATTCCGCCAACTGCCCATGTAAGTAACTCCAACATCTGATATCCCCCTTAATTTGAAATCCACTCTGTCCAAATCATATGAATATGCTGCTGGATCGCTTCTTCACTTAACGTCTCTTGCTTGAGACGTTCATACCAACCCAAATAGTAATGGTACAACATCCATGACCTCTGAGAGGCTTTCTCTGGCTGCATTCCCTTCTGGACTAAAAGCTCTTTCATAAACTCCATTCGCATCTGTTCGACTTCATTGAGCAAGGAACGGTAACTATCATCCTTCAATGACAGCTTGCGCAGATAAAACAGAAAATCTCCCCGTTTCGTCTTGCCGAACATCTGGGTTAGCACCTCTCTAATCCGCTCATCTGCGGTCGCATGGGTGATGGACGCGGTCATCACCTGTTGTGTCGTCTGTGCCTTCCATGTCTCTACAATTTGTCTAATATAGCTGCTGCGATTGGTAAAATACCAATAAAAACTGCTCTTACTGCACCCTAAAGCAGTAGCCATTTTTTCAACAATGAGTTGATCAATTCCGCCCTGTTCAAAACGTTCCATTCCTTTTTGAATCCATTGTTCTTCTGTGACAATGATCTTAGGTATCTCTTTCGCCTTCTTTCTGTACGGTATCGTCTAGATGAGAAATATTCTACAGTGTTTTTAATAGGGTGTAAATATAGGCCTATTCGTCTTCATAGCCGGATGATAAATAAGACAGAAACTTACATAAACGTCCACTTGAAATACCTGCGAATTTGATCTATAATGCTGTAGCATATAGTAATATTCAAGGCATTGACCAAAGACATGATTTCCTTGAAGGGCCGTTCAGAGAGAAAAGACGAGGCTGAGAGCTTTTCCGGCAACCGCATGTGAAGTTACCCCTTTGTAGCCGTGACGTTGAACGTGTAACTGTGCAAGCTGGCAGTGACATCAGTAAGCGCCCACCGATTTATCCCCGTTAACGGATACCAATGGAGGGCCACGCAGGTCGTGCATGAGCATGTTTGGATGAACATGAATGTATGTACAGTAGCGGGCCGAACTAGGGTGGAACCACGAGCTGAACGCACTCGTCCCTTGAGGGAGAGAGGCGTTTTTTTGCGTTCAATTTTGATATAGCACACAATTTGAAATGGAGGCTTTAATCGTGAGTATTCAAGTGAAATTGCCGGATGGAGCCGTACGTGAGTACGAGCAGGGCGTAACAATCGCCGACGTGGCGGGTTCGATCAGCTCCGGGCTGAAAAAGAACGCAGTAGCAGGTAAAGTGAACGGGAAGGCTGTAGATCTGAACACCGTTTTGGATGAGAACGTTGACCTTGAGATCATTACGCTGGACGGTGCTGACGGTCTGGAAATTTATCGTCACAGTACAGCGCATTTGCTCGCTCAGGCGCTCAAACGCATTTACGGCGAGAAGAACGTGAAGCTGGGTATTGGTCCAGTTATCGACAGCGGGTTCTACTATGACATTGATATCGAAAACCCACTGTCCGTTGACGATCTGGCGAAGATCGAAAAGGAAATGGCGAAGATCACGCAGGAAAATCTGCCGATTACACGTCGTGTGGTTAGCCGTGAGGAAGCAACTCGTATTTTTGGTGAAATGGAAGATCCATTGAAGCTGGAACTGATCCGTGATTTGCCAGAAGAAGCGGAAATTACAATTTATGATCAAGGCGAATTTTTTGACCTGTGTCGTGGCCCGCATCTGCCGTCCACTGGCCGTATCAAGGCTTTCAAATTGTTAAGTGTAGCGGGTGCATACTGGAGAGGCGATTCCAACAACAAGATGCTGCAACGTATCTACGGAACAGCATTCCCTAAAAAAGCACAACTGGATGAGCATTTGCACTTGCTGGAGGAAGCAAAAAAACGCGACCATCGCAAGCTGGGTAAAGAGCTGGAGCTGTTCATGTTCTCCGAAGAAGCACCTGGTATGCCGTTCTACCTGCCTAAAGGTATGGTTGTGCGTACTGCGTTGGAAGATTATTCCCGTGACATTCAACGTCTGCATGGCTATGAGGAAGTACGTACACCGCTGATGATGAACAACCGTCTGTGGGAACAATCGGGACACTATGAGCATTACAAGGAAAACATGTACTTCTCCGAAGTAGATGAAACTACTTTTGCTTTGAAACCGATGAACTGCCCAGGGCATATGCTTGTATTTAAAAATGAACTTCATTCTTACCGCGATCTGCCGATTCGTATATCCGAATTTGGACAAGTGCATCGTCATGAGCTGTCCGGCGCGCTGAACGGTATGATGCGTGTTCGTACATTCTGTCAGGATGATGCGCATATTTTCGTTACACCAGGTCAGATTGAAAAAGAGATTACGGACGTAATCAAGCTGATTAACGAAATGTATAGTGTGTTTGGCTTTGACTTTACAGTGGAACTGTCCACACGCCCAGATGACTTTATGGGCGAGCCAGCGCTGTGGGATCAAGCGGAACAAGCTCTGCAAAACGTGCTGGATCACCTGGGCATCAACTACCGTATTAATGCGGGAGATGGAGCATTTTACGGTCCGAAAATTGACTTCCACATTCTCGATGCGCTCAAACGCAGCTGGCAGTGCGGAACGATCCAGTTGGACTTCCAAATGCCTGAAAAATTCGACCTCACTTATGTGGGCGAGGACAACCAGAAGCACCGTCCGGTCGTTATTCACCGTGCCATCTACGGTTCAATTGACCGCTTCATGGGCATCCTGACTGAGCATTTTACAGGTGCATTCCCATTGTGGTTGGCTCCTGTTCATGCGAAGCTATTGCCTGTATCCGAGAACTATATCGAGACTGCCAATGAGGTGCAGGAAGCGTTGCTGAAAGCGGGTCTACGCGTCGAAGTGGATACTCGGAATGAGAAGCTTGGTTATAAAATCCGTGAAGCGCAATTGGAGAAGGTTCCATACATGTTCGTTATCGGGGAAAATGAAAAAACAACCGGTACTGTAGCCGTGCGCAAACGGGGCGAAGGCGATCTGGGGTCATTCAGCATTGCGGACATCGTTGAGAAAATCAGCACAGAGATTCATGAGAAGCAGTAATATTTGATTTGATTGAAAAAAAGTGTAAAAGAGCCGTCAAAACCATGATCATAGTGGTGTTGACGGCTCTTTATTTATACATTTTACATAAGTTCCTAAGCTCCAGCACGAGGGGGAATAGCCTAGAATGAATGATTTAGTTATCCTGTGGCTGTATGCCTAGCACGTCTGCGACCGAGAAGTGGCGTGATCTGCGGGGAGGGAAAGTGCCTTCAAAGCTGACTCCTCGGCTCGTTTGACCGGGGCCTCTTCCACATCCTGCTCCTCGCTAAGCGATAAAATTTCCCCGCGCAGCTTGAGCATTTTCTGATCCAGTTCGTAGGTTGCACGTGCAGCTTCGGTCAATCCGTTAACGACATGTTCGGGCACTTTCTTATCAAACTTATAGTACAAAATATGCTCCATACTGGCCCAAAAATCCATAGCCAATGTGCGCAATTGAATTTCGACCTTAATCCAGCGTGTGCCCTCAAACAGAATCAGTGGAATTTCCACAATAACATGTAGGCTCTGATAGCCGTTGGGCTTAGGATGGGCAATATAGTCCTTGACCTCTAGTATGCGAATGTCTTCCCGTGTGCGGAGGTGATCCATCAGACGATAGATATCTTTGACAAAAGCACATACCACGCGCATGCCTGCGATATCATGAATTTCACGCAATATATTGTCCAGGGTGACCTCATGCCCTTTGCGCCGAACTTTTTCCACAATGCTGTGGGGTTCTTTGATCCGGGTTTTAATGTGCTCAATTGGGCTAAAACCATCTATCAGCTTCCATTCCGTCTGGATCAGCTTAATTTTGTTCTTTAATTCCTCCAGAGCTAGTTGATAAAGGACGGGGATTTTTTTCCATTCCTCTAGTTGCTTGGCGTCAACACTGTTCTGGTCCAGCTGTAGCTGAAATTCCTGCAAGGGCAAAGGGACAGCATTCAAGTGCTTCCAATCCGGTTCATTCACAGAGCATTCTCCTAAATGAGGCTTACGATGTCCTCGATCTATTTCGTAAAGATGGATTACCGTATATATTGTACACTATGTCAAAACGTACAGGCAAAGGAGAGACGGACAAAGAAATGAGAAATAAAATAATAATTATAGTGGTAAAACCGAGTAATCCGATGTATAATTGCAAAAATGCTGATTTAAAGCATTAAATTTTAAAAAAATAGCACAAATGTTGAGTAGTCGTCATTAGACTAAAAATAAAAATTACAGAAAATGAGGATGAGAAAAATGGCAAAAGTAGAAAGCTTCCAATTAGACCACACGATTGTAAAGGCTCCTTATGTAAGAGCAGCAGGAGTAGAGCATGATGAAAAAGGAAGCACGGTACAAAAGTATGACTTGAGATTTCTGCAACCGAATGAAGACGCACTGCCAACAGCAGCTGTACATACGCTGGAGCATTTATTGGCAACGTATCTGAGAGACGAAATCAAAGGCATTATTGATATTTCTCCTATGGGCTGCAGAACGGGATTCTACTTGATTTTATGGAATGAACACGAGCCTGAGGAAATTGCACTTGCTTTGGAAAAAACCTTGAAAAGAATTCTGGAAACGACAGAAGTTCCGGCTGTTACTGCTTTGGAATGCGGGAACTATAAGGATCATTCTCTTTTTTCAGCACAGGAATATGTGAAGATTGTGTTGGAGGCTGGCATTAGCCGCGATCCTTTCAAAAGAGTATTTTAAAATCTATGATTTCAATAGACCTATCTCATCAGACAGCAGTAGTGACAGGCGGCAAGTCAGGTATAGGCAAGGGGATTGTAGAGCTGTTCATTCAGAGTGGAGCTAAAGTCATTTCTGCTGATATTTCTTATGAAGAGCCGTATAGAGTGGTCAATTCACAGTTGGTTGAAACTCAATTGGACATATCCAAACCGGATGATATCGAAAGATGGTGCAATCTGCTAATCAGCGAAACGGGAGTTCCTGACATCTTGGTGAACTGCGCAGGTACTTCTACGATGGATTATGTCATTGATAGTGAGTTGGCTGATTGGGAAAAAGTATTTTCGATCAATTCAACGGGGCTGTATGTAGCGTCCAAACGGTTTGCCAAGGAAATGGTGGATGCGCGTAAACCGGGGCGAATTATCCAAATTGCTTCGCAGGCTGGTAAAAATGGATATCGGGCCATGGGCGGATATTGTGCATCCAAACATGCGGTTCTCGGCTTGACCAAGGTGATGGCCATTGAGCTTGCTCCGCATCAAATTTTGGTGAATGCGGTTTGTCCAGGTATCGTAGAAACGCCGATGAAGCATCGCGAGCGGATTGAAGGGGGCGTTATTCGCGGAATGACCGCCCAGGATATATATGAAGAAGATTGTTCGCAGGTACCTTTGGGGAGAACGGCTGAGGTAGAGGATGTCGCCAATGTGGTGTTGTTTCTGGCAAGTCCGCTCTCCGCATATATGACAGGACAAGCGATTAATGTTACAGGTGGAATGACGATGCACTAGCATACTAGCATGATCTGGGGGAAAACAACATGAAGAAATCGTTCGTTTTACTATTAGGGATTAGTTTATTACTCGTAGCCGCAGGATGCGGTAATAAAAGCACAGACAGTAATGGCTCCAGCTCCGCTTCCGGTGCGGAAACGCAAAAAGTAGTCATTGGTTCCATGGGATCTGACGCGCAGATTTGGAAGCATATTGCCCAATCCCAGGCCGCCAAGGATGCCAAGCTGGATATTGAAGTAAAGGAAATTAACGGTGGGATCGAAACGAACAATGCGACTAGACAAGGCGATGTGGACGTGAATGCATTCCAATCATGGGCGTATCTGGTGAGCTATAACAAAGAGAGCAAAGCCGATTTGAAGGCGATAGCCACTACCTACCTGGAGCCGATGGGGATTTATTCGCAAAAGTTCAAAAGCATCGATGAAGTGACTGACGGAGCGTTGGTGGCTTTGGCGGACAACCCGGCGAATACAGCAAGAGGTTTGAAGCTGTTGGAAGCATCCGGTTTAATTAAGCTTAAAGCTGACTTTAATGATGCTTTAGGTACAGTCAATGATATTACTAGTAATCCTAAAAACCTGAAATTTGAACTAATCGACGACAAAACAGGTCCGCGCGTGATTCAGGATGTAGGCTTGGTGTTGATCGGGAACACGATTGCTTTAGAAGGCGGTCTGAACGTACTGAAGGATTCCTTGTTCCACGAAGAGATCAGTCAGGCAACAAAGAACAATATTAACGTCCTGGTTACTTCATCGGATAAGGCAAACGATAAGGGACTACAAAAATTAGCAGATCTCTATCATAACGAGGATACCCAAAAATACATTAAGGATGAATTTGGGGGCACCAAAGTAGAGGTTAAAGAACCTGTTTCTTATTTGGAAGGGCAAACCGCAAAATAAATAAAAGAGGTCAGCCAGTTTTCTGGTTGACCTCTTTTGTTCGTTTGAGGCTTCTACTTGTAATTTCAATAGTCGTTTTAGATTTGAGCATGGGTTTCGGCTCGGTAATGCTTGGGAGAGAATCCCTTTACCTTTTTAAAAATTTTGGAGAAGAGCAAAGGATCATTATAGCCGACTGAACGGGAAATATCGCCTATTGAAAGTTCAGCGTTACCCATCATTTCACAAGCTTTGTTGATTCTATAGCGAATCAAATAATCCTGAATGCTTGTGTTTACTCGTTGTTTAAATAATGAACATAAATAGCTTCGATTGAGACCGATAAAATGTGCAATATGCTCAATGGTAATTTTCTGAGCATAATTCATTTCGATAAAGTCTTTCACTTTTTCAACGTAAATTTCTGCCCGACCTTCCTTTTGGTCGGAGGACGCTGCCGGACTGAACTCTATAAGCTCCGATAACATTAAGTAAAGCAGCCCGGTCAATCTAGTTTCCCGAGCTTTAAGGCATCCACTTGATTCGTTCATTTGCTGCAAATACTGATAAATCAAATGGTCTCCTTCAAAGTAGAGGATTGGGGACGTCATCGTCAGGGCTGCCTGCTTGAGGAGTGTTTCTGCCAGTGTCCCATTAAAGCCAAACCAGCAATAAGACCAAGGATTTACGGCATCGGCTTGATAATAAGTGATGACTTGCGGGCAGATTAGAAACCACTGTCCTTTCCGCAAGCGATAACTGAACCCGCCAACCTCGAAGGTACCCTCTCCGTCCAAAACATAATGGAGCAAATAGTGATCTCTTATAGCAGGTCCAAAAAAGTGACTGGGTATGCATTTCTCTATACCAAACTGAGTTAGATACAATTCAGAGTGCTGTTTACTACGTGGCAAATACTCGATCACGGTAAAATCTCCTTATGTAAATTATCAAGCATTATAACATAAATAGTGAGCACCATGCCATGTACTTCATATCTAAAATTAATATATGATTTCTGTAGAACCTACTGCTATATTGTTGGATCTTATCAAGCTTTACACCATATGAACTTAGTTGACGCCTGCTACATAAAGATTCTTCTAAGTGCCTTTTTGGTGTGGATCTCTGATGATTATTATCTAAGAGAGGGGTTATTTTTCCCAATGGCTATCATTGTTCAAGAGCAACCGGGGCTGTTTCATTTGCAGTCGTCGGGCATGAGTTATATTATTCAGATTGTCGATGGATTTCCTGTGCATGTATACTGGGGAGACAGGTTGAAGCACCGTGAGCCCATGGCTGATCTTTTGCTTCACACTCCTACGACGGCTGGATTGGATCGGCTGCCGCAAGAATACCCACAGTATGGAAGTGGAGACTTCCGTACCCCGGCGTATCAAGTAGAGCTGGAGGATGGAACTCGCATCACGGAATTAAAGTACGATGGTTACCGGATTATTAAGGGAAAGCCATCTCTACCTGGCCTTCCGGCCGTATATACCGAGAATGAAGCTGAAGCGGATACGTTGGAACTGGAATTAAAAGATGCCTTTTCAGGTCTTAAAGTGGTTCTTCTTTATACTGTTTTTGCGGATCGAAACGTAATCGCTCGTTCGGCTCGTCTAAGTAATGAGGGGGAACAAAGTCTTCGACTCCTCCGTGCGCTAAGTGCCAGTGTCGATTTCTCGGGGAAAAGCGATTTAGAGTTCATGTATCTTTCGGGAGCATGGGCACGGGAAGGGAATATTACCCGCAAACCGATCCTTCAAGGTGAAACCCGAATTGATAGTAAAAGGGGCATGAGCAGTCACCAACTTAATCCTTTTACTGCATTGGTCACGCAGGAGACAACAGAACGCCATGGTGAGGCATTCGGCTTTAGCCTTGTGTACAGCGGGGGCTTTGAGGCTGGCGCGGAATTAGATTCATTTGGCTCTACCCGGTTTAGCATTGGTGTAAACTCCTTTGACTTTTCATGGTTACTGAGCCCAGGGGAGAGCTTCCAAACGCCAGAAGCCGTTATGGTATACTCTGGTCAAGGACTGGGAGAAATGTCGCGTACATATCATCGCTTGTATCGAACTCGGCTTTGCCGAGGGACATATCGGGATGAAGAACGCCCTATTCTAGTCAATAACTGGGAAGCTACCTATTTTGACTTCAATGCAGATAAGCTGGTATCGATAGCGAAAGAGGGGGCAGAGCTAGGCATCGAACTTTTTGTCTTGGATGACGGTTGGTTCGGAAAACGGGATTCTGACAATTCGTCTCTCGGTGATTGGTACGAGGATCGTCGGAAGCTGCCAGACGGACTGGCTGATGTCGCGAAACGTATCAATCAATTGGGGCTTAAATTCGGGCTCTGGTTCGAGCCGGAGATGATCTCCCCAGACAGTGAGCTGTACCGGAAGCATCCAGATTGGTGCCTACACGTTCCAGGACGGCGGCGCAGCGAAGCCAGATGGCAGCTGGTGCTGGACTATACTCGCAAGGAAGTACGCGATTACATCTACGATTCGCTAGCTGCCATTTTCTCCAGCGCCCCAGTCTCGTACGTGAAATGGGATATGAATCGCTGTCTGACGGAAATTGGTTCCGCCGAACTGCCACCGGAGCGCCAATCTGAGACTGCCCATCGCTATGTTCTTGGATTGTATGAGCTGCTGGAGCGCGTCACTACCGATTTCCCGCATATTCTTTTTGAGAGCTGTTCAAGTGGCGGAGGACGCTTTGACCCAGGCATGCTTTACTACATGCCTCAAGTCTGGACTAGTGATAATACCGATGCGGTGGAACGCCTGAAGATTCAATATGGAACTAGCCTTGTCTATCCTGTAAGCGCCACCGGAGCGCATGTGTCAGCAGTTCCGAACCATCAAGTTGGACGCATAACCCCCCTTGATTTTCGAGGTGATGTGGCCATGTCCGGAAATTTTGGATATGAGCTTGATCTCACGAAATTCACCGATGAGGAAAAAGAGACGGTCAAACGCCAAATCGCAGTATATAAGCAGATACGTGGCTTAGTACAGAAGGGTGACTTGTATCGCCTAAAGAGCCCGTTTGAAGATAACGAATCGGCTTGGATGTTTGTTTCTGAAGACCAAGAGGATGCCATCGTCTACTATTTCCAAGTGATGGCTGTTCCGAACGCGCCTTGGCGAGCCCTGCGCCTTGATGGACTAAATCCAGAGCTTGAATATGAAGTTCAGTCAGGAAATAGCGGGCAAAAGTCTATCCATGGGGGGGATCGGCTTATGAAGTTGGGCCTCCCTCTTGTCTACAGACAAAAAGACTATGAAAGTGGATGGTTCAGGCTTCGGGCATTAAGGTCCAACAAGGCTTAAGGCTTAAAGGATCAGTACAACAGTACAATTGGCGAAAGATAGAAAACAATCGATTGAGTTATGCATGCCCCTTTTTGTATAAAAGGGGCATTTTGCGCGCAGCAGCCGTACTGATTGGGGAGGACAAGCCATGTTTTTTATACGAATGATGAATGACATGAAACTGAGAAAGAAGATGACGCTTACATTCATTTCGGTAGCTGTTCTTCCATTGCTGTTATGCGGCCTGTTTCTGACTGGGAAGCTTCGAGAGGCCGTCATTAAGGACGCCTTTATGCAAGCATCCAACAACGTTGAGCGGGTCCAAAATCGTACAGAAGAACTGATTAAAGTGCCGCTGGACATCTCGTATCGGCTAACCAATGACAATCGGATGAAAATGGTGGCCAGCCAAAAGTATGACAGCTACATCGAAGTCATTCAGGCCTACCGGGAGTATACAGGTATTCGTGACTACCTCCAGTTGTACAAAGAGATATCCGGCATCCGTGTCTATGTCCCTAATCCTGGAGCACTTAACAATTGGGAATTTATCCAGCCGGATGATAGGATCATAACCGCAGATTGGTACAAGGAGGCCATCGCGCAGAAGGGATTGGCCGGCTGGAATTTAATCAAGGATGAGAGGTACAATGCCGATTATCTCAGCCTGATTCGATCATTCTCAGTAAATTCACCAGGGCGAAAAGGGGTTCTGGTCATAAATGTGAACCAGCGCCAATTAAATTCAATCCTGAATCAGGAATCGTTCCCTACCTTGATCGTGGATAGCCGGAATCAGATTGTCGCGTCCAATGAAGCAGAGTTGTTTGGGAAGAATCTATCTGAAATTCATGCCGACGAAAATATACTTTTCCAACAGGAAGGAAGTTACAACACACTCATTAACGGAAAAGCATCGAAAGTGGTGATCGCAAATCTAACTCCACAGAACAGCTGGAATGGACTTCGCATTATTTCCGTTTTTTCCGTTTCTGAAATTACCCGAGATGCTAATCAAGTGATATGGCTCGGCGGAGTCGTGATCACAGCTAGTCTAATATTTGCAGCCTTACTTATCTATGCTTCTGCTTCGCTATTATCCAGAAGGCTTCTCCGCTTGAGCAAGCATATGACCCAAGTAGGGGCGGGTTCATGGGAAACCTATCTCCATATCGACGGAAAAGATGAAGTTGGTCTACTATCGAGGGAATTTAACGCGCTCGTCAGTAACGTAAACCATTTGGTCCAGGAGGTTCAAGAAACGAATCGTCAGAAAAACCTGGTGGAGCAGAGACAGAACGAGATCAAGTTCAAAATGCTGGCAAGCCAGATCAACCCGCATTTTCTCTTCAATTCTCTAGAGTCCATTAGAATGGAGGCCCACATTCGCCAACAGGACGATATCGCTAAAGCAGTCTGGCAGTTGAGCGCGTTGTTGCGCAGCAGTCTGGAGGCCGGTAACGACAAGATTCCACTGCGTAAAGAGCTTGAGCAAGTGTGCTGTTATCTTGATCTTCAAAAATTCCGGTATGAAGACCGTTTGGAGTATCGCTTAATGGTTGATCCGGATTTGGAGGAAACACTGGTTCCACCTCTGATTATTCAACCATTGGTGGAGAATTCTATTGTACACGGTCTGGATAATCAAGCAGAAGGAGCTGTCATTGAAGTGAAAGTTAAGAAAATCCCGGAGGGGGTTCGAGTTATGGTATGTGACAACGGCGCCGGTTTCACGGACGATCGTCTCGTCCTTGTACAAGCAGAGCTTGCTGCATCTGTACATGAACAGGAGGTCCAGCGAATTGGACTACGAAACGTAAATGATCGTCTCGTCTTACTATATGGGACCTCTAGTGCCTTACATATTGAGAGCGAGCCTGGAAAAGGCACTTGTATTCAGTTTTTCATACCTGGAGGTGAAACCAAATGATTAAGGTAGTCATCGTTGACGATGAACCGAAGCTTCGTCAAGGGCTTCAAACACTGATTCCATGGGAAAGCCTCGGATGTATCGTTACAGCTACGGCAGCCAATGGAAAAGAAGCATTGGAAGTCATCGAGGAAAAAGCTCCTGATGTCGTAATTGTCGATATCCGCATGCCGGTTATGGATGGCTTACAGTTGATTGAGCACTTGAGATCCGGTGGTCATCATTTGCATTTTATAATCCTCAGTGGATATGCCGACTTCGAGTATGCCAAACAAGCGATTAAATACGGGGTGTTCGGCTATCTCCTTAAACCGGTCGACATTGATGAAATGACGTCCAGTATAAAACGGATACGCGAGCGAATCGAAGAGGAGCGCCTTCAAGAGGAGTGGCGTAAGAGAGAGGTTATTAATCGCGATTTATACCTGCACAGTCTGCTCGTCCCTCAAGAGAAAACTGAAGATCCCGCCAAGTTGAGAAGTAAAGCAATAGAAGCGGATTTGTTGTGGACCAGCTACGAAGTCGTGGTCGTCTACCCGCGTGTTTCCGAAGTAGACCGTTCCGATGTCGCATACCAGCTTTCGAATGGATTAAAGGCAAAGATCGAGGGGCAGATGATGGGGCTTGTCACAGTAATCCCACCGTATACAGTCCTGTTGCTCAACGCGCCGCTGCGCGGAAGAGAACGGCGTGAAATTCTGCACAATGAGATTCGTAATGCTGCGGGTAATGTTAGGTTCGTCGCTGCAACCGGAGGGGCAGTATCTGCTCCTGAAGATATTTGTAAATCTTTTTTAAAGGCCCAGGAAGCGGTAAAACAATCCTTTTTCAGTGAGAAGAACCGACTGCTAGGTCCGCATCCTTTCTTTTCTCCTGCGCTGGATTCCCCCCGATTATCTGCTGATAAAGCTGAAGAAACGATGGAGGAATTCATCTTCCGCCTGTATTACAGTCTGGAAGTAGGGAACCAGACTGTAATACTTCCATTGTTGAACGAGGCGGCAGCATTTTTTCTCCAACAGGGGCAAGATGAGAAGTCGATCAAAGAGTCGTTCTTCTTTCTGTCCAATGCGGTCATTCACAAGCTGACCGCGGGTTTCTGTATCGAGTTGAAAGAGACGGAGGAAGTTTCCCGTTTTTTGAATGGGATATACCAGCATGATCATTTACATGATCTTTTGGAAGAGACCTACCGTTTCCTGCTAGCTTTGGCGAAAGACTCCGAACCTCGTGGAAAGGAGCAGGAATTCAAAAAAATGATCGACTTCATTCACAGTCATTATACAGACAACCTGAAGCTGGAAACGCTGGCTGGACTACTAAACTATAGTACTGCCTATTTGGGTCAGCTATTCAAGAACAAGACTGGGGAGTACTTTAACACCTATCTGGACAGAGTCCGTATCCACAAGGCAAAGGAGTTGCTGGACCAGGGAATGAAAGTTTACGAAGTCGCTGAAAGCGTCGGCTATACAAGTGTTAACTACTTTTACAGCAAGTTCAAAAGGTACGAAGGCTGTTCACCGTCGGAATATAGAAATCCATAATTTGTGGATGATTTTTCCCGAAATCCGTTGTATGGGCTCTGACTCTCCTCTGTTTTATGATGGATTTAAGAGAGGGGATGAAAAAATGAAAGCGGTAACAGCGAATTCGGAAAACGTATACAACAAACCAAAGCGGAATGCTTGGAAGGTATTTAAAAGCCAAAGGTATCTTTATTATATGTCCATTCCGTTTGTGATCTGGGTCTTCATCTTTCAGTATTTGCCGCTATGGGGCTGGACAATGGCATTTCAGAAATACAGACCCGGTTTGAGTTTTTTTGAACAGAAGTGGGTGGGCTTGGAGCATTTTCGTACTTTGTTCCAAGATGATCATTTTTACCAAGTACTGCGGAACACGTTGGCTATGAGTCTTATGGGACTGGTCGCTGGTTTTATTGTACCGGTTGTCTTTGCTCTATTGCTCAACGAGGTCCGTATTCAGGTTGTAAAACGATTTGTTCAGACTGTATCTTATCTGCCGCACTTTGTTTCATGGGTGGTTGCTGCAGGCATTGTCACCAAAATGCTTTCAGCGGATGGTGGTGTCGTAAACGATATGCTCATGGGTCTAGGCATCATCGATCAGCCAGTCCAGTTTATGGCCCAAGGTAAATTATTTTGGTGGGTTGTAACTTTCGGAGACATCTGGAAGGAAACCGGTTGGAACGCTATTATTTATCTGGCTGCCATCGCCGGTATTGGTCCTGAATTATACGAGGCTGCACGGGTGGACGGCGCTAGCCGATTCCAGCAAATGTGGCACATTACGCTGCCGGGGATCCGGCCGACCATTATCATTCTCCTGATTATGTCTATTGGCCATCTGCTCGGTACGGGATTCGAGAAGCAATTTCTGCTCGGCAATCACCTGGTCATCGATTACTCTGAAGTACTTGATTTGTATGCGCTTAATTATGGTCTGGCGATGGGACGCTACTCTTTCGGGACGGCCATTAATATCTTCAATTCGGTGATAAGCCTGGTCCTATTGTTTGCGGCTAACGGAATCTTTAAGCGCTATACCAACGAGAGCATTATGTAAGGAGGAGAATAGACATGGAGGCTGTCAAAAGCACTACGCCGGTCAGCGGATTAAATAACAAGCTTAAGTCTAAATCACCACAAGACCGAATCCTAGAGGTAGTTGTTTATGTTTTCATGATTGTGGTAACCGTTCTGACGATCTACCCGTTCTTAAATGTGCTGGCTATCTCTTTTAACGATTCGGTGGACACCATTAGAGGTGGAATCACCATCTGGCCAAGGCAATTTACTTTGAAAAATTACGATTTGATTTTCACCTATGAGGGGTTAATCACTGGATTCAAAATCTCCTTTCTGCGGACCGTCATTGGCACCGTAGCGGGCTTGGTCAGCGGCTCGATGCTTGCCTATACGCTTGCACGAAGTGATTTTCAAGCCAGAAGGTTCATCTCAATTTTTCTTGCTGTTACCATGTATGTTTCCGGAGGGTTAATTCCAGGTTTTATCCTGATGAAGGAATTGCATTTAATTGATACATTTGCCGTCTATATTTTACCGGGCCTTGTAAGTGCGTTTAACGTCTTCATTATTCGTTCCTTCATTGATGGTCTGCCTTATGCGTTACAGGAATCAGCTAAGCTGGATGGTGCCAACGATTTCACGATCTACTGGCGCGTTATTCTTCCTCTTTGCAAACCAGCATTAGCGACCGTAGCGCTCTTCTTGGCGGTTGGACAATGGAACTCTTGGTTCGATACTTATCTGTTTAATGGGTCCAACGAATCGTTGACGACCCTGCAATATGAATTGATGAAAATTTTGCAAAGTACGACAACAAGCGCAACCAATTCCCAGGACGCTGCCAATATGGCGGAGCGTATGGCACAGGTCTCGCCGGAATCCGTCAAAATGGCAATCACCATCATTGTTACCGTACCGATTCTAATCGTCTATCCTTTTCTGCAAAAATATTTTGTTAAAGGTATGACGCTTGGAGCGGTAAAAAGCTAAAACGAGGCAACATTCATTATAAGGGGAGGTTTAGCTCCATGAAGTCAAGAAAAAATAGAATGATCGTATCTTTTGTAATGTCACTAACTTTAGTGGCGACCCTTGCAGGGTGTAGTGGTAATAATCCGTCTGAGGCTACCAAGGCCGTAACAACAGGCGACATCACGCTTACTTATTTTTCGGAAGACTCCAGTACAAATTGGAATAACATGAAGGATGAAGTCGGTAAGGTCATCGCTGAAAAAACCGGAGTAACCCTAGATGCTGAATTCGCTGTCGGAGACCCGGTCCAAAAGATTTCATTGATTGCAGCCACAGGAAACTATCCTGATTTAATCGCTGCTAAGGCGGATGTCGGCAAACTTGTCGATGCTGGTGCAATTATTGATCTGACGGATTTGATCGACAAGCATGCACCGAATATCAAAAAAATGCTGGGAGACAAGCTTGTTCGGACGAAGTACAGTTTGGATGATCAATCCATCTATGTTATTCCGACCTGGTCTGCTGTCGAAGAGGAAAAAATCAAACCCGACGTAGGATTTAAACTCCAACACCGTGTCGTCAAGGAAGCGGGATACCCGGACATTCGTACGGTACAGGATTTTGAAAAAGTCATTAAGGACTATATCACCAAGCATCCGACGGACGAAAATGGCAACAAAAATATCGGACTGTCCCTAAATGCCGACGATTGGCATATGTACCAGGTAACGAATTCAGGCTTCCAAACGACCGGGGGACCAGACGACGGCGAATACTTCATCGATCAAAAAACACACCAAGCGACTTATCATTTCCGCCGGCCGGAAGAAAAAGAATATTTCCGCTGGTTGAATCACATGAATGCCATTGGATTGCTGGACCCAGAAAGCTTCGTACAGAAGACAGACCAGTTTAAGGCGAAGGTAGCTTCAGGCCGCGTACTGGGTCTGGCCGATCCGGAATGGGACTATGGCGACGGACAAAATGCGCTGAAGGCGGAGGGCAAATTCGATCAGACTTACGGTCATTATCCAGTCACCATGAGCAAGGAATATAAAGACACCAACTTCTGGCTGCCTGGTTTTGATGGGGGATACGGAATCTCGATCTCTAGCAAGTGTAAGGACCCGGTACGTGCTATCCAGTTCCTCGACTTTCTGGCATCGGAAGAGGGTCAAGTCCTGAATAATTGGGGGATTGAAGGCAAGCATTACACAGTTAAAGACGGCAAACGGACGATTATTCCGGCCGTACTTGAACGGATGAACAATGACAATGCGGCTTTCCAAAAAGAGTCTGGAATCGGTCTATATTGGAACTTGATGGTCCATTATGGTGATGGCATTAAGGACTCGACTGGCAACTATTTTACTCGTAGTTATCCGGAACTGCTGACAGCGACTTATAACAAGTCGGAGAAGGAAGTGCTAAAGGCCTATAAGATTGAGCACTGGAAGGATCTATTCCCGAAGGAAGATGAATTCCAACCGAGAGCATATGGAGCAGCGTATACGATGCCTCTTCCCAATGACGATCCGGCTGTTATTCTCGGAGCCAAGATGAAGGATATTACATGGAAACGGATTCCGGAAGCTGTCATGACCAAGCCGGAAAACTTCGACAAGGTTTGGGATGCCTATATGGCAGAACTGGAGAAAGCCGGAGTACAAGAAATGGAACAATCCTTTACCAAGCATATCCAAGACCGAATTAAGCTGTGGTCCACTAACTAACTCGTTTCGCATAAAAGAACGGGGCCGTTTCCACTTTCCAATTGGAGAGGAGACGGTCCTTTTTCATTAAGGTTTGCGATAGACTGCATTCGTTCAGGTTATAAATCAAAAGCGGCCACCCCGGTTACTTTCTGAGGTGGCCGCTGTTCTTTAGAGACAGGCTTCTACGCTGCTTCATGGTGCTGGATGGGCCGGTACAGTTACGGATACGTTAAGAGTGCCTTACTCCGCTTCATTCTTGGACGAAGTAAATAGGTCTTGGGGAAGCTCATCCCTCGTAATCACGTAATCGCTGTTGAACACTTTTATGAGATGATCCAGGGAGTTATATTGTCCGTTGCGGATGAAGTCGCCTGTCCATGTGGTGAAAAAGAGCCAATGTGCTGAATATGTTTGAAGTAATTCAGGATCGCCAATCGGGCCGTTTTCGGACAGACCAACCAGCTTCTTGCCTTGCACGAGATTCACCAAGCTGTCATACTTGCCGATACTTGGGCTATAATTAGCCGCCTGGTTGTAGATATCCACACTTACAATATCGACGACATCGTCTCCCGGATACCACTCGGGGCTCTCGGAGTTCCATACCCAGATCAGGTTGTTCAGGTGATGGTAGTTTGTTAGGCGGTCGTACATGATATGGTACAGTTGCTTGGCGGAGTCTGGCCCTTGGGCGCCCCACCAGAACCATTTGCCTTCCGCCTCGTGCAGCGGTCTCCACAGCACCGGAACGTGAGCGTCTTGGAGGCGTTTCAACTGAGCAGCAATAGCATCGATATCCCGTAGGATAAGCTGATACTCTTCCGACTCGGGATGAGTAAGCGCATATTGAACGTCGAATGTAGTAGCGTCCGTGTAAAACCCGCGCCACCATTCTTTGCCGGGAATATCATGCAGTCCCTTAGGAGCATTCCAGTGCCATGCGAATGTGACAATTCCACCTTCTTTGGCCCATTGAATCGCCTTTTCCACTTCAGTTGAGGTGGCGCCATGTTCGATGCGAGAGGGGGAATAATCCATCATGTCCGTTGATAATATGGCAGGATACTTTCCAGTTTGGTCTTTAATCCACTGGGCATCCTCAAGAGTGTGCTGACCGGAAAGAATGTTGCTGCCGTAACTATCGACGAGATAACCCATAAGTGCCTTGGTTTCCGCAGTCGCATTCGGGTTTACTGGCTTTTTCTCAATCTGATACAGTTTCGGGGGGGACACTGCTGACAGCTTGACGTAGTCGATATGATATTGGTCCGAATCGACATTGAACTGTATGGTATTGTTTCCCGCACTCAGCATCAGTTTACCGCCAGATACCTCTGTGTAGCTTGCTGTTGTCGGGAGTGATGTTTCGCTGGTCTGGCCATTGACCACCAATTGGGTCTTTTTGTCTCCATTGGGGTTACTGTAACCGATTGCAAGATTGTAAAGCCCGCTTGAGGCTGCGTTATAGGCAAAGGTTAACGACCCTGTGCCTTTAAAGGTTGCGTAACCGGTACCGGAATAACCCGTATCAGCAGCTTCGATGCTGACCTTACCAGTAATGGCTCCGTCTTCGGCTTCCATTTTGCTTATTGCAGCTGGCAGATTGGCGAATTCAACCTTCACATACTCGATCCCGTAATATCCCCAGCCTCTTGAAAAAGTCAGCTCGTTTGTGCCAGCATTCAGCATGATCTTAGTTACCATTTTCTCGTTCACCGCCGCACCTTTCGGAGGAGTAGCCAGCGTTATGTTTTCAGCCATGGTGCCATTGACCTTGATGCTGGTATCCTTGGAGCCAGTGTCCGCCGGAATGTAGTAGCCGAGGCTCAGCCTATAAAGACCTGCTGTAGGCACGTTCACTTTAAACGTAGCCGTCCCGTCAGACTTGCCGGAATTAGGGTCATAGTCATAGAAGAAGGATACATAGCCATCGCCTTTATAAAGCGTATCGCCGGTATAGGGTGTATCCCGTTTTTCTACACCGTAACCTTGAAGAATTGCATCTTTGGAGCTGACGACTATAGGAGAGGAATTGCCGTTAGTGGATAAATCTTGACTTGCATTCATCACCGTTCGGTCTTCAACACCGGTGACCAAGGGAGCTGATTCTGCTTTTGCTAAGCTTGGAATTAAATTGAGAGATACCAACAAAAAGGATAAGAGAACAAAGCTGAGAATACCGAAAGACCTTCTTTTCCATGGATCTGGCATATTATTCACTCCTTGAATTAGTAGATGTTACCGCCTCGATTGACCTGCAACGTATATTACAGAAAACGCTTTCATTAGTGTGTGCATATTAAGTACACTTTGAAGTAATCGATGACAGGTGAAAGACCAGCTTGCATTTTTAAGCATTCTTTCTTCATTTGTATGCGTTTTCAATATTTGTCATTAATTTTTTAGGACCTCACCTCTCTTTAATTTCATCATAAATTAGAGGCGAGGCAGGAACCATACAATGAATTTCGGAGAAAATCATCCTTAAATTATGGATTTTTATACTTCGATAGCAAACAATCTTTATATGTTTTGAAACGTATAACTCAAGATTGTTAAGGCTACATGGGATAAGCGGGAAGGATCGTTTCCATTTGTGGTATCATGCCAATAAGAATATTACCCACATGGGAATGAAAGGGACTAATACATGATTTCTCATCGACTGCTTAGCGACGAAACTGTTTATCAATTAACGAACCAGATTCATAGAGACCAACACTTGTTATTCTATAGCTATTTAAGTCAACGTAAGGAGCAAGCTAAATTTGTTGGTCAATATGTAGATGACAAGCTGACAGGGGTCTTAGCATACTTTTGCGGGCTCTCCTTCCCTGCGTTTTCTTTCCACTGCATAAACCGAGAGAAACTTAACTTTTCAGCTCTTATTGCTTTTACTGAGGAACTCATTCAACTTAAGAAAAATACCGTTTGTGGTACAATCCTGTGTGATCGTGACCTACAACTTTTTCAGTCTCATGGGCTCATAACGGGTAACCCACAACGTTTCTTAACGATGAAACATATGGATCAATCGAAACTGCTTGATTCTAACTTGGCTGAGTTAGTTAAGGAAAACGAAGTTCCAGAAATAGTGGATTTATTACGAAATGGGGGCATGAAATTTTTTACGAGGAGCGAACTCGAACAATATCCTTTCCTTGGGATCAAGGAATGTGGTCATTTTATTGCCGTAGGTGGCTTTCACTTTTATGATTCTAAGCTCGTGGAGCTCGGAAACATATATACAAGCCCTGCTCACAGAGGGAAAGGGCTAGCAAAGCACTTGACGAGCCAACTTACAAAACTGGGCAGAACGCTATCATCAGATGTCTATCTGGGAGTACTGGAGGAGAACCAAGCTGCTGTACAACTTTACAAGGGTTTAGGCTATGAGGTTACGGCTGAACAGACGATTGTTGATTTTAAACTATCTATTGATTGACGAAAGAGGAGGAGGGAGAAGGTTTTGGAACAGAATGATATTAATATTCATCAACTGACTGATGAGATCTATCAAATTTTACACAAGAGAATGGATAAACTAGGTATAGCATACGGCATCGTAACTGAATTTAGTTATAATCCTGAGGAGCCAACTTCATGGACTATTAGTATCGAGAACTCTAAAATCGTGCTCACTTCGGCCATCTTATTCCAATATATGAAACAGCATCACAATTTGGAGGATACGTTAACTCATTTTATGCGCGATCACTTTTCATACTTCAATTAAACAGTATCCACCGTATTATAAAAACTTACTTAAAGATACATATCAATGTAAAGAGGTAAGACCCATAAAGAATGAAATTGCTGAATAAGCAAATAAAGGAAACTGGCTAAGTCAACTGGAGGGTGCAGATATGTGGTTTGGGAAGAACGAAACGCAACTGGATCGAATAAAAGACAAACTGAATCAGGCCATGCACAAAGACAAGGATTTCTCGGTGTTTGGAGCATCCTCACATCAGTACAGGGTTAAAGAGAAGCTTACAGCAAAAGAGCTGGCGGACTGGCAAGCCCACAATCAAGTCATCCTACCCGAGCCTTACGCGCTGTTTTTAACAAACATCGGCAACGGAGGCGCCGGACCCTATTATGGAATTTATCCGATTGAAAAGGCAACTTCCTATACCGAGCACCAGGCACTCCTTGCAAAATCCGTTCTGCATCTCGGGATGGCCAAAGAGGAATGGAACCATCTGATTGAGCCCTTGACCAAGGATGAGGACATCCCTGATGAGGAATACGATGACGCCCGTAATAAGGTGCTGGGCGGCATGTTGTGCATAGGTACCCAAGGCTGCGAATACGACATGTATCTCGTACTTGAAGGGAAATACAGGGGGAGAATTGTGTACACCTCCGATTTTCATCCCGATCATCCCTTTTTCTTTGTCTATGAAGACAGCTTTCTGGACTGGTACGAGCGCTGGCTGGATGAAATTATTTTGGATTATGATATCGGGTGGTTTGGCAGTCGAATGCCGGGTGATGAGAATGCACTGATCCAGATGTATCAGAGCGCTCCAAACGAAGAAATCCAAGCAAAGGCGCTTGATGGAATGTTCAAGTTTAAGGAAGTTGCCCAGCCAACCCTTGGTTTTTTGAAAAACATTGCGGAGCAAAGCCCAAAAAATCGGACCACAGCTGTTTGGCTAATCTGCAAAACTTCTTTTGACACGGGTAGAAAATATCTTCTGGAATTGTTGCAATCGGATGAACATAGGGATTTTCTGCAAGCTTTAACGATTCTGCACGCTTCCAGTAAAACAGCAAATTTAACGGAATTTATTCCAGTGATTTTGCAAAGTCTTGACAGGATTCATGACCCGGAAACGTTGCGTTATGCAGGATATATTTTAGAGGATTACGGTGAGATTACGCTCCGAAATTTTGCGCCTTTCCTGTGTCACGCCGACCCGAAAATGCAGACCACTGCCATCTATGCCGCGCGTAGTTGCGAAAACAAGCAGGGAAGCTGGCAGATCATCGAACAGATGTTGATAGGGAGCGATCCGCAGGTTCTAAAAAACATGATTTTATACTGGGGCATTATTCCACATGAGAAGTTGCTGCCTTACTATAAGGCGGTATGGCCGGAATATAAAAAAAATCCGAATTTCAAAGAAAAATTTATCGGTTGCTTGCGAGAACTACATTTGCCAGATGATTATTTCAATAAAGACGAATCGTGAGAAATGAGATTTGGGAATTATGATAACGTGCCAGCAAATTCTACAAGGTAAATCAATAAAAAGCGAAATAAAGGAAAGGGCAATCCCGCAAAAGGACAGCCCCATAAGCGAGCTATTCTATTGAATTTTTCGTTGCCTTATACATATTCTCTACGTGTTCGTCGACTTCATTTCGTGACATGCGTAAGCGAGCCACAGAAGTACCATATCCGATTTCTATTTTACCTTCTTCTAATCCTTTGAAAATTCCATCTGCGAAGTCATCTAATGGTTCTCCTTGCGTGTGCAATCCTGCTCCACCTAAATCTGTATTCACTGCCGGAGGGACAACTTCAATTACCTCTACAGACGTATCAGAAAGTTGGTGTCTTAGGCTAATTGTAAATGAATGAAGTGCCGCTTTCGTTGCTGAATAAATCGGAGCAATCACAAACGGCGTAAAAGCTAACCCAGAAGTGACATTAATGATAGTCGCCTCTTCTTTTGTTGCAAAATATGGAGCCAGCAGCATGGATAGATGGAAAGGTGCTTCAATGTTAGTTGTGATTTCTTTACTGAAATAATCCCAATTGTTTTTTGCATCCGTTTTTAGAACGTTAAAGCGTTGTTGAATACCGGCGTTGTTAACTAACACATTTACTTCTGGATAGTTGGTTGTTACCCAATCCGATACTGCTATACGCTCGGATTCAATATTCAAATCACTTACATGAGTAATAAGGCTAGGCAATTTCTCTTTCGCTTTTTGAAGTACATGTTCACGTCGTCCAGTAACAATGACTTTATTGCCAGCTTTTAAAAATCGTTCTGCAAAAGCTAATCCTATTCCAGTACTTCCACCGGTAATTAGTATTGTATTTCCTGAAAGTTTCATTATATGTTCTCTCCTTTAATCAGTTTTTGTTCTTGTTTCCTGAATGCGTTGTGTCTAAACTATAAATTTAACTTAGATAAAATTATATATAAAAAAACGGCAGGCTAGGATTTTATTCTCACATCCTAGTCTACCGTCTTTTATTTTATTTAGTCTGTCTAAAACTTATTTTTGCAGGGTGCCGGGAAAATGTACATTAGTGCTTTTTTGGATTCATTACAGGTCTGCACAAGCCGGATTGGAAATGACGAATGCAGTGGAAGTACAGCTTCATAGCGGCTATACACGCCTCGCACTTATCTAGCCGGGATATTGCGCGTTCCCTCCGTCATCGGGGAGGAGCAAAGCGGACACACCGGTGGCGTGCCTGCACTGGCCCCCGTGGTGCGGCGTCCACCTACTGTGTCGCGCCGCATCCACGCCTTGCAGGCGGCGTCCGTGCATTTCCACACAGGCACATCGACGCGTGGCTCTGTCTGTGACCTAGCCGTCGCCGAGGCCGTCCGTGCTGTAGTGGCTGCTGGGGTTGACCCCGGTCTGCTGCTCACGCGGGTTGCCGTGCCAGACGCTGGCGAACCACCACCGGCCCGGCTGCCATAACCCGAAGTACCCTTCGGTTGGCCAAAGCTGCTGCGACGCGTGTCCGGCTTGGAAGTCTCGGGGGGAGTGACCCCATAGGCTTCCAGCAAGAAGCGAGACACGGCGGCAGGCTTGCCGTGATTGGAGGCGGGGGAGGTGATGTACAGCAGCTCCTTCGCCCGGGTGACGGCCACGTAAGCGAGGCGGCGTTCTTCCTCCAGCGCAGCATCGTTATCCACAGCCGTTGCGGGGGCGGCGCCTGCCCGACGATCCTCTGGCAGCTCGCTGTGTAGAGCCGAGCTATGCGGAAGGATGCCTTCACTTGCTCCGATCCAATATACGCAAGGGAACTCCAGTCCCTTGGCACGGTGGATCGTCATGAGCCGAACAGCATCGCTGTCTTCCTCTCTGCGCAGAGATTCCATCTGGCGGTGGCGCTCTGAAAGCTCGTCCGCAAAGTTGACGAATGCCTCTACCGTGTCAAAGCGCTTGGCTGCCGTTTCAAGCTCCTCCAGACTTTCTTGCATCGTTTCTTTATAATGTGTCCACGCGCCCGTATCTCCGCTTTCCAAATACTTGTCATAAAAGACGCGCCGCATTTCTTGAATGGCATAGGCAGGCTTCATGGTAGTGAGACTGCGAATCAACCGAATGCGTTCTTTCACCTGTTCACGCTGAAAATCACGTAGTCGATCCCAGCGGCTGAGGTGGATTAGCGGGTATTTTTTAGCCTGCTGTTTCTCTTCGCGCATAATCCATTCCATCCCAGCCTCACGGGAGACATACAGCGGTCCAAGGGTACTTGGAATGGATTCCATTCGGCGGGGATTCAGCGACAAGCGCAAGTGATCCATTAAGGGACGAATCAGAGACTGATCGTAAAATACGGCTCCTGCTCCGTACTGAATAAATGGGACATCCCGCATAATTAATTGCTCAAAAATAGATCGGCTTCCGCTGGCTGTCCGATGTAAAATAGCGATGTCCCGGTAGCGAAGACGACCTTCTTCTACCTGTCCGAGCAGATGAGTAACAATATGTCCCGCCTCTTCCTCAGGCCCAGATGGGGTGGCAAACTGTGGCGGCAAGCCCTCACGCCCGGCAGCCGCAAGACGTTTGGAGCGTCGATGAACATTTTTGGCGACGATGTTGGAGCCCAGCCCCAAAATGCGTGCATCACTGCGATAATTAATATCAAGAGTAATGACCTTTGCATCTTTATAGACCTTATCAAACTCCAGAATGGATTCCTGGCGGGCTCCATTAAAGGTATAGATCGTCTGGTCATCATCTCCGACGACCATCAGATTGCGATGCTTCGCAGCCAATCGTTGCACCATTTCGTATTGCAGGGCATTCGTATCCTGAAATTCATCGACCATGATATAGGAAAAACGTCGTTGAAGCGGCTGAAGCACATCCGGATCACGCAGGAGAACGGAGGCACGCAGCAGAATATCGTCAAAATCCATTTTGCTCCGTTCCTGTTTCCACGCTTCATAGGCGAGCATGGCACGCTTGGCATCCGCTTCCTCGCGTATGGTTTCCGGCAGCTCATCTGCGCTACGGCCTTCCGCTTTCCAGGCGGAGAGGGCGGACAGCAGGCTTTCCGGCTGGAAAGCCTCACTCAGTCCAAGCTGGCGCAGCATCATTTTCATAACGGTATGCTGGGCCTGTGTTTCACCGAACACTTCATCTTGCACACCGCGATGTCGCAGCATCGCCAAAGCGAATGAGTGGAAGGTACGCGCCTGTACTGCGCGTGCAGCGGCAGGTCGCACACCGGGTAGTCCCGCGATGCGCAGCTTCATTTCGGCAGCTGCTTTGCTGGTGAAGGTCACCAGCAGGATGGACGATGCAGGGACATCCCGCATCGCCATGAGGTAGCCAGCACGGGCAGCCAGAACCGTGGTTTTACCGCAGCCAGCCCCTGCCAGGGTTAGAAGGGGGCCTTTACCATGGCGTACAGCCTGAATCTGCGGGCGGTTCAGATGAATGCCCGCGTTCTCTATAGCACGAAAATAAGCCGCGTCTTGGTCGGTGTCGGGTACCAGCGTTATACTGGTATCCATAGAAGCTCGACGTGCCTGAGGGCTCGTCGTTGAATAAGGAACCCCGATGGGTCGAGGGTAAAATGCAGGATTTGGGTTCATGATCCTGAAACCCCTTTCGTTCTTAAAATCTTCCATTTTCACAAATGGGGGTAGTTTTTGGTATGATAGAGTTCTAGTCAGCTTTAGTTGATGATAAGAACAAGGCGAATGGACTAAAAATGATGCTGAATTCATGCGGATCTAGAGCAGGAGCGTCAGAACGTTAATAGGTTGACGCCAATGCCTATAGCCTCAAACAGGCGATATGACCGCATTCCATTATACAGGAGTTCGAGGCTTGCCAACAGAAAAAAACTTTGGGATATACGGACGGTACAGTGAAATCCGGCTGGATATGGGGAGGAAATGACGATGAAGCTGATTCAACGTATAAAGGAAGGCGCTAATCGCGCAACAGAAAAGGCGCAGCATGCTGTCGAGATTAGTAAGATTAATTCGCAAATTACAACGATTCAGCAGGAAATGGATGTTCATTTCTTACGAATGGGTCAAATCTTTTACGAAGGCTACCGGGCATCCGATATGTCAGTGGCTGAAACCGAGATGACACAGTTGTCTACTGCTTGTGATGAGCTTCAGGATGAAATTGATGAGCTGCGCAGTAGAATTGCAGAATTGAAAAACGCCCATTTATGTACCTGTGGTGCAGTTGTGCCGCTGGATGCGAACTTTTGTCCCAAATGCGGACGCAAGTTAAATGGAGGGCAGGCTGCCTCCAAGCAAGTAGCGGCTGTGCGGGAAGAGGTGCCAACAGACGCTTATTCTTTTGATCTGCGCAAGCCTGAGGCAGCGAAGGATGCTGTGCCTGCCTACATGGAGTATGCAGAAGATGAAGTCATCGATCGGCATGAACAGGATGAGCGGTATGAAACGCACGATCCAACGGAATCAGACCGCAATTACACGGTGTCTGATTTTACTCCGGAAGAAAAAGCGGCATTCGATGAAGAGTGGGAGCGCCGTCGTCAGGAAGAACTGGAGAAAGAACACCATCGTCTTGAAGAACTGGAACGTGAACGGGAGCGTCAGGAGGAGCTGGACGAGCGCATTCGATATTGGAAGGCCAACAATTCGGGAGCAGAGAAGCCGGCAACAGCGTCAATGCAAATACGCGAAAATGTAAAATGCCAAATCTGCACAGCGGAATTACCCAAAGGCTCCAAATGGTGCCCGCGCTGTGGAGCTGAACAGATTTGACGCAGCCGAACAGGCTGCCGCAGTACACAGACATAACGCCGGGCAGCATAGGGGGAACAGAACATATGGAGCGTTTGCTGCAACATCTGCGGAATCTGGGTTTTACGGAGATGGAAGCCAAGGTGATGGTCGAGCTTTCGAGACAAAATGCGGCTTCCGGCTATGAAGTTGCTAAGCGTTTGGGGGCATCGCGCTCCAACGTGTACGCAGCTTTGCAGCGTTTGGCCGGGCAGGGATATCTCAGAGCGAGTGCGGGAGAGCCTGTACGCTACAGCATGCTGCCGCCGGGTGAGCTGACCCGAATGATCGAAGGGCAGATGCGGGAGTCCCTGCTGGCGGTGGAGAAGGAGATGCCACGAACAGAACCAGCCAAGCCGACCTTCTACAACGTGGAAGGTGACCGGAAGGTGCTGGAAAGTTTGACACGCGAGCTGGAACGGGCACAGCATGAGATTGTGCTGGATTTGTGGCGCGAGGAAGCCGAACTGTTGCGGGAAGCGTTGAAAAAAGCCGAGAGTCGGGGTGTGCGTCTGCTATGGTCCTGCGACAACGGAGAAAGTATGTTGGGACCGTGGCTACCGCGTACGTCTGGTACAGACGGACAGGAAACGTCAGGGCGTAAGTTTTCCTTTGTTATTGATCGGCGTTGGTGCATGCTGGGTATGCGGGGAGAGAATTGCCCGACACAGGCGCTTATTACCGAGCATCCGGTGATGACAGGTTTGCTGCTTGATCATTTTGCCCAGGATCTTATTCTGTATGAGCTGGAGCATGATATGGGCAGCGAGCTGTCGACCCGATATGGCTGGCGGTATGAAAGCATTATCGGCAAATATATGTCAGCCGGAGAATAGTATAAGGATTACTGGGAGGGAAGTTCCATCAGGGCCCGGCATACAGATGTAATATAGCCCGCTTGATGAGGCACGAATTGATCCGGTGTAATCAGGCGGCGAGTTTTTTCCGGGTTCGGCCCCGACGTAATACCTTGGGCTTCGATAAATGGAATATGGCCTTCAAACAGGGCTAGTGCTTGGTCAAGGTCTGCTTCGTACAGTCCGGCTACTTCTTCCTGCTGGAGACAATAGGCTTCCAGGGGCTGGTTGGACAGCAGTCCAAACACCGAGCTGACCTCCCGATCCCAAAAAGAGGTGCCCTGTGCGGTACCTTTACTTTCATACCGAACGGTCATCAGTGGTGTTAAGGAGGTAAAGGGAACATAAATGCCTAGTTCTTCCTCCAGCTCGCGAGCCGCCTGGGACATATCTTCGCCTGAAGTCAAATGCCCGGCGGCTGTAATATCGTAGCATCCGGGAAAGGTGTCCTTTGTATCCTGACGCTGTTGGAATAGCAAGCGGCGGCCTGTCGAGGTGTCTCGTGCCAGCCAGCAGTGAAAGGTATGATGCCAGTAGCCCTTGGCATGTGCTTCCTGTCGGGAGGCTGTGCCGAGGGGGTTGTCTTCATCGTCGTAGATATCCAGAAGCTCGCTAGTCATCGTGATTCCTCCTATAATATGCAGAAAATCAAGGTCTACTTTACAGTATAACGTGTTTTCCGTTCTGACGATATGATGGACGATGTGGAATGCGGAGTAGCTTTTGGGGTATGCTGGGAACATGGGGATTTGCGCCATAACATAGCTTTATGATTGAAAGGAGCGATTTTACATGGAATGTATTGTACATTTCCGAGTTATGCATCCAGAGGAGCCCAAGGAACTGCGTGGGCTGATTATGCTGGAAAGCGGAGGCAAGCCGGGGATTGATCAAATAACAGATATGTTCAAGAATATGGGCTATGATGTGCGTCCAGACAATCCCGAGGAATTGATTTTTAAACCCGTCGATGCCAGAGCGAACTATACATATATCCGGGTAATTGAGCTGGATACGGGTGAGGAAGTTTATCAGGAAGACAGGGATTTGCGCGCGATTTTGGAAACCTTGCTGAATAAGCATTAAAAATTAGGAAAACTCACTGTTGGAATGAGATAAAGCGATCCTGTCGCCATTCATAGGAACGGAGAACAAATAATGAGATTGTATATTATCCGACATGCAGACCCCGATTATCCTAACAACACCATCACGCCAGAGGGTCATTTGGAAGCCAAGGCATTGGCCAAACGGCTGTCCAGTCACGGACTGGACCGTATTTACGTCTCTCCTTTGGGACGGGCCTTGGATACGATGCGGTACACCGCCGACTCTCTCGGTATGACTTATGAAGTGGAGGACTGGACGCAGGAGCTGGCTCTAAAGCTGGAGGATACTCCATACGGTCGTCTTTCCCATTGGGATTTGCCTGGTGAAGTGATTCGTTCCGGGTCGCCTCTGCCGACTCATGATTCTTGGAAGGACATTTCCTATTATCAAGGGACGCAAAGTCCTGAAACCTTCGAGCGACTGAAAGTTCATTCTGATGAATTTTTGAAGCGGCAAGGCTTTGAGCGGGTCGAGGGCAGGTACCGAATTCTGAAGCACACGGAAGACAGGGTAGCCGTATTTTGTCATGGCGGCTTCGGGCTAACCTGGCTTGCACATCTGTTGGAACTACCGTTGGCTTTGGTCTGGTCCGGTTTTTGGATGCCGCCTAGCTCCGTAACCACCATCTTGTTTGATGAACGCTCCAAGGAATGGGCAGTTCCCCGTTGCATTGGCTTCGGTGATGTCTCCCATCTGTACGCAGAAGGTTTGCCAGTCAGACCTCGGGGTATTATCACCAACTTCAATTAATGATTTTTAGAGCCATGCTAAAAACGGCTTAAGACGATGCACCGTCTTAAGCCGTTTGTTGTATTCATAGGAATGTAGTTCGAGTCAGCGTGCTTCAACGAATCCCTCTAGCTTGGAAGTGCAATGTGCACAGCGGGTAGCAGCTATAGGGATTTCGGACAGGCAATGTGGACATTCCTTAATTGTTTTTTCCTGAGGAGGTTTTTCTTCCTCTTTGCGCTTCAGCATGTTAATCCCTTTGACCAGCATGAACACACAGAAGGCCACGATGAGGAAATCTAGCAGGACATTAATAAACTGACCATAGGCAAGGACCGCAATCCCTGCTTCCTTGGCTTGTGCCAAAGTCTTGCGTGTACCGTCAGCATTTAGAGGGTCGGCAGCTTGTAAAGCTACATATAAGTCTGGAAAATTCATACCGCCCAGAAGTTTACCAATCGGAGGCATAATAATATCGTTTACCACAGAAGTAACAATCTTGCCAAACGCTCCACCAATGATAACACCGACTGCGAGGTCAATCACGTTACCCCGTACAGCGAATTCTTTAAATTCTTTAATAAAACCTTTTCCACTCATGTGAGTGCACACCTTCTTTGCATAAAATCATTTATCTATAATACATGCTATGTCAATTGAGGGCAATTCCAAATTGATGTATTGCACTTTGTCACAAAATCACATGTTCATTTGTCTTCTGTATGTAAACCAATAATGGAGGCGATGTATCGTGAGTTTAAGATTTAACCACAGAGCAGTGAGTCCTAGTACATTCAAGGCAATGATGGAGATGGAAAAATATATTTCCGGTCGTTTTACAGACAAAGTATTGTACGAACTGCTGAAAATTAGAGTATCCCAAATCAATGGCTGTTCCTATTGTCTTGATATGCATGCAAAGGATTTGCTAAAACTAGGGGATTATGCTGACCATATTTTGCAGCTTGCTTTATGGCGGGAGGTTCCTTTGTTCTCGGAAAAAGAACGTGCTATGCTTGAATTAGCTGAAGCGGTCACTCATATTTCAGAGCAAGGGGTACCCACAGACTTGTATAATCGGGTCAGAGAACATTTTACAGAGGAAGAGTATGTAGATTTGATTACCGCAATTAATGTGATCAACAGCTGGAACCGGATTGCCATCGCGACCGGGATGTATCCAGGCAGTCTTTAATGAACAGGGGGCTACACTTTGACTGGCAAAGAACAAGGGATTGAACAAGAATCGGTGGATGTAAGCCTGGAAGAGCTGTATCAGAAATATCGCAAATATTCTTTTGCCATTGCTTATCGCATGCTTGGAACGGTTACGGATGCCGAGGATGTCGTTCAAGACTGCTTTGTCGAGCTGGAGAATAAGCCCCTGAATGACATACAGAACCCCAAAGCCTATGTAGCCAAAATGACGATGAATCGGTGTCTGAATCTACTGAATTCTGCGCGTAAGCAAAGAGAGACATATGTAGGACAGTGGCTGCCTGAGCCGCTGGGTGAGAGCGCAGACCTCCCTGCCGATTGGCTGGAACGTAAAGATATGATATCTTACGCATTTCTGGTTCTGCTGGAGCAGCTAAAACCGATAGAGCGAGCTGTTTTTGTGCTGAGAGAAGCTTTTCAATATGATTATAAAGAAATTGCAGAATTACTGGGCAAGACCGAGAGCAACTGTCGGCAGTTGTTCAGTCGTTCCCGTCGTATTTTATCTTCCGGAGAATCTGCTCCTGAAGCTCCAATCAGTCCTAATATAAATAACTCTTCCCGGGTAAAACTGCTGGAGCGTTTTACAACCGCTTTTCTCGCCTACGATGTGACTGCTATGCTGGAACTACTGGCTGAACAACCTATATTCGTGTCAGATGGTGGAGGTAATGTGCATACAGTGATGAGGCCGATGGTTGTACGCAAAGGCGTTCTCGCCCTGTTGACCTCTCGTCGGGTATTAACCGTTTTACGAGAAAGAGATGTGGTCTACACCGTCATTAATGGTGAGGTTCAGCTGGCATTTCTGAAAGACGGTGAAGTGAGAGAAACCTTATGCCTCATACTGACACCTGACGGGGAGCATATTCAGAATTTTTATTTAATGGTTAATCCAGATAAGCTGGGACACATCCATATATGACAGAAGAAGCTAGCGTAAAAAAATGAACTGCCCAAACATAAAAAACCTTGATTCCTTGCTTAGGATCAAGGTTTTTTGCTGTTTTTATAACTGCCGAGCTTGATGAAGAGCCAGATCGCCTATCCAGGGAAGCTTGAGCCACTTTCCTTGTCCCGCACGAATTAACAAGATAATCCACAAGGCAAGGCTTGCCAGCGTTAGCAGGGAAGCGAGGAAAGGACCGAGTATCGGAATGAATCCGACCAGCACATGTCCGATCATGAGGGCTACAAAAAGAAGTATGGATTGCAGTGCGTGAAATAATACGAATCGGCTTTTCTTTTCCAGCATGACAAAGGCCAGCGCGCCAATAAAGGCGAACAAATAGCACAGGACAGCTGCTATATTTTCATCCAATCCTGTGGAAGACTTATAGACTGACATGTCAGGCATATCCTCCTTTATAAAAGATTCAAGCTAAGTCTCCGTACTATACAAGCTATGAGGATAGGATTGATGGATATGCCCGATCTCGGTAAAAAAGTTGTCTCTACACAAAACATACTAACTCATTGAACCACTTCCACCTTACGAATTGCCTGAAAGTCTTTCCCGAGAATCCGTTTCGGTTCCCGCCAAACGTTTTAGAAACGTATTTCTCCAGTTTACGGACAATTCTTCCACTTCGAGAATTTGTTTAATACCCTCGATATGATCCTTCTCTTGATGCATAATTCGATTGGCAAATGAAACCGTAATTGCTTTCGGATGGCGATGAAGGAGGGATAGTCCGTCGGCTTTAGAGGCAACTCCCTCTTCCAGAACGCGGAAGTAGAATCCCGTGTAGCCTGTTTGCTGTACCTTCAAGGGCATGTCCGGTACGCCGTACTTGATGGACAACTTGTAGCAAGGCTGTCTTGGCTGGCTAACTTGAACGATAGCTTTGCCAAGCTTAAAGACGTCTCCAATGCAAACGTCGGATTCTAGCAAACCCTTTATCGTTAAATTTTCCCCGAACGCGCCGTAATCGAGCGGTCTCCGCAATTCATTTTCCCAGAACGGATAGTGCTCGTAGGGATAGACGCATACAGCTTTCTCTTTACCCCCGTGATGAACTAGATCGCCCTGCCCATCCCCTTCGAAGTTTAGATAAGATAAATACAAATATTCATCTGTGGCCGACTTGAATATCCCCGTAGAAACGTCCTTCTGATTAAACTGGATCTGCTTGGGCATGCCGACATTAAGTGAAAGGATTTTAATAGATGCCATTCGGATCACCCCTACTCTTTTTACATTTCGGTAATTCCTTCTTTTGACTCTGTTCGTCCCCGTTTCCATTTTACACTCCTCTATGCGCTATTTGCGAATTTTTGATTAGTCTCCGTTAATGGGATAGAGTCCTTTTTGGGCAACTCATCGTTCCGGGAGCGATGTTCTCGTTCGAACATACCCGATCTCGGTAAAAAAATGAATTAGAGAATGTGTATAAAAATACAAAAAAGGCTGAACGAAAAGAATTCGTTCAGCCTTTTAAATGGTTATGCACATGTTTTGCACATGTTGTATACACTTTATCCACCGCATATTAATGTTTATCCACAGAAATAACATGATTTATACACAAATTGTGCACAATCTGTAGATAATATTACGATAATTCATACTTTGCACACAGTTTGTCCACAAACTATCAACATATTGGGTGTAATTGTGGATATACTTCCGTAATTATCGATCACCAGTTTTTAAATGGCGGCGTGGGTGCGTGATTTTACCCATTTTATTCTTGTCATCCTCTTTGGGGATAAGTCGTTCATCGGTACGTCCTTCGTGATGGTTATCAAAGGCATATTCGGTCATTTTCCACTCGGAAGTACCCAAAATAACATCAGCTGGAAAGTGCTGGCCTCTGTGCAAATGTTGCTCATGTCCATCCTCATCCACATAAATACCATCCACTTCTACCTTTTCACCCGTTAGTGGGAGTAAATCCTTTCCTTTGTGTTCCATTGGTATCCCCTCCGTCTGGCTTATTCTTCGTTAATTTGTCCGGACAGAGGTTCTTTTATCCACAAGCTGCAGTAAAATATCCTCGGCAATTTGGTCTGCGGGATGAGGTTTGCGAAGTAACTCAATCGCCTGCTTCATTTCCTTAGCAAGAGAGGGGGTGGAGATCAGATCCAGACAATGTTGAATCAGTTCCTCTGTTGTGCGAGCAATGCGGGCAGCTCCTTTTTGCTGCAGATACAGAGCATTATTTAGTTCCTGCCCGGGTACGGGTTTGAACACCAGGATAGGTAAACCCGATGCGATGCTTTCCGAGAGTGTGATACCACCGGGCTTTGTAATCACCAGATTGCTTGCTCGCATAAGTGCCGGGACGTAGCCCACGAATCCGTAGGTGTAGATGTCGGGGTGGTCCGCATACAGCGCATCCAATTCTGCTTTTAGCTGCTGGTTGCGTCCGCAGACGATCAGCAGTCGTAGCTGCGGAAGTCGGCTTAAATGACGACAGATATCCAGTATGCCGGATAACACACCATATGCACCTGCCATAATGAGCAACGTGGTCGTCTCAGTTTGTAACGGTGGGATTACCTGTTGCTGATCAGGGACTTCGTTGACAGATAGGTTATAAAAAGAAGCGTGAATCGGAATCCCGGTCGCGGCAATACGTTCGATAGGTATTCCTCGCTGTGCGGCTTCCTGCTGAAGATCCTCAGTGGCTACATAGTAGCGATCAATATCGGGATGCAGCCAGCGCCCATGCAGGTCAAAGTCTGTAACCACGTTGACAATAGGCAAATTCATTCCCATTTTGCGGCGTAACGCCGGGAGAGCGAGCTGCGGGAACGTATGGATTACGAGATCCGGCAACTCCTTTTTCAGTGTGAGAGCAAGTTGACGCATTCCGAATGAATGCAACACATGGCCAAAGGCCGATTTAGCTTGCATACCGCGCGTGATGTTATAGACCCAGCCGTAAAGCTGTGGAATGGTTTTGAAGCTTTGCATATATACAAATTTGGTTAGCCCATTCAACCATGGATGTGATTCAGCCATCAGGTCGAGTAGTTGTACCTCGCAGTGTCCGAGTCTTCGCAGACTATCCATGATTGCCCGGGCGGCCTGCACATGGCCTTCCCCGTAGCTGGCGTATAATATTAGAATTTTTGGTGCTGAGACTTCCATGATTGTTTAGCCCCCTATATTCAATAAGCACATGTAGCTCATTTTAGGAACGTTCCAAGTTGAGGGAGGATACGGCTGGCAAAACGAAACGCTCTAGCAGTGTTCGTGGGTTTTTCCAACGGCTCACCTTACTGTCTGCTGTAAATACCACGACTGCATTCGCTTCCGGTATCAGATAAATTTGCTGTCCTCCATGTCCGTGTGCACACGCATAATCAATGTCGTGGAGTCGTCCAGTCCACCATTGGAATCCGTAATCTCCGAATTCCGGATAGCCTTCAATCTGTCGCTGCGTCGCCTCATGCAGCCAATCGGCTGGAATCAATTCTCTGCCATTCCAGATGCCTTGATGAAGGCAGCAATCGCCGAATTTAGCCATGTCTCGCGACGTCAGATACAGTCCGATGTGGCCCATGGTGTAGCCCTCTGGATCTTGTGCCCAACCACTTCTCCCGAACCCTAACGGTTCGAATAAATGCTGGAGAGCATACGTATAGGCGTCAATCCCACAGCAACGGGTGAGCAGAACGGACAACAGATGTGAATCCACACTGCGATATTGGAATACGCCGATTTGATCCTCCTGTACAGGTAAGCGTAGGGCAAAGGACGGCCAGCTTTTGCTGCGATGAAAACGGTGGATAAAGGCTTCACCGAGCTTTTTGCCCGTCTGCCAATACAAGCCTGACGTCATAGTCAACAGATGACGAATCGTAATCCGTTCTAGCAGTGTTTCCTTCCGCTTGGGTAAATACTCAGGCAACAACTTATGCACAGCGGTCTCTGGTCCGGGCATATCCCCACGTGCCATAGCAATGCCGACGAGCGTGGAAGTGAAGCTTTTGGTTGCGGAACGCAAATCGTTCAGGGAGCTTGCTTCATGACCGTTGTAATAGCGTTCCCAGATCAGCTTGCCGTGGCGAAGCAGCAGAAAGCTATGCATTTTCGGAAATTTGGCTCGGATTTCGTGGTCTGCCTGATCAAGTAGGGAGGCATCGATGTCTTCCTCTTCACAAGTTCCGAGGTTCAGCGCAGACAGACGGGCAACAGGTGCAGTGAACAGTGGAGCATAACGGCTCATCCTTTTTCCCCCCTTGTTATGTTTATTTATTTTACCCCAAACACATACGCTCCAAAAGCCGATAAATAAGGTATACCTCTATGCAGCAGCTAATTGAGAACTCCAAATGATATGAAGCGTAAAAGATAGGTAAAATCAATGTGAATTTACTGGAAAGCTGAAAGCTGTATCTGAATATGGTATAATGGGGTAGTGATTCAGCCAAAAGAAAATCGGTTAATAATAGTGTCAGGTACATGCCTCGCATAAGGCATTCCCGACCTAAGCTGCACTAGACATACTACTTCACTGCATAAGGACATCAATACTTTTCGGCATTCTCTTCAACGGAGCACTTATTTTCAACGTTTTGGGAGGGAGTTACATGGCAACGAAAGGTCATAATGAAGTTAAGGAAAGTCTGCGGGAAATGACTCGAATTTTCCGGCCTAAGGATCCCAAAAAATTTGTAAAGGAATATGTGCGAAAATACCGGATAACAGGAGGGTATGAGGAAGAGTTGACCATGGTGGTGGAAAACGAACTCGGCCGCATAAATTCTTCAGTATCTTAAGGGTTCGCTTACGAACAACTAGAAACACGACTTTTATAAACCGTCTATCCACAGAGGAGACGGTTTTTTTGTGTCCGTCCTGCATACAATGGGATAGGTTTAGTGAATTTGTATGCTCAAAGGAGGCGGATTCCAATAGAAATAGCGATACGAACACCGGAGGAAATCGGCTACATGAGGGAGGCCGGACGTATTTTGGCAGATTGCCATCGTACGCTGGAAAGTCGTATTCTTCCGGGAATCACAACGCTTGAAATCGATGCTTGGGTGGAGCAATTTCTAAGCAAGCGTGGAGCTACGCCTGAACAAAAGGGCTATAAAGGGTTCCCTTATGCTACCTGCGCTTCGGTCAATGAGGTGGTATGTCACGGCTTTCCCTCGGAGCGGGTGCTTCATGACGGGGATATTGTGACCATCGACATTGTGGTCAACAAGGACGGGTGGCTGGCTGACCGGGGATGGACCTACGCAGTGGGTAACATCAGCCGGCCGGTAGCAAAGCTGTTGCGGCAGACCCATAAGGCGCTAATGCGAGGCATCGACGTTGCCCGCCCCGGCAGGACATTAGGGGATATCGGGCATGCGGTGGGAAAAGCGGCAGGCTGGCGGCGGTACGGTAACGTCAAATCTCTGATCGGGCATGGGATCGGCCGCCAAATGCATGAACCGCCGGACGTTCTCCACTACGGTCGTGCTAGAACAGGATTGCCACTGCGCGAAGGGATGGTGATTACCATTGAGCCGGTATTTACCCTCGGACCCGAAGGCGCGGTGCTCTGGGGGGATGATGGTTGGACCATCAGCACAGCAGACGGCAGTTGGGGCGCTCAATATGAGCACACCATTGCGATTACAAAGAACGGTCCTTATATTTTGACCTCGTAAAAGAGTATTGTGCCATAGGGAGTCCAATGTGCGGGTCGTGTGCATAAGACTCTCTTGGTAAGTTTTTTAGGATGGCCTATCCACTTCACTAAACAATGAGCTTCTTGTTATAGATCATAGATCGAGATTCGGATCGTCGATATAATAGGAGGCATAATATTGGAAACTAGGAGTGGAACCCACATGATGATCAGGGAAGCGATGATATCAGATGCCGAAGACATCGCCAAGGTGCACGTAGACTGCTGGAGAACGACATACAAAGATATCATGCCTGACGAGGTTCTGGAACGTCTTTCCTATGAGCAAAGAATAGAATTATGGAATGCGAATCTATCTACTGAAGACGGTCACCTCGTATATGTTGCTGAAAATGAAAAGGGGGAAATTATCGGATTTGTGAGTGGAGGTCCGGAAAAGTCAGGGGAATATCCCCCGTATGGGGGAGAGATCACGGCTATTTATGTTTTGAGTGAATACCATAGTTTAGGGCTCGGCAAAAGACTTTTTCTACGCTTGCTTCAACATTTTAATAGTATGGATATTCACTCTGTCATGGTGTGGGTGCTGGCAGATAATCCAGCGTGTACTTTTTATGAAAGACTGGGGGCCAAGCCTGTAGTAGAACAGCATATTATAAATATGGGTGGCAAAAACCTGAACATGGTGGCTTACGGCTGGCTGCTATTCCGATAGAATACGTTTTTGTCCTTCCAAGGCGCGAATAGGAGCGATGTTTTGCGTGAATTCCAGCGTTCCCAGATAGCGTCCTTCGTTATCCCGAACGGCAAAATAACGGATGTAGACAAATTTGTCCTTGATTGGAATCCAAAAATCCTCAACATCCTTGCGGCCGGCCTTAAAATCCTCCAGCAGTTTCTCAACGACATGCACGCTTTGCGGCGGATGGCAATTTTGCACGGTACGACCAATGACGGCCTTTGTGCGGGCAAAGATCCGTTCTTTACCGTGAGAGAAATAGCGAACAACATCATTTTCATCGATAAAGGTCAGGTCCACAGGCAGATGATTCAACAGCAGTTCCAATTGTTGTACAGATACAATCCCTGTCTCAAATCGCACGAACCCTTGCGGAGTGCCAGAAGTGTCTTCTTTTTGCTCAAGGGCTTCTACAGGCTCCTCTGCCCGTTCAGGTATCCATTCACGCTCAGGAGCGGTCAGGCAGAAACCGATTTCCTCGCTTTCCCGGGCTATTTTTAGCCATTCATCCTCGGTCAGCTTACTGAGTGCCATCGGCAGCAAAATATTTTCTTCCTTGAATACCATTTCATTCACTTCGCTCATGATATGGGCAAGCGCCTTCCCGATCTGCTCACGATCTCCGTTATATTCGGTGAGCAGCTTCTTCGCATCCTTGATTGCGGCGCGAATGCCGTCGTCCACTCCCCACATTACTTTGGTTGGACCAAAGATCCCATAACGTTCTAGATAAGGAAATACTAGATTTTCTTTGCGGCTATAGTGTTTGTCTACATCCATTAGCAGACTTAAATCCTCAAGCAGCTTGTAAATAACCTTGGGACTGTCTTCTTTTTGAAATTGCTCTGCATGCAATGCCAGCTTAAAGTTGACTAGCCGTTCGATCTCACGATTTTCCAGCTTAAAGGTGTGAACAGGATGTCCCGGTTGTTCCTCAGGTCCTGCAGGACGGTGAATATCCTCAATAGAGCCCTTGAATATCGACGTATGAACGGAACAGAGGCGCTGGACTTCCGACACCGGAATTCCTTCCTCAGTCATTAAGGCATGCTCCATCGCTGAAATTTCTGCCACGCTCACTCCACCAACAGCCTCTGCAAAACGAGCTTTGACTTCCTCCACGCTTTTCCCAGCATGTAGTTCTTTAATAATTTCCTTCAGTGTTCGCTGACGCTCCGTTAATTCCTGTGCTGTATGTTCACGGTTGTTAATTAGCTCGCTCATGATCGTTAACCCCTTTATTTTTGAATGGTAAAACCATGTTGCATAAACGTCTGCTGCACAGTTTCCATACCTATTTTCTTCAATGCAATTCCCTTGGACAGTGTCATAAAACGTCCTGCGGTTTGGAGCATACCGGGCTTGGCAATATCGTCAAAACCTAGTTTTACCATAATGTCCTTCACTTCAGGATGACGATTAACAAGGTTAAATATGGACTCATCCCAATGCAGTATTTTATCCATTTGTTCATCCCCTCGATTGAGAACGTTTTTCATTTACAGAGTAGCATAGGTCCAAACGAGCTATTGTGATTGTACGCACAATATTGTTCAGGTGGTTGACAACTGTAAATCTTGGTTTATATACTGTGTATAAGGATATATACAGTAATAACACTGAATACTGTCGTAACACCTTCGAAATGAAGAGCGAACGAGGTCGTTATTCACAGGCAGTGCAGAAGGGATCAGGATAAGAAAATGACGATCATGAAGCAAGCATGGATGATTACCCGTCAGGATTTTCGCAAGAATCCATATGCAGCACTATGGACGTTGCTGTTTATTGCGTATTTGGGATTTACCATGAGTTTTGCGGTAAGTGTGCAATGGGGTGAGCATGCAGCCTTGAGTCCAGTAGCTGATTTCATCATGCTGACGTTGATTCCGTTTTTAGGGTTCATTTATAACCGTCGAGCGTTCAAATATTTGCAGGAAGATTCTTATACGCACATGCTAGCCTTTTTCCGCACCTTGCCTATACCGATGAAAGCGGTAATTATGAGTCGAATTCAACAGGCGGTGTTGGCGTTTGTTGCGAATAGTGTGATATTTTTTGCTCTTTTGTTTACGTTGTCAGGTACGCTTCGGGTATATGCCAGCACAGGTTTCTTTGTATCGTTTGCTCTGACCTGGATAGGCTACGGAATGCTCATTCAAGCCATTTATATTCACTTGGAATTTTTGAAAAGAGGAACAGAGTACTTCTGGCTATCTATTGTGATCATGCTAATGTGCGGGATGGTTACGATTATAGCTCGAGTATGTGGGGCCAATCTGGTATCGATAACGGCTTCTTACAGTAAGGAATGGTTGCTGTTGTCCCCGGTGATGTGGGGAGCATTGTTAGCAGGAGTTCTGGCTATGTCAGTGTCCTATCGGGTGACACAGCGTAAACTCATGAAACGGAACTTAACTTAGTAGTATGTGTACAAAAATAACAAAAAAGGGGGGGAAAGCAGGTGAATATTCCAGTGCAAATTGATGAGAATAGCGCGGAACCGCTGTATGCGCAGATTGAAAAGCAGCTTCGTTCACTCATAGTAACCGGACAAATTGCAGCGGGAACGCTGCTTCCCTCCATTCGTGAGTTTGCGGGGACGCTTCGTTGTAGTGTAATCACCGTCCGGCGGGTCTATCAGGATTTGGAGAACGAAGGCTTGCTACGTACCCGGCAGGGAACGGGCACCTTTGTCGCTCTGGTCGAGGATGATATGCGCTCAGGTTACCGCCTTAAAGCGGTGACCGAGGCATTGGAAACGGCGATTGCCACAGGCATCGCTGTACAGATGACAGAGCAGGAATTATTGGAGCTTTTTGCAGAAATGGTGAAAAGAAGGTATGAAGTCCAGGTGAAGGAGTGACAGCTGTGAACAATCATGTGGAAGTTCCTACGCAAATACAGAGGAAAGCACCAATTATTGAGATGAGCCAGGTCTATAAAACCCGGGGTAACCGGAATATTGGGCCGATTAATTTAACGGTTGAACCAGGATATGTGGTCGCTTTGGCTGGACATAACGGATCAGGGAAAAGCACATTGATTCATTTGCTGACTCAGCTTGTTCATCCGGATTCCGGTGAGATTCGTTGGTTCGGCCAAGCATACCCCGACGGCATGCCGGCAGATACACGACAATGGGTTGGATATATACCGGAGCAGCCGGTTCGCGAGGAGGATCGATTAACGGCAGAAGCAGCAGCGGCTTTTCGAGCATTGTGGTATCCCGGCTGGGATGAAACACGTTTTCAGCGTTTAATGGACCGCTTTCAGGTTCCATCACATACGAAATTATCGCGTATGTCCAAGGGACAGCGTCGGAAATTCGAACTGGCTGCTGCCTTGGCGCCACACCCTCGTGTGTTGCTGCTGGATGAGCCTTCATCAGGTTTAGATCCTTTTGCTTGGAAAATCATGCTAGATGAACTGCGGGATTGTATGAAGAACGGCAAAACGACGATCATTATTGCTACCCATATCATGGACGAGATCAAGCGTTTGGCGGATTATATTGTCTTGATGCACGATGGCAGGCTGCTTGGCAAACTGGAAAAAGACCATCTGCTCGAAAATGGCAAGGAAATGTGGTTTGAAGGTACACCAGAGGAGGCATCGGAGCTTCCGGGAGTTGTAGAGACGGAGAGTGATGGGAATTTACAGCGAATTATAACGCTGGCAGCCGGGGAGGCCAGTGCTATATTGGAACAAGCGGGGATTCGCCCCATCCGTGTGCGGCGTCTGGAACTGGATGATATTTTAGTATATTGGTCTGCAGGACAAATATCTGCGAATGCAGAGACATTTATGGAGAAGGAAGGGGTAAAACAATCATGAGTATGCTGCAATTGGAAAAGGTCGTGAAGCAATATGGGAACCATACGGCGGTAAATGGAATATCGCTGAATGTGAACGGCGGCGAGATTTACGGACTGCTGGGAGGCAATGGAGCAGGCAAAACGACAACGATGCGCATGGTGCTCGGTCTGATTTACCCTGACGGGGGAAGCATCCAATATGAGGGCAAGCCCTACAGCAAGGAGCTTCAGCGGACAATGGGCTATTTGCCCGAAGAGCGTGGGTTGTACCCCAAGGTGAAGGTGAGCGAGCAAATTAACTATTTGGGCAGGCTGCGCGGAATGTCGGCCAAGGAGGCAGACAAAAGTCTACGCTACTGGCTGGAGCGCTTTGGAGTGCCGGAATATTATGACAAGCGGATTGAGGAGCTATCCAAGGGAAATCAGCAAAAAATGGGTTTTATTGCCGCGGTTGTGCATCGCCCAACGCTGCTCATTTTGGATGAGGCCTTCAGTGGACTAGACCCGGTGAACGTCGAATTGCTTAAGGATACGGTGAAGGAATTACGGGATGATGGGGCTGCGATTTTATTCTCAACCCACCGTATGGAGCATGTGGAGGAACTGTGCCGACATATTACGATTTTGCATCGCTCAAATACTGTGGTGCAAGGAAGTGTGCAAGAGATTAAAGGCCGCTATCCACGTGAAAAAGTTCGTCTCATCACTACGGGTGAAGTGAGCGGGCTGGAACAGCTGCCAGGCGTACGCAGCATAGAGAATATGGATCGTGGCTGGATGCTGCATATTGAGCAGCCGGCTGCGGCGAAGTTAATTTTGCAAACAGCGTTGGGGCAAACGGATGTGGAGCATTTTGAGATCAAGGAACCTACGCTCAACGAAATTTTCATAAGAGAGGTGGGGGATTCCCATGAATAGACTAGGTACGGTGATCGGTTTTACGTTTCGTCAGAAGGCGAGGACCAAATCTTTTATCATTACGACACTGGTACTGGCCTTGCTTATTACGGTTGGCATGAATCTGCCATATTTGATTTCTTTGTTTAAAGGAGAAGGGGCCGGAGGTTCCGGTACAACGGCAGCTGAGCATCAACGCTTGGGGCTGATTGCCGGGAGCCAGACAGAAGTGGCGAATCAGCTGGAGCAGTTTACCAAGGAGCAGTCCAACCCGGCAGCCATCTGGGTACGTTATGACAGCGTACAAGCGCCAGCAATGCAGCAAGCCTTGAAAAATGGGAAGCTGAAAGGTTACGTGCGGTTTACGGAGCCTGCCGCCAAGGGAGACACATTTCCCAAAGTGGAGTACGTCTCTGTAGAAAAAGAGCCATCTCCGGCTGTAATCACATTGGTGCAAACGGGACTTCAGGAAGCAAAGGTCAAGGCTATTATGGGCAATAAATCGTTGACCAGCGATCAAATTCGTGAAATCAGTACACCTGTAATGGTGGATAGCAAAGAAGTAGACAGTCCATCTGAACCAGGGGGAGCTGTAGGGACAGAGGAAAAAGAAACCTCAATGATTAACTATGGTTTGGTCTATGTATTGATGATATTATTCTTCACCTCTTCCATGATGACAGGGAATATGATTGCTGCAGAAGTAACATCGGAAAAAAGCTCACGGATCATGGAGATTCTCATCACAAGTGTTTCGCCGTTGACCCAAATGTTTGGGAAAATTATCGGCATCTTCCTGGTTGGTCTGCTGCAAATTGCTGTTTTTGCAGCCGTTGTGTGTGCCAATCTTATGCTGCCGCATAATAATGTGATCCTTAGCTCTGCCGGGCTGGATCTGTCGCAACTGAATATCGCGGTGCTAGGATATGGTCTCATATTTTACATCCTTGGCTACTTTCTATATGCAGTACTGTTCGCTGCGGTGGGCTCCATTGTTAGCCGTACCGAGGAGTTGGGGCAGGCCATTATGCCAATTACCGTGCTGTCACTGGCAGCCTTTTATATCGGTATCTTCAATATCGCCGCACCTGATACGATTTTCGTTAAGGTGGCTGGGTACATTCCGTTCTTTTCTCCTACCGTTATGCTGTTGCGGATTGGTCTGGAACGGGCGAGCTTGCTGGAAATCTGGCTGTCACTTGCCATTCTGGTCGCCTCCATTTTGTTGTTCGGTTGGTTGGCCGCCAAGATCTATCGTACGGGTGTCTTAATGTACGGGAAACGACCTTCATTCAAAGAGCTAAGAAAAGCAATGAAGGCTTATAAGATTTAATGGATTTAGGAGAACATTGTGAGTAACCATTATAGTTGAGACAAATGTAATTAATAAATGAGATTTTTTTCAATATATGTTTGAGACAAAGTGGGGGCCTTGATTCATCAGAAGTACCGATGGATCAAGGCTTTTCCACTTTATATGGTGATGATTAATAATTGGTGATGTTTTGAGAGGAGAAGTTAGACTTATCATTAAATAAATCAATAAAGCTTATGACTGAGACAAGATTCCTTTAACAAACAATGAGACACTGTGCTTGTAGAACTCTTCCTCGGTGACGAGTTGGGACTGATATTGCCGGTGAATCAGCTCGCTCATCTGAAATCCGTAGCACATCGAGAGGAAAGTCATGGCGGCAAGACGCTCATCCTGTCTGGCTATAACTTTTTTCTTCTGCAGGCGTTCAAAATATTCAACCAGCAAGGAGTGCAGCTTCACCGGCGGATCGGCCAGCACTCTGTCCAATTCGGGAAGCATTCCTTTGTCACGGATGCCAATCAAAATGATGTCCGCATTTTTATGGAAAAACAAACGGTACTGCTGACTTACATTCAGCAGATCTACTTCTGGATTATCGGTCGCATCCTCTTTTAACAGCTTCTCAAATTGCGGGATATCCGAATGTCTTTCAATGATGGCTTCCAATATGCCTTGCTTGCTTCCAAATTGCCGGAAAATCGTAGATTCATTGACTTTAGCTTCCGTTGCAATGGCTTTGGTGCTTACTCCCCGATAGCCCTTCTTTTTGATGAGCCGTGTTGCGGCTTCAATGATTCTGTCTGAAGTTTGCATTGCATTTCTCCTTTTACATATGTTAAACCTATTCTACTACAAGATTTTGCATATGCAGCAGGGTCGGGGTTCATCATTTTCATAAACGTTTATTTAAGGCAAATCACTTCTTTTTTCCCAGCGGCTTGGTTCAGTAATCTTGACATGATCAGGCACAAATTGCGTGAGCGAGCCTAATTTATCAAATGTAATCTGGATTCGGTCAGAGGGCAACAGCCATTGTTCGGTCTCGATTGCGCAGCAATCCGGTATCGTCCCCATTCCTATAATCGTGCCCGGGAGCGGCGTGAAAACTTTGAGAATCTCCTCCATCACTTTTGCAGGGTGTACAGAATACTCGGATGTGCTTCCCTTCCAGTGCAGTCTCTCCCCGATCCGTACATCCACATCCAGTGCCAGCGGGTTGCCGATTTCATCCGGCGTAGCCAGAAATGGTCCTATTCCTTTGCTGCGATCAAAATCTTTGCAGCGCGTCGGTCCAGTCAGCGCCAGGAAATCAGGCCACTGCACATCGCGAACAGTACTGTCGTTAAAAATAACATAACCTGCAATGCAGTTCCCCTTCCCCGTAACAAAGGCCAGCTCCGGCTCGATATCCAGGTAGGAAGAGTACGAAGGCCAATGTATCGTATCCCCATCGCCAATTAATGCATTATGGTTACACTTGTAATAACTGAAAATTACTTTATTCGGATCTTTCTGGAATTTTTCAGCAATTTTTCGTTTAAGTTCTTCTCTTTCCGGTCCTGTGTATTCTCTTTGCAGCAGATTTACGCCAGCATTTCTCAGATGTCTTGGCGTCAGCCCGAAATCGATAAGCGCAGCCGGATGCGGAACCGGCGGCAGCAATTTTACCGCTCCAATCGGGCAGACTTCATTTTCATTGAATTGATGCGACAGTTCGACAGCATATTGCATCAATTCCTTAGCGGCATCATAACTTGCTGGCAAATAATGAAGATAGCTGTCCATACTTTCAAGACTGTCAACGAATGTCCCCTGCTTTTTCATAATTGCGGCAAAAGACAGGACAAATTTATCGTTAATTACAAACCCAAACAAAGGTTCCTGAGATGTCTTGGTTTGAAAGGTTACTAGCTTCATGTTGCAGCGCCTCCATCCATGTTGTTTGATGTTGTTCTGTTACTATCATATTGCATAAAACAAATGAATGCAAGTGCTTGCTTGCATCTATGTTTTCGATTCTCTATACTAAAGACATAATCAGTGTGCTTTACCCCAAAAACATGTACGCAAAGGAGAATTTTCATGAAGTATGGACGTATTATCCAAAAACCTCGCGTTAAATTTTTTGAAGTCGCAAATGGCGTCTTTGCCGGTATTTCGCCGTATCGCGGCATCAGTTGGGCCAATGCCGGGTTCGTCAACAAGGGCGGAGGGCTGGTGTATGACACATTCTTCGATTTGTTCCATGCGCGGGAAATGCGGGAGGCTTTTAAGGAAGTAAGCAACGGCGGCTCTCCCGCATATGTGGTGAATTCGCACTATAACAGTGACCATGCTTGGGGAAACAAAGTGTTTGAAGATGCTTGCATTATTATGCACAAGGAAGCGTCCAGAGAGCGTCTCACCGAAAATATCGCCTGGATGGATAGCGTCATCAGAAGAGGAAAGAATTCTCCGGAATCGACTTCGGGCGAGCGGTTTTTTGCAGCGGAATTTGAAGGATTCGACCTGGAAGGCGTAGAATGGGTGCTCCCGAATATTGAGATAAAGGACGATATCAACATCCGTCTTGGCGATATGGAAGTTATGATTTACAACGTAGCTCCGGCCCACTCTGACAGTGACTTGCTGCTGTGGATGCCAAAAGAAAAGGTGCTGTTCGCCGGCGATGTTGTGTTTAACGGTTGTACGGCATACAGCGAAGAGGGAACCCTCAATTGGGTTAAAGTGCTTGATCGCATTATTGATGAAATTAAACCCGAAATCGTTGTTCCAGGACATGGCGCCATCTGCGGCCTGGATTTCGTGAAGGAGCAAAGACACTACCTCCTGAACCTGATTAGCGAGTTTAACAAGCATTACAATGACGAAATTGATACCTTGTCCCTGACCAAGCAAATTGATATTTCCCGCTTCCTTCATTGGATTCAGCCAGAACGGTTGTATGTTACAGTGGATATCCTATTGAAAAGCAAACGAGGGTTACCACCCCTTCCAATTTGGAACGAGGTGCCTGCTAAGCTGGAAGACATGAAAGCTTTTTTGGCCGGAAAATATGGCGATCAGATCAAGCCATGGGACCCTATGTGTGTTTGGCAAGAATAGCAAGCTGAAGTTAGCGTACGAAAAACAAAAAACGGCCTTGTCGCAAACGATGAACTGTGACCCCAATTGAGGACACTTTGAATAAAGCCCGCTTAGGCAGCCAATAGAGAGATTCGTCATTAATTACCTCCAGGGAACAGTCGGATAATAATTTTTTTTAGTGAATTATCTTGTTGACCATTCCACGGGCAAATTTATCAAAGGCTACACTATGTTAACCCTAGGTTGGTCGGACGGGTTTAGCTTTGCTCCACTTGATTTTGTTATGCTCTCTTCCGCCAAAATCACCAATCGGTTGTGAAGAATTAGCATCTACGACTTCTTTATATACATTTCCAAAAAAAGACACCGTAAATAATGCTGTAAATAAAAGCGATATGATAAAAATATATGATTATAGAATGGTCGGAGGTACGGGGCGGTCTTATTATGATACTATCTTTCAAGCCCCAAAACAGTGGATTTGTCCATCGTCGTTTGAACGCTGGAGGAACTCCTGCACCTTAACCTCAACTGGGGAGGTAGGAGACGTGGAGGTTCCGAAACCGGTTCTCTATGCTGTCGGATTCGGGAAGAGGCCGAAAGAATGATAAAACGCTAATGACTGCTGTTGTCAGTAGCGTTTTTTATAGTACGCTCAGCATGGCGTCATCTCTAGGGTGAGAGTCCCGAACGTAGGCTGGCTAACGCTACCGTTACCAAGAGCAAGGGTGTTCAAGGGTGTTCATCGCGAGGTGGAATCTGGAGGAAGCTGGAGGCAAATGCACGAGCCAAGGTACACGAACTGGATTTGAGGCAGGGATCACAGATGAGTCACTTATGCATAACGAAATCCGAAGTCGCCAAGGGCATCCCTGTAGACTCCAGTGGTTGCGGGCAGAAAAATGGCGCTCTTATCTGGGGAGGCGTGCGAGTACAGGGGCTTGCCGCCCGTTTCTACTCAATCTGGGGTTATATCTAGAATAAATGAGGAGTGTTGTTTTCATCAGAAGTACAGCAGAAGCATTGCAGGTCTTTTGAAACGACGGTTCAACGGTATTTAGTTGAACTAGAAAACATCAATATGGAGCAACTACATGCAAAACCGTATGAGAAAGAAGGTCGATTGGGCAAATGTATATGTATTTGATACAATTCATTCATTTGCGTAATGTTGACCAAAGTTTGGCCGGAAGCGAAGCCGCATTGGGGATCATGGGAGAAAAAACAGAGAGTGGTAAGGCAAGGCAGTGTCTGAGCTTGGAAGTTTTCCACCCATTCGGATACGGGTCCCGGATTCGCCGCAGTACACACCGCAGCAGCCGAAGAGTAAGGAGCAGTTTATAGAAGGACTTCGTGGTGTAGTGGAACGGATGAAACGTACTGAAACACCTTGCGTCAGGCACCAGGATTTGAATAAAATCCTTCATCCCGGTTTCGATGCATTTAATGCTACAGAGTGGTTTTTACTAGTTAAAATGCAATACAGCATCATCTATTGCAGCTAGGGCGTTTGCAACATTTTTTAGAAAATAACGATGTATAAATTGCCAAGTAGAAGTGGTGTAACGATGTTAAATGTAAAAAAACAGCAGCAAAGTCGCGGCTGGAATGGCGTTGTATCTGCTTTGAATGTTCTATATGTTGGGTTCGCACAGCTCTGTCATGGCAAAGCCCCGCCCGAAGTGATTCTTCTAAATTCATATTTTTTACAAGAAAGCAATTCTAAAACCATGATAACATTGTCACGCTGAAAGTCGCTATTTTAAGTTGAAATTAAACATTGAAAAAGCTTGTCGCTTGCAAGCTTTTTTTGATGTCTTTTGAGCTAATAAAGATAATATGAAACCTATACAAGGTGAATGTATACTTATGCATTACAATAATGAGGATATGCTCATTAATTATGATTTTTATGGCTTACATGAGTTGGATAGCGATAATTTTCTCACTAATTATGACACCGCACAATTGCATAACAAGTCAAAATCTTTTGAATCTTTTCCTGTTGGGGAAATCCGAGCAAATGCGTTAAACCAAAGACTTGATCGGTGTAACCGGCTGTTCCGTATAATGCACCTCGATGGCCAAGTCCGTTTCATGGTGGAGCAAACCGTCGATGACGTGTACGGCATCCCAAGTGTTCGTATTGATGACTTTCGTGTAGAAAGAGGAGAATTGGTCGCTCACGAACCGATAAATCGTAGCTCCTTTTCCCGTCCCGTAATGGGGATTCGCATCTACGTGAAGCGTCGAAACTCCAATCTGGACGGTAATTCTATAATTTAAATTATTTTACATACACAAAGAGCAGCCTGTTTAGTTGCTCTTTGTGTATGTAAAACATATTGAGTTTTCATCAATTGAATCTCCTAATTAGAGAATATGACTGTCCCATTTTTTGTAGATTAATCAATTGTACATATTTTCCCCTTTAGAGGATACTCTCTACTGGAAGATAAGAATATAATCTTTTCGTCAAAATATTTATTAAAATAGTTGTTCGTTTTTAAATGAATATCAGGCTGATACCATTTAGAAAACCCATTTCGCTGAAACAACAAAGGCATACCCAATTGCTCGGATCGCTTCCCCTTTAAACCATCTCCAATGTTCAGCGAATCAATATATATTCGATCAACAATCCCCTGTAATCTTTTGGGGAAATCTGGCGTGAAAGGCAAAAGAGGAGAAATGGATGCCTGTGTAGCAATTCCTGCTGCATGGACATTTCTAAGAGCCTTTAAGCGCAGGTTGATCCCTGGAGCTAAAGGTGCAAAAAGTCGCTTTACATCTTCTCGGTCTGTTTCAATAGTCATAGAAACTAATAACCCACAACGTTGTTGTAATTCTAAAAGTATATCGAGGTCTCTAACCACCAGAGGACTTCTTGTTTGGATTTGAAGGAAATCCGGTGGAGATTCAATCATCTCCGTTAATATTTTTCTTGTGATCTCAACCTTACGCTCGATGGGTTGGTATGGATCTGTAGCAGTAGACATGAATATATTGATAGGTTTATTTCTTCGGCGGAGACTATTAATTTCTTTACTATAGTTTTGAACAGCATTTATTTTAATATCAATCCATTCTCCCCAAGGAATATCTTTATATTTTTGAATGGGCATTTCTCTAACATAGCAATAACTACATCCAAAAGCACAACCACTGAAAGGATTCAAAGAGTGAGTAAATCCAACAGTAGATGCTCCTTTGGTTTCGCTCAAAATTTTTTTTGCCATCGTATTATCAATCTGCATGTTGGATACCCCTTCATTTTAAATATTTACATAAATGAAATTCCGAATGAACAGAAACTCCCTCCATCAGTTCAACTGATAAAGGGAGTTTTAATTAATTATAGTAAAAGGTGTGTTTATTTAGAACGTATCAAGACCCGATATAATCCCAGGATGGCGGACAAAAGACCAATGGGAATGTACTGTGCGCCATTCGCCATTAATTAAACGAAAAACTTCAGTAGTATTCCAACTTTTTTGAAGTTTTTCTTGTCCATCTTCTCCTGCTACGTAATTGTATAAATTATAACTCAACACAGCCAAATCACCAGCTTGAGTGACAGCGACATCGGGATTGAGATATTCACTCCGAATAATATTAGGATTTTTATAGCGTGACAAAATATGTTCTCTCACCGCTGAATTACCTACAATAAGTTTTTCAGTCACAGGATCGAAGTATGAAATATCATCACTGTAACTATCCAGGTACCCAAAGCAGTCTCCTTGATTCCACCGTTCATTATTGGCGCGTTCTATATTCAATACAGTTTCAGCTACTTCTTTGATATTTACACTCATTTTTTTTACTCCTTTTTTTTAGATGTTGGAAATGATATGATCATTTTAGGTCATTCAACACGAACGATAAAGGCAAAACCGGGGAAATAAATGATACTTTTCGGACATTCTACATTTTTAGTATAGGAGGTTTATGTAGTGGTTCGCATATCAAAGCAGAAAAGAAATATAGAACGTCTTAAATATCAACCTGTACTACCTTATCCATACGATGTAGAAATTTTTCGAGTCTCTGATCTTAAACAACGGACACCCAAAGAAAGGATGAGTGTAACTTATAGATATGAATTCTATATGCTTATATGTGTTACTCAAGGTGAGTGTATACAATGGGTCGATTTTGAGCCGATTTCCTGTAGCACAGGAACCTTTCTTGCCATATCCCCAGGTCAAGTTCATAATTTCGGACATGATGAGAATTGGGATGGATGGATTATTTTGTTTCGTTCGGAGTTTCTTATACCTAACACATCAACATTAAATGAGCTTAAACTAGCTTTTGATTTTGGAAGGCTACCAAGCATTCTAAATTTAAATCATAATGAGTTGCGTCGTAGCATCGCTTCTATCGAACAAATGATCGAAGACTTGTTGATTGAAGGGACAGAAGAAGATATTCATATGTTGTTGCGTTACCAACTCTACGCATTTGTAACTTGGCTCAGTATTCTTCATAAATGCAAACGGATGAATGAAACAATAGATTCTCAAACATCGCTGCGTTTTATAAGCTTCCAGAAACTCGTTGAAAAATACTTCGCTAAGTTGAGCCATGTCAGTGAATACGCTACTCGCCTAAACTGCACGGAAAAAACTCTAACTCGGGCAACTATGGCAGCAGTTGGAATAAGTGCAAAGGCTTTCATTTCGGCCCGGATTAATCTTGAAGCAAAACGTCTGTTAATGCATACGGACTATTCTATTAGTGACATTGCGGAAAAACTTAACTTCAAGGAAGCAACCCACTTTAGTAAATTTTTCAAACGTGAAACAGGTTGTACGCCTGCAGAATTTCGACAGCAGCATCTTTGAAATTATTAACTTACTCGAGTGTCTACTACTATATTTCATAATTGAATAAAACACTAATTGTAGTTATATATTAATGTTATCTTATGAACTCTTTTAAAATGCGTTGTTTAAGGAAGTGATTTTATGATCCAAGGATCTTTATTTGATGACGAGTATGATCAGGGGCGGCCTTTAGCAAATCGGGTACGTCCACAAAATTTAGAAGAATTTGTAGGTCAAAAACATTTGCTTGAACCCGGAAAAGTATTACGTGAAATGATTGAGAATGATCAAGTTTCATCTATGATTTTTTGGGGGCCACCAGGAGTGGGAAAGACAACGTTAGCTAAAATAATCGCCAATCAAACCCAATCTAAATTTATTGATTTTAGCGCTGTGACTAGCGGTATCAAAGATATTCGTAGTGTCATGAAAGAAGCTGAAGGAAACAGGCAATTAGGTGAGAAAACACTTTTATTTATTGATGAAATTCATCGTTTTAACAAAGCACAGCAGGATGCCTTTCTGCCTTATGTGGAAAAAGGAAGCATTATATTGATTGGAGCAACAACCGAAAATCCATCGTTTGAAGTAAATTCAGCCTTGCTTTCTCGTAGTAAAGTGTTTGTGCTTCATCCACTCAATCATGCAGATATTTTAGAACTATTGCAAAAAGCATTAGCGAACCCAAAAGGGTTTAATAATCAATCAATCGAGATCGAAGACGGCGTTTTATCAGCGATTGCTGAATATTGCGATGGAGATGCCAGAGTAGCTTTAAACACACTAGAAATGGCTGTATTACACGGGAAAAAATCAGATGGGTCCATTGTAGTGAATAAAAACGATTTAGTACAAATGTTAAATCGCAAGTCATTGTTATATGACAAAAATGGTGAGGAACATTATAACATCATATCTGCTTTGCATAAGGCGATGAGAAATAGTGATGTTAATGCTGCAATTTACTGGTTATCGCGCATGTTGGAGTCCGGAGAAGATCCATTATTTATTGCCCGAAGATTGGTCAGATTTGCAAGTGAAGACATTGGTTTAGCAGATAACCGAGCTTTGGAGATATCAGTAGCTGTCTTCCAGGCTTGTCAGTTTATTGGTATGCCAGAGTGCGATGTACATCTAACCCAAGCTGTCATTTATCTCACCTTGGCCCCGAAGTCCAACGCAGCTTATTTGGCCTATAGAGCTGCCAAAAAAGACGCCCTGCATTCCGTAAATGAACCTGTTCCCTTGCATTTACGAAATGCTCCGACTAAGTTGATGAAAGAACTGAATTACGGGAAAGGTTATAAATATGCCCATGATACACAAGAAAAATTAACAATGATGCAGACCATGCCAGATTCTCTCATCGGACGGGAATATTACCACCCCACTATACAAGGATCTGAAATGAAATTTAAACAACGGATGGAAGAGATTTCAGCATGGTATGCAAGCCACAAAGAAACCTAATTGCGTTTAATGCATAGAAGATCCAATAGAAATCGAGGTAATTCGTCATGACAATAGAAGAAATTATTGAGCATTGCTTATCATATCCAAGTTCATATGAAGATCACCCTTTTGGAGACGGATGGACTGCGATGAGACATCAAGGGAACAAAAAAATTTTTGCCTTGATATACAATCATGATGAGCATCTTTGCGTCAACCTAAAATGCAACCCTGATCATGCTGATTTTTTGCGAAAAGCGTTTGAAGAGGTAAAGCCTGGTTATCACATGAACAAGGAACATTGGAATACAGTAATATTAGATGGTGATCTACCAGAAGATGAAATTCACGATATGGTGCATCATAGCTTCAAATTGACCAAGCCAAAAAGCTCCAAAAAACATACTAGCTAGAGAATAAATTTCTTATTGATAATTAAATTTTGCGGAAGTCATTATGTAAAAGTATCCGTTTCGAGAGGTGTAATATGAAGTTTAATGAATTCTTTGTAGGGCAGCGGTTCGAGACTGATTCTATAAAAGTAACCAAAGAAAAAATTATAGAATTCGCATCTGAATTTGACCCTCAGTACATGCATTTGGATGAGAAGAAAACTCAGGAAGGCATATTTGGAGGAATTATTGCTTCAGGAATCCAAACATTAGCTCTAACATTTAAACTATGGGTAGAGTGTGGTTTATACGGTGAGGATGTAGTGGCTGGTACTGCTATGGATAATATCCGATTTATGAAACCTGTATACCCTGATGATGAGTTACATGTAGTTGTTGAAGTCATTAATCTAGAAGATAACCGAAAGAATACAGGAATTGTAACTGTGAATTTATCCACTTTTAATCATACGACTCAAAAAATTTTTGAAGGGGACCTTTCTGTAATAATAAAAAAATAGCGTATCTTTAAATAAATGAAATTGACGGGATATCCCTCATTCACGTATTGGGATAATACCAGCGTCGCTGTCACCAAGTGCAAGCGTATAGGTTAGATTGGAAATTTGTGGATAACCTCGTTGTACTCGTTTGTGTTTCGGTAATGGCGAGCTTTGAATACACCTCTAATGACTTGCGGCTTTCATGGCCGGAGTACGGTTGTATGAGTGCGTCGTCAATTCTCTTCTTTATCAGCCAGGTTAGTAGGAAGTGGCGTAGTTTATGTGGCGTAAGGTTTTATGTAAGACCGGCTTCTTCCGAATACTTGGCTAAAATTTTCCAAATACCTCGATCCGTATATTTCTCTTCCACGATGACTCAAATAGATACATTGCCTGTTTTTTATTCATCGCGTCAACATACATGGCCAGTACTTCTTTAAATGACTGTGGGAAAATGGAACAATGCGATCCTTGCAGTCCTTTCCGTTATTAATGCGAATTTGGCAGCAATGAAAATCAATGTCCGTCAGCCGAATATTGATGAGTTCGCTTACCCCGATTGCGGTATACATGAGCGTCTTAACAATCAGTGTCCGGAGGTATAACGACAGGATGATTTCCTGAAATTTTCCAACAAAAAAATGACTTTGGTAGGTTCAATTTGGGCGTATTGTTGTTTGTGATTTAGATAACATAAAGTTAACCTTATTCATAAATAATGTTAATTTTATGTCATTCATCGCTTCAATTGCTCTGATATAATTTCTGCTAGGTAGATGAGTTTTGCTTTCAGGATGTGGGTCAGATAAGCCTACAATGGTTACGCGAGGTGCGAGCGAGCCTCCCAGTAAACAAGTAACAACTCAACCGGAACAAAATACTGAGGCAAAACTGATAAAGGCATCGGAAAATAAAGAAAAAGTATCACCCCATTTGTTATACAGCAGTGAAGGAGTACTCGCTGTATGGAAGTAGCTTTTAGCACATGGTGATATAAAAACGATGGAATAGGAGATTTTAATCCATACGGGGATTAATTCAGTTAGGAAGCGAGTAAACATGCGAAAACATAACTTTATAGTAGGAGTGTGAGATATGAAAAAAACATTATTGGCTTGTATTATGATAATGTTGATGCTAGCATCAGCTTGTGGAAATGTTGACACGACATCAAATCCAAATACTTCTAGTGAGCCTAAACCTGAAACGGAAGAGTCTATTATTCCAAAAAACACATCCGAATATTGTACTGTAGAACGTATAAGTCTGGATAGTGAAACTGAAAAATATTTCTATGGAACTTGGAAAGTTGAGAAGCTTTTAGGATTTGCAAATTCATATAATGATGCTTCTGAATATCCAACAGGGCAAAAATTTATTGGAGACGAAATTATAATCAAAAAAGACTTTTTTTCATCAAAAGGACTTAAAAACTATAGTAATTATCAATATGAATTAAAAAATCCATTATATGAGATTACAGCGACATGCCATAACTCTGACTCTTTTTATAGATTATATAAAATAGATATCCCAGACTTAAATATAAATGATGTAGTAAAAGCAATAGATATAAGTGACCCTTCTACAAAACTTAGCATACCTGTAAGTGTAAGTTTTTTTGTTGTTAATAACGAGAGGCTTATCTTGTTATCAGAGGCAACTATTTTTGAACTTAAAAAAATTACTGATTAAATGAATTAAGGTTATGTAATAAGTTCTGTGCTAATAAAATAGAAAATATCCAGGAAGGTAAGTATATCCTATAAGCGATTCTGAAAATGCCTGTGAATATAATTTTTTAAACAAGAAAGGTCAGCCTAAAGGCTGACCTTTCTTGTTTATGTCGTATAACGATTAAACTATAGTGTATATACTGGATATTTGTGAGTATACTTCCTTCCTTTACAAAATAAAGTTGCTTCTTCATTTCTTCTTTTTTGTAAATTTCTATCATATGAAAATGCTTTGCTGACTAATTTTGAACAAGTATCAATTTGACTTTGTGAAAGTGGACCAACAAAAGTTGGATATATATGCGCATTGGCAAGCATAGCTTTTACATCATTGGTTTTTAGCACCCCAGGACCTGCATTAAAAGTGAGCGAAACAAGTGCATCAAACTGAGATTGTGAAAATTTATGACCGCTAGGAAGTACCAAGTTATTTACTGCCGCTACAGCACTTGCAGTATCATTAGAAAAAAAAGTATTTGCTTTAGACTGAGAAATTGGTGAAGTATAACCTAAATTTAAAGATTTTGATAGAGCATCAGCTTGTACTTGAGAGAGAAGAGAATCATTTGGATTACCTGTTGTATTCTTAGTATATACTTTAGACTTTGTTATCAAATGTCCCCATCCAACTGTTGGATACCCATAAGGATCTCCATAAAATTTCAAGGAAAATCCCTCATGTTTTTTGATAAGCTTTGCTCCATCTGTGCCTAAAGAAAAATTTGCCATAATAATCACTCCTGAAATTAATATTAGTAGAAGAACAATAAGGAGGAATCATAGACAGAGCACCATTCCCAAGTTTTCCGCAATGCCGTATTGCCTTCACATATATAAAGAGAAATGAGTCTCTTTTTTACAACCACTCTCCAAATTTTATTTCAATTCACTAATATCAAAAGTTTGTATAACCTCAATCATTTTGACATAGAGTTCCTGTTAATCTATAGGAGGAATGAAAATGAAATTTAACAAGTTGTTCTGTGGATAAATGAATTCGAAGATACGAAGGTATTTTACTCCAAATTGGATTATTTAATTCCGGATGATAAGGATGATAATGAATTTACGGTTTATATGGGCTACACGTAAGTGGTCTTCAAAAAGGCGGATGATCGATTCTTAGGGCAGTATGGTAAGCCTTATTATCATATAGCCATCAACATTCCAGAGAATAAATTTACAGAAGCGAAAAAAAAGGGTATCTTCTCAAATCAGTCTTATTGAAGAGGATCACGAAGATGCAGTGTTTTTCGATTTCTGGAATTCTCATTCATTCTATTTTGAGAACCCGTCAGGAAATATCGTAGAATTCATTGCTAGGCATAATATAAAAAACCAAAAGGATTATTCATTTTCGATGAAGGATTTGATCGGGGTGAGTGAGATCGGTATCGTTTCGAAAAACGTTCCAAATGCAGTGAAAAAGTTAAATGAACTGGGGATACCGAACTTTGGAGAGTCATCTGAAAACTTTGCTCCCATAGGGGATGAGCATGGTCTATTCATCATTGTGCATAAAGGAAGAGAATGATAGCTTTATAGTAGAGCATTCAATAGATGGCGGTAGGACGAAGAAAATTACAATAGAGAATAAAATTGGAGGTTGATAGAATCATGGATCAACAGATGGATCAACAGATGGATCAACTATATCCCTTAATAGCAGAACATGTTTTAAGTATGATACCTGACGACAACTGGAACGAGATTTACTTATATGCCGAAATACTAGATGGATCTAGAGAGGTATATTTTTATTTCAATACTACTGAGAATGAGGCTTTTATATACTCCCATGATATTCCTGAAAAATACAGTGTGGATGAAAAAATTTACGACAAATTATTATTAGAATTGCAAACGAAATTTAAAGAATTAAGAAAAATATTTACAGACAATGATCAAGACGCGTGGACAAATTTAACCTTAACATTGAAGTATCCTGGTAAGTTGAAGATTCATTATGATTATGAAGATATAATAGCTTCAACACTAACCCCAACTCAAAGACAAATGATTTTTGAGTATCGATATTTAGGTTTGCTTCCTGAGAATGGAAAAAACAAACTATTTGTAGAAAATTATTTTAATAGTCAAGATTAATAGCTCTGTAGAACCAACCTAACTATGACAAACTATTGGGGGAGTTTTGCATAAATGGGGGCTACCCAGTGCCGAATGAACTTATCATTCAATCAATAACACTTATAACCCGAGTAATTTTTAACTGGATTTGATCACATAGATTCGGGTGATAAGGAATTTATTTCTGGAAAAGTTGCTTTCGAGCTAGGTGATTTAGAAACAGCGAAAGAATTTTTCATCATCGCCAATAGGAAATCAGAAGGTAGATGTTTTGGAAGTCCACAGAACACTAAATATCTCAAATTTTTCAAAAGTTAAAGATTTAATTGCGGCAATAAGCTATGGATTTTTGTGTAATTTCATGAAAACACTATTAACAACTCCACAACATGGACTATTCGCCCGTGTTGTGGTTTCTTTATATCCACCGCTATATGCCGAACAATACAAACATACAGGTGGCGGCTTCTGAAAAAGACCCCATCCACTGCCGAGTAAGTCATCTATTCATTCAAAAACACATATAACCCCTGTAGTACCTGTATAAAGATTTCTCGATTATGTTTGTACGCACATTAAAATGCCTTAATTTAACCTAAATAATGCTATTCCGTTACATTGAACAAGTTGATTATGGTCAGGTAATACCATAATTCCCCTTTTTTATTACCTTCGTTTTCTTGCGGTTTTACAAAAATTCATCGAAATCGTACAATACGCCGCCTTGATATGGAAGATGAGAAGGTAACAACTCGCATCATTGAGGATAAATCGTACGACAATGAAAGTAGAGGCGGCTAAAACGAATACATTTTTGATTTTGTCAGCAACAGAACGGTACAATTATTGCGATTTTTACTCCGAAGAAGGAAATCTGGTGGTGACCAGTTTACATAAAAAGTAGGTCACGTAGTAAGGCTAGCCGTCAACTCCCACCTTTCTATAATACAAGCGGAAAATCTATCAGAAGTTTTGCCCGCGGGGGACGCATGAATGACGTACAGCTTTCAATAGACAAAGTTGCTATTGAATATCGTGGAGTGGCAGTGAACTTCTACAATCAACTAGCCCTGTCCTTTCGGGATTGGTTTGATATTAAACTCGTTATTCGCCATTAAGAGTATGTATACCACTGGAATTAGGGATGGACGAGACCCACCTGTACTTGTGTTATCAAACCGTGGTGGCAAAAGAAATCAAGAAGGTACACATTTCAAATCAAAACCCATCCTGATTTTTTGGTGAAGTTATGCATGCTGCTTGATGTAATATGCGGGCATTTCTAAGAGGCTTATTTCAATCAATGCGAGTCGGCAAATGATATTTCAGCGCAAGCCCGGGGTGACAAAAGTGCTAGAGCGCGTTTAGAGGCATTAAACGATCATGTTCTTGATAATAGGCGTAATATGGGCAGAATTACGTAGGGTGGAATTCTGTATATATACGAGATGAATATGGAAACAATGGTGTAATACGAATTATTTATAAGCAAACTTCCAAAGGGATTGATTGATTGGCACGTAGTACAATGGCACTAAGTTTTTCTATGGTAGAATTGTTTTTTTATTGCTAGTAATCTGATATAAAGTCGTGTGAAAAGTTAAACTAAGTAACACTAACAATAGAAGGGGAGAAAGTTTGGTGGATGAGAAAGTTAAATATATTAATGAGATGTTCAAATATCTAACACAAAATAATGATACAAAAGAATATCAAACGTTTTTTGCTCTACTTGAAAAAATAAAATATAATTCTAGCTTGCTTGAGTATTACGGAGAAGAATTTGTTGAATATATGATAGATCTACTCCTGCGTATAGAAGATAAATATGATCAAGCTTCACTAATAGAAACGATCATTGAATGTTTAGACATTTACACATTTAGTGAAAACTACCTTAAGGAAATCTTTGATAAATATATGTTATGTGTAGCTGAAAAAGCTGTTAATGTGAAAGGAATGTCAGCTTGTTTAATAGGGTTTATACAAGCGGGAATTAGTGAAAAAGAAATAATTAAGAAGTTGGAAGAGAATTTAGAGAAAGAACACTTAATAAACGTACTCTCAAAAATGTACATCAATTTTCTTGCTAATTCTGTAGAAGCCAAATCTTACTTGATGAAGGAAGTACAAGAGGCTTATTATTTAATCCAGCGTTCTGGAATTATCGCTCAATTTTTATTATTAGTGCATCCACACGTTCGGAAATATGCGGGAATAAGTCAGATCACATTCTTATACGATTCATACAGAGGTGTGTATGAGGATTGCTGGCCAAGAGGGTTACTTCCTAATATGAAAGACACGCTTATTAGGTCAAAGGTGTTGTCATCAAAGGAAGTAAGTATTTTAGAAGAGTTGGATAGGTTAATCAATATGCAAGAAAAAGAATTAGATTCGATGGGAGTCAGAAAATTGTATGAAGATTTTTTCGAAGGTAAAGATCCACTTGAGGTAATCTTTACTTTGCCAGTGTAGAAAATTATGTAAGACGATTCTACCTAACCACTTGATGATATGTTCCTTGGATTAAGCGGGCGGTAGATAACGAATCCAGCAAATTCGATTATTCTTACCCCTGCTAAGATTGAATCGAATCGGATTATCATCCAAATAGTGTGACGAGATGCGAGAATCTAATCGAATTCATTCGGAAATTACCGTTAATATTTAGGCTGTTTTGTTATTGATATATTATTCCGATGTGACATATTCTAGATTCAAGAATCCTTATGCTTTTGTGTGTGATTCCAGCCTGTAGAGTGTTTACCATATAAGGGGAAACATCTCGAAAGGAGAAATCATATGATTAATAGAAAAAAGCATTAAAAGAGTTTTTGACAAATGAAGAATATGAAAGTATTGTGGAAAACGCAACACAATTTTCAGATATGACGCTACCTGTATGGCACTTACAGATTACAGGGAAATGTCTCTTTGAGTTATCAAACTCTGATTTGATTCGTTGCATTAGACAAGACATTTTTACCAATCTAGCAATATTTGAAATTATTGAAAGGATTGATGAACAGAATACACCTTTCTATGCTGATATTGATTCATTGGAATTGATGGAGAAATTATCATCTGTTAGTTCTAAAATGATTTCAGTGTATAAGGGTAAATTAAATAGAATAATTGAAAATATTGAACAGAAGCACTTAATAGATTTAGCAGATATCTGGATGTTTGATGAACAGAAAGAAACATACAAAGACTATATCAATAAAATAAAAAATAAAATCCAATGATTTAATTTAATTAGGTGCTTTTAAATATGGCTGTTCGCCAAAAGAAGTGTGGTCAAGCCCCCATTTAGTGAATAGTAGGAACTGTAAGAGATATTTTATGTAACCATTTCACAGTGTGGATATGAACCTCTGAATTTTATTTTGTAATTTGACCTTGAAAGCCTGTAATCTTTCAAGGTTTTTTCTTTGTTCGCCTTAATATTACATAGATTTTGATTTGGGTAACGTGAACGTGTAGTAATGAACCCAATATTCTCTAAAACAGTTAATATGAACAATATGAATTGATGGAGAAGCAGCAAGGTACGATTTATTTCATTCGGATTATATTATAGGTGAGCCCAATACGACATCCGAGAATTGACGAATATATGCGATATACTATTGTATCCCTTCGCTAGAAACTAATCATATAAAATTGTACAAATTTTATGAAAGAATTAGATGAGACTGAGCGGATTGTGTTCAATGAAATCAAAAACTCTGCTTATGAGAGTGTAGAAGTGACATGGAAACGAACTTCCATGATATAGATATTCGTCAAATAGTGGTCGATAACTTCGAAGGAAAACAAGACGTAGCAGACAAAATTGTTAACGTCATAACGGATCCAGATGATAAACAGCGCTGAGTCGAATTTTAGCCCAAAATTTTTTAGGTGCTCCAGTTAAAAAAGGGGATAAAGAAGGGATGAAAGAGTTTGTTACCTCAATTGTAAATGACTCGAAAAATCTCGCTAATTCGAAACCTTTTGAATGGAATACAACCGAGTCTGTAGACACTTTTGTTAAGAGGGATGCAGTTGTTTTAGTTAACCGACAAACAAATGAAATATTGACTTTCTTAAATAAAAAAGGAGATCGTTTATCAAGTAAGTTAAAATCTGAATTAGATTTAATTGGAGAGTGAGGACGACTATGAATAACTATATAATATCTTTTACAAAAAAGTTTGATTATTTTTTCGAGCAAAAAGAAATCTCAAATATTATTTATTTACATGATGAGGAAGATAATGAGAGATTAGACCATGTCCTTTTCCTTGAGAAAGAGGATGGTAATGTTATAGGCCTGTATATAAGAGGCATGAATCCGTTAATCTCAGTGAATAGAATTTATGATTTGGATGATTTTAATCTATTTGCAAGTTATGAAGGATTGGTTGAATCTAAGGAAAATATTAAACACAGAATAGAGTATATAGATTTGTTTTTTAGTACTCAATACAACGAATTATTGGGTTTGTATTTGGCTAATAACGATGCGTCTAGTTCTATATTTATATTATTTTTACAAGATGAAATTTATGTAGAAAAAGATTGTAGTAAATATGAGGCTAGCAGGGCGCTTGTAAAAAGGTTTTCGGCTGAAGGCTTTATAACATACGAAAAAAAATGTGAGACTGACTGGAAGAAAATAAGCTTCTAGCCGGAAAAAATACTTTTTATTTTAATGTATTGCGACCTTCAGTGGAATTACTCAATAGAAATTATCTTTAATTATAAATAAGATTTTTCGTTTGGGGAGCAATTGCAACTACTACCAAAAACTCAGATGATTCTTAAGAGGTTCAATGAATTAGTCGGTGATTTTCAGAGTACGTAGCCTAAGCGAAGGCGAGGGAATGACCTTTTTATTGAACTAACGGGCAGAACAGTTGAACAGCTTCTCAATGTTCTGAGGGGAGGATTACAAGGCGACCTTATCATTACGAACTATCGCTTGGCTCGTCTGCAGAGTTTATGTCCAAAGGCGGGGATGGCTGCTAGTAGTTGGGTTGAGATAATAATACGATCATTGACATTTATCCAAATAAACCTTTGTGTTTTTTTCATTGTTTCCCCTTTTCACACTACCTATAATAATGCCGTAAATGATAACCATTTTCAATTAATAGAGAGAAGGAAAGGGGTAACAGGTGTGAAGAAACAACGTGGAAAGCAAATTATACTCTGGTTAGGGAGTTTCCTCTTGTTATTGATAATATCGGCATGCAGTACTTCTAATGCTAATAGCAGCGTGTCTGATGAACAGAAAGAGGAAAGTGAGAAAACTGTTCAATATACAACGATAACAGGTCAACAGGTTGAAATACCTGCAGATCCAAAACGAGTTGTTTATATTGGCCAGACAATTGGTGATTTCTTGGCGATGGATATTCCAATTGTCGGTAATAACCTTCCCCAAGATACTCCTAGTTACTATGAAGGTAGATTTGAAGGAATCGTTGATGTTGGAAATCCTGGTGACTTAGAGACGATTCTGAATTTAAAACCCGATCTGATTATTAATGGTTATTACAAGGCAGAAGCAGATCATAATGAGGCATTGTCGAAAATTGCTACTACTATCCCCTTTAACCCAGCTCTTCCTTATACAGAACGTGTAAAGGAGATTGGAAATATCTTCGGCAAACAGGAAGAGGCAGCTCAAATAATTGCTAAGTTTAAAGCACAGTCGAAAGAAATGTTTGATAAGTTTCAATTAGCAGATGGGGAGACAGCGACAATTTTCTACCAGTTGGGTAAAACACTTTATGTTATGGGCAATCGTAGCCTGGGTGCTATTATTTATGGGGAGAACGGTTTTGCCGTCCCACCAGCTGTACAGAAGAATATTCTTGATAAAAAAGGCGTGTCTTTCGTTAATATTTCAGAAGAAGTGCTTTCAGAATTTGCTGGTGATCATTTGTTTGTAGTTGTACAAGATGATGGTGAAAGTAAAACAGAAGCTGACCGACTGCTACAAAGACCGATATGGGCAACTTTGCCTGCAGTTCAAAAGGGAAATGTTCATGTTGTTCCCAGTGAATGGAATACAGATAATTTGTTAGCTTTGGAGCAATTGTTTAAACAGATGCCACAATGGATGGACCAACAGTAAGAACTTATTTTGGCACATTCAGTTCTTTATATCGCTAGTTTTCTAAAATAGCACATACTCCAACTATTAAAAGCTGAACTATAGTTATAGTTGAAAGCAGGTCATTATATGTTACAATGACGATAATGATTCTCATTTTCAATTGTTGGAGAGTTGCTTATGAATCTAGCACCCCTGTATATTAGGCTGCAACACTATGATAGGTTTCAAGTTGACCAGATAATTCCAGCGAACGGCCACAATGAGGGGATGAATGACAATGAAACAAAATTATGCACATTATTGATAGCACTCAGTCACGGCATACGGCTGTATGTAGACAATATTGCAATCGATCTGCGACAAGGAAGCTGCATTCTGGTTTTGCCTGTACAACGCTACACTATGGAATCAAGTAACAAAGAGGCACAGCTTGCACGCTTTACCTTTGAAACCTTTAAAGTAGAAGGAATGACTTTGAATCCGGTTGCTCATCCACCTTTGCTTTGTGGTTACCCCTATAATCTGTTGATTTCTCAAGTCAATCGAGTATTAGGAAATGAAGCATGGACAAGTAACCAATGTTGTTCCTATCTATCCACATCAGAAATGGCTATGATGCAAGGTAGACTTCAGCTCATTCTGGGGTTGATGGCTCAGTTCGATGAGCAAGTTTCCCAGTTGCAGAACAATGAAAAGATAAACTTGGTTCAACAAACCGTACAGTATATGGAACAGCATTATGATGAGGACTTAACAGTTGAAAAACTTGCTAACATGGCTGGAATGGTCAGGTGGCAATATAGTCAAAAGTTTAAAATAATGACCGGCAAAAAGCCAAATGATTATTTGGTCCAATTACGTATAAACCACGCAAAAAGACTTCTGTGTAATTCCACCGAGACATTGGGCAAAATATCTCGAAAAATTGGGTTTAAGGATGAATACTATTTCAGCCGGTGCTTTCATAAATTAACTGGACACACCCCGCGTGAGTATGAGAATATTCATCTTCGTACCGGGCAAAAAACAGTTATCGATTCATTTGGCAGAAAGATTCATATTCCCAAAGATACAACACGTATCGTGACTGATGGCAAATTTACGCTTGGAGAATTACTTGTTTTAGCCATGCCCCCTATAGGAGCGGCCATCTCTATCATGAAAGATAACGTGATTTATCACAATAAGTTGCGAAATATTCATAATATCGGGCATTGGGCAGATCCAGATAAAATTGCACAACTGCAGCCGGAGTTATTATTGCTTAGCTATGTTCATCCCGAACAAGATTTGCAGAAACTAGATGCGATCGCTCCTACTGTTATATTGAACAGTAAGTTTAGACTATTTGAGCGGTTACGGTATATTGCTAAACTAGTTGAACGTAGTAAAGCGGCGGAGAAGTGGATTACCAGATATGAGAACAAAGTAAGATGGGTACGCAGGCAATTAGCAGATGCTTATGTTGCTGGGGAGACAGCTACTGTTTATCTCAAGTTTGGTGCAAAACTTTATATTATGGGCCAGAGCGGATTGGCTGCCACCTTGTATGAATCTCTTGGCTTTCGTCCTTCTGCCAATGTGATGCACCTAATCGAGCAAGGGCAAGCATGGATAGAAATTCAGCAGCATCAAATGAACCACTATGCGGGAGACCGTAATTTCGTCTTGGCTTCTCGCCAGGAATTGCAAACCGTTGCTCACTGTCCACATATCGCGGCTTTAGCCGATCTAAGTAGCAGTAAGACTCATTTTGTGGATAGTATATGGAATTATGATGATCCCATTACACGCGGACAGTTGCTAGAGGTGCTGCCGTATATTTTTAATAAGAAAATTAAGTGATCAGCGCAGAGCCGTGAGTTGGCAAATGTCTTAGAATTATAGCGGGAGCACCGGCGGATTGTGTACCTGCAAATAACTGACGCTGGTGACGAAATGCTAAATAAAGCGCAGGAAGAAGGACGAAAGCTTAGAAGAAAACTATTTGAAAACCTAACCGAAGAAGAAAGAGAGTCCTTATTGTCTGTTTATGAAAAACTAAATAAGGTAATGAGTGAGGATTGATACAGGTAATCATAAAGAAGCCGCCATATTGGCGGCTTTTTTATTGATAATTAGAACCGCTTCGATTTTAAGAAGCAGAGACCGTACTGCGCTTATTCTTAGCGTTGGCGCGGTCGCGACGACTCAGCAGAAATCCGACCAGAGATGCCGTGGACTGCTGGAAAATCATTCCAAGTACAACGGGCAGCGCTACCGGAGCCGGGAAGTAGGTAATGGCAAGCACAGCCCCCGCGCTAATATTGCGCATGCCGCCGTTAAAGACAAGCGCCGTACGGTCTGCATTATTCCACCGCATCAGCCCTGATATGAGGTAACCTATCGCATACCCTGTGGAGGCAAGGATAATGATGGAGACGCATACTCCAACAAGCTTGAGATTAAAATCGACCAGGTAAGGTGCGATGACAGATCCGTTAATCATGACGACAAGAGCCATGGCCAGCTTGGAGAACGGGCCCAGCCGAGGTCCCCACACCTGCTTAATCTTTCCTTTGGTCCATTCGTTCAACACCATGCCAACTAGTGAAGGAACGACAATCATCCAGAACAGGCTCTGCATCATCGCCCAGGTATCAAGCTGCACATTCGCTCCGATCAACAGAGACATGATGCCGGGTACGGCGAACGGAGCCAAAATTGTATCAATAAGAATGATCGCCAATGTCAGCGCTGTATTGCCTTTGTAGATACTGACCCACACAAAGCTGGAAATGCCGGTAGGGATAGCCGCGCCAAGAATCAGTCCAGTAATCGTATAAGGATCATCACTGAAAGCCAGATGCCCAAGCATCATGGCGAGAAGCGGCATGGCTAGGTGAAGAATAAACAGACAGGCAATCAGCGGACCAGGATGCTTGATCACATGGATAAAATCCTTGAACCCCATACCGATACTGCCCGCGAAGGTCATGAATGCAAACAGCCAGGGAGAAAGCTCGGTATATTGGGACAACGGCGTACCGATGAGGACGCCGATGAGAATGCTGATGGGTGTGATTAGCGGCATAGCTGCATTTAGTCTTCGATTCAACGTTAGGAGCATACAAAACTTCCTTTTTTGAACTTAAGTATAGACCTTGCTCTTTGATCCGTAAATGATCCGTGTAGGGGGAAGATCATCTATGATTTAGCCCTTTAAATTATGTCGGTAATCCAGAGGAGAGCAGCCCATTATTTTTTTGAATAGCCTGGAGAAGTAATAAGGGTCCCTAAAACCAAGTTGTAAGCTGATTTCTTTAATAGAAGCATTCGTTAAATCCAAGAGCTGACTGGCCCTCTGAATTTTCATTCTTAAATAGTAATCGACAGGAGAGTAGCCGGTTGATTGCTTGAATATCAAGTTTAAATGCTGCTTGGATACCTGAACATACCGGCTCAGCTCATCAAGTGAAACGGTAGATTCCAATTGTTCTCCCATATAACGTGTGGCCTTATCGACATGGCTCTGGTATGTGCTGTCTTCCTTGCGAGAAGCAACGGATACAACAAAACTTAGCAGATAACGGATAGTTTGCGACACTTGAACTAAATGTATCATGGAGTATGATTTGTTCAGTAAAAGGTCGTAACACTGATGAAATAGCTCCAGCAGTTTGATTTCATCACTGGCGGCCATTGAAATATACATTTTAAACGGCTCAAACAACGCCATAAAATCATCCATTTGATCCCCTTGAAGATGAAACCAGTAAATTGTCCATGGATCTTCATCGTCAGCCCCATAAGCATGCGGCATGTCCCTAGGAATGTAAGCAAAGCTTCGCTCTTTCAGGACAATGGTTAGGTTATCCTTGGTTCGCACCCAGCCTTGTCCACTCGCACAGTAAATGAATATATGAGAGTTACAGCCGTGTGTTCTTTCGCGAAAATGATGGCGGGCATGGCTGAAGTAGCCTATATCCGTAATATATAAATTTTTTGTAAGCGGATTTGTTTTTAATTTATTCAGCATATAGGGTGGAAGGACATATACCTTTTTACGCTCAAATTCATCAGCTTTCTTATTCATAAGCTATTTATCTCCCAGCCGTAGGCGGCTCTAATGATGAAATACGTATATAGTCCATCATAAACAGTGGATTGTCAATTGTATGTGATATCGCTTACTTGTAAGCTTTTGTATAAGAGTGACTATGAGGGAGTGATGAGTTGAGCGTGAAGAGAACTGTACAGATTGAACAGGCTGTAGAAGGGCTGCGGAAGGCTATTGAATTAAAGAGCATTGAACCCTATGGACTGGGGCTGGGAGGGGAGTTCACATGACTAGTCTGATGAGAAATGTACCGCACAAACTGACGATTACGATGTGGGACTTCTCTTGGTACACCATGACCCAGGAGGGGGAGCCCTACAGCGATCTGGAAGCTCGTTTTCAGGAAGCAGTCGAAAGAGGCTACAATACGATCCGAATATGCGCCATGCCCTTCATGTTGTTTACGGCGGATGGCAAACGTACTGGCTCCTTGGAGTTTGCGAGCCTTGGGAAAGTGGGCCAGCGTACGCGCTGGTATAACTGTCGGGGCGGCGCAGTGCTGGATGGGCATGCTCATTTGCTCGAGCTGTTTAGGCAGGCCAAGGCACATAACTGTTACATTATATTATCCTCTTGGGAATATCAGCAGAGTCCGACCTTCCTGGCTCATACTGAGCTTAGAGATGAATTAGCTGCGATCCCTCCTAAGGAAAGATTTATGGCCATTGCCAAATCAATGGATCAGTTGATTCGTTTTGTTACAGCAGAAGGCTATAGGGATCGGATTGTCTATACAGAGTTGCATAACGAAGTGGAATTTGGGCAGTTAAACGCTGTCGGAACGTCTGTGGGCATAGCGGAAACGAACATACCAGCGCTTGTTGAAGCAATGCAGCCCTATGTAGAAGAAGCGATTGAATATCTTCGCCAATGCCATCCAGATATGATGATGACAGCCAGCTATACGTTAAATGAAGCCTACCCCAAAGCTTACGTGGCGCGCAATATGCAGGTGGCCCATTTTCATCTTTATATTAAAGGGGTGCTGAATGAGCTTATGGAAGCGGCAGGGCTTGATGATGAGCTGGCTCCGTTCCCCAATCCCTTCGTCCAATCCCTATTGAGGGAAGAAGCCCCTCCATTTGCAGAATGGATTCTGCCTCCAGAGCAGAATTGGCGGATGGAAGGCAACCCCGTTGGCATGAGGCTTATTTATTTGCACGACTGGGTAGATCCGGATCAATGGGATTTATTTTTGTACGATCGGTACGGGGATCATAAAATGGCCATGTTGCAGAAGGCCGACTCCCGATTGGAAGAGATTCATGAATGGACCCGTCATTCCGGTATTCCAATTGTCATAGGAGAAGGTTATGTAGGCTATACGCCGCTGTATGCCCAATTTGAAGAAGGTCCAGTTGGTAAATATATAGCCGAATATGTGTTGCGAAAAGGAATGGCACTAGGGTTCTGGGGAATGACTCTCTGCTCCAACTGTGCTCCGCATCATCCATTCTGGAATGATATAGCCTGGCAGCGCAAGTGGAACCAATTTATCCTAAATTCAAATTAGAGTTTCTTTCTTAGACAACCTGTTGTCTCTAAGATGCCGGTGTCATTCAATATGAATGAGTGAGGGGAGTGAACTTCATGAGAAACTATCGAATTACGGTCCAAGATGATCACAAGCAGATTGTGAAAGGACATCTTAAACTTGGCGGCACCAACCCAAAGGGAGAACAAATCGGATTCACCAACTATTTTATGGAGAAGGATGGAGAGCCTTTTTTCGGGATTTGTGGTGAATTCCATTATACACGCTATGATGAACGCTATTGGGAAGACGAAATTATTAAAATAAAAATGGGTGGCGTCAATATTATTGCTACTTATATCTTTTGGAATCTACATGAAGAAGTTGAAGGTAGTTTTAATTGGAGCGGAAACAAAAACCTCCGTCATTTCATTGAGTTGTGCGGCAAACATCAGCTATATGTCATTATCCGGATCGGCCCCTTCAATCATGGCGAAATCCGAAACGGCGGTATACCGGATTGGCTATTCGGCCGCCCATTTGAGGTTCGTTCTAATGATGAGGGGTATCTGTTCTATACAAGAAAAATGTATAACGAAATTGGTATTCAGGTTAAAGGGCTGTTATATAAGGAGGGTGGGCCGATCATCGGCACCCAAATCGAAAACGAGCATCATCATTCCTCTGCTCAGTGGGGATTGACTGTAGGGATTAATGATACGTGGTTAAACTCTGGGAGTGACGGTAATTCACCTATGTTAAAGCTTAAAGAAATAGCTTTGGAAGCAGGGATTGATACCCCGATCTATACATGCACAGGCTGGGGAGGAGCGACAACGCCTGTTCCTGATATGCTGCCATTATGGGGCGGGTATGCCTACTGGCCGTGGATCTATTACGAAGAGGGACGTTTGGAGGGGAAGGACGAGCATCCTGCGACACCGGAATACATTTTCCGAGACAAGCATAATAACAAGATTCCGAAGAGCTACAATTTTGAGCCCCTATACGCCCCGGAAGACTATCCGTACGCTTGCTGCGAAATGGGTGGCGGCATGGTTCAGTTTTATAAATACCGGTTTGCATTTCCTTATCGTAGTGTTCCAGCGATGACAGTCATGAAGGTTGCAGAAGGCTGTAACCTGATCGGATACTATATGTATCATGGGGGCTCCAATCCTCGAGGTAAGGTTAACCCGTTCACAAACGATCTGGCTACACCTAAAATATCCTATGATTTTAATGCCATGATCGGAGAATTTGGTCAGATCAGGGAGTCATACCGAAGAACAAAGCTGCAGCATTATTTTCTTTCAACATTCCAAAAGCAATTCTCTCTGACGAAGACTATACTGCCAGAGGACACGTCCCGAATGGACCCTTATGATGTGGATACCTTACGATATGCGGTGCGCTCCAGTGCCGGGTCGGGCTACCTGTTTCTAAATAATTTCCAGGACCATGTTGAAAATCATGACCTGTACGATTTTAATGTAAGCATCGAGCTGGCTGAGGAAACGATTGTAATCCCTAGTCAAGGTGAACTAACGTTAGGACGTGATAGCTTCGCTATATTGCCATTTAACCTCAATTTGGATGGAATAAAGCTCAAATATGCAACAGCACAGCTGATAACAAGGATAGAAGAAGAAGAAATATATTATTTTTTCTTTGTACCGGACGGGATGAAAGGAACGTATGCATTGGAGTCAAAAGATATCATCAGTGCCACAATCGACAAAGGTTCGATAGAACAATTGGATGGGAATACGATCATTCAGATTGCTGAAGAGGAAGAGAGTCTTATCCGCCTGGTATTTGAAAGTGGCTTAAAAGTCGCCATCTACACGATGACTGATGAACAAAGCTTGGAGTTTTGGAAGGTTAACCTGCAAGGTCGGGACAGAGTTATCTTGACGAGTGCCAATTTACTTGTATCCGAAGATGAGATAAGACTGGAATCAACAGATCAGGAGATTGTAGCACTGAGTGTATTCCCGGATTTTGACGACTCAATCACATCTATATCTGGTGGAGAGTTGTTTGCAACAACAGAAAGTGAATTATTTACAATGTATCTGTTAAGGGTTCCTAAGAAAGAAATACAATTTAATCTGAAAAGGGTGAACCATGATAAATTCGTTCTTGATTTCGAAATAAATGCCTTCAATGGGATCAAAGAGGCTCTGTTGCGTATCGATTATACGGGAGACATTGGTTATGCATTTATTGACGGTGAACTGATTCACGATAATTTCTGTAACCACACAACCTGGGAAATAGGTTTGAAATCATTTGAACATCGGCTTATCGAGCGAGGGATGTACGTATACGTTGCTCCAATTCGAAAGGGCAAGGTTCTAAACAGCAATACGACCATGGCTGGCTGGAAAGAGACTGCGGAGGAACGAATCGCGGATATTGGCACGGTCAGCATCGTACCCGTGTATGAAATTAAAATCACCCTGTAAATCAGGGAGTGCAAGATCAGAAGCGCTCAGCGAATACTTTAGTACAAAGTATTAAAAATAAATAGCTCATGGTCGTTCAACCATGAGCCTTTTTATATTCTTATTGTCTTTTTAGAAGATACCCGCTTTTTTCGATGTTTCTTTGATCCCGTTGGCTCCCTCTACCACGGTGCGACCCCAATCGGTCAGATTGCCGTTAGGTCCTGTCACAAGATCAAGATAATTAAGGTTGGAGCTATTGCCATACCAGGACCAGGCTAACCAGCCTACGCTTTTAGATTGGCCGTATCTCATGATTTCTGTCTCGTCGACGTCTGCTCCCTGATGGTAACCGCCAAATTCACCAATAATCAAAGGGAGCCCTTGATACAGAACGTTATCAATATTGGTTCGAACCGTTTGAACATCTTTGCCAGCAAATTCATACATATGAATGGAGAAAACGGTATTTTTCAAAGAATCAGCTGCAAACACAGATTTACCAAAGTCATTGATAGACTGAGGGTATTGTCCCCATCCAGCACAATCGACGATGAGCGTATTTTTGATGCCTGCGTTTCTCAGCTTGGGAATCGCTTGCTTATACCCATCTGCCCAACCGCCTCCATTCCAAGAGCCATACCATTCGTTCGCAATGTTCACGATAACCCGATCTTCCTTGCCGATCAGAGCATCTTTTATACTAATCCAGTAATTCACTGCTGCATCCAAAGACGCATAGTCGTCTTTACCTGTAGCGTCATGAACTTCAAGTACAGCAATCATTTTATGGTTGGAGACGAGAGAGATAATATTTTTCACGGAATTAATGTCATCCTTGGTGTACTGGTTTCCGTTAGAAAGGACAATTCGGACTGTATTAGCACCTGTTTTAGCAATTGCTGGGATAGCAGTATAAAGATCGTTTTTGTACCAAGTGTGAGCATGATTGACGCCTCTCATAACGAACGGTTTGCCTGTAGAGTCATACAGATTGGTACCGCTTACATAAAATCCTGAAGCAGCTTGCGCCTTGGAGAAGAATCCCCCCAAACCAATCATGATAAGCAGACCAGCGAGTCCAGACAATAATGCTTTTCTTAACAATGCGTTCACTTCTATTCCTCCCTAAAATATATTATTCAACTTCCTGCTATATAGAGGTGGAGTAGGTATGTAAGTATGTAAATAGCAGTAAGCTAAACACAATGTAAAGCGCTTTCATTTTTGAAGAAGTTATTTTTCGTTATTCTATCATTTGTGAATTTGTTATTCAATTGATTTTTTAATTTATTTTTGTTTTTGGAGTATATCTGTATGGAATTCTTATTAAAGTGTGATTTTTAAAGGTTTTATGATGGATTTTCTCTCTATTATAATGTGTTTTCTTGATTTTTTACGTTGGTAATTTAGTTAAAAATATTAAAATAAAACCTAACTAATTTTTATGATTTCTTTGTTGAATATAAACCAACCTAACAATATGTTTGGTTAGCTATCAGGAGTCATCTGAGGAACCGACAGTATAGCCCATGTCAAGCTTCACCCCGGTATTAAATTGTTGTATGATATTCTCGTAATACTTTTACCAGAATAGATAGGGGCAGATGATGAGAAAACCAATCATAGCAGTCGATATGGACGATACGATCTGTCATCTCGTCAAACGGGCTATATACCATAACAATAGTGAATTTCCCACTCATCCGCTTCATTATGAAGACATGTTAGATTGGAACACCGATCATCTACGTCATCCCAAAAGCACACATGATGTATTTTATGGACGACCGGGTTTGTTTGAGGAACTTGAGCTATATGACGAGTATGTTGTAGAAGAAATGGAGAAGCTTTGCAATGCTTTTGATGTCATTATTGTGACAGCGGCAGAACCAAAAACCGTCGTGGAGAAATGGAATTGGCTTCAGAGGCATATGCCATTCATTCCGATGGAGAATTTTTTCCCATGTAAACGAAAGAATCTGATTAACTATGATCTCCTGATTGATGATGGTCCCCATAATCTAGTGCCTGCGCTGGAGGACGGGAAGAAGGTGCTTTGTATTCCTCATCCATGGAATTTGAGAGCAAGAGAGCAATATGCATTCCCGGTCATGGCATCTTGGCAAGGAGCAAAAGAACGAATCGACTCCATTTTGGGAGTTCTGAAATAAAAAAATAGATGCATTCGCAAAAACAGCTAGCTCCCTTGGAGCTGGCTGTTTTGCTAGAAATAATAGGCCCCATGATAGAATAAAATGGTACAATTGATACATATTTTTCATGGGGAGGGATACATGTATGATCATGACTATGGGGCAGATGGTGATTCATCTGACAAAGGGAATAGACATACCCAATACGACCGTAGATCTGCTTAACCCAGAGCTTAGGGATACTGAGATTCAAGGAATTGTAACCGCTTTCTGCGCGTCACAGTATGTAATAGAACAAGCTATTTCGCTTGGCGCGAATTTTATTATTACGCATGAAGGTATGTATTATAGCCATCACGGTATCCAGGAATGTTTACTACATGATCCTGTCTATTTGCACAAATCTCGCCTGGTCGCCGACTCAGGCGTAGGGATTTATCGTTTTCATGACACCATACACCGTTATCAGCCAGATGGAGTGATGGTTGGACTTCTTCAGGTGCTTGATTGGCACCCTTACGTTGTGAAACAGCAGCCCTCTTCCGCCATTTTGGCTATTCCGGCTATGGAAGTTAAGGAGATCGCTGAATATATGAAAGCCAAACTTCATATTCGTTATGTACGAGTAGCTGGTGAGGTATCCATGCCGTGTGAACGAGTGGGAATCTTAGTCGGATATAGGGGAGGTGGTGAACTAGCCATACCATTATTTCTACATGAAAATGTAGACCTGGTCATTGCTGGTGAAGGGCCCGAATGGGAAACACCAGAATATGTGAAAGACGCTGTCTATCAAGGGCAAAATAAAGCACTTATCATGCTGGGACATGCTGAGAGTGAAGCGCCTGGTATGAAGTATCTTGCTGATACACTTTCCCTCCAATTTCCAACGCTCCCCGTCTACTTTGTCGAGGATCGCCCCGTGTTTGAAATATTGTAAGCGAGACCATACCTATGATGATCATCCCACATTGTTGTTTATATCCGTTCATCTACTTTATGAAATGGAGGCAAGATAATGGGAAGCAGAGTGATTATGCCGTTCAGAACAGATTGGACATTCGTAGAGGGCAACTACACAGGTGCTGAGAAGACAGATTATAACGATGGGCATTGGCGGGACCTTCATCTCCCTCATGATTGGAGTATTGAAAAATCGTTTGATCCACATATGCCGTATGGCGGCAATCAAGCCTATTTGCCCAGGTGGTCCGTCGGGTGGTACAGAAAGCATTTTAATGTGGAGCCCTCCTCTCCAAAACAGCGCGTATACATACAATTCGATGGCATTCACAGTAATAGTGAGGTTTGGCTCAATGGGCATTTTGTGGGCAAGCGGCCCTATGGATATGTTAGCTTTCAGTATGATTTGACTCCATATATTCGGTGGGATGAGGAGAACGTAATTGCCGTCAAAGTGGGCAATACGCTTCTTCCACCTGACAGATGGTATTCAGGGGCCGGTATTTATCGTAATGTCTGGCTGATTTATACGGATTATCTTCACATAACCGAATGGGGCACTTATATTACCACACCTGAAATTTCACCAGATGAAGCCAAGGTGAGTGCCAGAATCCAGGTAAGTAATCATTATGCGCATGCTGTAGAGTGTACGATTATGACTGAAATATTGGATTCACAGGGACAACTAAAAGGGAAAATTGAAAACCGAGTAACCCTTGCAGGCTTAGAATCAGAGGAAATTGAGCAGAAAACACGAGTTTTAGAGCCGGAATTATGGTCACCGGACCATCCAGTGCTCTATGAAGCCCAAACGACGATCTATTGCGACAATACTGAGGTGGATCGTTATCGTACCCCTTTTGGTATAAGAAAAGTGATCCTCGATTCTCAAAAAGGATTATTGTTGAATGGAAGCAGCTTGAAGCTGAAGGGAGTGTGCATTCACCATGATTTAGGCTGCCTGGGAGCTGCTTATCATGATACAGCAATGAAGAGAAGGCTGGAGAAGCTGAAGGAAATGGGCTGTAACTCAATCCGTTTTGCTCATAATCCTATGGCGCCCGAACTATTAGACTTATGTGATCAGATGGGTTTTTTGGTGGTTGATGAGGCTTTTGATAAATGGAAATCTCTTTCCTATGAACATCTATATGATGAATGGTGGGAAAAGGATCTGGAGACCATGCTTGTTAGAGACAGGAATCATCCTAGTGTTTTGATGTGGAGCGTTGGTAATGAAGTGGAGAATCAAGGTCAACCGTCCATGCTAAACATGCTGGAGAAACTCGTTGCCTTTTGCCATAAAAAAGACCCAACCCGGCCTGTTACCTGTGCGCTTGAGCCGCATAATACACCGATCAGCCTGCGTGATGGTTCGATTGAATCCAAGGTGGAGCATACCAAGCTGCTGGCACAACGAGTGGATGTGCTAGGGCTGAACTATCAGGAACAGTGGTATGAGCACTATAGAGCAGCCATGCCGGATACGCTTATCCTCGGAACAGAGACATTCCCATACTATCGGGGTAAAGATAACCGGGTTAAAGGTTATTTACCCCTGAATCCCTGGTTTGATGTTGCTAATCATGATTATGTGATCGGTCAATTTGTTTGGAGTGGAATAGACTATTTGGGAGAAACAAGCTACCCCTCTAAAGGATGGTCCTCCGGACTGATCGACACATGTGGGTTCCGCAAACCTGTATCTTATCTCCAACAAAGTCTATGGTCTGATCAGCCAGTTGTGCACATAGCCGTATTTAACGATCATATGAAATCGGAATATAATCCCACATGGACAATGCACTGGAAATCGCCGACTATGGAAGATCACTGGACATTTCCTGAATACGCAGGAAAACTGATAGGGTTGGTTACCTTTACCAATTGTGAGAGCGTAGAATTGATCGTGAACGAGGAATCATACGGTGAGAGAAAGTTGACCGATTTCCCTAATCATTTAATCCTATGGGAACTTCCCTATACGCCAGGAAAAATTCGGGCTATAGGCCGTAATGGGAATCAGCAGGTTTGTGAGCATGAACTGACCACCGCTGGGCTTCCTTATGCACTAAAATTGGAGGCTAATCGGGCGATTCTCCCTGCTGATGGGCATGAAATATCTCATGTGGAAGTAACCGTTATAGATCAACATGGGATTGTTGTACCCAACCAGGATGTTGATTTGAGCTTTGAACTGCATGGTGATGGTCGTATCCTTGGAATAGACAATGGAGATCTCACCAGTGATGAACCCTACAAGGGGAAAGAGAGACGAACACACAGAGGAAGATGTCTTGTGATTGTACAATCCGGGGATGTGGCTGGTGAGCTGTTGCTTCAAGCCTCAGCGGATGGGGAGTTACAGGGAGAAGTCAGTCTGAAAGTGGAATAAAGGGGAAAATGGATATTTGCCAGCTCATGCAGCTGGCTTTTTTTGCGTGAAAACTGAATATATTTCAGAATTGACATGAAAAAAAGGAAGATTTATAATTTCATAATTAAAGAAGTTAATTGAATAGTTTAATTAATGGGGTGTTTGATAGTGAACGAACGAGATTTCAAAGATGGTCTTTTCACCGAATACGCACGGATTGGAAAATGCTTGTCCAGCCCGAAAAGGTTGGAAATTCTTGATATTCTCATACAAGGACCCAAATCAGTTGAAGTTCTATCTAAAATGACTTCGATGTCCGTTGCCAATGTTTCTCAGCATCTACAAACTCTATATCAGGCTAAGTTGGTTCAATCCAAAAAGCAGGGAAACTTTGTGTATTATGAACTTTCTGATTCATCTGTTTTGCACTTTTTAAATTCACTGTATGACCTGTCTGAAAAGCAGTTAATTGAAGTTCAGCATATTAAGGAGCAATTTTTGGGTCAATTCTCAGATGTTGAAGGAGTCACAATGGAAGAATTGGCAATGCGGATGGAAAAAGGGGAAGTCACACTTCTGGATGTACGGCCACGAGATGAATATGAAACTGCGCATATACCGGGAGCTGTTTCCGTTCCAATTGAAGAATTAGCGGAGCAGTTATCCTTGTTGCCAGCCGACTCAAAGATTGTGGCTTATTGCAGAGGCCCGTATTGCTTAATGGCGGTTAGAGCTATTGAATTGTTGCAAGCTCATGGTTTCGAAGCTAGACACTTGGATAAGAGTGTTCACGATTGGAACGACTTTATTCTTAACGAAGTGACAGGTTCATGAAGATTGGAATGCTTGTCACTTTTTGATGAAAAACAGATAACTGTTTTGAAGGGAATCAGGGGAGGATGTTAGCCTTAATGAATTTGACGAATGCTTCGCAGAAGAAGCAAGCGCTTATCAATTCCTATGTGGAATCTTCAGATAAGCAAAAAAAACTGTATCGTCGTACGCTTATCACCGTTATTTTCTCTCAAATTTTTGGAGGCGCCGGACTGGCTGCCGGAGTAACCGTGGGTGCGTTATTGGCGCAAGATATGCTGGGTACGGATAAGTTCACGGGGGTTCCTACAGCACTATTTACACTTGGATCAGCGGTTGCAGCGCTCCTCGTTGGTCGGTTTTCCCAAAGATTTGGCCGACGGATGGGGTTGGGACTCGGTTTTATTGCAGGGGGAGTTGGGGCGATCGGTGTCGTTGTTGCAGCTCTTATGAATAGTATTACCCTGCTTTTGGTCTCCCTTCTTATTTATGGATCGGGAACGGCTACAAACCTGCAGGCTCGTTATGCCGGTACAGATCTCGCGAATTCAAAGCAGAGAGCAACAGCTGCGAGTATGGCTATGGTCTTTACAACGATCGGAGCGGTAGCCGGTCCCAACTTAGTTAACGTTACGGGAGAGTTTGCGTTATCCATTGGAGTCCCCAGTTTAGCGGGACCTTTTCTTTTAGCGGCTGTAGCCTATACACTAGCAGGCATAATATTATTGCTACTTCTTCATCCAGATCCTTTATTGGTAGCCAAAGCGGTTGCGAATCAGGCGGCACAAGGAAGCCAGTCGTCTTCTGATCTTGAAGCTACTCGTGATGGCAAAAAAGGAATTACTCTTGGCGCTTTAATTATGATAATAACTCAAATTGTCATGGTTGCGATTATGACGATGACTCCCGTACATATGAAGCATCATGGACATGGACTTGGCGAAGTAGGATTAGTCATCGGTTTTCATATTGGCGCTATGTATCTTCCGTCTCTGATTACAGGTATTCTTGTCGATAAGATTGGTCGTATAGCGCTGGCGCTGGCTTCGGCTGTAAC